>NZ_CP143545.1:822500-1512149 GCF_046237625.1 Paraperibacillus esterisolvens | reverse complement strand
CTCCGCTCTGGTCAGCCTTCTTTGGAGTGGTAAGGAGTGAAAGGGGCGGAAGCGTGTATTTGTCGTTCTCCACTTCAGAAAAATTGATCTGAGGTGTAAGATCTTCTTTGTCTTCTGGATCCTTCACAGAGTCCTTACCGCCTGCTGCTTTTTCATCCGGACCTGATCCTCCCTCTTCCCCCTGCTCCTCGCTGTATGCTCTGCTTGCAAAATTAGAAATCAGCGGCTGTGGAGCCTCCGTCTCCCTCTGGGAATCGCCAGGATCGACTGCCTGAAAGTCAGGCTGCTGTTCCTGAACCCGTCCTTCGGCGTGCTGCTGGGTGCGGTTCTGCTGCCTTTCACGCTTTTTATCGGCCCGTTCACCCTGCCAGGCTTTCATATCATCAATGAAAGCTCCCCACTGTGAGCTGAGGAAGCCTCCCGTCCCGCTGATAATTCTGCCGAGAGTATCTCCTATTGTCCTGCCAGTCACAAGTACAAGCCCGATAATGATCAAAAGGAATGCAACCATCTTTGTGCCGGCCGCATCAAACAGGAAGTAAGAGGATGCAAACAGAACAGCCCCTATCATACCGCCTCCAAGATCACGTGTACTCGCTTCACCTTTTACTTCCATCCAGAAGAGCTCCGAGGTATTTGAGATGACGCTCGGCTTCTTAAATGGGCCCCCTTCCGACAGGAGTTCAAAAAGGGTAACATGACTGAGCAGAAGGATTGAGGCAATGATGATATAAATTCCCACCAGCTGCCTCTTAAAGAAAAAAGGCAGTTTCCGTTTCCACATCAGATAGACGCTGAGTATACATAATCCTAATAAGGCGAGTATATACCATTCTCCCATAAAGAATCGGACCAGCAGCACGAGCGCTCTTCCGACAGTCCCAAGCTCTGCCATGGCAATGGCCGACAGGGCGAACAGGATTAGCCCGGTCAGTTCGAACCTTAAGGTCTGCTTAAATCCTTCCGCATTCTTTTTTGATCTTCTTTTTCGTTTTGCCATTTCATCACCTTTGCCATTCTAGTTATTCGCACAGATTGCCAGGGAAAATAATAAAACCCGGCAGCCGCCGGGCGTATGCCTTTTTTCCGGCCAGCCTGTTTCCGTTGTTTTCAAAGTTATCCGGTTCATAGTAATTCATAACCATATGTAAACTTAGAAAGCAGCCACATGGCTGCTTTTTATTATCACTTAATTATATCATAAAAACCATAGACTGTACGAGCTTTCATCTTGCAAAATCCGACGGTGAATAATGCAGGAGGCTGCCAGGCTGTATATCAGGATCAAGATAATGAAGGGGATCCGTGCTTATTATGCGGTCTATCCTAAAACAGGTCGGTGACATATATTCAACCTGCATCTGGATGCCTCTATAATCAATGTTCATCATTTGCGGCTCATGGAGGACATTTGTTAAAAAAATCTGCTCATGCGGTACTGTGGTATAGAGTATCACTGAATGATCCCGCCTGACTCTTCTGCTCTTTCCGCAATCAATTCATTAAGCTTCCTCATTGCCTGGCCAACGCCTCCGACTGCATGGATCAGGCCTGATTCCACCGCTTCGGCTCCAACAATATTCGTGCCAATATCTCTTGTCAGATTTCCCTTTGCCAGCATAAGCTCCTTGAACTTCTCTTCCGTAATATTGGAATGCCTGGTCACGAAGCTGACTACCCGCTCCTGCATTTTGTCAAGATATTCAAAGGACTGCGGGACACCGATCACAAGGCCCGTCAGCCGGATGGGATGAATAGTCATGGTCGCTGTTTCCGCTATGAACGAATAATCGCAGCTGACCGCAATGGGAACTCCAATCGAATGTCCTCCGCCCAGTACAATTGATACCGCAGGCTTTGACAAGGAGGCAAGCATCTCAGAAATGGCCAGGCCGGCTTCTACATCACCGCCGACTGTATTTAAAATAACAAGAAGTCCCTCGATATTCGGATTTTGTTCGATGGCCACAATCTGAGGGATAACATGTTCATATTTCGTTGTCTTATTTTGAGGCGGAAGCTGCATATGACCTTCAATCTGGCCTACGATGGTTAAACAATGGATCTTAGAATCCTTCGACATCTGGGGAACATCTGTCTGTCCCAGCTGCTGAATCTTTTCGATCAGGCTTGAAGCCGGCTTCCCAGTTTCCTGTTTATCGCCTTCGGCCTGATTTACTTCGTTTCTCATGCTCATATCTCCTTTGCCTGGATTATGTAGCTAGTATGAGCAAAGATAAGGGAGTTCATCCAGGCAATAGTCAAAAAATCAGCCTGTTCCTTTAAGGAACAGGCTGGAATACTTATCCTTCCATGATGATGGGAAGGATCATCGGCCTCCGTTTTGTTTTTTCATATAGGAATGAATTCAGGCCGTCTCTCATTTCCTGCTTAAGACTTGCCCAATCGAAGGAATCTCCTGCGATTTTTTTCTGAACGATTGTCCTGACAAGGTTTGAGGCGTCCTCCATAAGTTTCTCCGATTCACGGACATACACAAAACCGCGGGAAATGATTTCAGGCCCGGCTGAAATAACCTTCCTGGATTTATTCAAACTGATAACAACAATCAGGATGCCATCCTGCGAGAGCAGTCTTCGGTCACGGAGGACGATATTTCCTACATCGCCCACGCCGCTTCCATCTATCAGGACATTTCCTGCTGTCACCCTTCCTGAGGTGCTGACGGAATCTCCTTTTATCTCTGCAGTCTCACCCTTATCTAATATCAGGATCCGGTCGCTCGGCAGGCCCCATCCAGCTCCAAGTTTGGCATGGGCCTTCAGGTTCCTGAATTCCCCATGAACCGGAAGCAGGAACTTCGGTTTCATCAGGTTAAGCATCATTTTCAGCTCTTCCTGACTGCCGTGTCCCGGTACATTCACCGTCTTTCCGGAAATGACCTCCGCACCTGCCCGGTACGCCATATCCATCGTTTTTGAAACAAAGAGCTCGCCGCCCTTGATGGGAGGTGCTGCAATCAAAACTGTGTCGCCCTGCTGTATGTTCACCTGTTTATGAGACCTCTTCGCCATCTTCTGGAGGGCTTCAATCGGCTCTCCCTGAATCCCGGTTACAAGCACGACTACTTTCTCTTCCGGATAACTTCCTATCTCCGATACGGGGATGATTATATCATCCGGTACATTCAGGTACCCATTGCTCAAGGCAATATCATAGACGCGCTGCAGGCTTTTTCCTACCACAGCAACTTTCCTGCCGTTCTCATGGGCTGCATTGAATACATGCTGAATTCTGTTGATATGGGATGCAAAGCAGGCTACTATGATCCGCTTTTTGGCATTATAAAACACATCTGACATCCCTCTTGCCGCCAGGGCTTCCGAAGGAGTATAACCCGGTTTCTCGGCTCCGGTGCTGACAGAAAGGAGTGCAAGCACCCCTTTCTCACCGAGGGCTGCCATCTTGCCGATTTCAGGCTGATAGAGCGGGGCTGCGGCCTGGTCAAACTTGAAATCACCAGTATAAACAATCGCCCCTTCAGATGTATGTATGGCGATCCCCACTGAATCAGGAATGCTGTGATTAGTCTTGAAGAAGGTGACCTCAGCGGATGGGAAGGAAAGTGAAGTATCTGAATCGATACGCTCAAACTTCACCTTCCCCTTGTAATCATTCTCGCGGAGATTTGCCTTCGCAAGCTCAATGGTCAGCCTGGTCGCATAAACCGGCACATTTAAAGTTCTAAGTATATAAGGCAGAGCCCCTATATGATCTTCATGGCCATGAGTTAAAAAGATACCCTGCACTCTGCTTTTGTTCTCAGCCAAAAATGTTATATCAGGTATGACTACATCAATTCCAAGCATTTCGTTTTCCGGATACATAAGGCCTGCATCCAATATGTATAAATCTTCATTTACCTCGGCCACATACATATTCTTGCCTGATTCTCCCTGGCCGCCTAAAGCTATTATTCTTATTTTATTTAATTTTTCCAATGTAAAATCCCCCTATGCTGAGTGCTTCCGTTCCATTCCAATTATTTTCATTATACATGAAGAAAAAATAGGGTGACAACAAATAGGTTTCAAAATTGTCAAAAACCTTCTTTAGATACAAGCTGAATGGGCCGGCTGTATGCCGTCCCCCACTATGTGCACCCCTGCTTTTTGAGCAGGAGAATTTTTTCTCCCTGCCTGAAATGGACACAGGATGAATAAGAACAAGGACTGCAGGAAATGTTTAAGAAAAAGGAGGAGAATTTATGGGAAAAGACCGTCAAGAACAAAAATTAAAAGAATCAAAACGAGTTGAATCCGACCGGGACCAGAGCATTCAATATCCTGGTGCCACAGGCTTGCAAAGCCCTGGGGAGTCACGTGACCTGAATAAAGGATAACTGCGGCACATCCTGTCTTCCCGCCGCGTTCGGGCCGCCTGGGGTTGATACTGAACCAGTCCCAGAGCGGTCTTACAATTATGCAATCCAGCTTTATTTTCCTCGGGCTTTCTCCTTCGAACGCAATACGGGATCCTTTCTCCTGCCATCAAGGCCGTTTTATAATTTTTTTAATAAAGGCTAAAAGAAAAGCCTGCAGACAGACCCGATTTTACATCCAGGTTTGCCTGCAGGCTCCAAAGTCTGTCCCCAAAAAAAGACTTTTTGGCTAAAATTCATTCAAGCTGGAAGAAAGCAGGTTTGCGAGCGTGCTTCTTTCTGTCTCAGTAAGCGGAACGAGCGGCAGCCGGACCGGACCGACGTTCAAGCCTTTCAGCTGTAGTGCCGTTTTTACAGGCACAGGGCTCGGCGAGGTGAAGAGTCCTTTCATGACAGGGGAAAGCTGCTGGTGGAGAAGTGCGGCATCCCTGCTGTTTCCGGTGAAGAAGGCTTCAACCATTTGCTGCATTTGATTTCCGATGATGTGAGATGCAACCGACACAATCCCGGTGCCGCCGATCGCCAGTACAGGCAGGGTGAGCGCATCATCGCCGCTGTACAGGAGGAAATCATCACTGGTGCCTGCAATGATTTCAGTCATGGCATTCAGGTCGCCGCTTGCTTCCTTGACGGCAACTATATTGGGAATCTCTGAGAGCCTGATGATCGTATCAACGGCGATATTTACGGACGCCCTTCCCGGGATATTATAAATCATAACAGGAAGAGCTGTGCTTTCGGCAATCGCCTTGAAGTGCTGGTAAAGCCCTTCCTGGTTTGGCTTATTATAATACGGTGCCACAAGCATGATGGCATCAACGCCTGCCTCCTCCGCTTTTCGTGTCAATTCGATGGAGGCACGGGTGTTGTTGCTGCCGGTACCGGCAATGACCGGCACACGCTTATCTGCCGCTTTAACAACAGTCTTGAATAAGGCCAATTTTTCTTCTGTAGAAAGGGTCGGTGATTCCCCTGTGGTTCCGGCAGCCACCAGCGAGTCGCTTCCGTTTTCAATCAAATAATTCACGAGCTGGTCAGTTTTTGCAAAATCAATATTCCCCTTACTGTCAAAAGGGGTTACCATTGCGGTAGATACTCTTCCAAAATACACTGTTACCACTCCTTAATTCAACGGGGAATTCTTTTCCCCGATTTCAATCTGCTGTTCCTCAATATGAAGTCTAAAAGCATCGTGCAGAGCGTTGACAGCTTCAATTAGGTCCGCTTCCTTAACAAGAACCCAGATGGTTGTATGGCTGTCTGCCGACTGAAGAATGCTGATTCCCTTCTCAGAAAGCGCGGTGACAATCCTCGCTGTCACACCCGGTACCCCGGTAATTCCGGCTCCAACTACTGATACCTTGGCACAATCCGTCTGCACCTGCGGTTCATAGTCCAGGCTCTCCAGGATTTCCACGGCGAGCGGGGTCATTTCCTCGGAAACCGTGTATATTACACCTTGAGGTGAAATGTTGATAAAGTCAACGCTGATATGGGCGTTTGCCATTGCCTTGAACACTTCAGCCTGAAGGTCATACTGATTTTTCTTGGCTGAAACCTTAATCTGCGTAATCTTTGATACATGGGCAATGCCTGTGACGAGCCTTTCCCTGATATCTGTTCCCCGTTTATTTTTGCTGATCGAGGTAACAAGTGTGCCCGGACTGTCAGAATAGGTGGACCTGATCCGGATCGGCACCTTGGCCTGCATGGCAATTTCAACCGCCCGCGGGTGGATGACCTTGGCACCTTGATAAGCCATATTGCAGACTTCATTATACGTGACTACGTCAAGCGGCCTTGCATTTTCTGCAATGCGCGGATCGGCGGTCATGATTCCCTCTACATCTGTAAAAATATCCACCCACTCCGCATTCAAAGCCGCTCCAAGGGCAGCTGCGGATGTATCGCTGCCCCCCCGGCCAAGCGTCGTTACATCTCCGTTCCTTGCAGCTCCCTGGAAACCTGCCACTACCACTGCATCATAATGCTCAAGCTCCCTTCTGAGCCGTTCACATTTCATTTCCGAAATTTTGGCATTAGTATGGTCGCTGTTTGTCCTGAAACCAGCCTGGGCACCTGTGAAGGCCGTGGCTTTTATTCCATTCTCCAGAAGCAGGTTGGTGAAGACAACAGATGATATTGTTTCACCGACAGACAGAAGCAGGTCGTGCTCCCGTTTTGTAAGTCTGCTGTCTGAGCCATTCACAAGTGAAAGCAGGGTGTCCGTTGCATACGGCTCGCCTTTTCTCCCCATTGCCGAAACAACGATGACCGTCTTATATCCATTTTCAAGAGCTTGCTGTATATGTCGAAGTGCATGGCTGCGGCTCTTTTCATCTCTGACTGAGGTTCCGCCGAATTTCTGTACGATGATTTTCATGTTTACACCTCTAATAAAGTTTAGCCTTCCCTTAAAGCTGGGAAGGCTCGCTTAACAAAACCTTTATTTCTTCTTCAGCAATTCCATTTCAAGCATAGTTTCTGCAATTTGGACTGAATTCCAGGCAGCACCTTTTAAAAGGTTGTCAGACACGATCCAGAGGTGGAAACCTTTGTCCTCATCAAGATCCTTTCTGATCCTGCCTACAAAAACCTCGTTTTTGCCGACACTGTGGGCGGGCATCGGGTAAACCTGCTCGCTGATGTTATCCTCGAGCACTATGCCCGGTGCATCGGCAAGGAGCTGCTGGATGTCCCCAGCTGTCACACCGCTTTTCCCGATTTCGATATAGACCGATTCAGAATGCCCTGTTTCTATCGGAAGCCGTACGCATGTGGCAGCCACCTTCAGCTCAGGAAGATGCATGATTTTCTTAGTCTCATTGACCATCTTCATTTCCTCGAATGTAAATCCATTATCCTGGAATTTGTCGATCTGCGGCACTGCATTAAAAGCAATTTGATACTTTTTGTCATCGCTTCCCACCGGAAGGATCTCGGGAGTGAAATCTTCTTCCTCCAGTATAGCCCGAGCCTGCCTTTTCATTTCGCTGACTGCTGCAGCACCGGCACCAGAAACCGCCTGGTATGTGGAAACAACAACCTTTGAAAGGCCAAATTCTTTCCGGAGCGGCTGCAGCGCTGCAACCATCTGGATGGTCGAACAATTTGGATTGGCAATAATTCCGTTATGATTCTTTAAATCTTCCGGATTTACTTCAGGAACCACAAGCGGGACATTTTCATCCATACGAAATGCGCTTGTATTGTCTATAACCACGGCCCCGCGCTTCACAGCCTCGGGTGCAAGAGCCTTGGAGACACTCCCTCCGGCCGAGAATAATGCCACATCTATACCCTCAAAGCTTTCGGGTGAAGCCTCCTGGACTTCATACTCCCTGCCCTTAAATGTTATCTTGGATCCTGCAGACCTCGCTGATGACAGCAGGAGTAAATTTTTAATCGGAAAATCCCTATTTTCAAGAGTACGGAGCATCTGCTGGCCAACTGCGCCTGTCGCTCCTACAACTGCTACATTCAAACCTTTTGCTTCCCCCATGTAAAAGCCCTCCAATAAATCCTATAAGATAAAGTCTTTATATGTTATTGTATTATTTCTTGTTTCGATAGTCTAATAAACATGTTCATTTTATCATAATAACGCATTAAAGATAATAGAATATAGCTGTTTTCACAAACTTTGCTGCCGCAGAACAGGAAGGCTGATTACCAGCGGGCAGCTCCCGCTGCACTCAGCCCGGCATTATGATGCATTCCCATTGCAAAACTTATTTAATAAAATACCCATCCTTGAATAATGGCTGGATTACTATTCCCCGTCCCTGTACCTTTCAATGATGACCGGCTGGATCTGCTCTTTTTTCATGGCGTGGATCACAGTCTCCCTCAGCTCGCTCATTCTTGCTACCATAGAATTGGGCTTTTTAACCGGATCATCCTGTCCGAAGGGAATAAAGTATATATCCTTTGTGCTCATCAGCCTCATCAAATTGACGCCGTTAAGTCCGAGTGCATCATTAGTTGAGATTCCGACAACAACCGGCCTGTGGCCCCTCATGGTTGCCTTGGCCGCCATCAGGACAGGTGAATCTGTCTGGGCATTTGCCAGCTTGCTCATCGTATTTCCGGTTAAGGGGGCTATAACCATGCAGTCAAGCGGTAATTTAGGCCCAAGCGGTTCGGCTTTGACGATTGTATCGACGACTGCATTCCCTGTCAATTCCACGATCCTGGCAACCCAATCCTCGCCGGCTCCAAATCTTGTAGTAGTTGACTGGACGGTGTTCGTAACAATGGGAATAACATCTGCTCCTTCCTTCACCAGCTTTTCTATTTCCGGATAGACAGCATCGTATGTGCAATGTGATCCGGTCAGGCCAAATCCGATTCGTTTTCCCTTTAGACTCATGGTGCATTCCCCTTCCTTTGTTTAAGATCTCCATCCAGGAGCTGTGCCAGCACATTCGCAAGTATCTGGCCTGCGGTTTTTGGCGCCACTATACCAGGCAGCCCTGGAGCCAGCAGGGCTTTAATGCCTCTTTTTTCTGCATAACGGAAATCAGTGCCCCCGGGCTTTGAAGCCAGATCAATCACCAGTGTATGTGGCGGCATATTGGCAAGCACCGCCGCTGTCACAACCGGATGAGGTATTGTATTGATGCAGATATCTATATTTTTGATTTCATGCTCCAGATCTTTAATATGAAAGGGCTGGAGTGACATTTCGGTTATCCTGGCCAGATCCTCGCTTTTCCTGGCTCCCACTTTTACTCTGGAACCCAGGGAATGGAAGGTTCTTGCCACACTCATACCTACTCTCCCAAGTCCGAGCACCGCCACGTTTGCCCCGTGAATCGTATAATCTGTATGCTGGATGGCCATCATGATGGTCCCTTCCACAGTGGGTATCGAGTTATAAATCGCCACATCATCACGCTCAAAAAGCTGGACCAGCTTCCGTTCTGCATTTTGTGTGACCCTGTCTAAGTACTGATTTGAAATCCCCGAATAAATGGTGCAGTGCTCTGGTGTTTTCTTTAAGATTTCTTCGGTCAATTTCACTTTCTCACTAGAAAAGATGGTCTCAATATTCCCCTCAGCATTGGTCCCCGGCACCGGTAGGATGATCGCGTCGATTTCCTTCATGTTCAGTTCATCCAGCTTTTCCTTTACGGCTCCGGTAAAGGCGTGATCAAGCTGCTCAAACCCGACAAGCCACAGCTTCGCATCAAGCTGGGTCAATTTCCTAACAACTTCAAGCTGCCTTGCATCGCCGCCTATGACAGCAATTTGTATGCCTGTCAGCATTTCAAATGTCACCTTCTTTTATGGAAATGGGCATGGCCTGCTGACTATGTATCGCCATAGCCAGGATTGGATGGTGTGCCTCTTTATAGTATGAGGACCGGTTACAGGTGGTGAATGGCCTGCAGCATAAAGGGCAGGCTCGGTCCCATATAAAAAGGCAGCACCTGTATGAGGTGCTGCCTTTTCGCTTCATCATTCATCCTGACCCGGTCCTGCCTCCGGAATATCGATGATGATCATATCTGTCCCGATCTTTTTGATATGGTTCCAGGGTACCCTGATCTCCGAGCCGTTCTTCTTAAACCCAAACCACTTGACACTCGGAATAATCAAGGCTGTTATTTGGCCTTTTTCATTGATCTCCAGGTCCGTCTGTCCAAGCACCCCCAGCCTCTCTGCACGCTTCACGTCCACAATTTCTTTCCCGCTTAATTCACTCAGCCTCATAGGCGGCACCTCCGAATTGTCCATTACTACATCTATATCATCTGGCACCCCTTAATAGAAGCACCGGAAAGGATTTTTTTACTTATTTCCCGTGCAGGAGCCCGACTTGGGATCTCAAATAGGAAAACAAAGGCATATGCATCCATCCAGGCCGGTTTGAAAAGAAGACATAATGGAACATCCTCTTTCCTGCACTCGGATTTTTACCTCTGCAAGTCAAAAAAGGCTCTATTCTAAAAGATTATTTTTGTCTGATGAGTTCTGTGAGGAGATGTAATTATTATACAAAGTTGATTGGAGCGGGGGGCGCAGGACTTTCGGTCGAGTTATAAGTCAATCAGGCACCGGAAAGAAGACCGCTTCCCCCTGCCTGCCCGCCGCGCAGGCAGAGTGCGTGCAGCGGAAAACAACTTTCTTTTCCCATAGCACCATAAATGTGAAACA
Source organism: Paraperibacillus esterisolvens (assembly GCF_046237625.1). Taxonomy (GTDB): domain Bacteria; phylum Bacillota; class Bacilli; order Bacillales; family DSM-1321; genus Paraperibacillus; species Paraperibacillus esterisolvens. The sequence continues at coordinate 1,501,585 of NZ_CP143545.1, read as the reverse complement.
GCCTAAAAAAAAGAAACAGAACAAGTCTGTTTCTCAGGGTCTTACTTAGTCCAGTCTTCAAGCGGACTGATAATGGCCATGGAATATTCATCGTTGAAAATTTCTTTGCCCAGTGCATTTACTTTTTCTTCTGTCACACTATCTATTTCTTCTACAATTTCATCAAGTGAACGGTGCCTGCTAAGGAGCAGCTCATTTTTCCCGTTGCGGCTCATGCGGCTGTTTGTGCTCTCCAAACTGAGCATCAGGCTGCCCTTCAGCTGCTCTTTGCTGTTTCGCAGTTCACGCTCTGTAATGCCTTCCGCCTTGAGCTTGCCAAGCGTTTCTTGTATGGTTTCCAGAAGGACATTCAGCTGGTTTGCCCCTGTTCCGCCATAAATCGTGACCAGGCCGTTTTCCTGATAAGCTGAATGGTATGAATAAACAGAATAGGCAAGGCCCCTCTGCTCCCTGACTTCCTGGAAGAGCCTGCTGCTCATGCTTCCGCCAAGGATATTGTTCAGCGTTACAAGGCTGTAGACATTATCATGGCCGATTGGGAGACCGTTGAAGCCTAAGCAGACATGGGCTTGTTCCGTTTCTTTCTTTCTGCTGAAAGAGTTTTGATGGAAGTCGGCTTTTACAGCTTTACTCGTTCCTTTTCCGCCTGTATAACTGCCGAAATATTTTTCGGTTTCTTTAATGAAAGCTTCATCTATGTTCCCTGCGATCGAAACGACCACATTTTCTGGGGTATAGTAGTCATGGATATATTGCTTCAGTTTATCCCCATTGAATGTATCAAGCGTTTCTTCTGTCCCGAGGATTGGATAGCCAAGCGGATGGTTTCCGTATACCGCCTTGCTCAAAAGATCATGGACGATGTCATCGGGTGTATCCTCATACATCTTGATTTCCTCACAAACCACTTTCTTTTCTTTCTCTAGCTCCTCTTCCACAAATGTGGAATTAAAGAACATATCAGACAGCACCTCAAGCGCATAGCTTGCGTGGTTATCAAGTACCTTTGCATAGTAGCAGGTATATTCCTTCGATGTGAACGCATTGACGTGTCCGCCGATGCTGTCGAATGATTCGGCAATCTCCCTTGCTGTACGCTCAGTAGTGCCTTTGAAGAACATATGCTCAAGAAAATGGGATATCCCGTTGTTTACTGGAGTTTCATTCCTTGAACCAGTCTTAATCCAAATTCCGATTGCAACTGAACGGACTGTAGGAATATTTTCGAGTACAATCCTTACTCCATTTTGGCAGGTATATTTCTTTATCAATATAATTCCTCCTAATCTAGCTGCAGCAAACTTTTTCTGTCAGTGCATGATCCGATTCTCGCTCAATGCCTGAGATACAGTCATTAAGTGCAGATTTTCCGCCTTGATGCTTTTTATCAGTTTATCCAAAGACAATGCTGTAGATTCGGTCGGATGCATGAGGATGAATGCTCCAGGATGGAGCTTATTCATCACCCTGGTGATCAACGTTTCCGGCGATGGCTTCTGCCAGTCAATCGTATCCACACTCCACATAATAGTCCCGAGTTTGTTTGCCTCTGCAATATCAACGGTTTCATCCTTATAGCTCCCGCTTGGAGGGGCAAACCAGCTCGGTGTCACTCCAGTCACGGCCTTTATGATTTCATTGGTTTTCCTGATTTCCTCGCTTGCCCGGCCGTTTGTGATGCGTGCCATGTCTGGATGGGAATAGGAATGGTTGCCGATTTCATGGCCTCCCTCCCAGATCATCTTCGCCAGGTCCGGGTATTTTTTAGCCCATCTTCCTTCCAGAAAGAAGGTGGCCTTTACATCATTCTTTTTCAATACTTCAAGCATATCCTGAAGATATTCATTTCCCCAGGCCACATTGACAAGCAGGCTGGCAGAAGGCTTGGACGGATTTGCCTTATATATGGGCGCAGGAGCCAGGTCGCTTAAATGCTTGGATGGCCTTACCTGCTTGTAGATCAATTTTTTACTGTCGAACTTCCCGGCCTTTTTCATTTTTTTATAGGAAGCTTCAAGATCTACTTTCAACCCGTTGTATCCCGGTACGGTTTTCCAAACAGGATCAATTCTGGCATCCTGTGCCGGGATATTAAATTTTTCGGCCCTGGATTGGATTTCCGTATACAGTGAACCTGCGGCTGGTCTCGCATCATGGATATTTGGCCGTATACCCTCGAGATAAGAATCAGTCAAGGGATTCTGAACTATTATCCATGATATACCTGAAATTACAGATAAAGCAATTATATAGCGGGAATCAAACTTCATCACTTGCCCTCCCCATCAGCATTCTCCAAATGTGCTATACACATTTTATGAATGGGGGGGACAAGTAGAACCATCTTACCCGCACAAACCTAAAAAAAAGCCGGGTTGCCCCAGCCTTATTATGAATTGGACTTTGCAGCTTCGCTTTGTTCTTTTTGTTCCTTCAGCACCGCTTTACGGGAAAGGTTGACCCTGCCCTGCTTATCGATATCAAGGACCTTGACAAGGAGTTCATCGCCGATTGCCACAACATCCTCTACTTTGCCGACTCTCTCTTCTGCAAGTTCGGATATATGGACCAGCCCGTCTTTACCGCTAAAGATTTCAACAAACGCACCGAACTTTTCAATCCGCTTCACCTTACCAAGGTAAAGTGCGCCAACTTCCACTTCACGGACAATATCTTCGATAATCTGTTTCGCCTTGCGGTTCATTTCTTCATTTGTGGACGAGATGAATACCGTTCCGTCCTGTTCAATATCTATCTTGACTCCTGTTTCTTCGATGATTTTGTTGATTTGTTTTCCGCTTGGTCCGATAACATCGCGGATCTTATCAGGGTTGATCGCCATCGTCAGGATCTTTGGTGCATACCGAGAAAGCTCTGTGCGAGGCTCAGCAATGGCGGTAAGCATATGTTCAAGGATATGCATACGGCCCCGCTTGGCCTGCTGAAGCGCCTCTTCAAGGATGTCCCTGGATAACCCCTCAATCTTGATATCCATCTGCAGGGCGGTAACACCCTTCGCTGTTCCGGCCACCTTGAAGTCCATATCGCCCAGATGGTCTTCCATGCCCTGGATATCAGTAAGGACTGTATAGTTCTCGCCAGATTTAATCAGACCCATGGCAATACCGGCAACCGGTGATTTAATCGGCACACCAGCATCCATCATGGCCAAAGTACTTGCACAGATGCTAGCCTGTGAAGTAGAACCGTTGGACTCAAGAACTTCTGCAACCAAACGGATGGTGTACGGGAAATCCTTCTCTGACGGCAGGACTGGTTCAAGCGCCCTTTCACCAAGAGCACCATGGCCGATTTCACGGCGTCCCGGGCCGCGCATGAATCCTGTTTCCCCCACACTGAAATGCGGGAAGTTATAATGGTGCATGAAGCGTTTTGATTCCTCTACGCCAAGGCCGTCAAGGATTTGAACATCTCCCAGTGCACCAAGCGTACAAATGGAAAGAGCCTGGGTTTGTCCCCTTGTAAACAGTCCTGAACCATGAGTGCGGGGCAGGATGCCAACTTCGGAGGCAAGCGGGCGGATTTCATCCGGGTTCCTTCCATCCGGACGGACTTTCTCCTCAGTGATGAGCCTGCGCACTTCTGCTTTTACAAATTTTGAAAGAATTTCCTTTACCTGCTTGATGACAGCATCATCAGCTTCTTTTTCTTCATATTCAGCTACAACACGGTCCTTGACCTGTTTGATTGCATCTTCTCTAGCATGCTTTTCCTGAACCTGAACAGCTTTATTGATGTCAGCTTCACACAGGCTGCGGATTTCCTGCTCGAGGTCTTGATCCACCTCATAAAGGGCGACTTTTGTTTTTTCTTTGCCGACCACAGCAGCGATCTCTTCCTGGAAGGCGATCAGGCGTTTGATTTCTTCATGGCCAAACATGATGGCTTCAAGCATCACTTCTTCAGGTACTTCATCGGCACCCGCTTCTACCATGTTGATGGCATCCTTAGTTCCTGCCACAATAAGGTTGATATCGCTCTTTTCCATCTGGCTGATGGAAGGGTTGATAATGAACTTGTTATCAACACGGCCAACAACCACTCCGGCGATTGGTCCTTCAAACGGGATATCCGAGACAGTCAGGGAAAGTGACGAGCCGAACATGGCAGCCATTTCGGATGAACAATCCTGGTCAACGCTCATTACCATGCTGACTACCTGGACTTCGTTTCGGAAGCCGTCAGCGAACAGAGGACGGATCGGACGGTCGATCAGGCGGCTGGCAAGGATTGCTTTTTCACTCGGACGGCCTTCTCTTTTGATGAATCCGCCGGGGATTTTCCCAACCGCATAAAGTCTTTCTTCATAATTGACAGTCAGCGGGAAGAAATCTACGCTTTTTGGTTCCTTAGATGCAGTTGCAGTGCTGAGTACCACCGTATCTCCATAACGGATCAATGCAGCCCCGTTTGCCTGCTTGGCCAGCTGGCCGATTTCGACTGTCAGCGGACGGCCCGCCCATTCCAGGGAAAATGTTTGTTTATTTTGTTCCATTAAGTATAAAACCCCTCTCTAATTCTCACTAAGACATTCTTTATCAATTAGCCGGCTCTTATGTATACAGGGTCCTGCTAATGGTATATATATGTGAATGTGACATATGCGTAAATAAAACAAACTATTCATATTATGCACGAAAAAACACTGGAATAACAATAATTATCTTTAACTTTATGATTAAATCAGGAATTATTTTCCCTGCGCCGGCTTATTATAAACCGGCACAGCAGACCGGATGCGCACATTCCTCAAGATTATGTATGTATGGCAGCTGCTTTTTTGTATGTAAAAAATTCTTATATACAAAAAAGCGGGAATAGTTCCCGCTTTCTTTCGTAAATTATCGGCGTAATCCTAATCTGTTGATTAGTTCACGGTAACGAGTAACATCTTTGTTACGCAGGTAAGTCAGCAAGTTACGGCGACGACCTACCATCTTAAGAAGACCGCGGCGTGAGTGGTGGTCTTTCTTATGAGTGCGAAGATGATCATTCAAATTGTTGATTTCTTCAGTAAGGACAGCAATTTGAACCTCTGGAGACCCAGTATCCCCTTCGTGAGTTGCGTACTCACCGATTAGTTGGTTTTTACGTTCTTTAGTGATTGCCATCTAGTTCACCTCCAATTATTCTTGTAAAAATCCCCGAAAACTGAGCAGGCGTTGGAGACTCGCTCTGCCAAGTAGTGGTTCATCTCATACAAATAATACTATATAAGATTTCTCCTAAGAAATCAAGTGTTTAGCCGGTATTTTTCCGGCTGCAGCCTGTTTCCCGGTCATTATTTTGAAAAATAATCCTTTGCTTCCTCTTTGTCCATTGCAATCTGTGCAACGAGCTCCTCGAGACTGCCGAATTTCTTCTCACTGCGCAGCCTTCTGTGCCATTCAATTTCAACCGATTCTCCATAGATGCTGCTGTCAAAATCAAAGATATGGACTTCTACATTCGGATGATCGGGCTTTTTATCATGAAAGGTTGGCTTGTAGCCAACATTGCATACACCGTTATACGAGCTGCCGTCATGCAGGACTTTTACTGCATACACGCCGGTTGCGGGATAGATGAAATCATCCCCCAGAGCAATATTCGCAGTTGGAAAGCCTAACTGTCTGCCTCTCTTTTCACCATGAATCACGGTTCCTGCCGTTTTATAAAACCGGCCGAGAAGTTCAGGAAGTTCTTCAGTCCTTCCCTGCGACAGATATTCACGGATCTTGGTCGAGCTGACCTTCTCCCCGTTTACGGCGTGCTTTCCAATGGTATTGGCAGTAAATTGTTTACGAGAATGAAATGGCATGGTCTCCATACTCCCTCTTCCTAATCTCCCATAGGAATAATCGAATCCGGCCATCACCTGTTTGACATTGAGTCCGATAATGTATTGATCCACAAATTCCTGGGGAAGCAGTTTTGCAAATTCTTCGGTAAAATGAACGATGAATAACTGATCGGCCCCAAGTGCTTCGATCAGCTTGATTTTCTCCTGCAGCGGTGTGATATATTGAATCACCCTCGTCCCTTTCCCAAGGACGGCGGATGGGTGGGGATCAAAGGTCATGACCGACAGCGGCATGCCTTCTTTCCTTGCCAGCTCCCGTGCTGCCCCGATGACCTGCATGTGGCCCAGATGGACACCATCAAAGAAGCCGAGAGCCAGGACATGAGGTGGGAATTCTTCTTTATTATGCTGATGAGGATGATCCAGATAATAAACCTTCAACTTGCATTCTCCTCTTCCTTTAGCAAGTGCCTGTATAACAGTTGTTTAATCAATCCTGAGTACCTTCACCGGTTTGATGAGGCCTTTTTTTGAAGGGTGGAGCTGATAGATGGCAAGTGCCCGTCCAAGGCTGTCCATCATGATGAATGGCTGGCCTTCTTCTATCTGGAGCTCAGCTGGCTGCTCAATCACAGCCCCGTTTTTAATTTTCTCTGCTACTTTATCACTAATCAATAGTTTAGGCAAATGTGCAATTCCTGCTTCGAGAGGCTGCAGTACCGGCTCATGGAGCGCCAGCTTTTCCTCTATTTGTTCGAATGTAAAACAGTCTTCAAGCGAGAATGAAGATGACCTGGTGCGGATCAATTCCGACATATGTGCCGGATAACCCAGCTTTTCACCGATTGTCACAGCCAGTGTACGGATATAAGTGCCTTTGCTGCAGCTGACACGGAACCTGAAACTCAGGGTACCCTCTTCCTCGTTCTTCACAATATCCTCACTCAGCAGATTAAGGCTGTATATGGAGATTTCCCTGGACGGCCTTTCCACTTCAATGCCTGCCCGTGCATATTCATAAAGCCTTTTACCATTCACTTTTACCGCTGAGAACATGGGCGGGGTTTGAGTGATCCTCCCTGTAAGTTCCTCAAGTACACCCTGGATTTCACCGATCGAAATATCTCTGTCAACCTCTGCCCTTTCCACCAATTGCCCGGACGCGTCCTCCGTGTCAGTGGAAAAGCCCAGGGTGACTTCCCCTTCATACTCTTTTCCAGCATCGGTTACATACTCAGCTATTTTTGTTGCTCTTCCGACACAGATAGGAAGAACACCGGTCACATCCGGGTCCAGTGTTCCTGTATGGCCTACTTTTTTCGTGCCCAATATCTTCCTGAGTTTAAAAACACAGTCATGGGATGTCATCCCTTTTGGTTTAAAAAGCGGTAAAATACCTTCCAATCCTTTTGCCTCCCTAAAGAAATTACACACCCTGCAAGGGGTGTACCCGGCCGGGACTCCACCAGGTCATGCCCGGCCCTGAGTGGGGTGCTTTAAAAATTATGTATAGAAAAGGCCGGCTCAGAAAGTGAGCCGGCCTCTTGCATTTGTAAAGCAGCTTACTCTTTGTCCGCTCCTTCATCCTTATGAATCTGGGTCAGCAGATTTTCAATTCTGTTGCCATAATCTACTGATTCATCAAATTCAAAGAAGATTTCAGGAGTTTTCCTAAGGCGGATTCTCTGTCCAATTTCGGAACGGATAAATCCTTTAGCCTTGGCAAGCCCTTTTAATGTATTCTGCCTCTGCTCTTCATCGCCAAGGACAGAAATATATACCTTCGCCTGCTGCAGATCCCCGGTTACTTCCACATCGGTGACCGTTACGAATCCGATTCTCGGATCTTTAATCTTACGGCCGATGATCTCGCTAAGCTCTTTCTTCATCTGTTCGCCAACTCTGTTTGCACGTAGGCTCATGTTTTCACCCCGCTCGTCTAAAGCCATTCTACCTCAGTTATGGTCCGCTCGATTTCCGGAAAAGAATCCAGGAACTGAAGCGCACGCTGCAGCTCCTTTTCGGAGACCTGTCTTGACGAGGACACCGTGACGATGGAAAGCTGTGTTCTCTGCCATACATCCTGGTGTCCGGTCTCTGCGACCGAGATATTGAATTTTTGTTTAAGTCTAGTTATGATCCTTTGCAGGACGGCTCGTTTTTCCTTCAACGAATGGGCATCATAGATCAGGCACTCAAATTCGGCATGGCCGATCATTTGCGCTCAATTTCCTCCATGACATACGCTTCGATAACGTCGCCTTCTTTAAGATCATTGTAGTTTTTAATGGTTATTCCACATTCGTAACCTTGTGAAACCTCTTTCGCGTCATCCTTGAAACGTTTGAGGGCATCGATTTCACCTTCGAAGATGACAACTCCCTGCCTGATCAAGCGGATTCCGCTGTCACGTGTGATTTTGCCGTCCGTTACATAAGAACCTGCAATGGTTCCGACTTTGGAAACCTTGAAGGTTGTACGTACTTCCGCCTGTCCGATGATTTTTTCCTCAAATTCAGGATCAAGCATCCCCTTCATGGCAGCTTCTATTTCTTCGATGACTTTATAGATGATGCGGTGCAGGCGGATATCAACATTTTCAGATTCCGCTGCACGCTTAGCATTTACATCCGGACGCACATTAAACCCTATCACGATCGCATTGGATGCAGTTGCCAGCATAATGTCATATTCATTGATTGCTCCGACACCGGAGTGAATGATCTTAACCTTGACACCCTCCACTTCAATTTTACGGAGAGAAGCTGACATGGCTTCAACAGAGCCTTGAACGTCCGCTTTGACGATCAGGTTGATGTCCTTCACTTCGCCCTGCTTCATCTGTTCGAAGAGGTTATCGAGCGTCACACGGGCTTTTTCCGTACGGCTTGATTGAACCTGTCTCTGTGAACGAGCTTCCCCGACCTGGCGTGCTGTCTTTTCGTCATCAAACACGATGAAAAGATCTCCTGCCTGCGGTACTTCATTAAGTCCGGTAATCTCTACCGGTGTAGACGGACCGGCTTCCTTCACGCGGCGCCCAAGGTCATTGACCATGGCCCTTACACGGCCGAATGTATTTCCTACAACGATTGGATCTCCGATCTTCAGTGTGCCATTCTGTACGAGCAGAGTAGCAACTGCTCCGCGCCCTTTATCCAGCTGGGCCTCAATTACAGATCCGGACGCCTTGCGGTCAGGATTTGCCTTATACTCTTCCACTTCACTGACGAGCAGGATCATTTCGAGAAGACTTTCAATCCCTTCGCCATTTTTAGCGGAAATAGGTACAAAAATCGTGTCCCCGCCCCAAGCTTCCGGTACCAGTTCACGCTCAGACAGTTCCTGCATAACACGGTCAGGATTTGCCCCTTGCTTATCCATTTTGTTCACAGCCACGATTATCGGCACTTCTGCAGCTTTAGCATGGTTGATCGCTTCAATGGTCTGAGGCATTACTCCGTCATCGGCAGCGACTACTAAAATAGTAATGTCCGTCACCTTGGCTCCACGCGCACGCATCGTTGTGAAGGCAGCATGTCCCGGAGTGTCCAGGAACGTGATTTTCTTGTCATTCACTTCTACCTGATAAGCACCGATATGCTGAGTGATCCCGCCTGCTTCGCCTTCGGTTACCTTCGTGTTCCTGATGGAATCAAGAAGTGTCGTTTTACCATGATCGACGTGTCCCATGATGGTGACGACTGCCGGGCGCTCTGTGAGATTTTCTGGAGCATCCTCTTCCGCAGCAAGAGTTTCAAGGTCAGTCAGGTCGACTTTGATCTCTTCTTCTACCTCTACCCCATATTCGGAACAGATTAACTCAATTGCATCTTTATCAAGTGTTTGGTTGATGGTAGCCATCACACCTAACAGGAACAGCTTTTTAATGAGTTCAGACGGTTCCCTGTGGAGCTTCTTCCCGAGTTCCGCTACTGTCAAAGATTCGGTAAACGTAATCTTTTTCGGCAGTTCCCTTTCCTTGCGCGGAGGAGCCTGGTAGGTAGATGTTTGAGGCCGTTTATTATTTCTGTTTCTATTATTGTTTTTATTATTCCTGTTATTGCCGCCCTTGTTATTGAAGCCGCCGCCTTTGGAATTATTGCTGCTCTGCCCTGGTTTGCTGGCTGGCTTTTTTGTCAGCTTCTGCTTATTGGTGCTGTTGTCGCTGCCCATCTCTTCATAAGTCTTTTTGGCTGCTGTACCCTGGGCCGGGCTGTTCTGCGGCCTATTCTGGTTTTGTTTAGGAGCTGGCTTTTGAGTGCCTGCCGGATTCGCCTTAGCATTTTTGTTTTCTGGTTTATATGCACTGTCTAATTTGTTTACTGTGGAATCGTCGATTGCTGTCATATGATTGGTTACCTCTATATTCATTTCTTTTAGTTTCGTAATGACGTCCTTGCTTGAAACATTGTGCTTTTTTGCATATTCGTATACACGTATCTTCGTCATACGTTCACCCCCATAAAAATTTAATCGAGCAACGTCTGAAGTTTTTTTGCAAAACCCTCGTCGAGGACTGCAACTGTTACACGGGCGTCTTTACCGATTGCCTGACCAAGCACAAACCTGTCTTCCGCTCTATAGAGCGGCACTTTATAAAATCTGCACTTATCTGTTACTTTTTTTTCTGTATTGGCTGAGGCGTCATTTGCCAGGATGACCAATTTAGCTTTATTATTCCTGACTTCTTTGACGACCAGTTCTTCACCGGAGATGACTTTCCTTGCACGGGCCGCCATTCCAAGCAATGAAACCCACGGCACATTCTTCATAGCAGTCAGCGTTTCTCCTTTTCACAAAGAGCAATGAGCTCATCGTAGATGGAAGGGTCAACCGCCGCTCCAAGCTGATTCGCCAGTGTGTTCTTCTTTTTTGCCAAAAGGATCACTTCTTTATCAAGAGTCAGATAAGCTCCCCTTCCGGACTTTTTCCCGGTTGGATCCACGGAAACTTCTCCCTCTTTGCTGCGCACTATCCGGATTAGCTCCTTCTTTGGCCTCATTTCTCCTGTCGCAACACATTTTCTCATAGGGATTTTCTTGCGGCTGATCATTGGCGCCACCTCACTTATTCATCTATCAAATCGTCATCACCGTCACTGAAGGTAAGCAGCTCTTCATTATCCACTGGGTAGATGCCTGCTTCACGCGCTTCCGACTCACTCTTGATATCAATTTTCCAGCCTGTAAGCTTTGCCGCAAGCCTTGCATTCTGTCCGCGCTTCCCGATGGCAAGGGAAAGCTGGAAGTCAGGCACGATGACGGTTGTAGCCTTTTCATCTTCAGAAACAATGACTTCAAGAACCTTTGACGGACTTAAAGCATTCGCTACAAAGACAACCGGATCCTCGGACCACTTCACAATATCAATTTTTTCGCCCTTAAGTTCATTGACAATTGCCTGGACCCTTTGTCCCTTTGGACCCACACATGATCCGACCGGGTCGACCTCCGTATTTTCTGAATGCACGGAAATCTTCGAGCGGTCTCCAGCTTCACGGGCCACTGATTTAATCTCGACCGTTCCGTCATATATTTCAGGAACCTCAATTTCAAATAATCTTTTCAAAAGTCCGGGATGAGTCCTTGAAACAAAGATCTGCGGACCTTTTGATGTTTTTTCGACCTTAGTCAGGAAAACCTTGATACGGTCATGCGGTTTATAATGCTCATTAGGCATCTGCTCGTTGATTGGGAGGAGCGCTTCAATTTTTCCAAGACTTACGTAGATAAACCTGGAATCCTGCCTTTGGACGATTCCTGTCATGATATCTTCTTCCCGGTCAATGAACTCGGAATAGATGATGCCTCTTTCTGCCTCCCTCACACGCTGTGTCACAACCTGTTTTGCTGTCTGGGCAGCGATACGGCCGAAATCCTTTGGAGTGACCTCCATTTCCACGACATCTTCGACCTGATAGTTCGGATCGATCTGCTGTGCATCTTCAATAGAAATTTCAAGCCTGGGGTCAAACACCTGGTCAACTACATCTTTGCGGGCAAATACCCTCATTGAGCCTCTTTCCAGGTTCATATCAATACGCACATTTTGTGCCTGGTTAAAGTTCCTTTTGTAAGCTGAAACCAATGCGGCTTCAATCGCTTCAATTATAACATCCCTTGAGATGCCTTTTTCCTTTTCCAAATGGATAAGGGCATCAAGCATTTCACTGCTCATTTTTTTATCCCCCTAATTAAATTTTGCCTATGTCCTTAGAAAGTCACTGCAAGCCTGGCTTTGGCCACTTTTTCATAAGGAATTTCTACTGTTTTGCTGCGTGTCTTAATTTTCATGGCTACTGTTACTGTCTGGCCGTCAAATGCCAATAAGGCACCTTCGAATTCTTTCAGGCCGTCAATTGGTTCATACGTTTTAATAAAAACATTCTTACCGATTGATTTCGTAAAATCCTCTGCTTTCTTGAGCGGCCGTTCTGCGCCCGGAGAGGATACCTCAAGGAAATAATTATAAGGAATAGGATCGGTTTCATCGAGCTTCTCGGAGAGACGCTCGCTGACAGTGCCGCATTCCTCAATGTCGACGCCGCCCTCTTTATCTATAAATACTCTAAGAAACCAGTTCTTTCCTTCTTTTGCATATTCAATATCCACTAATTCTAAATGAAGCTCTTTAACAATAGGAAGCACCAGCTGCTCCACTATTTCTGTAACTTTATTGCTCATGTGATCCCTCCTTGTAATAAGAAAGAAGTAGTGTTTTTGTATGAAAGAAGCAGGAAGGATCCTCCTGCTTTCGTTCAGCCGACAAAAAATTATGTAAACAACACGAAAGAGTGGGTTTCCCCACTCTCCTCGCTCCGCTTAGTATTTCCAATAAAAATATACCATAACCAGATTGTTTATGCAAATCTGAAGAATGCCTGCGAACCGGATTTCCAGGTTTAGACGGGTCCTGAGCGGTTTGTACAATGTTTTAGCCGGCAGGTTAAGCCATGGAATTTCTTTATACGCTAAAGGCTGTCCATGGAAATTTTAAAGTTCCCTGATTTCTTCTACTTGCATAAACCCTAATGAACAGGATTCCTTTACGACCATTTATTGTGAGATTTGAGCTTGTTTTGGTTCTAATGATTCCTTTACAACCATTTCTCATGAGATTTTAGCTTGTTTTGGTTCTAATGAGTCCTTTACAACCATTTCTCATGAGATTTTAGCCGTTTTTGGTTCTAATGAATCTTTTGCGACCATTTCTCATGAGATTTTAGCCGTTTTTGGTTCTAATGAATCTTTTGCGGCCATTTCTCATGAGATCCCTCCCAGACACTTTTGGTTCTACTGGTTCATTTACCACCATTCCTCATTGAATCTGAGCGGCATTTGGATCTAATCCTCCTTTTGAAACCTTTTCTCTTCAGATTCAAGCAGATTTGGTCTTTATGATCTTTTCCCTGCCTCCATGACCCTGTATAGATAGCCTCGCTAATAAAAAGAAAATGAGGTTCACAGCAAGTTTCCGCTATGAACCTCATTTATTAAACTCATTAGAATAGTGACAATTGATTCTGGTCTGGAAGGGATTCCAGGCAGCCCTGTTTATCCAGATATTCAAGGATGGTCTTGGATACCTTGCCGCGCTGCTGAAGATCTTCCTTGGATAGGAATTCCCCTTCTTCCCTTGCACGGACGATGTTCAGGGCCACGTTTGTCCCGAGTCCAGGCAGGGAGTTGAAAGGAGGAATCAATGAATTGCCGTCAATGATGAACTCGGAGGCATGTGATTTGTAGAGATCGATTTTCTTGAAGGAAAATCCTCTTTCACACATTTCCAATGACAGTTCCAACACCGTCAACAGATTTTTCTCCTTGGTCGAGGCGTCGAGGCCCTTGGCATTGATTTCTTCTATTTTTGACCTGATGGCCTGTGAGCCCCTGGTCATCGCCTCAATATCAAAATCTTCCGCCCTTACAGTGAAATAAGCGGCATAGTACAGGATCGGATGATGAACTTTGAAGTAAGCAATCCTTACAGCCATCAATACATAGGCTGCAGCATGCGCCTTAGGGAACATATATTTAATCTTTTTGCAGGAATCGATGTACCACTCAGGCACTTCATTCTTGCGCATTTCCGCTTCAAATTCATCAGACAGCCCTTTTCCTTTACGCACCGATTCCATGATCTTGAAGGCAAGCGAAGGTTCGAGTCCCTGATAAATCAGATATACCATAATATCGTCACGGCACCCGATAACTTCACTCAAGTTACAGATTTTGTTATGGATCAGTTCCTGCGCATTACCAAGCCAGACGTCGGTACCGTGAGAGAGGCCAGAGATCTGGACAAGCTCCGAAAAGGTCGTTGGCTTGGTATCTTCAAGCATCTGCCGGACAAATCTGGTACCAAACTCCGGAATGCCGAGTGTACCGGTCTTACACATAATTTGTTCTTCGGTTACTCCAAGAGATTCCGTACCGCTGAATATCTTCATAACGACCGGATCATCGGTAGGGATCGTTTTCGGATCGATTCCGCTCAAGTCCTGCAGCATCCTGATGACGGTCGGGTCATCGTGGCCGAGAATATCCAGCTTCAGCAGATTATCATGAATGGAATGGAAATCGAAGTGGGTGGTTTTCCATTCTGAATTCCTATCATCCGCGGGAAATTGGATCGGAGAAAAATCGAATATCTCCATATAGTCCGGGACAACAATGATTCCGCCCGGATGCTGCCCTGTGGTCCGTTTCACACCAGTACAGCCGGACACCAGCCTGTCCACTTCTGCGTTGCGGATATGGAGATTATGATCAGAGGCATAGCCCTTCACATAGCCATAGGCAGTCTTTTCAGCCACGGTACCGATTGTACCTGCACGGTACACATACTCCTCACCGAATAATTCCTTCGTATAGTTATGGGCACGCGGCTGATATTCACCCGAGAAGTTTAAGTCGATATCAGGAACTTTATCTCCCTTGAAGCCCAGGAAAGTTTCAAATGGGATATCGTGGCCGTCCTTTTTATAGGCGGTGCCGCATTCCGGACAGGTTTTATCAGGCAGGTCAAAGCCGGATCCGATGGAACCGTCATTAAAGAACTCAGAATGTTTGCAGGACGGACAGACATAGTGCGGAGGCAGCGGGTTGACTTCTGTGATTTCCGTCATGGTCGCCACAAATGATGATCCCACCGATCCCCTCGATCCAACGAGATAGCCGTCATTAAGAGATTTTTTAACAAGCTTATGCGAAATAAGGTAAATTACGGCAAAGCCGTGGCCAATAATACTTTTCAGTTCTTTCTCAAGCCTTGCTTCAACCAGTTCGGGCAGTGAGTCTCCGTAGATGCTGCGGGCCATGTTGTAGCTCATTTCCCGGACCTCTTCTTCCGCTCCCTCAATTTTAGGGGTATAAAGATCATCTTTAATGACTTTGATTTCCTCAATTTTGTCAGCGATCGCGTTAGGATTTTTTATGACCACTTCCTTAGCCTTTTCCTCACCGAGGAAGGAAAATGCCTGCAGCATTTCATCGGTGGTACGGAAATGGACATCAGGGAGTTTATGCCTGTTCAACGGGTTTGCGCCCCCCTGGGAGCTTACCAGGATTTTGCGGTAAATCTTATCTTCTGGATCTTTATAATGGACATTCCCTGTTGCAGCCACAGGTTTATCCATTTTTTCGCCAAGCTTGACGATATTTTTGATTATTCCTTCAAGGGATATTTCATCCCGCACATATTCCAGTTCAATCAGGTGTGCATAGACCTCTTTGGGCTGGATTTCAAGATAATCGTAGAATTCGGCGATTTCTTCAACTTCCTCGAAGGATTTCTGCATCATTCCTTCAAAGACTTCCCCTTTGTCACAGCCTGAGCCTACCAGAATTCCTTCCCGATACTTCTGAAGAAGAGATCTTGGGATTCTAGGCACACGGTAAAAGTACTCAAGGTGTGAGATGGACACCAGTTTAAACATATTTTTCAAGCCGGTTTCATTTACTGCAAGAAGTGTACAGTGTGAAGGTCTGGAGCGCTGGTATGAATTCCCTTTGCCCATATTGTCGTTCAATTGGCTGTGATTTTCAATTCCATGCTCCAGTGAATCCTTCAGCATTTTGAGCATAAGGTACCCTGTGGCTTCGGCATCGTATATCGCCCGGTGATGCTGGGTCAAATCTATGTCAAACTTCTTGGTAAGAGTATTGAGGCGGTGATTCTTCATTTCTGGATAAAGGAACCTGCCTAGCTCAAGTGTATCGATGACCGGATTCTGGGCCTTTCCAAATCCGAGTTTTTTATAGCAGACATTCAGGAAGCCCATATCAAAGCTTGCATTATGGGCAACGAGAATGGAATTTCCTGTCCATTCCTTGAACTTTGTAATCACTTCATCCACTTCCGGGGCATTTTCCACCATATCATCCGTGATCCCGGTAAGGTCGATGGTCGTGGCAGACAGTGGATGATGCGGATTGGCGAACGACTCGAACCTGTCGATAATTTCCCCGTCATGGATTTTGACCGCTGCCAGTTCGATGATGGTATCATATACAGCGGAAAGGCCGGTTGTTTCAACATCAAACACCACGTAAGTATCGTCAGCCAGGACCCTGTTTTGCGGGTTATATGCAATCGGCACGCCGTCGTTTACGAGATTCGCTTCTAGTCCGTATAAAACTTTGATGTCATTCTTCTTTCCCGCGCTGAATGCTTCCGGGAAGCTTTGCACATTGGAATGATCGGTGATTGCCACAGCTTTATGGCCCCATTTTTTTGCCTGGGCAACCAATGAGCCTACAGAGGAAACAGCGTCCATGGCACTCATCGGACTATGAAGGTGCAGCTCTACCCTTTTTTCATTCTCAGGGGCAGTGTCAGAACGGCCTTTGGCTTTGATTTCATTGATGTCATTGGCAATCATGACCAGGTCCCGGACAAAGGTATCGTTCTGGATGCTTCCCTGTACCCTTACCCACATGCCTTTTTTGATTCTCGCCAGCTGGACGGCATCTTCTTTATCGCGTGAAAACATTTTCACGAGGATTGAGCTTGAATAATCCGTAACCTTGAAGGTCAACAAAGTCCGGCCGCTCCTCAGTTCACGTGTCTCTGCATCAAATACATACCCCTCGATAGCGATGCGGCGTTCTTCATCTATGACATTTTCGAGCCTGCGGAAGTCGGCATCTTCCTTAATTTTGTATCCAATGACAAGAGGTCCGTCAAATGCACCATCATCACTGGCTTTCTCGCTTTCCTTTTTCTGCATTTCCACAAGTGCAGCAAGACCCCGCTCTTGATCTTCTTTTTGTTTTTGCTCAAGGAAAAGCTTATAATCCTTGTTTTCTCCTTCCGGAGCTACCTCCGGATCTATTGAAAACATCGGAAATCCGAGTGATTGATAGATATTGGCTATCATTCCTGCATATTTCCTTTTCAGCTGCCCTGCTTCTGCTTCATTGCGCGCTGAAATGACGATCTTATTGCCCTTAAGCTTAGGCATCTGTTCGTTCAATAGAGACAAAAGCGCGGGTGACATCCCGTCTATTTCTTTGATACAGCTGTTCCAATATTCCCTTACCAGTTCTTCTGTCGGCTGCGGGTTTTCTACCGATAACGAGAAGGATACCTTGGCAATATGGGCAAAGGACTGGACGAGCTGTACAGAAAATCTGGTATATACACTGCAGGGGATCAAGGCAGGCAGTTTAAAGGTAAAATGCCATTTTTTTGATTCCCGTTCTACAAAAAGCTTTTCTATTTCAGCATCGGTAAAATGTTTAACAAATGCATCTTCAGTTAAATCAAGCTGCTGGAGCAAGAGCTGAAATCTATGTTTTTTTGGATATGGATGCTGATCCATTTATATAAATCTCTCCCCCATATAAAACAATTTGTTTAATAGCACAGGTTATTATAACACACTTCCTGCAGTCATCTACCGGTTAAAACCACCAATGTTTTCATCCTGGCAAAAAGACAGATTCACTCAGGCATATCTAAGGAAATCTTCTTCTGGCCGCCTTCACAAAAAAAAGTCCAGGGAGCGGGAGGCTCCCTGGACTAATCTGTTAAACCAGGTGTTTCTGGATTATTTCTTTGAGTTCGTCTTTACCGGCTTCAATGGTTTCGCCGGTTTTGCGGATTTTGATTTCAACGATACCCTCGGCCGCCCTCTTGCCGGCTGTGATTCTTACCGGGATGCCAATCAGGTCTGAATCTGCAAATTTAACTCCAGCCCGCTCCGGCCGGTCATCAATCAGCACTTCAAGTCCGGACGACTTCAGTTCCTTGTAAATGTCATCTGCAAGAGTCCGCTGGCTTTCATCTTTAACATTGACCGGGATAACATGCACAGTAAATGGTGCGAGGTTTGCCGGCCAGATGAGCCCTCTTTCATCATTGAACTGTTCAGCCACAGCCGCCAGCGTCCTTGATACCCCAATACCATAGCAGCCCATGATCATGGCTTGTGAGCGGCCGTTCTCGTCAAGGAATGAAGCATTCATTGCTTCACTGTAGCGCGTACCCAGCTTGAATACATGGCCGACTTCAATGCCCTTGGCAAATTTGATGAGCCCGCTGCCATCCGGGGACTTGTCACCCTCTTGGATGAAGCGGAGATCAGCATAGCGTGAAACCGTAAAATCACGGTCCGGATTTACATTCACATAATGATAATCCTCTGTATTTGCTCCGCAGACTCCGTTCAGGACAGATTTGACGCTATGATCTGCTATGATCTCAAGGTCGCGGGAAATGCCAACAGGTCCGATAGAGCCCGGCTCGCATCCAGCCGCCTCTGTCACTTCGGGGTGGCTGGCCAATTCCACAGAAGACGCTTCAAGCAGATTCTTCAGCTTGATATCATTGATCTCGTAATCGCCTCTGACCAGAACCAGAACATATTTATCGTCTGCTTTAAAGACAAGTGATTTGATAAGATTTTGTTTGGATGTATTTAGGAAAGCCGCAACCTCTTCTATTGATTTTTGATTTTCCGTATGCACCTTTTCAAGAGGCTGTTCCTCCCCTGCCGGACGTTCATAGTCTTCGGTCACAGGGGCCATTTCAATATTGGCTGCATAATCAGATGTATCAGAATAGGCAATTGTGTCTTCACCAATATCTGAAAGCACCATGAATTCATGGGTATCCTTGCCGCCCATTGCCCCTGAGTCGGCTATAACTGCCCTGAAGTCGAGTCCGCAGCGTCGGAAGATATTGCTATAGGCGGTAAAAATCTTCTCATAGGTGTCATCGAGGCTCTCCTGGTCAGCATGGAAGGAGTACGCATCTTTCATGATAAACTCCCTGCCCCTTAGAAGTCCAAAACGCGGGCGTTTTTCATCACGGAACTTTGTCTGAATCTGGTAAAGGGCCAGCGGCAGCCTTTTATATGATTTAATTTCATCCCTGATGATGCTTGTTATCACTTCTTCATGGGTGGCACCAAGTGCAAATTCCCTTTCATTTCGATCCTTCAGGCGCATCAGTTCCGAGCCGTATGTATACCAGCGGCCGGATTCCTGCCAAAGCTCCGCCTGCTGCAGGGCAGGCATCAGCAGTTCGACAGCATCTGCTGCTTCCATTTCCTCACGGATAACACCTTCTATTTTTTGAAGAACCTTCCTGGCGAGCGGGAGATAGCTGTAAACTCCGCTTGAATTCTGTCTGATAAATCCTGCTCGCAGCAGCAGCTGATGGCTTTTCGTATCTGCATCGGCCGGAACTTCCCTCAGTGTAGGAATAAGTGTCATACTTTGTTTCATCTAATAGCACCCCATCTGTTTATTCAAGAAAATTACGGGGCAGAAGGAAACTTGACCTCCTTCTGCCCATGAGCTTAAAGCTCTCCTTTATAGGAAAAAGCGCTGGATATCATTCCAGGTTACGACCAGCATCAGGAGCATAAGGAGCGCAAAGCCGATAAAATGGACGACTCCCTCTTTTTGGCGGTCGATCGGTTTGCCGCGCACTGCTTCGACGGCAAAGAACAACAGCCGTCCCCCATCAAGTGCCGGAATTGGCAGCAGATTCATGATTCCAAGGTTGATGCTCAGCACTGCCGCCCATTTGAACAGGGAGATGACCCCCGTCTTCGCGACTTCCTCGGTGGACTTATAAATTCCTACCGGCCCGGATAGGGCATCGATCGTAAATTGGCCGGTAACCAGCTGCCCGAGCATAATTCCGATCTGCTTCGTCCAGAAATAAGTCTCTGTGAAGCCGGAGACGAACACCTTGGACGGGTCCTTTTCTACAGGCGGATATACGCCGATAACTCCTATCTTCTGCTTCTCCCTTACAATTTCCTTCGGTGTAACCGGGATTTCCAGTGTCTTGCCATCTCTTTCTACTATAAAGGCAATCTCTTCCCCCGGATGCTTTTGTATAGCTTCCTGTATATCCATCCATGAGGATACCTCTGTACCGTCTATGGATTGGACCGAATCATTTTTCTTTAGGCCTGAACTCACAGCTGCTCCGTCCTTGGTCAAGGAACCGAGTTTAGGTTCGTCCACGACTATGCCGGACAGCGCACCTATGATCCAGAAGAGGACGATTGCCAGCAGGAAGTTCATCATCGGTCCTGCAAAAATGGCCATGGTCCTCTGCCCAAGTGTTTTCGAACCGAACTGGCGGTCATAAGGGACAATTTGGTTTTCCATTCCGTCTTCAACAAGCATCGCTTCCGGATGGACCTTGAAGGTTTGGAGTGCTTCGTCATCTCCGTCTTCATACCCTTTAATTGTTAGGCTGTGCTCGAGATCCGCCCTCTCAACTTCTATGATCCTGATGTCCGGATATTTTTCTTTATTATTGATGATGATCTTTTCAACTATGCTGTCAGCGTTCAGGATGAGCCCTACCCTGTAGCCCGGTTTGATTTCAGCGATGTCTGCATCTTCGCCAGCCATCCTGACATACCCGCCTATGGGCAGCAGCCTGATTGTATAAAGAGTTTCATTCCGCCTGGCTGAAAATACTTTAGGCCCTATCCCGATTGCAAATTCCCGGCATAGAATGCCAGCCCTCTTCGCAAAGACGAGATGGCCCAGCTCATGGAAAAATACAAGAGCTCCAAAAATTAGGATAAAGGCAATCACTGTCTGCAATGTCTGCACTTAATCAACCACCTTTTAATTTATATAGTGTTCACATATTCCCTGGTCTCGGCATCTATGCTGCGGATTGCAGTTAAATCAGGGGCATGGATGAGATTGTGCCTTTCAAGCGCCCTCTCTATCAAATCTTCAATTTGCAGGAAGCCAACCTCGCCCCGCAAAAACCTGGCGACTGCCGCTTCATTGGCTGCATTCAGCACCGAGGTCATGCTGCCTCCCGCCCTGCCGGCTTCATAGGCAAACCTAAGGGCTGGAAACCTTTTGTAATCCATTTCTGAAAAATGGAGGGTACCCGTTTCCGCCAGGCTGAGCCTCTTGGCCATCGGCATGGCAAGCCGCTCAGGAAAAGTAAGGGCATATTGGATGGGCACCCTCATGTCTGGCGTACCCAGCTGAGCTATGATACTTGAGTCGTGGAATTCAACCATTGAATGAATTATGCTCTCCCTGTGAAGGAGCACCTTTATTTTATCGTAAGGCATATCATAAAGCCAATGTGCCTCAATGACTTCCAGTCCTTTGTTCATCATGGTCGCAGAATCAATTGTAATTTTGGCGCCCATCGACCAGTTGGGATGGTTCAGCGCATCAACGACTGTTACGTTCTTCAGCTCTTCACGGGTCCTGTCACGAAAGCTGCCGCCGGAAGCGGTGATAATCAGGCTTTCGATATTTTTATCATTTTCACCCTGGAGCGCCTGGAAGATAGCTGAGTGCTCACTGTCAACAGGCAGGAGGTGGATTTCATGCCTTTTTGCTGCATCCATTACCAAATGTCCGGCAGTTACCAGTGTTTCTTTATTGGCTATTGCGATATCCTTCTTTTCCTCAATTGCCTGGAGTGTCGGTTCTAGGCCCACACTTCCGATTACAGCATTTACAACGATATCTGTATCAGCATGGCATGCAGCTTCAACAAGTCCTTTTTCTCCGGAGGTGAAGGATATGCCCTGTCCTAAAAATTCACGCTTCAAGTCCATGCCGTCTTCCTGTGATTGGACGGAAACCAGTTTTGGTGAAAATTCACGGATAATCTGCCTGGTCAGTTCCATATTCTTACCGGAAGAGATGGCCGTAAGACGGAATTGATCCGGATTTTCCCGGATGATATCGAGCGTCTGTGTTCCAATGGAGCCGGTCGCTCCCAAAAGACTGATGTTTTTCAATGGACTCAACTCCTATAAAACCTTCAGTAGTATTTCCCTTTCAAATGAAGTGAAGCAGATGGAGGATGGGCAGTACAAAGATCAAGCTGTCCAGACGGTCAAGCACGCCTCCATGGCCCGGAAGCAGCTTTCCGGAGTCCTTCACCCCATACACTCTCTTGTAAGCTGACTGTACTAAATCCCCAATCTGCCCAAAAACAGAGATAAACACCGATATGGCCAGAAGCTTCCATAGCGGTTCTGGTATGTCGATAAATAAGGCAAAGACTACAGCAACCAGGAGTCCACAGACAATTCCGCCTACGGCTCCCTCAATGGTCTTATTGGGGCTGATTTCAGGCCACAGCTTGTTTTTCCCGGCGGCTTTCCCAATGAAGTAAGCACCGGAATCCGCTGCCCAGATCGTAAACAGTGTAAAGAACAGATAAGCCAGTCCATTGTCCAGGGCCCTGGTTTCATACAGATAGTAAAAGCCCATGCCCGCATAAAGGACACTCAGAAGCAAAAATCCTGCATCCTCAAATTTAAACCTGTTTTTTGAGAGGACAGTATATGACAGAAGAAGCAGGACCAGGATCAGGACCACCGAGGTTTTTGTGTAATCCCCTTTTTGCAGGAATGCCACGCCCCCTTCCGGAAGAAGGACCACCCAAAGACCTATAAAGGACAGGATGGACGGAATGCTGAAAACCGCCAGCTTCTTCATTCTTATCAGTTCATATAAACCAATCGTGCCTAATAAATACGCAGCTGCAAGTAAAGTGAATCCACCGTAGATAACTATTGGCAGAAAAATGGCTGCTGCAATAACACCGGTAATTATTCTTTGTTTCATTCTTGACTTTTCCTCACCTTCATTTAAGCGGTTTGATGTTCAAGCATGTCCCGGGACATGCCCTTACGCATACAGGCTTATACACCGCCATATCTTCTGGACCTGCTTTGATAATCATGAACTGCCTGAAGGAGGTGGCTCTCACTGAAATCCGGCCAGTATACATCCGTGAACCAAAATTCAGTATAGGCCGACTGCCAGAGCATGAAATTGCTCAGCCTTAGTTCTCCGCTCGTCCGGATCAGCAGGTCCGGATCAGCCAGTCCATCTGTCATCAGATAGCTGGAAAATAATTTTTCGTCAATCTGTTCCTGCCCTATGACCCCGGCAGATATATCCTTCATCATGTGCTTCATAGCCACTAATATTTCAGAACGGCTGCCATAATTCAGGGCGAAATTAAGGATCATCCCTGTATTCTTCTCTGTATCGCGCATTGCCTTCTGCACCACTTTGAGGGTGTGGGCAGGAAGTGCTTCCGGTTCCCCGATCATCTGCACCCTGACATTCTGCTCGATGAGCTCCGGCAGGAATGCGCCGAGAAACTCCTCCGGCAGCTTCATGATGAAGTCGACTTCTGTCTGCGGACGTTTCCAGTTCTCAGTGGAAAACGCATAGACGGTTAATACTTCAACCCCAAGTTCACTGGCCAGCCTTGTAATCTTCTTGACTGTCTTCATTCCTTCATGGTGTCCGGCAACCCTTGGAAGTGCCCTTTTTTTCGCCCAGCGGCCATTGCCATCCATGATAATCGCAATATGGCCCGGAACGGGATGCTTTTTCACTTCTAGTATCTTATCCGCCAATGTGGCGGTGCCTTTATTTTTCAACCGTTTCAAAAACATTTCCATAATACGTATCCCCCATTGAATAAACTCATTTAGAACAGAGTATTTTCAATATGTATGTTCTTTATTGATTTGAATCTATTTAATAATAACAAAAAAACCGATAATCTCCTATAAATATCAGGAAAGTACTGAAACCGCCGGCAGATATTAAAATCTGGCCGGGCGTATTTCGACTTTGGGAGCTGAATGCCGAATCCTGTTTAGTCCGGCAGTCAGATTACTTAAGTATACACGCCCTATAAGAAGATAGAACTATGGAACTGAATATAACGGCATATGACAGACAGAATAAAAAAAATCCCCTCTGACAGGGGCATAGAGTAACTATGAGTGAATTAAACTTCAAGAATTTCTTTTTCTTTGTCCTTGGTAATTGTATCTACCTTGGCAATATAAGAATCTGTTGTTTTTTGGATTTCATCTGAATATCTGCGAAGCTCGTCTTCAGTGATTTCTCCATTTTTCTCAAGCTTTTTCAAGTCATCATTTGCATCACGGCGTACGTTCCGGACTGCGATTTTAGCCTCTTCAGATTCTTTCCTTACCTGTTTGACCAAATCCTTACGGCGTTCTTCAGTCAGTGCCGGGATGGCAAGACGGATAACCGATCCATCGTTTGTTGGATTGAGTCCCAGGTCAGACTTTAGGATTGCTTTTTCAATCTCACCAAGGACTGTTTTGTCATATGGCTGAATGACCAGAAGACGGGCTTCCGGCACAGATATGCCAGCGACCTGGTTGATTGGAGTAGGTGCACCGTAATAATCGACCGTAATCCTGTCAAGCAATGAGGCATTTGCCCTTCCTGCACGTATGCTTGCCAGCGTCCGGCTGTATGCGCCGATTGCCTTGTCCATTCTATCTTTTGCATTTGCTGTTACTTGTTTTGGCATCATTATTTCCCCCTGACGATTGTTCCAATAGTTTCGCCCATAACGGCTCGTTTTATATTACCCTTTTCCATGATCGAAAACACGATAAGAGGTATGTCATTGTCCATACATAGGGAAGAAGCGGTGGAGTCCATTACTGCAAGGCCTTCTTTGAGCACATCCAGGTAGGAAAGCTCTTCGTACTTCACTGCATTCTCATCTTTCTGCGGGTCGGCATTATAGACGCCATCCACATTGTTTTTGCCCATCAGGATAACTTCTGCTTCAATTTCAGCAGCACGTAGCGCAGCGGTTGTATCGGTTGAAAAATAAGGGTTCCCAGTGCCGGCTGCAAAGATGACGACTCTTTTCTTTTCAAGATGCCTGATTGCGCGTCTTCTGATATAAGGCTCTGCCACCTGCCTCATTTCAATGGAAGTTTGTACCCTGGTTTCAATTCCCTGGTTCTCCAGACTGTCTTGCAGAGCCAGCGAGTTCATGACAGTGGCAAGCATTCCCATGTAATCGGCGGTTGCCCGGTCCATGCCCATTTCACTGCCGATTTTGCCCCGCCAGATGTTTCCACCGCCAACGACTACGGCTACTTCAACACCCAGTTCGGCAACTTCCTTAACCTGTTCGGATACAGATTTGATCACCTCAGGATCAAGACCGAAGCCCAGATTGCCCGCTAATGCTTCACCGCTTAATTTTAATACGACACGATTGTATTTTGCGCTGCTCATAAAAACCTCCAACATGTGAAATCTCAATTAATATTCAACGTGAAGCAAGATATTTGAAAAATAGGGAACACATGGTGTCCCCTATTTTCATTGCTTTATTTCAGGAAATCAGTCTTTTTTAACCTGGCTCATAACTTCTTCAGCAAAGTTATCCTGGCGTTTCTCGATGCCTTCGCCCACTTCGAAACGTACGAAGCTTGCAATCTTGCCGCCTTTAGATTCAACGAATTTTCCTACTTTTACATCTGGGTTTTTAACGAAAGTCTGGTCATTTACACAGATTTCTTCATAGAATTTATTGATGCGGCCTTGGACCATTTTTTCAACGATCTTTTCAGGCTTTCCTTCGTTTAGTGCCTGTTCTGTCAATACTTTGCGCTCGCGCTCGATTTCATCAGAAGTCACTTCGTCACGTGATACATATAGAGGTCTCAGGGCAGCGATGTGCATAGAAACATCTTTTGCAGCTTCTGAATCAGTAGTACCTTCAAGCACAGTAAGAACGCCGATGCGCCCGCCCATATGAAGGTATGCACCGAATGCATCGCTGTCGGATTTAGTTTTTACCGCAAAACGGCGAAGAGTCAGCTTTTCCCCGATTTTAGCGATTGCTGCATTGATGTATTCTGCAACAGTTGAACCATTTTCCATCTTTTGCTCAAGAGCTTCTTCGACAGAAGCCGGCTTGTTTTGAAGAAGATGGGAAGCAAGCTCTTTAACAAGAACTTGGAAGCCTTCGTTTTTAGCAACAAAATCTGTTTCAGAGTTTACTTCAAGGACAACAGCTTCATTGCCTTCAGTAAGGATGTAAGCAGATCCTTCAGCAGCGATGCGGTCTGCTTTTTTAGCCGCGCTTGCAATGCCTTTTTCACGAAGGAAATCGATTGCAGCTTCCATGTCGCCGTTTGTTTCAGTCAATGCTTTTTTGCAGTCCATCATGCCTGCGCCTGTTTTTTCGCGAAGTTCTTTAACCATTTGAGCAGTTACTGCCATAATAAAACTCCTCCTGTTATTAAAAAGATATGTAGCCTTTAGCATGTCCCCTGTATCGACGCTGGAATCATCTGCCGCAGGCAAAATTTTTTTGGTCCATTATAGATTTGGAAACTGGAACTGTCTCTTTCTTAAAAAAAGGTGATAAAAGGCCTTATCCTCTTATCACCTTTTGCTAAATTAAGCAGTTGTAGTTTCAGTTTGCTCTTCACTTTGTTTAACTTCTAAAATAGCGTCTGCCATTTTACCAGTCAAAAGTTTCACAGCACGGATTGCATCATCGTTTGCAGGGATTACATAATCGATTTCATCCGGATCGCAGTTTGTATCAACGATGCCTACAAGCGGGATGTTCAATTTATGAGCTTCTGCAACTGCAATGCGCTCTTTGCGAGGGTCGATGATGAAGATCGCATCAGGAATACCCTTCATATCTTTAATTCCGCCTAAGAATTTTTCAAGGCGTTCCCATTCTTTTTTAAGCTGGATAACTTCTTTTTTAGGAAGCACTTCAAATGTACCGTCTTGTTCCATCTTTTCGATTTGCTTAAGACGAGTAATACGTTTTTGGATTGTTTCGAAGTTTGTTAATGTTCCGCCTAACCAGCGTTGGTTAACGTAGAACATACCTGCGCGGGCAGCCTCTTCTTTAACAGATTCCTGTGCTTGTTTTTTAGTACCTACAAAAAGGATTGTTCCGCCGTTAGCAGCAACTTCTCTTACGAAGTTATAGGCTTCTTCAACCTTTTTAACTGTTTTTTGCAGGTCAATGATGTAGATGCCGTTACGCTCAGTGAAGATATATTTCTTCATCTTTGGGTTCCAGCGGCGAGTCTGATGTCCGAAATGCACACCAGCTTCTAGTAATTGCTTCATAGAAATTACTGACATTTTGTGTTCCTCCTAATGGTTTTATGTTTTCCTCCGCCCTCATCATCTCCGGACAAAACTGATTCATCAGCACCAATGTCCGAATCCCTGGACGTGTGTATTAACACCGTTGACTAATATAGCATAATTAACATATACATTCAAGTAATTTGTTAATCACTCATGGAATTTTATCAAGAGCTCAATCTCTGTTTTGCCTTTATTGAGTTTTTTGGCAATTTCATCGACCCTAAGCCCGGATTCCTTCATCTTAAGGACCTGCTGTGCCAAAGGATTAAGAACGCCTGCCTGCAGCTGGTCCTTCTGGGCAAGCTGATCTTCCAGTTCTGTTTTAAAGGAGGTTTTCTTTGAGACACTGCTGCTATTGGTCAGTTCCAGTACGTCCCTTGGTCCGCTCTCTATCAGGGAATCAGCATATCCACCATCCTCCGCCGATTCATGGCCAGAGTAAATCGAGGGCGGCTGTCTATGCCCCTCAGCTTTTGCAGGACCGGAAGGCTTGACAGGGGCAGTTTTTCCCTTTCTTTTCACGACTGGAGAGGATTTGCCTGTCTGGGCTTTTTCAAGATCCCTCAGGAATTGCTCATTGTCCTCCTTTAGCTCAAGCACGAATGAAGATAGAATGGTCTCCAGCTCTTTTACTGCTTCTTCCTGTTTTTTCCCGCCTGCAAGCATGGAATTCTGACGGGAATATAAAATGATGATGCCGAAAATGGCAATAATGTTTAATAAAAAGCTAAAGAATAAGAGAAATATTGTCATTGGTCCTCACTAACCGGAAAAGTCCACAAAGGAACCTTTGAAAGGATGGGGAGCAGGGGCATCTTCCAGTGAGCTTTCTTTGCAGGAAGGCTGCAAGTTTTCCTGCTGCCGCTCACCGCGGTCAGCCTGTGTCTTTTCCAATTCATTTTTTCTGGTCACTGAGCTCCGCCTGCGTTTTGCTTCCTGATCGATTTCCCGTGAGGCTTCTGCGTTCTGGAGCTGCCCCCTCTGCTGAAGCTGCTCCTGCACTTTTTGTGCATCAAGTGTCCTGGGCAGGGCAATCTGCATTTCAATTGCTTTTAGGCTCATCTATATTCTGTCCTTCCCATCATTCAAATGGAAAGCTTACATCGCCTTGGTCAGGATCGCTCTCAGCTTTGAGATGGCCCGGGAATGAATCTGTGAAATTCTGGAGGTGGAAAGTTCCATAACCTGCCCGATTTCTGTCAGAGTAAGCTCTTCTTTATAAAATAGCTGGAGAACCAGCTGCTCTTTTTCATTTAATTTTGAGATGACCTGGGCCAGCTCGGCAAATAACTCGCCTTTAAGGAGCTGTTCCTCTGGAAGCAGTGCCTTCTCATCCTTAAAGACCATTTTATTGTCTTTTTCTTCATGTTCCTGAGGGGATTCATCCATGGAAAGGACGTTCGAAAAAAAGCTTTCATTCATTGCTGAAGAAATTTCATCCTCAGGAAGCTGCAGTTCGGCAGCAATATCAGCAGGAGTCACCGCCCGCATCAGCCGCTGTTCAAGCTTTTCAGCCGCCGCCTCGATTCTTTTCGTCTTTTCCCTGGAACTTCTCGGGAGCCAGTCTTCTTTTCTCAGCCCGTCAATGATAGCACCGCGGATCCGGAATGAGGCATAGGTATCAAACTTCAGGTCCCTGCCTGGGTCAAAGCGTTCCAATGCATCGAATAACCCTACCATCCCAAGACTGCGGATATCATCCCGGCTTACATTCTTGGGCAATGTCGCTGAGATGCGCTGCACATGATATGAAACTAAAGGCATGTATTTCCTCACAAGTGCGTCTCCTGCCTCGGGATCACGCCAGTCAGTCCAGTTTTTCCATAGCGCCTGCTCATCACGGGCTGTTACTTGAGACATTTGACTCCTCCTTACACATATTGGCTGTATGCATTCAGCAAAACCATAGTCATTATATCAGTCCTGCAACACATAAATAAGGGCTTTTTATCCATAAAAACTAGTAAAATAGTTATGTTTTATACAATTTGCCCGCTGAAACTTTTCTGCTATGAAACAGGAGGAGAGAATATCGGGCGCGGATACTCCAACTTTAGATGTGCCTCACCGGCTCCTCTGGCTGTGGTTTCATATCCATATTAGATAATTAACAGGGTCTTATTCACACTTCTGATATGCAGGCGTCCTGTTTCCGGGTAGAATTCAATCGTCCTTCCGCTGCTTCCCCCGGTATCCTCGGCTGAAAGCTTAATATCCAGGCAGTGAAGGCACTCTTTTACCGCCTCCACATTTCTGGGCCCGATCCTCATCAGGTCACTTCCTCCCGTAAACTGGAACATTTGGGCTCCGCCTGCGATTTTGGCCTGTATGCCATGGCGGCTCGCTCCCTCCCTAATCAGCAGCTTCAGCAGCTCGGGAACCGCTGTATCGGCATACTTCCCTGTGCTTGCACCCAGGCCCCTGGCGAGCCGGGAGTCGGGCAGCATGATATGGGCCATTCCAGCCAGTCCTTTTGCCAGGTCATAGAGCACCACACCGACACAGGACCCAAGGCCGGCCGTCCTGAGCAAGTCAGGGGCTGCCGCCATATTCAAATCCGCGATGCCCACTCTCACTACTTTTACTTGATCAGCCAGCATACCGATGCGCTCCCAGTGCTTTAAATATAACTTCAAAAGAGGCTGAATCCGGAATAAGGAAAAAATGGCCGTTCCATCCGTTCCCGTCTTCCCTTTCCATAGCTGTATTGATCACGATGGCGGAGTCTCCTGATTGAGATATTTCAAGCAATCCCTGACTGATTACCGCTCCAGCCATGTCTACGCAGAAATAAGGGATGGAAGGATGGATGTTAAGCTGCGTGAGGTCAGAGAGAGAAGACAGATAGGAGCCGGCCAGGATATTGGCCAATTCCTTTAAAACCGAGCTGCCAAACTCCGTGAACCCTGTTTCAGCATCAGCCTCCATCTCATCCCCTGATAGCAGGGATACAAAGCGGCAGGCCTGCTTGACGGGAAGCAGGAAGAAAAGGCTGCCCGGCGCATCCCCTTCAATTCTGAAATACACGCTCGCAGTTACTGTTTCAGCTCCCCCGGCCATTTCCATCATTTCATCAAATGAGACGACCCTGACTTCAGGAATCTTCATATCCACTTTCTTATTTAAGAGCCTGGATAGGGCAGTAGCTGCATTTCCGGCTCCTATATTGCCTATTTCCCTTAAAATATCCATTTGGAAACTGGTAATCTCCCGATGGATTGACATCTTACCCTTTCCTTTCGGCAAGCGCCAATTCGTCCGGGTTAAGGATATTTTCAAGGTTCAATAAAATGATCAGCCTTTTATCCTTTTTAGCCACTCCCTCTATATACGTTTCATCAATAGATCCGGCTACTTCAGGCTGAGGTTCAATCGCAGCTCCGTCAATATCAAGTACATCATTCGCAGCATCCACAATTAGACCTACCTCGAGGCCTTCTGCCTGCGCAATGATGATCCTTGTCTGATCTGTAGGAGTTTCTTCACTAAGTCCCAGCCTCGCACGGAGGTCAATCACGGGAATGATGACCCCCCTGAGATTCAAAACTCCTTTTACAAAACTTGTGGTGCGGGGAACCCTTGTAATATGCTGCATTTTTTCAATGGATCTAACCCTTCCCACCGGAAGGGCATATTCATTACCGCCAAGCTGAAATATGATGATTTTCATGTCCCTTGACTGTGTTGACACTTCGGAACCTGTCATATCTTCCACTCTCCTAAATCTGCATTCTATTTAATTAAAGCATTGCAATCAACGATTAGAGCCACCTGGCCGTCGCCAAGGATCGTAGCTCCTGAAATGGCGAATACAGACTGAAGATAAGCTCCCAGTGATTTTAAAACAATTTCCTGCTGCCCGATGAACTGATCAACTACCAGACCGGCCATCCTTTCCCCTTTTCGGACAATGACCAGTGAGTAGTACTCATCCTGCTCCACAGTTTCTGGAACGTTAAAAACATCTTTCAGGAAAATTACCGGTACAACCTTCCCTCTGAAGTCAATTACTTTTTGATTATGAGCAGTCAGTATCTCTGATTTTTTAATGATGGCAGTCTCTATAATTGAAGAAAGCGGTATGGCATACTTTTCTTCCTGTACTTCCACAAGCATCACAGATATGATGGATAACGTGAGCGGCAGCTGAATCGAAAAAGCAGAGCCAATCCCTTCCCTCGAATCAATGGCTACTGTTCCTCCGAGAGATTCTATTGTATTCCGGACAACATCAAGGCCAACTCCCCTTCCTGAGATATCCGAAATAATTTCTGCAGTGGAGAAACCAGAGGCGAAGATCAGGTCGTAGACCTGCTTATCTGTCATTAACTCAGCGGTCTGTTCGGTGACAATTCCTTTAGAAATCGCCTTTTGCAAAATTTTCTGGCGGCTCATTCCGCCCCCATCATCTTCAATTTCTATGAAAACGTGATTTCCGCTGTGATACGCCTTAAGTGTGACTGTACCTTCTTCATTCTTGCCATTCTTTTTTCTTGTTTCCGGCATTTCAATTCCATGATCAAGTGCATTCCTTATTAGATGAACAAGAGGATCGCCGATTTCATCAATCACAGTGCGGTCAAGCTCTGTATCAGCACCGATGATCTCCAGATGGATTTTCTTGTCCAATTCACGCGCCAGCTGGCGGACCATTTTTGGAAAGCGGCTGAACACTGTGTCGACCGGCACCATTCTCATATTCAGGATAATATTCTGAAGGTCTCCTGAAATCCTTGACATTCGTTCGACTGTCTCGCTCAGTTCCCCGTTATTTACTTCCTTAGAGATCTGCTCCAGCCTTCCACGGTCGATCACCAGCTCTTCGAATAAATTCATCAGTATGTCCAGGCGCTCGATGTTGACACGGATAGTCTTGCTTCCTGCGCTCTGGGTTTTGGTTTCCGGTGATTTCGTCTGGGCGGCCTTTGGTGGAGTCCCGCCTGGCGTCACAGCCTCTTTATCAGCATCCCCGCCCTGGATTGATTCTGTTTCAATAGCTCCTGATTCCTTGTCATCCAGGACCGCAATTGTTACGGAATCAATTTCAGATACCTTCATGACTTTGCTTCTGACTTCCTCTTCATTATTCATGGTTACCAGAGTGACTGTAAATTCATTATCAAATTGCTCTTCCTCGAGCAGTTCCACTCCCGGATTTGACTTGATTACTTCCCCGAGATTTTCAAGCACTTCAAACACCATATATACCCTGGCTGCTTTCAGCAGGCAGTTTGCCCTCACTTCAACTGTCACTTCAAAGCAATGGAAGCCTTGATCCCTGGACTGGTTAATGACTGTCATTTCAAATTCATCATATGAAACCTTAGAGGCCTGCTTTTCAGCCAGTGCAGGGGCTGCCTCTTGGACTGCGGCATTCAATGCCAGCGGCTTGCCCTCATCAATCAAGTTCAGCTTATTAACCACTTCCGTAACATCCCGCTTTCCATCCCCGCCTTCGGCAATGGAAAACACCATGGCTTCCAGGTCATCCACAGCCTGAAAAACAACATCCAGGATCTCGACCGTAACAGAATATTTCTGATTGCGGATGCCATCCAGTACGTTTTCCATCTTGTGGGTCAGGTTGGCCAGGTCTTCATAGCCCATCGTTGCCGACATTCCTTTAAGCGTGTGTGCAGAGCGGAAAATATCATTTACTATACTCAAATCTTCAGGATTTTTCTCCAATTCAAGCAGCTGCTGGCTGCAAGTCTGGAGATGCTCCTTGCTCTCATCAATGAAAACTTCAAGATATTGACTCATGTCCATGTTTAACACGTCCTTTAATTTTTAGCTCTGTTCATTCAGACTGCTGTTAATCCAGGCACTCCCCATCAATCAACAGGGAAATAAATTAACATTGCCTGATAATACCTGATAATAATAGAACCTAATTTTTAGAGAAATTTATGACTGCACTTGCTATGTTGTCTACATTTTCCACTCTGTCGACCAACCCTGTAGCAATGGCTGCCTTCGGCATACCGAATACTACGGATGACTCCTTCGATTCGGCAATGGCCATCAGCCTTCCGCTGGTTTTCAGGGCCTTCAGACCCTTTGATCCGTCATGGCCCATCCCTGTCATGATGACAGCAATCTTGGCATAATCCTGCTGCTCGGCAAGGGATTCAAAAAGAACATCCACTGATGGTCGATGTCCCTGCCGCGGCTTTTCACGGCTGAGGACGGCTGCCAGGCTCAGACCCGCCTTCCTCACTTTCAGATGAAAGCCTCCAGGCGCTATATAAGCTGTTCCTTTTAGGAGGAGCTCACCATCCTCCGCTTCCTTCACGATTATCCGGGACAAAGTATTCAGCCGTTTCGCCAGTGAAGCAGTGAATCCTTCCGGCATATGCTGAACAATCAGGATCGGCACCCCAATGTCTTCCGGAAGACTGGACAGGACGTGCTGGAGTGCTCCAGGACCTCCTGTTGATGTTCCGATGCAGATGACTTTTTTAATACCGGCAAAGTTCTTATCAATTTCCGGCATTCCGTTTGTTTGAGGCATAGGATATAGCATCTGCCTTCTGCCGCGGGCCCTCGCCCGCATCAGCTGCTTAACATCCATCCTTGAAGCCTCCGCCACTTTATCAAGCAGGCTGCATTTCACTTTTTCCAAATCAAGTGAAATCGGCCCTGATGGTTTTGGAACAAAGTCGAAAGCTCCGAGCTCAATGGCTTTCATGGTATTATCAGCTCCTGCTGTCGTCGTACTTGACAGCATGATGCACGGAACCGGACACGCCTCCATGATCATTTTCAGGGCTTCCAGTCCGTCCATCAGCGGCATCTCTATATCAAGGGTCACTACATCCGGCTTTAACTCCTTCACCTTCTGCAATGCCTCTTTTCCGTTCCTGGCCGTACCTGCGACCATTGTCCGGGGATCCTCCTCCAGGAAGCCAGTTATAAGCTTTCTCATGAATGCAGAATCATCCACAACCAGGACTTTTATGGGTTCCATAATCAAGCCTTCCTTCCAAACATATATTTTCTCAGACGACGTATAAAGCCTGTTGCTGCAGAAGGAGTGACTTTATCTGAATCTTTTTCTAGAAATTCACCGGCAAGGGATACCAGGGCCCTCGAAATCTTCGAGCGCGGATTTGCAATCAGAAAGGGGGTCTGCCTTATGACAGCTCTTTGTACTTCAGGATCCTCCGGCAGGATTCCAAGACCTTGGATGTCCCGGCCGAGGAACTGTTTCACCGCGGACTGCAGCCTCTTGATGGTCAGGCCTCCCTCTTTTTCCCCGGGGGCTTTGTTGCAGATTAAAGAAAAAGGCGCATTATGCTGCATCAGGGTAATATATTTAATTGCTGCATACGCATCCGTCACGGCAGTCGGTTCAGGTGTCGCGATTACAAAAATTTCATCTGCGGCGAGGAGGAAGGGCAGGGTATCCTCGGATATGCCTGCTCCCATATCAAATATGACAAAATCAAAGAGATTCACCACACGGCCAAACTCTGAAAAAAAGTGATTCTCCTTCTCGCTGTCAAGATGGAAAATGTCCGACAAACCAGTCCCTCCTGCGATATAGGAAATGCCTGCGGGACCTTCTGTGATCACGTCCTCAAGCGGCAGTCTTCCCTCAAAAAAATGAACGATATTCCTTGAAGGTGTATTCCCAAGCAGAATATCGATATTGCCCATTCCAATATCCATGTCTATTAGAAGGACTTTTTGTCCGTAATTTGACAGAGCAATAGAAAAATTCAACGAGAAATTAGATTTACCAACACCGCCTTTTCCACTGATTACGGAAATAGCTCTGGCCTGCTTGCTTGTTTTCTGCTGCTCTACTAACTGCCGCAAAGCTTCAGCTTGATCATTCATTGCCTGTTTCTCCAAAAAGCTGATTACGTAACGTTTGATGCCCTGCCTCATTGATATCGTCCGGAACATTCTGCCCATTTGTGATAAAGGCTGGCGCAATCTGGTATTTAGCTGCGAGATTGAATACAGCTCCCCGGCTGTCCGTTTCATCAGCCTTTGTAAAGATGAAACCGTCTATATGCAGAATGGAAAACTGTTCGATAATCTTTTCCATGTCCGACTGCCGGGCAGCGAGCGAAAGAACAAGAAAATTTTCCATATTATTTTTATAATCGATCAATTCCATTAAATCTTTAACATATTCTTGATTTTTGTAATTCCGGCCTGCTGTATCGATGAAAATATGGTCATAATCAGCAAAACGTTCCGCTGCCCTCATAAAATCTTCTCTATTATAGACGACCTCCATCGGCACCCCAAGGATTCCAGCATACGTTTTTAACTGTTCTATGGCTCCTATACGGAAGGTATCAGTGGTGATGAAAGCAACCTTCTTTTTCTGTTCAACGACAAATCGGGAAGCAATCTTTGCCAGTGTGGTCGTTTTGCCCACCCCTGTCGGCCCGGCCAGGCTGATGTATTTCTTAGTCACCCAGCCCCCGCCTTCCGGCTCTGGCATGATCTTCACTATTTCTTCCCCGGCCCAGGCTAACACAGCATCCTGGTCTGCACTGCCGGAATTCTTATACCATCTTTCAACCAATTTTGCTGACAGCCCTTTCCTGATTGCTGGATCCA
This sequence comes from Paraperibacillus esterisolvens, assembly GCF_046237625.1. Lineage (GTDB taxonomy): Bacteria > Bacillota > Bacilli > Bacillales > DSM-1321 > Paraperibacillus > Paraperibacillus esterisolvens. Next base: position 1,465,744 of record NZ_CP143545.1, on the reverse strand, counting down.
GATCATGCTTTTTTAAAATGCCGGCCACATGCTGGACCTGTTTCGGAAGGGGGTTCGTATCAAAGGTATCAGACAATCCAGCCACCGTTTCCTTTAACTGGGAGATTTCCTGCAGCAAACTGTTTTCTTCCTGCTTCCCTTCACTTCCGGCTGTGACTGAGGTCCGCTGACTGTCTATCGGAGCCGGTTTATCTGAATGTGTGATGTTCCGGGCGGTTTTATAGGCCTTCTTATCCTTCAGCTTTGGTTTAACTGCACCCTGTCCAGGCTTTGGATCGATAGCTGCCACGACTTCAAACATCCGCTTCTTGAACAGTCCCAGGAAACCTCCTGTATGGATGACCTTCGAATTCAAGATCACGGCATCGTTTCCCAGTTCATCCCTAACCTGTTTCATGGCAAGCGCCATAGTGGGCGCTTCAAATTTCTTCACCTTCAATCTACATTCACCACCCCTACGCTTTGTACTTCCACATTCGATTCCAGTTCATTGTATGAAAGAATTGGCACGTGCGGGAAATACCGTTCTGTCATTTGTCTTATATACATCCGTACTGCTGGAGAACACAGGATGATTGGCGACTGCTCAAGGAGCGCCGCTTCTTCAAGGCGTCCTGCGACTGCTTCGAGGATTGCCTGGGAAGCCTCGGGGTCAAGCGACAGATAATTGCCATGCTCTGTCTGCTGGATGCCTTCTGCCACAATTTTCTCCACTCTACCAGACAGGGTGATGACCTTCAGGCTTTCTCCGCCCTGTGAATATTGAGTGGTAATCTGCCTTGCCAGCGCCTGCCTCACGTACTCCGTCAGCAAATCCGTATCTGTCGAAAGTCTGCCAAAATCAGCAAGAGTCTCAAAGATGACCGGAAGATTCCGGATTGATACCTTTTCCTTAAGCAGCTTGGCCAGCACCTTTTGCACATCCCCTATCGTCAGCGGGTTAGGAGTCACTTCCTCCACAAGAATCGGCGAGCTTTCCCTCAGATGGTCAATAAGCTGCTTGGTTTCCTGTCTTCCAAGAAGGTCATGGGCATTTTGTTTTATGATTTCAGTCAAGTGGGTGGAAACAACGCTTGGAGGATCGACCACTGTATAGCCCATCATTTCGGCATGTTCCTTCGTTTCTTCAGAAATCCACTTGGCCGGCAGACCGAAGGAAGGCTCGACCGTGTCGATTCCCTCTATTTCATCATCTTCCATCCCTGGGCTCATTGCGAGGTAGTGATCAAGCAGAAGCTCTCCCCTGGCAGCTTCATTTCCTTTTATCTTCAATCGGTATTCGTTCGGGTTAAGCTGTATATTATCGCGTATCCTGACAACAGGGATCACGATTCCAAGTTCAATGGCCAGCTGTCTCCGAATCATGACAATCCGGTCAAGAAGGTCCCCGCCCTGATTGGTGTCTGCAAGCGGGATCAGACCATAGCCGAATTCAAATTCAACTGGATCGACGTTAAGAAGGTTTACCACACTTTCAGGACTTTTCATCTCATCTGTTTCAATTTCTTCCTCGATTTCCATCAGCTCTGCCTCTTCCTTCTTAGGCGCCCTTCCTGACATATACCCCCCAAATATCAGCGCAGCTGCCACTGGCAGGGTCACTAAATCATTGATTGGGGTGAACAGGCCAAGGAGTGCAATGGTGCCGCCCGCAACATAAAGCATAGGTGGAAATGCAAGAAGCTGTGAGGTAATGTCTGAACCAAGATTACCTTCCGAGGCGGCCCTCGTCACGACAATACCGGTTGCAGTTGAAATGAGAAGCGCAGGGACCTGGCTTACGATCCCGTCGCCTACAGATAAAAGCGAAAAGTGGTGTGCAGCTTCCCCGAAGCTTAAGTCCTGCTGCATGATCCCGATTACAATCCCAAAAATTAAGTTGATCAGGACGATGATGATGCCTGCTATCGCATCTCCCTTTACAAACTTGCTTGCTCCGTCCATCGCGCCGTAAAAATCGGCTTCACGGCTGACCTTTTCACGTCTTTCTCGTGCTTCCTTTTCAGAGATCATGCCGGCGTTTAGATCAGCATCTATGCTCATCTGTTTACCCGGCATCGCATCCAGGGTGAATCTGGCCGCTACTTCTGAGACCCTTTCAGAACCCTTGGTAATTACGATGAATTGAATAATGATCAGGATAAGGAACACAACGAGCCCTACAACGATATTCCCGCCGACAACGAAGGTCCCAAATGTTTCTACAACCCCACCGCCGTCACCAGTACTCAAAATGGATCGGGTTGTAGAAACATTCAGTCCTAACCGGAATAATGTGAGCAGCAATAACAGTGATGGAAAAATCGAGAACTGCAGCGGTTCCTGCATATTCATGGAAGTAAGCAGAACTAAAAGAGCGAGAGAAATATTTATGATGATAAGCAGGCTCAATAACCATGTTGGGAATGGGATGATTAACATGGCTACTATTAAAATGACACTCATTAGGACTGATAAATCTCTTGCTTGCATAACTTTCTCTCCTATCACGGTTGCTCAAATTTTACCTTTTAATTTGTAAACATACGCCAATATTTCAGCGACAGCTTTAAAGAATTCCTCTGGAATCGCCTGTCCAATCTCACTTGAATCATAAAGCGCGCGGGCAAGCGGCCTGTTTTCTACCATGGTGATGTCGTTTTCCCCTGCTACAAGCTTGATCTTCTGTGCGATGAAATCTACCCCTTTAGCAACTACTGTCGGGGCTTCACTTTTTTCCCCATCATATTTAAGGGCAATGGCAAAATGGGTTGGATTTGTGATGACCACATCCGCCTTTGGAACTTCCTGCATCATTCTCTGCATGGCCATTTCTCTTTGCCTTTGCTTAATCTTTGATTTTATGAGAGGGTCACCCTCAATGTTTTTATACTCATCCTTGATATCCTGCTTGGACATCCTTATGCTTTTTTCAAAATCAAACTTTTGATAAAGATAATCCAGGAGCGACAGGAACAAAAGGGCACCTCCAGCAAACAGACCTACATTCAGCGTGATCTTTCCAAGAGCCGCCATGGCATCGCCGGGGGATTTTTGAGAAAGAAGCATGATTTCAGGAAGCCTGTCCCATACAACAACGAACGTCACCAGACCGACCAGCGATATCTTCAGAATGGACTTCAATAATTCAACCAGCGCCCTTAAGGAAACGATTCTTTTAAATCCGCTGATGGGATTTATTTTATCCAGTTTGAATTGGATGGCCTCGCTTGAGAACATGACTCCGACCTGGACGTAATTAGCAAGCGCACCAGCCACCATTGCTGCTCCCAGTATGGGAGCAAGTAAAAGGGCAACTTCCTTTACCAGCCCAGTAAAAAGCGGCTGTATGCTGTCCTGGTTAAGGTTGATATTCTTAAAGTCTCTTAAATACTCTGTGAAGATGAACATCATTTTACCCGCCATGGAAGGGCCCGTTATCACCAGTGTAAAAAACACCGTCAGCAGCACAACCGCTGTATTGACGTCCTGGCTTTTTGCTGTCTGTCCCTTCTTTTTGGCATCTTCCCTTTTCTTGGGTGTCGCTCTTTCGGTTTTTTCACCGGAAAAATATTGGAGATCAAGATGCAGAAAATTCATTATGCTCCCCCTAAGATCTGCATAAGCCCCCTCATGGAGACCAATGCGTATTCAAACAGGTTTCTGACGGACATCATCAAGGCTCCAAAGACAGCAATCAGGATGAAAAAGCTGACGATGATCTTTACAGGAACACCCACTACAAATATGTTGAGCTGCGGAACGGTCCTGGCAACAATGCCAAGGGCTACATCCACAAGGAACAGACTCCCGACCAGCGGGATTGACATCTGCAGGGCAGCAAGGAAGGTCTGATTGAACACTTCAGCAGCATGGATCATAAAAGGCTCAGAGCCAAAGGGCTTAAAGACTTTATCAATCGGGACAGCCTCATAGCTGTAAAAGATGCCGTCAAGGAGCAGATGGTGGCCATTGGTCGCCAGCAAGAACAGCAGAGCGGTCGTATAAAGATACTGCCCGAGCAGCGGTCCCTGTGCACCCGTTTGGGGATCAATGACATTGGCGATGGCAAAGCCCATCTGAAAATCGATAAACCCGCCGGCCATCTGGACTGCGGCCATAACCATGTACGCTATGAAACCAAGGACAATGCCTACCAGAGCTTCTTTAATGGCCAGCAGGAAAAACACATAATCGATTTCAAGGACCGGAGCATCAATGGTGTAATACATGATCCATGCGAGAAACACACTAAAGCCAATCTTATGCATGGCAGGAATCGTCCGGTACGAAAAGATGGGACATACGACGAAAAAGGTTGTTACCCTTACAAGCACGAGCAGGAAAACTGCAAATTTAGGAACCAGCTCTTCCATGCCCTAACCTATGAACCTTGTAAGATTTGAAAATATTTCAGTAGTATATGAAAGCATATGGCTCAGCATCCAGGGACCAAAGAAAACCAGGCCAATAAGCACGGCGACTATTTTCGGTACAAAGGCAAGCGTCTGTTCCTGTATCTGGGTGGCAGCCTGGAAAATACTGATTAAAAGGCCGACAACCAGTGCCAGAGCGAGCAGCGGGCCGCTGATCAGCAGAACAGTCATGATGCCTTTTTCAGCTATAGATATTACAAACTCTGAATTCATTCTTCTTTCACCTGCTTAAAAGGATTGCAGCAAAGACTTTACAACTAAATACCAGCCGTCCACCAGGACAAACAGCAAAATTTTAAATGGCAGAGATATCATCACGGGCGGGAGCATCATCATCCCCATGGACATCAGGACGCTTGCCACAATCATATCGATTACGAGAAAGGGGATGAATATCATGAACCCGATCTGAAAGGCGGTTTTCAATTCGCTTATCGCATACGCAGGCACCAGGGCCGTAATCGGTATGTCGTCGATGCTTTTAGGCTTGTCTATTTTTGCATACGCCAGGAACAGTTCAAGGTCTTTCTGCCTCGTATGTGCGCTCATGAATTCCTTAAAGGGCACTGCAGCCCGGTCATAAGCTTCTTCAAGCTTGATTTTATTATCAAACAGCGGTGTCAATGCCTTCTCATTCACTTCCTGAAAAGTTGGTGCCATGATGAAGAACGACATAAACAGCGCCAGTCCAACCAATACCTGATTGGGCGGCATCTGCTGGGTGGCGAGTGATGTCCGGACAAAACTCAGAACAATGATGATCCTTGTAAAGCAGGTCATCAAGATCAAAATGCTCGGTGCAAGCGACAGGACGGTGAGCATCAATAAAAGCTTGACTGAGGTGGAAACATTTTCAGGAGAAGAGGTGTTGAAGAACTCCATAAATTCATTCATCCTTTTCTCCCCTTTCTTTTGCCCCATTCATAGCCTTTTTCCTTGAAGATAATACTTCGTCCAGCTGGTTTTTCAGCTGTGTCGCGAAGCTTTTTTCTGATGTCTGAGCTTTATTCCGGTTCAATAGCTTTGTAATGAGATCTGCAGGCTGCAGCATACCGTCGAGACTCTGATTGTGCTGTTCCAGAAAGGAGTTCATTTCATCTCTATCATCAATCTCTCTTAATAGCTGAATGGTTTCACCCACACCGACAACCAATATTCGGTCCCCGACTTTTATCAGCTGTATGGACCGGCTGCCGCCAAGGGATGTTCCACCCAGATTTTCTAATACGCCTGCTTTTTGAAAAGTGCTGTTCTTCTTCTTTAAAAAGCGAAGCACTATATAAAGAAGAGCAACTACGAATATAGTTGCCATTGCCATCCGGAAAAAGTCCGAGAATGAAAGGGCCGTGCTATTAGTGTCATTCTTGGCTGTGCCGGCCGGGCTTTTATTCCCGTTCACTTCCTGTTTGTCAGGGTGTTCATACCAGTCTTTGACACTCTTATCCACTTGCTTCGCATCAGCCCCCGCAGAAACACCGAAGAAAGCAATTGACAGCAGAAGCAGGATCCTTAACGTTTTTTTCAACAGCAAGATATGACACCCTCTTAATCTATTTAATTCCTTAACTCAGTGTTTTACTGATTGCCTCAAGCACCCTGTCAGCCTGGAAAGGCTTAACGATGAAGTCCTTGGCGCCTGCCTGGATGGCGTCAATTACCATCGCCTGCTGGCCCATCGCGGAACACATGATGATCTTTGCAGCAGGATCACTCTGTTTGATTTCCTTTAATGCCGCGATACCGTCCTTTTCAGGCATTGTGATGTCCATGGTCACAAGATCAGGCTGGTGCTCTTTATATTTTTCGACAGCCTGCTGGCCATCCGCTGCTTCGGCAACTACATCGTACCCATTCTTTGTAAGAATATCTTTAATCATCATTCGCATGAACGCTGCGTCATCTACAATTAAAATTCTATGTGCCATTGTTCTTCCCCCAGATTATCTTAATTTTTTTAGTCTATCAGACTGGCTGATGATATCTGTTACCCTTACACCGAAGTTCTCATCGATTACAACGACTTCGCCTGTAGCAACCAGCTTGTTATTAACCAATACATCCACCGGCTCCCCTGCCAGCTTGTCCAGTTCAATGATGGATCCTGCTGAAAGGTCAAGGAGTTCTTTGACCGATCTTTTAGTCCTGCCCAGTTCTACAGTTACCTGAAGCGGGATATCGAGGAGCAGATCCAGGTTCCCGGAGGCCGGTTCGTGGACAGCAGCCGGAGAAAAGCTTTCGAATGTAGCCGGCTGAACATTTACCTGCTGTTGGCCGGAATAACTGTTCGAGCTGAAATGCTGCGATTCCCTCTGTACAGGCTGGCTGTAGGCAGGCGGCTCACTGTAGGCAGGAGCATGATTTTCCTGCATTGCAGTCCGCTCAGGCCTGGTGGCCTGCTGCTGGTGCTTCTCCTGTACAGGAGTGTGATTTGGCACTTGTGCGGCCGTACCGGCGGAAACAGAAGCCGGTGCTTCGGGAACAGGTGGATTCAAGAGGTCATTTACCAGACTCTTAGCAAAAGTAAGCGGAAGCAGCTGCATGATATTAGAATCAATCAAGTCGCCAACCTTAAGCCTGAACGAAATCCTGGCAAGAAGATCTTCTTCCGGAATTGAATCAGCACCGGATCCTTCTTTTATGTCCAAAAGATCTATGCTTGGAGGTGAAATATCAACTTTTTTATTGAAAATTGTCGACATCGATGTTGCAGCCGATCCCATCATTTGGTTCATGGCTTCCTGAACGGCGCTCAATTGAATTTCACCCAGCAGCTCGTCTGGATTTTTCCCATCTCCGCCAAGCATGAGATCCGCAATGATCGCCGCATCACTCTGCTTGATGACAAAGAGGTTGATCCCCGTGAAACCTACTGTATAGCTGACTTTAATACCGACATATGGATGAGGAAATTCCTCTTCAATTTTCGCAGCAGGTATGGCGTCAACAGAAGGAGTTGTAATTTCCACTTTTTGGTTCAATAGTGTAGAAAGAGCAGTGGCAGAACTGCCAAATGAAATATTTCCGATTTCACCAAGTGTGTCTCTTTCCATAGATGTAAAATAATCGTCAATATTCAGGGATGGAGATGCATCTTCCAAGTCAGCCGTACCTCGCAGCAATGCATCTATTTCATCCTGAGACAGCATTTCATCACTTACCATCTTCGTCTCCCCCCTCTAATTTATCAAGAATCTGCACAGCCAGCCTTTTGCTTGCTTTTCCGGGCTGTGCAATGAATTTTGGTATGTCCCCGACTTTTATAGTCAGCGGGGAATGAATCAGCTGATTCAGTTCAATGACATCTCCCGTATCCAGGGACATAAAGTCCTGTATGCTTATTTCTGTCGTACCGAGTTCAGCAACAACCGGGAGTTTCGCTTTCTTAATATTACTCTCCAGCGACTCCACTTCCTGGGGCAGACGTTCTTTTTGGACGGTCTGCATCCAATAATGAACAGAAAGCTTTGGTATGATCGGTTCAAGCACCACATGCGGAATACAGAGATTGATCATCCCGGTAGTCTCACCTATTTGAGTATTCAGTGATATGACAACTACCGTCTCATTCGGCGAAACCATCTGGAGGAACTGCGGATTGACCTCGAGTCCCGTGAAAATCGGATCTATCTCAGCAACTGAAGACCAGGCCTCCTGCATATGTTCAAAAGCTTTTTCAAACATGTTCGACATTAGTTTTGTTTCAATTTCAGTTAGATTTTCCACCTTATTCACACTGACACCGCGTCCGCCCAAGGTCCTGTCAAGCATCGCATAGGCAATGTTCGGATTCACTTCCATCAGAATGCTTCCATCGAGCGGCGGTACATCGAAAATATTTAAGATCGTCATCTTAGGAATGGACCTGATAAACTCTTCATAAGGAATCTGGTCCGCTGAGGCTACGGTAATCTGGACATACGTCCTCAGCTGCGCAGAAAAGAAAGTCGTCAAAACACGGGCAAAGTTCTCATGAATCCGGGTGAGACTCCTGATCTGATCTTTGGAAAACCGCAGGGCCCTCTTGAAATCATAGACCCTGACCTTCCGCTCGGTTTCTTCTTTCTTTAATTCTTCTGCATCCATTTCTCCTGTAGAGATCGCTGAGAGCAGCGCATCTATTTCACTTTGAGACAAAATTTCGCCAGACAACTTCCATCACCTCCAAAACCCTTTATATGATCACCGCTATTGTAGTATGGAGGAGGTTATATACACTTTAACGATTTTTCCGTCCTGCATCAGGCTGCCGATCCTGCCTTTTAACAACTCCTCGAATTTCTCCTTGCCAGCTTTGCCTTTTAAGTCCGCCGCCTTCATGTCCGACAGCTCGGAAACAATTATATTCTTAACCTGGAAATTTCTTTTCTCCAGTTCCTCTTTGGCATCCTTGCCGTCAGTCTGGACTGTGAACGATATCCTGATAAAGTCTCCGCTGGACAGATTGGTCGTAATTTCAGGCACCTCTACCGAAGCCTCCACGATTTCATCGATATTCGGCTGGGCGTGTGCTTTTTCATCCCCTGTAAACTTCATGACCACAACAAGTGCTATGCCGCCGATCAGGGTAATGGACAAGACTAAGATCAGCATGATAGTTACCAGCTTCTTTTTAATTTTCATCCCCCCCTCTCACTACAGATTCAGGATTAGCACTTAAGCCTAAAATACTGATTGACTTATAAAACCGGGTAATAGAATGGATTATTTCTTTTTCACCCTCTGATACTATAAATTTCTTTCCATTGGAAAGCGAAATGGTTGTATCCGGATTTGATTCCACCGTTTCAATAAAAACAGCATTGATATGAAATTTCTTTCCATTCAATTTTGTTACTTCTATCATTTATCCAAGAGCCGGACCGGACGAATCCGGCTCTCTACCTCCCTTTACCTTATCGTTTTAGATTCACAAGTTCCTGCAGAATTTCATCTGAAGTAGTGATGATCCTTGTATTAGCCTGGAAACCGCGCTGTGCTGTGATCATTTCTGTAAATTCCTCGGAAAGATCAACATTGGACATCTCAAGGGAGCCAGCCGCAAGGGTTCCCAGCCCGTCGCCAGGTGTGCTTACATTCGGAGTTCCAGAGTTGATGGACTGCTGGAATAGGTTCCCGCCAGCCTTCGTCAAACCAGAAGGATTTGAGAATTTTGCAAGCGCAACCTGACCAAGTGTCGTAACAAGGCCGTTTGAATAGACACCGTTGATTTCACCCATTTGGCCGATATTGAAGCTTTCAAGGGAGCCTTCAAGATTCCCGTTAGGTGATACGATTGCTGTTGATTGATTCCCGCTTTGTACAAGATTCTGTAAATTGACTCTTACATTTATTGTTGCTCCATTATCATTAATTACCCACGGATTAGTGTCCGAAGCAGCACTTCCCCCATTAAAGGTAATTCTTCCTAATTGATTTCCATTTCCTGTAACATCCCAGCCTGCACCATTCTTTTCAAAGTTCAACTCTACTTTATGCGATACACCATTATTATCAACTACATCTATTTGTTGTACATAATCTGTGCCATCTGTTGCTGTTGCACTTAATTCACCTGCTATTTTCGCTGAATCAGTCGGTGTCGGCGACATAACCGCATTCACATTGACTGTCACATCTCCATATTCATTCGTAACCGCTCCGGTGGCTGGATTCATCTTAAAAGCCTGTACCTTATAACCGTCAGCATTTACCAGGTTCCCTTTATCATCCAGGTACATGTTCCCGGCTCTTGTGTAAAACTCTGCATCTCCCTGTTTTACAACGAAATACCCGTCGCCGTTGACGGCCAGGTCAAGTGATCTTCCAGTAGTCTGAAGGCTTGACTGGGTGTGGATGGTATCGATGGTTGCCATGGTGGAACCGAGTCCAACCTGCATCGGATTTTTTCCGCCGCGGTTTGCCTGTGCTGCACTTGCCCCCGAGATCGTCTGGTTCATCGTATCCTTAAATGTCACCCTGCCTTTTTTAAAGCCGGCAGTATTTACGTTTGCAATATTATTTCCGATTACATCAAGCTTTGTCTGGAAGTTTTTCATTCCGCTGATTCCTGAATACATCGATCTTAGCATTGTTTTTTTCCCCTTTCTTTGTGGCTGCATCTGTCGGTCAGCAGCCCGGCTTCCCTCTCGGGTCCAGCCTAATCCATTATGATGGTTCCATTAATGTTAGTGAAAATTTGTGATCCCGCTTCTTTTCTGTCCATTGCGGTGATGACTGTGTTGTTTTTTGCACTTACGATCAGCGCCGCATTTTTAGTTAAAACAAGAGATTCGGTTACTCCCATTTTCTTTGCTTCTTTTACTTTTGCCCCTATCTTGGTCCAGCCCGCTTTATCAATTTCAATATTCCTGTCAGCAAGCCTTGCTTTGGCATGCTTACTGATGATGAGTGTATCCTGATTGCGGCCGGCAATCGAATTCAGCTGTTCGGCAAAGCTTGGGTTGCTGAATTCAGTCTGCTTTGTCCCTAATTTGCTTTTTAAGGGATGCAGAGCGGGAGAAATGGGTCTGTAATTAACCTTTTCCATGGCAGGCTGCCCCTCATTTATGAAGAAATTTTAATGATCTGGCTGGCATCAATCTTTGATGCCTCTGCATCATTAAGTTCTAGATATGTTTTCCCTTCTTTTTGCCCGACGGCTTTTACTCCGGCAGTTTTTTCCTGCTTGTCATTGCCCAGCCAGGTAATGGTTTTTCCTATCAGTTCACTGGCCTGCATAAGAGTGCTGTCAGAACCCGCTGCAGCTGAATTTACTTCAGAGATATTACCCGGTTCAAGCTTGGTCCCATCACCCAAAATGAATTGGACTGTATCTTCCTTAAACTGGACGGATGCAACCGTTCCCTTTCCCTGTTCCACTTTCGGACCATCGGCAGTTTCCGTGACCTTATGCCAGGATACATTTTTACCGACAAATTGATTATAGGAAATCAGCTGTGACTGCTGCTGCATGGATACAAACTTATCCATGGACTTGCCCATATTCGTGATCTGTTCCAATGTAGAAAATGTAGCCATCTGGGCAACAAAGTCTTTATCCTGAAGCGGGTTCATTGGATCCTGGTTTTGCAGCTGTGTCATCAGGATCTTCAGAAAATCGTCTTTTCCCAGATTGTCGCCGGAGCTTTGTTTTTTCTGCTGCTGATAGTTGGTCAATAACAGGGAAGATTGTATTTTATCCAATCCATTCACCTACACTTTCATGTTTACTAAAGCTTCTTCCAGTGTTTCATTAAAGCCGCTGTCTGTTTCGTCCCGATGGCTGTCCTGCTTGAACTGGCCGGAATCCTGCTGGCCCTTCTGCTGTCCTTCCCGCTGGAAGTATTTCTCGCCTGTGAACTGGCTCATGGCCTGGGAGATTTCCAGTTTTTCAATCTGAAGATTTTGGGAAGCGAATGCCTGCTTCAGGTTCTGAATATGATGCTCAAGTGTGTCCTTTGCAGCGCTCGTAGACGCCAGGATTCTGGCAGTTACCATCTGATCTTTTTGGATGATTTCAATCCTGAGCGAGCCTAGATGCTCTGGATTCAGCCTGATGAATAATTTTTGCATTCCATTGGCATTTGTAAAGCCTGCTTTTGCAAGGATATTTTCAAACTGCTTGATGAATTGCTCCTGATTTACCGGTTGGCTGCCTTTGGCCAGGCTGAGTACCGGAAGATCATTTTTTGCGGCCGGTATATGGAAGGAAGGCTGCACCGGCTGTAATTCCTGCCCGGATGTATCGGTTTTTTTTACAGAATTTGAGTTTATAACGCCTTCAATCCGGGTAAAAGCTTCCTGGATTATTTTTTTAGCTGCCTCATTAGAGACCGGCTGTGTGGTCAGGCTGTGCCCGGTTTCCTTGTGGCTGGCTGCCGCACTCAGGACCCCCTTTACGGATTCAAGCAGGCCTGCGAGCTTCTTTACAAGTGCAGAATCTTCTGCAGTCATATCCATAAATGGGGCGGATAGCTCCACAAGCTTCGAGAATTGGAGGACTTCTTTGACCGCTTTTATATCGAGCTGCTTTAATTCTTTGACCGGCATAGCCGACATCTGGGTCAGTAAGGCAATCAAGCTGTTTATATCTACTATGCTGTCCTCTTCGTCAAGCGGATCTTTACTCATTCCGAAATCCTCCAGAAGCTTATCGATAGAAGATCTTAAAGAACCTGTAGCAATCATCCCTTCCGCCATTGGATGGTCACTGATGGATGCTTCCCCTAAAACCAGTTTCCTGGCAAAGATTCCGCCGTCCTCCATGTCCTGCAGACTCCCTGTGGAAAGAAGGTCGATGAGTCCCTTCAGCTCTCCAAGCAGCTGGATATCAGCAGATGATGTTTTCTCCACCGTAATACCTTTATCCTGGAGGCTTGCAAAAACAGACCCGAAAAGCCCTGCATTTCCTGATTTCTCCACCTTGTTTGTTTCCCCCGCCAGGATGCCTGGCTGTAGAACCTGAAGGTTGATGGCTGTATTCATTTTTTCACCCCCCTTCAATTATTGGGCAGAGCCGCTGCCTTTCTTCTCGACATTTACAGTCAGTTTCTGAGTGAGGGACGCGGCTTCAGCCGGCTCCATTTTCTCAAGTATGGCTGCAAGTGTTTCACTGCTTAGGTTGGAAAGAATTTTGACTGCCTCGTTTTCATCAAGTTCTGAAAGGATCGGAGCAGCTTTTCCAGGGGACATATTCTGGTACGTCTGGATGATGTCCTTGAATGCTTTTTTATTCTCATCCTTGGCCCTGGTTTGTTCAACAATCTCCTGTTCCAGCCTTTGTTTTTCAATTTCATTGCTGTTGATCACTTTGTCGCGGCTGTCTATGATGCTTTCCAGCTGGGATATTTTCGCTTCATTTTTTTTTAATGTACCCTGCAGACTCGCAATCTGGGTTTCATATCTTTTGGTTGAGGGTTTTTCTTCCTCTTTAACGAGTTCTTTGATTCCCGGAATCTTTTCCCCTAAGCCTCTGGCAGCCTTACCTGCATCTATCCCGGCGGCCTTCAGGATAACGATTGTAAATATGCTTGCTGCGATAAGAGGAATGAGGATTACGAAAATGAACCATTGAAGCCTATTCTGCCTTTTCTCCTCAAGCTCTAATTCCTTGTCCAATTTCTCACCTACATTTCCCGGCTTACATACTGTTGGATAGAGATCTCGTCCATCTGCCGGCTTTCTTCAAACTTGATCACACCCAAAAAGTTTTCCAGGTCTTTTTCTTTGATTTTTTCATATTTGCGTACTTCCATATTGGATTCAGCCAGTTTTTCCTGAAGAAGGTTCATCTTAAGTCTGGCATCGATCACCATTTTTTGCTGATGACTGATGATTTTCTCAAGATTTTCCATAAATTGCTGATGATGCCTGATATCCTGCACGGGCATTCCGGCTTTCAGCTTTTCCTGCTGAAATGAATGATGATCTTCTTTTTTCTTCAGCAATCTGTACAGCTTTTCCGCAGATTCTTCAAACTGCTTCAATGATTCGCTGTATTTAGAAAAAGCATCTCTTTTCTCTTTTTCCTTTAAGGATAGAAGTTTCTCAAACTTATATTGATATTGCATGGCTATTCACTGCCCTCCATTAACTCCAAAAGCCTCTGGATACTCTCATCCTTTGAGACCTTTTCACTTGTACTCTGTTTGAGAAATGAGATGATTTCGGGATATTTCATGATGGCTTCGTCAATCTCTTTGGAAGAACCCCTTTTATAGGCACCGATATTGATCAGGTCTTCTGAATTGATGTAAGTAGAAAGCAATTCTCTTAATCTTTCAGCCATTTTGACATGCCGGCCATCCGCAATATTGTTCATGATTCTGCTAATGCTTTTCAGCACATTAATTGCTGGGTATTGGCCCTTGTTGGCAAGTGAACGGTCCAGGACAAAATGGCCGTCCAATATCCCCCTGACTGTATCAGCAATCGGCTCATTCATATCATCCCCATCCACAAGCACCGTATAAAAGGCAGTGATGGAGCCATGTACATTTGTTCCTGTCCTTTCCAGAAGGCGCGGCAGGATTCCGAATACTGAAGGCGTATACCCCTTTGTGGTCGGCGGCTCTCCGACAGCAAGCCCGATTTCGCGCTGTGCCATCGCCACCCGTGTCACTGAATCCATCATCAGCATGACATTCAGGCCTTTATCACGGAAATACTCGGCAATGGCTGTAGCAGTAAAGGCTCCCTTAATCCTCATGAGTGCCGGAGAATCAGAAGTTGCCACAACGACGATTGACCTTCTCAGTCCTTCGGGGCCAAGGTCCCGTTCGATGAATTCCCGGACTTCCCTTCCCCGTTCCCCTATCAGGCCTATGACGTTTAAATCAGCCTTAGTATTACGGGCTATCATGCCAAGTAACGTACTTTTGCCAACACCACCGCCTGCAAAAATCCCGACCCGCTGGCCATTTCCAACAGTAAGAAGGGAATCGATCATACGCACCCCTACATCAATGCTTTCTGAAATGGGTGGCCTTTCCATTGGATTCGGAGGATCTTGTTCAGTCGGTACAGATGCAAGTCCCCTTGGCAGTGAAGATCCATCGAGGGGCATGCCCAAAGAATCGATCACACTGCCGATGAGTTCGGCCCCAACCTTAATTTCGAGCGGGCTGGACGTTGTTTCTACAAGGCTTCCCGGCGAAATATCACTGACAGCTGTATATGGCATCAGAATCACATTTTCATCCTTAAAGCCGACGACTTCGGCCCTTATCTTATTCTTTTTCCCCTTGTTCCCAGTATGGATATAACAGACATCCCCGACTGAGCTCTCAGGTCCCTGAGACTCAATCATCAACCCTACGACCCGCTTGACTCTGCCATAATGCTTGAAAGTATTCACGTCATCTATCATTGGAAGCAAGTCACATGCTTTCACTTTTTACTCTCCCTCTAACAGCTTTAGCAGCTTTTCCTTAATCTCCAGAAGCTGGCTGTCTACGCCTGCGTCAATCCGGCCGTGGCTGGATTCAATCACACAGCCCTGTTCATCGATGTCATCATTAGGATAAATGTAAAAGTCTGTTTCCCTTGGGAAGAGGGAGCTTAGGCTCTCCTTTTCCGCTAGCAGGAAGCCATAACGGGAAGGATGGATATGAAGCTGGACTTCTTTAAATTCCCGGGCTTCCTTCACTGCCCTTTTCACCAGGGGCAGAAAATGTTCAGCTGATTCTGAAAGCTTGATGCCTATGATTTTTTCGGCGACTTTTATACTTAATGAAAGGATGGCAGATTCTGACGATTCTATATGAGCTTTATAATCCAGGCGCGCTTGATCTACTGTATCCCGGGCTGTCTGTAATTGTTCTGCCATTTCTCCCGCTATTTCATCTTGTCCGGCCTGCCGTCCTTCCAAAAAACCTTCCTGCCAGGCCTGCTCTTTCCACGCAGGAAGCAATTCGTCTTCCCATCTCTGTTTCTCGGATTCTGCATAGCTCCTGATCTTATCTGCTTCTGCATTTGCGTGTGAAATGATTTCTTCGGCTCTTTTCTCCGCTTCCAGCACATGGTCAATATCCGGAGCCGGCGAAAAGGTTGTGGAGGCTTCCTCGCTTGAAATCAAGAATGATTCGAGCTTCCGGATGCTTATCGTCTTATTCGAAGGTTCTTTATAGGAATGAGCAGATTTTATGATTCTAGACAATGATGTCATCTCCTCCGCCGCGTGCAATCACGATTTCTCCTGTCTCTTCAAGACGCCTGATTACCGCCACGATTCTCGATTGTGCTTCTTCGACATCACGAAGCCTTACTGGTCCCATATATTCCATTTCCTCTCTGAATGTATCCACCATGCGTTTGGACATATTCTTAAAGACAATGTCTTTTACTTCTTCACTTGAAACCTTTAGGCTGAGCATAAGATCTTCATTCTCCGCATCACGGATAACTCTCTGGATTGCCCTGGAGTCGAGGGTTACGATATCTTCAAACACAAACATTCTTTTCTTGATTTCTTCGGCAAGCTCCGGATCCTGAATCTCCAGTGCATCAAGGATTGTCCTTTCTGTTGCCCTGTCTACTCCGTTCAATACCTCAACAACCGCCTCGACCCCGCCGGTCTGGGTGTAATCCTGTGTAACGGTGGCCGACAGCTTGCGTTCCAATATCTGCTCGACTTCATTGATGATTTCCGGTGATGTGCTGTCCATCACTGCAATCCTCCTGGCGATGTCTGCCTGAACTTCCTGAGGCAGCTCTGAGAGTATCTGGCCGGCCTGGGCAGGATCAAGGTAAGAAAGAATGAGTGCTATGGTCTGTGGATGTTCATTCTGTATAAAATTTAAAATCTGGCCCGGATCGGCTTTTCTGGCAAAATCGAATGGGCGCACCTGCAAGGAAGAAGTAAGCCTGTTAATGATGGCTGCCGCCTGATCGTTGCCAAGCGCCTTTTCGAGGACCTGCTTGGCATATCCGATACCACCCTGGCTGATATAATCCTGGGCGATTGCAATATTATGGAACTCTTCCATGATTTCTTCTTTATTCTTTGAGTCCACTTTCCTGACCCCGGATATTTCAAGCGTCAGTCTTTCTATTTCCTCTTCAGACAGATGCTTGTACACAGAAGCTGAAACATCAGGACCAAGGGAAATCAGCAGTATGGCTGCCTTCTGTTTACCGCTTAGTGCGCCTTTTTTCTCTTTTACCGACAATCTCGTCTCCTCCTAATCCTCTGTAATCCATGTTCTCAGCAATTTAGCAAACTCTTCAGGGCGTTCCTTTGCCAATTTCTCCAGCTGCTTTTTACGTAAAGTTCCTTCTGTCTCGTTTTCTTCAGTGACGTCAGGTACATTAAGATCGATCTGTTCTTCAATGATGATTTCTTCTTCTGTCTCATCTCTTCTTCTACGGAGCAGAATCACAATTACAACAATAAGGGCTGCCAGCAGGATACCGCCGGCAATGTATGCCCATAACGGAATTTTATTTCCCTGTTCATCAGTGAACTCCATCTTCCCATTGAAAGGCTGCACCGATACAGCAATCTTGTTATTGATATCCTGATCTGTGACGGTTTCCGGAAGATACTCTTTATCGATGGAAGTACGGACAATCGTGCCAAGCACCTTAGTGATATCATCCACCCTTTCTTGAGGGAGAGAATTAATATCATTCTTTTTCGGCGGTTCGACCATGACCTGGATACCAAGATCCCGGAGCTTATATGGACTTTCCACGATATCTTTCTTGATTCTGTTGATCTCATAGTTGATGGTATCTTCTATCTTTTCATAATCCCCGTTCTGGTTTGAGCCTGAAGCATAGTTAGAAACCAGTGTATCTGATGTATCTTCCGCCTGCGGAGTCCCGCCTGGAGCAGCACCTTCGCCAGAAAAGGTTTCTGTTATTTTTTGGGCACTCAGCGCAATGCCTTTCATATTTTCCTTATCAACCGGTTCTACGAGGTTTTCTTCTCTGTTTTCTTGGGTAAAGTCTACATCAGCGGTTACTGAGACAACCACCTTATCCCTTCCCATCAGGGTACCGAGCATGTTCTGCACCTGGCGCTGAATATCCCGTTCAATTTCTTTTTTCATCTCATGCTGAGCTGTAAAGACTGTTCCAGATTGAAAATTATTTTCATTTTTAAGATCAAAATACTCAAAATTCTGATTCATGATGACGATATTATCCTCAGGCAGGTTAGGTACACTTTTTGCTACAAGGTGATAAAGTGACTTGATCTGACCCTCCTGGAATTTGTAACCGGGCTTTGTCTTCAGCACAATGGAGGCAGACGCTTCTTCCGCTGAATCACTAACGAATATCCCCTTTTCCGGAAGGCTGAGCATAACCTTGGCTTCTTCCACTCCGTCAATCCCTTTTATCAAATTGGACAGCTCTGTCTGCATGGAGTCCAGCTTGACTACCTGAAATTCGTTGTCAGTCATACCGAAGCCGGCATTCTGGCTGAAGAATGAATAGTCAATGCTGCCAGATTCCGGAATGCCTTCCGCAGCCAGTTCCACTTTCAAGGCATCTACGTTTTCATCCGGGACAAGGATTGTTTTTCCTTCATCGGCGATTTCAGATGGAATTCCCCTGCCATCCAAATTTTCCTTGATAGTCCCAGTTTCAGAGGGTGCCAGATTGCTATAGAGAGGAACCATGTTCTTCTTTGTAGAAAATATGGCAGCCGCAGTGATGAGCAGCAGTCCCAGGATGACAGAGGTGATCAGCAAAGTTCTTTGTCTGCTCGATCTCCTGCTCCAAAACCCAGTTATTTTATTTTTAAAATTTCCAATAAATGCGTTCATCCTGTTCCCCCGGTTTATCTATGATTCTTATATCGAAAGTCTGCTTCATGCAGCACTACACCTGCATCCTCATTACTTCCTGGTATGCTTCTACCACTTTATTCCGCACTTCCATCGCTGCCTGCAGGGTTACCCCTGCCTTCTGTGAAGCGATCATAACCTGGTGAAGGTCTACATTCTCCCCCATGGCAAGCTTCGTTGTCATCTGTTCAGACGCTTTTTGCGTTTCATTGATTTTTTCAATTGAATCTTTAAGTACGGACGCAAAATTCGATTGTGCTTCGAACGGTGTACTGAGTGTATTCATCTGGCTTTTTAAATCTGGTGCCTCCGCCTTAAAAGACTGCAGGGCATTCAATCCGTTAATCATGATCCTTCACCTACTTTCCTATCTCGAGTGCCTTCAGGAGCATCCCTTTTGATGCATTAAGCACTGTTACGTTTGCTTCGTACGACCTAGTAGCGCTCATCAGGTCAACCATTTCCCTTAATGGATCCACATTAGGCATTTGTACATATCCATTTTCATCCGCATCAGGATGCTCCGGGTCATACACCAGTTTTGGAGGTGTTTTATCATCATTTATAATCCTGTCTGCACGGACTCCATTTCCGGCTGAATCGGCACCCGATGCTTTATTAAAATAGCTGGCAAAACTGCCTTCTTTGGACTGCAGGACAACGCTCTTGCGCTGGTATGGCTCCCATTTGCCTGTTTCAGCATTGTATGTGCCCCTCGTCGTGTCCACATTGGCCATATTGGATGACACCACATCCATCCTCAGTCTCTGTGCGGTCAGGGCGGAAGCCGTCGTATTCATGCTATGGAATATACTCATGATCATCTGCCGCCTTTAATGATAGATTGAAGAGTTTGAAACTTTCCGCTGATTTGCTGTGCAACGGCATTATAATAAATTTGATTTTCTGCCAGGCTGCTCATTTCTTTATCAACATCGACAGAGTTTCCGTTGTGGTTATACTGCACATCGTTCCTTGTAAAGACCCCGGTCTGACCCGATCCTGCCAGGAAATTAAAATGCTTCGGATTAGTGCGGTAAGCTTTCACACTTGAGCCCTGCTCCTGCTGAAGGATCTCCTTGAATGAGACATCCTTTGCCTTATAATTTGGAGTGTCGGCATTTGCAATATTCTGCGAGATTACTTTTTGCTTTAAAGAAGAGTAATCCAGCGCACGCTCCAGCGTATTTATTGAACTTGAAAAGAGATTCATTGAATCCACCTCAACATGAAATATTATACAAAAACGTGAATTTTGTAGAATCAGGCCATTTTTTGTAAATGAAACACATAACTTATTGTAATTAAACCTACAGATGCTGTCTATGACCTAAACACCAAAAAACTGTGTTATTAGTCCTATTTTTTATAAATAAGTTACACAATTATGTCATTTTCGTTACAGAAGTGTTTTTATATTAGTGGATTTATCCAGGAAACATAAAGAAACTCTAAAAAAAGAAAAAAATAAAATTTTTAGTTTTATTACTCGAGTAGGTATTTTAACCCAATTCTTTTTAACTATTTTCTCAATAGACGGGGCATTAGCCACTGCATTGGGTGTTGGTGGTCATTGAACATTCCCATTTTTCATTAACGCTGAATCTTTCATATTTTGCTTCCACTCCGCAGACTCAGAAAAACAATTGCTGCAAAAAATAAAAAGAGGCCCGGAAATTTCTTTCCGGACCTCTTTTTTATTTATAGTTAGCTGCAGGAAATCATCAGATTATCGACTCATCAGCTGCTTTTCAGCTTATCAAGCTCAACCAGGAACTTGGAATTCAGAACTTTAATATAAGTACCTTTCATCCCAAGGGAACGGGATTCTATGACTCCCGCACTCTCAAGCTTCCTTAGTGCATTAACGATTACAGACCTGGTAATGCCCACACGGTCGGCAATCTTGGATGCCACAAGGAGGCCCTCATTTCCTTTCAATTCTTCAAAGATATGCTCTATGGCTTCTAATTCACTATATGAAAGGGAACTGATCGCCATTTGGACAACGGCCTTGCTGCGTGCTTCCTCTTCGATTTCTTCTGCTTTTTCACGGAGAATCTCCATGCCGACAACAGTAGCCCCGTACTCAGCAAGGATCAAGTCATCGTCATGGAACTTCTCTTCAAGCCTGGCAAGGATGAGTGTTCCAAGGCGTTCGCCGCCGCCGATGATCGGAACGATGGTGGTCAGGCCTGCACTGAATAATTCTTTATTCTCAACAGGGAAAGCTGTATACTCACTTTCAATGTCGATATTGGAAGACGTTTCCTGGATGGTTGAGAGACCCTTAATGTATTCCTCAGGGAACTGGCGGTCTTCAAGCATCTGCTTCATACGCTCGTTTTCTATTTGCTGGTTGATAGAAAAGCCAAGAAGCTTCCCTCTTCTGCTCACGACAAAAACATTCGCTTCAATTACCTCACTGAGGCTTTCCGCCATTTCTTTGAAGTTAACCGGCTTTCCGGCTGAGCTTTGCAGCATGCTGTTAATCGTTCTTGTTTTAGTCAATAAATTCATTACTAAATTTCCTCCTACCTAGTGCCACATTAAGTATATTGGCTTATATAAACATATTTCTTATGCAATGACCTACGATATTTGAGGAAAAGCTTTGAAAACATCCATTTGTTAACTACCCTTACAGTTTCAGTTCAAACTTAGAGTGTACCCAGCCTTATAAAATGAACTGGCTGAGATCTTTATCACGTGAAATGGTTCCCAGCTTATCCTCTACATATTGAGGGGTGATCGTGATTTTTTCCATTGAAATGTCCGGCGCTTCGAAGGAAAGATCCTCAAGCAGCTTTTCAAGAATGGTGTGGAGCCTTCTAGCCCCTATATTATCGGTATTCTGATTCACATCGAAAGCTACTTCAGCAATTCTACGAATAGCTTCGTCAGAAAATTCAATTTGTATACCTTCTGTTTCCAATAAAGCCGTATATTGCTTTAAAAGGGCATTATCCGGCTCATGAAGGATGCGGACAAAGTCATCAACCGTCAGCTTCTTCAGCTCCACACGGATTGGGAAGCGTCCCTGCAGCTCCGGTATAAGGTCAGAAGGCTTAGACATATGGAAGGCTCCAGCGGCCATGAATAGTACATGATCGGTTTTAACTGGCCCGTACTTCGTGATGACTGTCGACCCTTCCACTACAGGGAGGATGTCACGCTGGACGCCTTCCCGGGAAACATCGGCAGAAGAGCTGCCAGACGCCTTGCTTGCAATCTTGTCAATTTCATCAATAAAGATGATGCCATTCTGCTCGGCTCTGTAAACAGCCTCCTGTGTAACATCTTCCATGTCTATCAGTTTGGCTGCTTCTTCATTGGTCAGGACCTTTCTGGCTTCGCTTACCATTAGCTTCCTTTTCTTGGTCCGCTTTGGAATGAGGCTTCCAAGCGCATCCTGCATGTTCATGCCCATCTGCTCCATGCCGGAACCCTGCAGCATATCAAACATCGATGGAGCCTGTTCCTCGACCTCAACAGTCACCATTTCCTTCTCAAGGTCACCTGCTGCGAGCTTTGCTTCCACAGCCTTCCGCTTTTCATAGATGCTGTAATCCTCGGTTTCAGTTTCCTGCTCCTGCTCCTGCTGCATTCCTCCGAAGAGCATCTCAAGCGGATTTTTAAAGCTGCCGTTCGCTTTTTTGGCAGCCGGCACGAGGAGTTCCACCAGCCGGGCATTGGCGTTTCTTTCGGCCCGTTCCTTCACGGCAAGCATTTTTTCCTCTTTTATGAGGCGGACCGAAGTCTCCGCAAGGTCCCGTACCATTGACTCTACATCCCGCCCGACATATCCTACTTCAGTAAATTTAGTAGCCTCTACTTTTACAAAAGGAGCACCGACAAGTTTGGCCATTCTCCTGGCAATTTCGGTCTTTCCGACACCAGTAGGACCGATCATGAGGATGTTTTTGGGTACCACTTCATCCCTCAGCCTGTCTTTGAGCTGCATTCTCCTATAGCGGTTTCTGAGCGCGATCGCCACTGCTTTTTTGGCATCGTTCTGCCCGACTATGTACTGATTAAGCTTTTCAACAATCTGTCTTGGAGTCATGTTTTCCCTGGTCGTCTTCATATTATCACTCCTTTTCGGAATTAAAGCTCTTCTACAATGATATTGGAATTTGTGTACACACATACCTCTGAAGCGATATCAAGGGCAGCCTTGGCGATTTCACGTGCATTCAGGTGCTCACCCGAATACCGTTTAAGCGCCCTGCCGGCAGACAGCGCATAATTGCCTCCTGAACCAATTGCAAGGATGCCGTCATCCGGCTCAATTACTTCCCCAGTACCCGATACGAGCAGCAGATCTTTTTGGTCCATGACGATAAGCATGGCTTCGAGCTTTCTCAGGACTTTATCGCTGCGCCACTCTTTCGCGAGTTCCACGGCTGCCCTCTGCAGATTCCCGTTATATTCCTCAAGCTTCCCTTCGAACTTCTCAAACAGTGTGAATGCATCGGCAACAGATCCGGCAAACCCGGCAAGGACCCTGCCGTTGAATATCTTGCGCACCTTCCTTGCGGTATGCTTCATGACCACTGCATTGCCGAATGTAACCTGGCCGTCCCCCGACATTGCACATTCACCATTATGCTGGACAGCAAATATTGTTGTAGCATGGAAATTACCCATAACGTTCTCCTTTCAAGCACCTTTGATAAAATGGGCAGACTATGCCCTGGGGTGTGCGGATTGATAGACCTTCCTGAGCTGTTCCTTTGTTACATGTGTATATATTTGAGTGGACGATATCTCAGAGTGGCCCAATAGTTCCTGTACGGTCCTGAGATCGGCCCCATTATTCAACAAGTGTGTGGCAAAGGAATGCCTGAGCATATGCGGATGCAGGCTCTTATCCTTGGCTGCCTTCTTTATGATCCTGTCTAATATGTACCTGACCCCCCTGGCAGTCAGCGGGGACCCTTTTGCATTCACAAACATATACTCATGGTCTGCACCCTTAAGCAGTGAGGTTCTGATGGTTAGATATTCCTTGACGGCAGCAAGAGCCATGCCTCCGACTGGCAGGTACCTGTCCTTCCTTCCTTTTCCATGAACAAGCAGGGTGCCAAGGCCCGTATCAAGATCCTTCAGCGTGACCGAACAGCACTCGCTGACCCTTATGCCCGTTCCATACAGCAGCTCGAGCAGTGCAAGGTCCCTTTTTCCCATTGGGGTTTCTTCAGCACAGACTTCAAATAGCGGCTGCAGCTCCAGTTCATAAAGGAAGCGTGGAAGTTTATGCTCTTTTTTAGGAAGCGATACCTGGGCAAACGGATTGGACTGCACAGCCTTCTCCCGCATTAGGAATTTATAAAGACTGCGCAGGCAGGATGTTTTCCTGGCTATGGTTTTTTTGGCAAGCTTCTTGTCATGCAGAACTGTCAGGTAGTATCTGGCATCAGTATATTCAACAGTCTCAAATCCGGAAATTTTATGATCAGTCATGAATTCCATGAATTCATTAATGTCTTTCAGGTAATTAGAAATGGTATGCTGTGAGCTGTTCTTTTCTACCTGCAGATACTCAATGAAAGCATCTGCCTGAAGCTTTTCAGTTTCCATACTGCCACCCCGCAAAGCTACTAAATAGTAACATAGTTTATATAGCCAGGCAATTTATTTTACAAATTTTTCACAAAGTTCTGAATTGTTTCCAGCGCCCGGTTTGCATGCATTTCATTTCGGTCTTTTTTTGCTTTGATCCGTTTCTCTAGATCCGGGAACAGGCCAAAGTTGGCATTCATCGGCTGGAAGTTCTTTGTGTTTGCCGAGGTAATATATCTCGCCATGCTTCCGATAGCCGTCTCCTGAGGAAACTCAACCGGCTCCCTTCCAGTGACCAGCCGTGCCGCATTAATGCCTGCTGCAAGTCCAGAAGCCGCTGATTCTACATAACCTTCTACACCTGTCATCTGGCCGGCGAAGAATAAATCCTCACGGGCGCGAAGCTGATAGGTCGCTTTCAGCACTTTTGGAGAGTTGATAAAAGTATTGCGGTGCATAACCCCATATCTGACAATTTCAGCATTCTCAAGACCCGGTATCAGCTGTATGACCTCTTTTTGAGGTCCCCATTTAAGATGCGTCTGAAAACCTACTATATTATATAATGTTCCGGCAGCATCATCCTGCCTTAATTGGACAACGGCATAAGGACGTTTGCCTGTCTTGGGATCCTCAAGGCCGACTGGTTTGAGCGGACCGAACAGCATGGTCTTTTTTCCGCGCTCTGCCATCACTTCAATCGGCATGCAGCCTTCAAAGAATATTTCTTTTTCAAATTCCTTCAATGGCACCGTTTCTGCGGCCGTAAGCGCCTCATAAAAGCGGTCGAACTCTTCCTCAGTCATAGGACAGTTCAGGTAAGCGGCTTCTCCTTTGTCATACCTTGATTTCAGATACACCTTTTCCATATCGATGCTGTCTTTCTCAAGAATGGGAGCTGCAGCATCATAAAAGTAAAGGTATTCTTCGCCAGTCAGCGCCTTTAACTTCTCGGCAAGGGCCGGGCTTGTAAGCGGGCCTGTCGCAATGATTGTCGGCCCTTCCGGTATTTCAGTTACCTCTTCATTAAAGACTGTTACATGTTGATGGTTCTTGACCATCTCAGTCACTCTGGCGGCAAATTCATGACGGTCGACGGCAAGCGCTCCGCCAGCTGGGACCGAGCAGGCATCTGCAGACGATATGATGATAGAGTCAAGCTTCCTCATCTCTTCTTTAAGTACCCCTACAGCATTGGTCAGTGTATTGGCACGTAAAGAATTGCTGCAGACAAGCTCGGCAAATTTATCTGTATGGTGGGCAGGCGTCTGCCTGACCGGACGCATTTCAAACAGGTTTACCTTGATCCCCCTCTTCGCAAGCTGCCAGGCTGCTTCACTGCCAGCCAGGCCGGCGCCAATTACATTAACTGCTGCTTTATCCATTTTACGAACCTCCGATAACATCTATGAATTATAAAAGTATTTATTTTAAACTAGCGTTTCCTTAAATGATCAGCGTAAAACATGCCAGTATCACCGGACAGATTGTGCAAGTCCGAACAAAGCATTATAAACCCTAAACTCTATACTTGTCCATATGCATTTTACAATACGCGTGAAAATAAAAAAAGTTTCATGATTTCTGGCTTTTCCTGAAGTTTTATATAAAACGGCTTTGTATTAGCCTGTTCTTTCCCGCCATGTAAAAAGCAGGTGGGGAATCCCCACCTGGCTAGCTTTGCGGCTCTTCTTTGTAATCGCAGTTCACGCACTGTACCTGAATGCCCTTTTTAAGCTTTTTTTCCACCAGGAAATTGTCGCATTTCGGACATTTTCGGGCAAGCGGCTTATCCCAGGAAATAAACTCACATTCAGGATATCGATCGCAGCCGTAGAAAATCCGTTTCTTCTTGCTCTTTCTTTCGATGATATTTCCTTCATGACAATTCGGGCACTTAACGCCGATTTCCTTGACAATGGCTTTGGTATTGCGGCAGTCAGGGAAATTAGAGCAGGCCATAAACTTGCCGTAACGCCCCATTTTGAAAACCATGGGACTTCCGCAATGTTCACAATCTTCGCCTGCGGGTTCATCTTTTATTTCTACCTTCTCCATCTCTGCTTCCGCTTTTTCAAGATGTCCTTCAAAGTCTTTATAAAAATCATCAATGACACGAACCCAGGCAATCTTTCCGTCCTCAATGTCATCAAGGTCCCTCTCCATCTTTGCTGTGAATTCAACATCAAGAATATCAGGGAAGAATTCAAGGATGAGCTCCAGTACAATTTCACCAAGCTCGGTTGGGATGAACCTTTTGTTATCCAGCGCGACATAGCCCCGCTTTTGGATGGTATCAAGAGTCGGTGCAAAGGTGGAAGGCCGCCCTATTCCGAGCTCTTCCAGTGTCCTTACGAGCCGTGCTTCTGTATAGCGCGGCGGCGGCTGGGTAAAATGCTGCTTCTTATCCATATCCCCCGCTTTTGCACGGTCGCCTTCTTCAAGTACAGGCAGGAAGTTTTCCTTTTCTTCTTCTGAATCGTCCGTTCCTTCAACATACACCTTCATAAACCCGGCGAACTTGATCTTTGAGCCTGTCGCCCTGAACAGCACACCCGAGTTTTCAAGGTCCACGCTCATTGTATCCAGAATGGCAGGGGCCATCTGGCTTGCGACGAAGCGCTCCCAGACCAGCTTATACAATCTGTATTGATCCCTGGAAAGATATTCTTTAACGGAAGCAGGATCCCTTAAGGCACTTGTTGGCCGGATTGCCTCATGTGCATCCTGTGCATTGGTCTGCTTTTTGTCCTTTCTTTCTTCGGCAACGGCATATTCGGCGCCATATTGTCCGGAAATAAATTCCCTGGCTTCATTTTTCGCTGTATCGGAAATCCTTGTTGAATCTGTTCTCATATAAGTGATGAGTCCGGCTGTCCCTTCTTTGCCGATCTCGATCCCTTCGTATAGCTGCTGGGCGATCATCATTGTCTTTTTCGCCCGGAAATTAAGCTTCCTGGCTGCCTCCTGCTGAAGCGAAGATGTCGTAAAAGGGGCAGCAGCATTTCTTTTGCGCTCTTTCTTAGTGACATTGGAAACCTGGAACTCATGGCCCTTCAATCTGGATAATACCGAATTGACTTCTTCTTCATTCGTCAGCTGTACTTTTTTTCCATCCAGGCTGAAGAAAGATGCTTCGAACAGGTCCTTGCCTTTCATGAATTCCGCTTTGATTGTCCAATATTCTTCTGGAATGAACTTTTGTATCTCTTTTTCACGGTCGATGATCAGGCGGACCGCTACCGATTGTACCCGCCCTGCGCTCAGGCCTTTCTTGACTTTTTTCCACAGGAGCGGGCTGATGTTATAGCCTACGAGCCGGTCAAGGATCCGCCTTGCCTGCTGGGCATCCACGAGATCCATATCGATCGGCCTTGGATGCTTGAATGATTCTTTAATGGCGTCTTTTGTGATTTCATTGAAAACCACTCTGCAGTCGGATGAGGTATCGACATCCAGAGTATGCGCCAGATGCCAGGCAATTGCTTCCCCTTCCCTGTCCGGGTCAGCCGCAAGATAAATTTTCTTTGCCTTTTTTGCGGCTGTTTTCAGATCTTTTAATACAGGGCCTTTTCCTCTAATGGTTATATACTTAGGATTGAATTCGTTTTCAACGTCTACTCCCATTTGGCTCCTGGGCAAATCTCTTACATGCCCCATGGAAGCTTTGACCTTATATTTTTTCCCTAAATATTTTTCAATCGTCTTCGCCTTTGCCGGCGATTCCACTATTACCAGGTAATCAGACATTCAAAGTCCTCCTCAAAGAGGGATTAATAAATCTTCACTATTATTAAACATTAAAAAATGGTTTGTCAATCTTAAATCATTTTCGCACCTGTGTATTCTGACTGATGAGGGCAAAAGATTTCGCGGTTTTAGAAGTCCATCTATCCCATGTTTCTTCATTTATATCATTTATTTAGAGTATTTATCCCATTGTTTTCTAACAGGGGCTTTTCTTTTGCAAAAATGTATCCTACTTTGTCTGATTTTACAACTGATTCGATTCAATTTCGGCTGGGACCAGTCATTTCAGCCTCAATATCCTCCCAGCTTAAGACGGGTGCAGCCCCGTCCTGTATCAATTTATTGGTTCCTCTAGATTCTGGGCTCAGGATACTGCCTGGCACTGCAAACACGTCCTTCCCCTGCTCCATGGCATGATAGGCAGTAATGAGAGATCCGCTTCTTTCTTTTGCTTCTATTAATAAGACGCCGGCAGAAAGGCCGCTGATGATTCTGTTCCTGTTCGGGAACATCCAGGGCTCTGCCTTCTTGAATGGAGAATATTCAGAAATCACAATGCCTTTTTTCATCATCTCGAGCGCAAGCCCCGTGTTCTCCCGTGGATATATTTGCATAAGACCGCTTCCCAGAACCCCGATGGTTTTTCCGCCATGCAGGATGGCCAGTTTGTGAGCTTCGGTATCTATGCCGGCTGCCAGGCCGCTGGCAATGACGTATCCTCTCTTGATCAGAGGCGGGAGGAGGCGCTTGATGACTTGGAGACCATATGTTCCAGGCTTTCTGGGGCCGACAGCCGCGAGGATACAGGCCTCTGATAGAAGGCTCTGATTACCGCTTGTATACAGCACCCATGGCGGGTTGAAAATGTATTTTAGTGAATGAGGATACTCGGGGTCTGAGATGGTGAGACATTCAATTTGATTCGCGGCATATTGCTCTAGGAGACGTTCGATGTGGAGGGTATGTAAATCATGATAAAAATTATGGAGATTTTCCCGGGGCAGGTGTAAAACCTGTTTCCATTCGTTATAGCTTCGGTCATAAATTCCCCAAAGGTTCCTATCCGCATTCAGGATGTGATATATCGCCTTCCATCCAATTCCCCTGCAGTGATCCAGATGGATTAATCTTTCTTTCCATTTGTCCAATTGCACACTTCCTTTCCATAGGAAAAAGCCGAGAATGCCCTGTTTAAAAGGGAATTGCCCTTTAGGACATCCTCGGCAATTAAGCTTATTAATGAGTCTTACATTTGTCGTAAATTCCTTTTTCCTTTAAGACGGAGATGAGGGTTTCGCCCATAACGGACGGCGTTTCCGCCACTTGAATGCCGCATTCATTCATAACGCGGATCTTTTCGTCAGCAGTTCCCTTTCCGCCGGAAATGATGGCGCCGGCATGGCCCATACGCTTTCCTGGAGGGGCGGTTCTTCCACCGATGAAGCCTACTACAGGCTTTGTCATATTGGCTTTGATCCACTCCGCAGCTTCTTCCTCTGCAGTTCCGCCGATTTCACCAATCATGATAACAGCATAAGTGTCTTCATCTTCGTTGAATGCCTTTAATACATCGATAAAGTCTGTACCGTTGACAGGGTCTCCGCCGATGCCTACAGCTGTTGTCTGGCCGATACCTTCTTGTGTAAGCTGGTGTACCGCTTCATATGTAAGTGTTCCTGAGCGGGAAACGACACCTACATGGCCTTTCGTATGGATATAACCAGGCATAATTCCGATCTTGCACTCGCCAGGAGTGATGACACCCGGGCAGTTAGGCCCGACAAGGCGGGTCTTTTTGCCTTCCATATACCTCTTTACTTTGACCATATCCAGGACAGGAATGTGTTCTGTGATACAGATGACAATATCAAGCTCTGCATCTACGGCCTCAAGGATTGCATCAGCCGCAAAAGGAGCCGGTACATAAATGACGGAAGCATTTGCACCGGTTTGGTTTTTTGCTTCTATTAATGTATTGAAAACAGGTACACCTTCCACCTCGGTGCCGCCTTTTCCCGGAGTCACCCCAGCCACGATCTGAGTGCCATATTCAAGCATCTGCTTTGTATGGAATAGAGCCGTGGAACCAGTGATCCCCTGCACAATGACTTTAGTATCTTTGTTAATGAATACGCTCATTTTTGTCCCCCCTGCCTTTTAACCTACTAATTTAACGATCTTTTCTGCTCCATCGGCCATTGAACCGGCAGCAGTGATATTTAAGCCAGACTCATTAAGGATCTTCTTGCCCAGGTCTACGTTTGTGCCTTCAAGGCGAACAACAAGCGGCACATTCAAGCCAAGCTGTTTTGTCGCAGCAACAACACCTTCAGCAATAACATCACACTTCATGATTCCGCCAAAGATGTTGACGAAAATGCCTTTTACATTCTGGTCGGAAAGGATGATCTTAAACGCTTCCGTTACCTTTTCTGCAGTGGCACCGCCCCCAACGTCCAGGAAGTTGGCCGGATCTCCGCCGTAGTGCTTAATGATGTCCATCGTTGCCATGGCAAGGCCTGCACCGTTTACAAGACAGCCGATATTGCCGTCAAGCGCGATGTAGGTCAGATCAAATTTAGAAGCTTCAATTTCCTTTGGATCTTCTTCTTCTAGATCTCTGTATTCTACTATATCTTTATTTCGGTATAGAGCATTGGCATCGAAGTTCAGTTTAGCATCAAGTGCCATTACTTTTCCGTCGCCAGTGACTACAAGCGGGTTGATTTCAGCAATAGAGCAATCTTTTTCAGTGAAAGCAGTGTAAAGGCTCATCATGAACTTAACAGCCTGTCCAACCAGCTCTTTTGGGATATTGATATTGAATGCGATCCTTCTTGCCTGGTAGCCAGTAAGCCCGACTACAGGGTCGATCGTCTCTTTAAAGATTTTCTCAGGCGTTTTTTCAGCTACTTCTTCAATTTCTGTACCGCCTTCTTCGGAAGCCATAAGAACGATCCGGGAAGTGGCGCGGTCAAGAACGAGTCCGATGTAGTATTCTTTTTTGATATCGCACCCTTCTTCGATCAGAAGGCGCTTGACTTCTTTTCCTTCCGGGCCTGTCTGGTGCGTAACAAGGGTCTTGCCAAGAATTTCCCCAGCATACTTCTCGACTTCTTCAAGGCTTTTGGCTACTTTTACACCGCCAGCTTTTCCGCGTCCGCCGGCATGAATCTGCGCCTTGACAACACAAACCTTTGTCCCTAGCTCCTTAGCAGCCTCTACTGCTTCATCAACTGTAAAAGCAACACGGCCATTCGGAACAGCTACTCCATATTTTCTGAGGACTTCTTTCCCCTGATATTCATGGATATTCATTTCCCATCCTCCTATCAAACTATCACAATAAAAATAGACTGCGCTTTCATTGTATAAAAAGAAAAAATTTCTGTCTACCTTTACGGCGCGAATCCTGTCTTTAATTTAAATTATTTTTCTAAAATTATATTTTTTTAGATTCTTTTGCTGTTTATTGCGTTTCCTTGTTGAAAATTGTCATGTCCCTGAATGTGAAAGTTTTTCCGGGATAAAGATATGGAATCAATTCAATATCCTGGTCCCTGATATGGCCAATTACATTCACATTGGGATCAGCATCAAGCGGCTCTTTTATGATCTGCAGTTCACCCTGATATCGGCCGTACTGCTCATTATCGATCGTGATGGCCCCTCTCAGGCGTACGTGCTGCCTTCCAGGCTTGATCACAGCGGCCCTGGCTGCAGCATAGATGCGTGAAGGCTCTGACCGTATAACATCGCGGGATGGGTCAGGACGGCTCTTATGAACAATGCCCGCAATATCCCTTTCGGATGGCGTCACGCCAGGCAGAAACTCAGCATCAAGCTCAAGGATGCCTGTGGAATATTTCTTGAATTTATTCATTGTTTCCGGTGTAAGGGACCTGTCCCCTATCAGCACTTTGGAAACATGACATACATGATGGAGATCTAAAAAAGATGCAAATGGACTTTTGCCCCTGTGGTCCTCCAAAGTGGGAAGGCCTTTAAAAATCGGTCCTCTGAGATTTTCGTCCCCTGGCACAAAGGCCATCACTGTAAAGCCAAGGCTTTCCAGCCATTTATTTTTTTCAATGAAAGCTTCTTTCACAAGTCCTGTCTCCGGCCGAGGGTAATAATTATGCCAGGCCTCTGCATTTTCAAAGCACATGCCAAGATCCTTCAGCTGGTTATAAAAGGATTCATCAATTGTACTGGCATTCAAAGCTACCTTCATGGTGTTTGAAAGTTCTGCTATGGTTTTTTCCTCAATACCATAATCCATCCTAAGGCCTGTTACCCCCAGTTCATTAATTCTTTCGAGTTTCCCATTTTCAATCCCTAAGTATTCGAGCGAGATTGGGGAAATATCGGCCATCAATTCCATACCAAGTTCGCCCGCCTGACTCCCGAGGATTTTCAATAAGTCCGGAAACTCTCCGGGATCATCTTCCGGAATATGCAGTGATGTGAAGATGGAGCAGAAGCCTGCAGTCTTCATTTGTCCAAGATACTTCCTTTGTGCTTCCTGCTCCATGTGTCCTAAATACACTGATATACCAAGCATTGTTATCCTCCTTTATGAATAGCTGTTTTTGCATACATTGTTGCAATAGAATAAGAAAGTGGATTTCCACTGCAGGCGCTCGCGGACCTTAGGGGCGGGCGGTGAGCCTCCTCGGCTTTGCCTGCGGGGTCTCACCTGTCCCGCTGCTCCCGCAATGAAAGGCGGAGAACGGTGCTTTTCAAACTAAATAAATGTGTGCAGATTGAAGAGGAAATCTTATAAAACCTATTAAATTTTTAAAAAGCAGCGACCTGATAAAGAAGACTTGCTGATTGGCGAGCGTAAGCGAAGACAGAAGCTTAGTCGCACTTATGCGATAGCGAA
The DNA here is from genome assembly GCF_046237625.1 of Paraperibacillus esterisolvens. Lineage (GTDB taxonomy): Bacteria > Bacillota > Bacilli > Bacillales > DSM-1321 > Paraperibacillus > Paraperibacillus esterisolvens. The sequence continues at coordinate 1,432,853 of NZ_CP143545.1, read as the reverse complement.
AGTAGACTTGCTGATTGGCAAGCGTCAGCGAAGGCAGAAGCTTAGTCGCACTTATGCGAAAGCCAAGCATAAGGCGAGCAGGCCGAGGGAAGCGGTGTTCTTCCCATGGACTGCTTGACTTATGACTCGAAGGTAGCAGTTCGGAGCTGGAACAGAGGAGTCTCGCGCCTGAAGCGTAAGTCCACTTGCTCAATAATTAAATCCCCTCACAGACTTATTTAAAAAACAACAATCTCTTAGAAAAGAGCCAAAGATTTAATGATGAAAGCCCGGCGCTCCTTCTGTAAGGTGCACCGGGCCATTTTGTATCCTTATCTCATATTATCTGCCATGCTTTCTTTAAATCCAAATGTATAGGTGAAGATAAAGCCAAATACGTAAGCTATGATCAGTCCCAGGATATAGTAAACAAATTTATTGTCAGCGATCAAAGGCGTCAGCGAGATCCCTGAAACACCAATACCAGTTGAAGCCGTTTTCATAACGGCCTGGAACGCCCCGCCGCATGCGGCTCCTAGACAGGCGGTTAAAAATGGACGGCCAAGCGGAAGTGTTACCCCATACAGCAGCGGCTCCCCAATTCCCAGGAATCCTACAGGCAGACCGCCCTTGATGATATTTTTAAGCATTTTATTTTTTGTTTTCACATAAACGGCAATGGAGGCTCCAACCTGGCCGGCCCCTCCCATTGCAAGGATGGTAAGGAGAGGAGTGGCATCAAGTTTATTGATAAACTCCAGATGGATCGGTGTGAGTCCATGATGGAGACCGACCATGACCAGCGGCAGGAAGGTTCCTGCAAGCACTGCTCCGGCAAATGCCCCGCCTATGTCAAGGACCCCATTAATTCCTTTTGTAATTCCATCAGATAATACTCCAGCAACAGGCTGGACCACCAACAATGTAATGATGCCTACAACAAGGACGGTAATTAACGGCGTCACGATGATATCGACTGAATTGGGGACAAAACGGCGGGCCCGTTTTTCAATAACGGCCATCAGCCATGCAGCGAAAATGACGGCAAACAATCCGCCCCGCCCGACGACGAGCGGGTCGCCAAACACCTTGATCGCAGCGAGCGCCGGGTTGATGATGATGGCACCGGCAATAGCACCAAGGGCAGGAGTTCCCCCAAACTCTTTGGCTGTATTCCAGCCTACCAGGACGCTTAGAATAGTAAATACACTCCCGCCAAGAAGCAGGAGGATCTGCATCCAGGTGGTTTCCGGGTTAACACCGGCATTCTTGGCAAAGTTTGCTGCACCATTTATGATTCCTGATGCTACAAGGGCAGGGATGAGAGGTATGAAAATAGAGCCGATTCTTCTTAATAAATTTTTAAAAGGAGTATTATTGCGTGTTTTAATCTCTGATTTTCTTATATCCGCGAGGTCTGCATTGGACGCTGCAACTTCTCCTGCCTGCAGGCCGGTCAGTTCGCTCATCTCTGCTGCCACTTTATTTACGATTCCGGGGCCCAGGACAATCTGCAGGGTTTCGTCTTCAATGACACCCATCACTCCATCAATTTTCTTGATAGCCTGGATATCTGCCAAGTCCGGGTTTTTAAATTGCAGCCTCAGTCTTGTCATACAATGCGCCACCCGGAGAATATTCTGGGCGCCGCCTGTTTGTGCAGTGATTTCCTGCGCTAGGCGCTGTTCCTTCCTCATCCTTCTTCCCCCCATATCATTTCTTTATTATCAAATTGCTTTGCGTACAAAACCTTCCGATGCCTCTAGTCTTCTTCCGGCCTCTTCTGCATTGCAGTCAGCCAGTACCATGACGATTGCCTTCTTGACATGGCCGCCTGCCTGATCGTAAAGTTCTGAAGCTTTCTCATAATCGACTTCTGCAGCTTCCATTATAATCCTTTTGGAACGTTCTACCAATTTTTTATTAGTAGGCTGGACATCGACCATCAAGTTTTTATAAACTTTGCCGATGCCAATCATGGAAGCCGTCGAAATCATATTAAGAACCAGCTTCTGCGCAGTCCCTGCCTTCAGCCTTGTCGATCCTGTCAGGATTTCACTTCCAGTGTCTATCTCAATTGGAATCAGGCTGAATCGGCTTATTTCAGAGTTTGTGTTGCAGGATATGCTGCCTGTGACTCCTCCTTTTTCTTTCGCGTATTTTAACCCTCCAATCACATATGGAGTCCTGCCGCTCGCTGCAATTCCGATGACTACATCGCTTGCCGTGAGATTGATGGATTGCAGATCTGATGCAGCGAGTTCCATAGAATCCTCCGCACCTTCAACTGCAGCAGTAAAAGCCTTTTCTCCGCCTGCAATCAGTCCTACAACAAGGCCCGGTGGTGTACCGAAGGTCGGCGGGCATTCTGCAGCATCCAGTACCCCAAGCCTGCCGCTCGTCCCCGCTCCTAAATATATAATCCGGCCATTGTTCTTTAATGCATGAATTGTGGCGGTAACCAATTTATCAATCTGCGAAAGCTGTTTTTCAATCGCAGCAGGAACCGATTTATCCTCTTCATTCATAATTTGGAGCACTTCTAAGCTAGTCAGCTGATCTAGCGTCATCGTTTTGTCGTTCCTTTTTTCCGTAGATAAGTTCTCCAGCACTTTGCCACCACTTTTCGAAATATTTTGTATACGCTTTCATTATATTGACTTAGAAGTAAATATTCAATAACAATTTAATCTATTTTGAATTAAAATTTCAATTTCTTTAAAATAAAAGCATTCTTGGAAGAATGTCTTATTTTCTCTGCTGGAGGACTTTATTTCGTGATTTATTGAATGATTCCATGATATTGCTCCCGATTTGATGGAAAATACTTAAATATAGGCCATCTATGATATTCAGCTGGGCTATCCTTGAGGCGATGCTGCCTATCCTGTATTCCTCTTCCACATCGGGAAAGCACAGCTTTATATCCGCAATTTTATACAGCGGCGATTTCTTCAAGGAGGTGATTGCAATCACTGTGATTCCATGCTCAGATGCAAAGGATGCCATCTGTAGAATTTCTTTTGTCTTGCCGGACGTGCTTATGGCAATGAAAACATCTCCCTTTTTCATAGCCGCAATATAAGAGACCATATAGTGAAAATCTGACGAGGCTGCCGCATTGAGTCCAAGCCGCATAAACTTATATTGGGCATCGATTGCGGGCGGGTATGAACCGCCTGCTCCAAATATGGCAATCTTCCCCGCATTTTTAATCACTTCCACACCTGAATTAAAATCTTTCTTGTCCAGGGTGTTCAATGATAGCTCTAAAGCGGTTTTATTAAAATAGGTTACTTTATTGAACAGGCTTTGAGGATTGTCCTTTTTGTTCAGCAGGGAGAAATTGTTTATGTTCTCATCGGTCAGTGTGTTTTCTTTTGCCAGTACTACCTTCAGCATCTTAAAGCTTCCCACTCCGATAGTTTTACAGAACCGGACTACGCTCGCCTCACTTGCATCAGCCTGAACAGCAAGCTCCCTGGTCGTCATGGTCGGGATGAATTCCGGGTGCTCAAGGATATAGGAAGCTACCTTCTTCTCTGCCCCTGTAAACGAATTCATATTGGATTTTATTTTTGCCAGGATGCGAAGTTCCATTGTATAACCCCCAGAAGACAAGTTAGCTAACGGCTTTCCTTGTCAATTTTATAAATAAATGCGAATACTTCGGCAACAGCCCCGTATAGATCCTCCGGTATAGCCTGATTGACTTCAAGCTCCCCGAGGATCCCTGCAAGCGAGGCATCTTCTTGGACCGGTACACCGCTTGACTCTGCAGTCTCAATGATATTTTCTGCTGCAGCCCCTTTTCCCTTGGCCGTGACTCTTGGGGCATTTTCCCTCTCTGCATCATATTTCAGGGCAATGGCTGTCTTACGCTGCTCTCTTTCTTTCATATCCTGATATCCACCCCGCTGTAGGCCGGCCCGCCAGCGGAGGAATAGGCAGCCTTCTTTTCACTGCCTTCAGCCGGCGGGCTGACGAAATTAATGGAGGACAGCGTATAATCCATCTCTTGTAAGCTTCTGCGGAGCGGCTGTACATATCTTTGCGCTGATTCCTTAAAGGCTGCATTTTGCTCGTTGATAATTGTCAGCTTAACGATCCTGCTCTGCACCTGCATATCAATGACTGTCCCCTTTAAGTTAGTAAGCTCGAGATAAAATAAAACCCTGCAATAATCTGCATCTACCGATCCATCATCTTTCTTTCTTCCATTCCACTGTATCGTAACATCCGTCCATTCTTTGTTAAGGGGGATTGGAAACTGCATGACAAAATTCTGTAATGGTCCATTTTCATTCGACAGCAGGGCTTGTGCACTCAATTTCTGCAGAATTTGTTCAGCTGTATTGTTAAGAACAGAACTTTCCTGGCCGTCCAGGAAGGCAGACAGCGCCTGTTTGATCATGCTGTGATTCGTGTCTTTTGCTTCTGCCCGCTCGAACAGGTGGTCAAGGCCAAGAGTATAGATCATCTGTTTCAGATAGGATTTCACGTCGCCGCCCCTGGTAAAATCGAATTCGTCTGCGTGGTCAGCCATGAGGGAAGACAGCCATTTCCATTCCTCTTTTGTAATGCCGGCCGGCATTTCAGGAGTATTGCCCTCTGCGTAAGAGAGGACAGCTGACTGAAGTCGCTGCATGGAGGCTGCCGGCACTTCTCGTGACCCTGACTTCAATCTTCCGAGGGCAGCGGCAGTCCCATCTGGCTCCCTTGGGGTTTCATGCTTCATCAATCCTTGCAGCAGATTCCTTACATTTTTCAGGCTGTCCCCATCCTGCTCTGTATGTTCAGGCTGCCCGGAAGCAGCTTGCACACTGGTTTGTCCCAATGAAGTATCCGCATTGCGCCCTGCTTCCTTCCCGGACTTCTGATTCAAGTCCTGCAGCAGAGTTCCGCGCTGCTTCACGGGTATGTCCGGATCAGGGTCCAGGGTTTCGAAGGCTGCCTTGCCGCTATGCAGCGCTTCCTCCGTCGTCTCTTCTCCAAAGAAGCCAAAGCTCTGCAGCACATGCATTGCAATCCTGCTGTTATGGCCACCGGATACTGCGCGTACTGCCAGCTCGTTCAGCAGGCTTTCTGCCATCCTCCTGGCGCTGATTCCGGTGACGGAGGCAAGGGCTTCCTTCAAGGCAATTCCCGCCTTTGATGTTTGAGGTTCTTCTCCAAGCTGTGACTCCAGCAAAGCAAGCAGTGAATGCAGTGATTTTCCCTTCTCCATCTGGAAAATAGCGGACAGGTTTTTCTCAGTGATGGGGAGGTTCTTGTCTGACAGGATCCCGGCCATTTCCAGTGTTCCTTTAAGATCATCAGATGTCCTGGCCCAGGAAATTATGTTTCCGAAATTCTGAGGATGAATCGGTATACCCTTTTTAAGAAGGAATGCAGCAATGAACATGTTTTCTTTTCCGGGAGAAAGGCCCAGCAGTTTCACAAGCTGTGCGGCCTCTCCTGCTCCCTGATTCATTTTGGATTCGAGGATCCTGAGTTTTGTTACCCCGTCATCCGCATCCACTTTGAACCAATAGCTTTTCCCTGCCTCCAGGGGGGCATCTATGGAAGCGGTTAGCTTAGTCTGTCCAATTTTCACCTCTGCTGTCTGGTTGGGATACAGCCGGCTTACGGTACCAAGCACCACCTGCCCGGTCCGGAAGGAAGCGGCGGTGGCGGAGACCGAAGCTGCACGGTTTCCTATTGCCTGGATAATTCCTGACTGCATACCCTCACCTCCTTTTTTGACGCTGATATTATATGTATGCTTTTACAGGGCCAAAGCTTTTGCGGTGCCATGCCGTCAGGCCGCATTCATCCAGGGCTTTAAGATGCTCCTGGGTCCCATATCCGGCATTGTTTGCAAAATTATACTGCGGGAAATGACTTCCATATTCCTTCATCATCTCATCCCGTGTTACTTTTGCCATAATGGAGGCGGCAGCAATGGAAATGCTGGCAGCATCTCCTTTAATAATGGATTCCTGCGGGAAAGGTGCCGGGAGTTCCATAGCATCTACAAGCAGATAATCAGGAGTCTCTGCAAGATCGGCAATGCTTCGGACCATCGCAGACTTTGCTGCCTGATAGATATTGATTTCATCTATTACATCCGAATGGATGATGCCAATTCCAATAGATAATGCATGCTCTCTTATATACTCATAAAAATAGCGGAGCTTTTGTTTTGGTATCTGTTTAGAGTCATTCAGGCCGGCAAGAAAGAAGTTCTGAGGCAGAATGACCGCAGCAGCCACCACCGGACCGGCAAGCGGGCCGCGGCCGGCTTCATCGATGCCCGCAATCAGGCTGAACCCCTCGCTCCTGAGCCGGTTTTCATAGCGTGACATCTCTTCGAACTTCCGGACGGATTCCTCTTCCTTCTGCAGTGCCCTTTGGCGCCTCTCTGCAGCTTCTCTCAGCCCTCTTCGGGCGTCACGGAGACAATCCTGTAAAAAGGGGTCCCGCATTTCTTTTACATGCGCAAGCGCATCTGCCGCCTGCTTGATACTCATGGTCATTATCATGGATTCGTCCTACCTCATTTATCGGTCATTCCGCTTTACACATAAAGGCCCGGATCCAGTAAAAATAATTTTAAGGATTCAGGCCTTTCTAGGCTTTTATGGCAGAATAAGTTTCTTAATTATCCTGATTTTCAGGTTCCCCGGCCATTTCCTCCGGAGTTTCGAGCGTGATTGGCCCCATCTTATCAGACCGGAGCTCTCGGATGATCAGCTCGGCAGTTTTATCATAATCCACCATGCCCTTCGATGCAAGGACTCCCCTGAAGCTGCCGATTACATCGAACAGCTGTGCGAGATCATCTGGTATAGTTTCCAGATTGTAGCGTTCCTTTAGTCTTGATGGATATTTTTCTTCCAAAAAGCGCAGGGCATACACTGCCAGCTCATGCTGATTCAGCAGCGTATCCTTGATTGCCCCTGTGACGGCAAGCTTCAGGCCAACTTCCTGATCTTCGAATTTCGGCCACAGGATTCCCGGTGTATCCAGCAGTTCAAGCTCTTTGCCGACCTTAATCCACTGCTGGGCCTTAGTGACTCCAGGCATATTCCCGGTCTTGGCGATGTTTTTCTTTGCCAGGCGGTTGATTAATGTGGATTTCCCAACATTCGGAATCCCGACGATCATGGCCCGGATTGCTCTGGGATTAATGCCTTTTGACCTCATTTTATCGAACTTTTCCTTTAATATTTCCCTTGATGCAGACAGGATCTTATTAAGGCCAGTCCCTCCATGGGAATTTATCGCTATCGCAGGCTGGCCCTTCTCTTTAAAATAATCCAGCCACTCTTTTGTCCTTTCCCGGTCAGCAAGGTCGGCCTTGTTCAAGAGAATGAGCCTTGGTTTATGGGAGATGATTTCATCTATCATCGGATTCCTCGATGAAGCGGGGATCCTTGCATCTACAAGCTCAAAAATGATATCGACAAGCTTGAGTTTTTCTGTTACTTCCCTTCTCGCTTTGGCCATATGGCCAGGGAACCACTGTATAGTCACAGCATTCCACCTACTTTTCTATTTCTTTTCGTATGCTACGCTTCTGAAGTCCGAAATGGGCCAGTAGACCAGATTGGTCTTGCCAAGCACCTTTTCCATCGGAACAGTGCCAATCTGCCTTGAGTCCCTGCTGTACCGCCGGTTATCACCCATGACAAACAATTCACCCTTTGGCACGGTGTCATGATCTATATAATCACTTAATGTAAAGGATTCTGTCAGCGGACCATCCATTACTTCTCTCTTATACTGGTCAAGGTAGGGTTCCTTATAGGCCTTTCCATTCACATAAAGGGTATCATCCTTATATTCAACCTTGTCCCCGGGAAGCCCGATTACACGCTTAATATAATCCTTGCCTTCAGGAGCATGGAATACAATGATGTCAAACCGCTTCGGCTTTCCTACAGTATAGCCGATTTTGTTGACTATCATCCGGTCCTGGTCATGCAGAGTCGGCATCATGGATAAGCCGTCCACAACGATGGGAGCGAAGAAAAAGTAGCGGATCACAGCTGCGAGCAGGACCGCGATCACGAGAGCCTTCGTCCATTCCCATATTTCGTTCTTCTTTTTCGCCATTATGTCTACACCGCCTAAAGCTTTTCTATAAATTCATCATACTGCTTTATTTTACACTATTGAAGGAAAATAAACGCAATTTAACACCCGCTGCCCAAAATAGTTGAGCATGAGTAATCCGGGGACGCCTGCTGTGACATGCTTCCATTGAAAATCCAAATTTAAACATCCTGTATATGGCTGAAAAAAATAAAAAAAGGGCCTGTTATAAAAACAAGCCCTCTTTCTAATAACATCTTCATGTATCTCATGGCCCGGAAATCCAGGCATGAAAATATTAGCGGCGGATCTCTTTGATACGAGCTGCTTTACCACGAAGGTTACGTAGATAGTAAAGTTTAGCACGGCGTACTTTACCGCGGCGAACTACTTCTAATGTAGCAATTTTAGGCGTGTGTACTGGGAATGTACGCTCAACACCAACACCGTAAGATACTTTACGGACTGTGAATGTTTCGCTGATTCCGCCACCACGACGCTTGATCACAACACCTTCAAAAAGCTGAATACGTTCGCGTGTACCCTCGATAACTTTAACGTGAACACGTACAGTATCACCAGGACGGAACGCAGGAAGATCAGTTTTCAATTGCTCTTTTGTGATTTCTTGGATTAATTGTTGCATCGTTTTCAACTCCTTCCACCAGATGCTCATACCAATATATAGGATTGCAGCGGAACATCTTAATAAGCCTGAACGCTTCAGGCCACAAATAATATATTAGCATAATGGGAAGCGGGTTGCAATATTATCTCTTCTCTTTTTTTAACTCTTCCAGCCATTTTTTTTGCTTTTCATCGAGCGGATAACTTTCCAGCAGGTCAGGTCTCCGCTCAAGCGTCCTCATCAGGGATTCCTTGGTACGCCATTCTTCAATCATGGCGTGATTCCCGGATGTAAGGACATCCGGTACCTTCAGTCCCCGGAAGTCTGCAGGTCTTGTATAATGGGGATGTTCAAGCAGACCTGAGGAAAAGGAGTCCTTAACCGGGGATTCTTCATTTCCGAGCACTCCCGGCAGCAGCCTGACCACACTGTCGATGATCACCATCGCCCCAAGCTCTCCCCCTGTCAGCACAAAATCTCCGATGGATATTTCCTCATCAATCAAATGCTCACGGATCCTTTCATCATACCCCTCATAATGGCCGCAGACAAAAATCAGATGCTCTTCCGATGCCAGCTCTTCCGCTTTTTTCTGGCTATAGCGCTCCCCCTGCGGGCAAAGCAGGATAACCCGTGGGGCAGCCCCGCCCTCCTTAAGGGCATCCACTGCATCGAACAGCGGCTGCGGCTTCAATACCATACCTGCTCCTCCGCCGTATGGATAATCATCCACCGTGTGATGCTTGTTGTCAGCATAATCCCGGAAATTGGTCACCTTGTAGCTGACCGCGTTCTTCTCAGCCGCTTTTTTCAGGATGGAGCTTCCAAGCACTCCCTGGAACATCTCAGGAAACAGGCTCAATACATCAATCTTCATTAATCCAACAGCCCTTCCATGGGAAGAATCTTAATGAGTTTTTCTTCAATATCTATTTCCTTCACAATCTCGTCTATATAAGGAATCAGGATTTCTTTCCCGCGTTTTCCTTTCACTACCCACACATCATTTGCACCCGGCGACAGAACTTCGCGGATTGTGCCGATTTCTTCGCCTTCCATCGTGGTGACCGTACAGCCGATTATTTGGTGGTAATAGTATTCACCTTCCGCAAGCTCGTGCAGCTGATCCTCAGGCACCTTCAGGATACCGCCCTTAAGCGGTTCTGCCTGGTTCACATTATGGAATTCCTCAAAGGTCAGCAGATCGAAGTTTTTATGTACCCTATGGGACTTGACCGTCAATTCAAGCGGCTCGGTATTTTTATCGGAAAAGAAATACAGCTTATTTCCTGTCTTGTATCTCTCTTCGGCAAAATCCGTCCTCGAGATGACCCTGACTTCCCCTCTGATGCCATGTGTATTTACAATTTTGCCGACATTAAACCATTTCTCCATAGTATCCACACCTTTAACGTATTTCAGTTATGATCCCGTCCATAACCACGATGGTCCTTGGGCGTACTGCTTCTTCCCAGCTCTGTCCGGTTTCAATCGTGACAAGAGCCTGGAATTCCCGCTCCTTCAGTTCGCTGCCCAGGGGCAGGATCTCAAGCTGCTCGAGCTGAAACTCCAGTGTTTTTACCTTTTCCTGCCTCTTATTAATTTCCTTCTCAAAGTGAGCTTTTAAACTTCCAGGCTGGAACTTTTTCGTTTTTTCCAGTTTTTTCAGTTCAAAGCGCAGCTGGTCACACTCTTTTAACAGCTGCAGCCTGTTCTGTTTATATTGTTCAAGGAGCTTATTCTTGCTGGTTTCGGTCAGTACTTGATTTACAGTAACCGTCTGAAGGATATTCAATTCCAGCCGCCTCCCCAATTTCCTTTATATGTACAGCAGGCACGAGAGCATGCAAAAGACAGCTGCAGCTTTTGTCCTGCTTTAATTTTTAATATAACAAAAAAGGAGGGTGTAAGCCCTCCTTTTATTCGGATATCTCCAAATAAATTTTCTTGTGCTGCGAAGATCCTGCTGCATATACCACAGTGCGGATAGCCTTAGCGACACGCCCCTGCTTTCCGATCACCTTTCCCATATCGCTCTTATGGACCGAAAGTGAATAGGTGATCCTGCCATCCGCTTCGCTCACTTCAACGCGTACGTCGTCAGGATGGTCAACAAGAGGCTTTACAATCGTTTGGATTAATTCCTTCATTGCAAGCTTAAATTACTTGCTGATCTTGGCATTGTGGAATTTCTCCAGGATGCCTTGTTTTGAGAATAGGTTGCGGACTGTGTCAGACGGCTTTGCACCATCTTGAAGCCATTTAAGAGCAAGCTCGTCGTTGATGTTGATTGTAGCTGGTTCAGTTACCGGATTGTATGTTCCAATTGTTTCAATAGAACGTCCGTCACGCGGAGCGCGGGAATCTGCAACTACGATACGATAGAAAGGAGATTTTTTAGCTCCCATACGTTTTAAGCGAATTTTTACTGCCATTTTATATAGCACCTCCGAATAGTTTCACACAAGATAATATATTACCAAATACAAAAGGGCTTGTAAAGGTTTTTTTCTTAACAGGTAAATCCCTCTACATAAACGGAAACTTAAAGCCTTTCTTTTTGCCTTTCTGCATGTTGGTCATTTGTTTCATCATTTTTTTCATGTCTTCAAATTGCTTGAGCAGCCTGTTGACTTCCTGGATGGAGGTCCCGCTTCCTCTTGCAATTCTTTTTTTCCGACTGGCATTCATCGTTTCCGGCTGTTCTTTTTCTTTCTTGGTCATGGACCGGATGATCGCCTCGACCCGGCCAATCTGTTTGTCATCGATGGACACGTTGCTAAGGCCTTTCATCTTGCCTGCCCCTGGAAGCATTTTTAAAATATCATCCAGCGGGCCCATGGACCTGACCTGGCCAAGCTGGTCAAGAAAGTCGTCAAATGTGAAGCTCATGGTCCTCATCTTCTGCTCGAGCTCTTTAGCCTTGTCAGCATCTACATTTGCCTGTGCCTTCTCGATCAGAGTGAGAACATCACCCATGCCAAGGATCCTTGAGGCCATCCTCTCAGGATGGAAGGTCTCTAAGGCATCCATCTTTTCACCCATACCCACAAACTTGATCGGTGTCTGGGTGACGGCCCTTATGGAAAGGGCCGCCCCGCCGCGTGTATCTCCATCGAGTTTGGTAAGGACGACACCTGTCAGGCCAAGCTGTTCATTGAAGCTTTGCGCAACATTGACCGCATCCTGACCCGTCATTGCGTCCACTACCAGGAAGACTTCATGTGGATTCGCAAGCTCCTGGATTTCCTTCAATTCACCCATGAGTTCTTCATCGACATGCAGTCGCCCGGCTGTATCGATCAGGACGTAATCATTATGATCCTCTTTGGCCCTGGCAATTGCCTGCCTCGCAATTTCCACCGGTGAAACCTGGTCTCCAAGCGAGAATACAGGGAAATTAAGCTGTTTTCCCAGCGTCTCCAGCTGCTTGATCGCAGCCGGCCTGTAAATATCAGCCGCCACAAGAAGCGGTTTCCGGTTATACTTCTTCCGGAGAAGATTTGCCAGCTTCCCGGTTGTAGTCGTTTTACCTGCACCCTGCAGTCCGACCATCATGATGACGGTAGGGGGACGGCTGGATACCGCAATCTTGCTCTGCTCGCCGCCCATTAAGCTGGTAAGCTCTTCCTGGACGACCTTGACAACCTGCTGGCCTGGTGACAGGCTCTTTAGTACTTCCTGCCCCACCGCCCGCTCGCTCACACGCTTGACGAAATCTTTGACCACTTTGAAGTTAACATCCGCTTCCAGCAAGGCAAGACGCACTTCACGCATCATTTCCTTTACATCGGCCTCGTTAACCTTTCCTTTGCCCCGAATCTTCTGAAACGTATTCTGCAGTCGGTCGGCTAAACTTTCAAATGCCATTATGCCGCCTCCTAATCCAGTTCCTCAAGCGAATCGAACGCCTGTAACATTTCCCCTTTTGGAGCATTTCCAGCCTCCAGCAGGGTCCGCATGTTTCCAAGTATCACTTTCCGCTCTTGAAATTTTTTAAATAGCAAAAGCTTTGCCTCATATTCCTCAAGCATCGCTTCTGTGCGCTTAATATTGTCATAGACTGCTTGACGGCTGACTTCATACTCTTCAGCAATCTCTCCAAGGGAGTAGTCATCCAGATAGTAGAGTGACATATAGCTCTGTTGTTTCTCAGTCAACAGCGAATGATAGAAATCATAGAGATAATTCATCCGGGTTGTTTTTTCGAGCATTGGCCAACCCTCCCCTGTGTTAAGTGAAAAGCCTTTACAATTAGATAGTTTACCGTACGGAACAGGGCAATGTCAAGGGTGACTGCTGTACAACGAAAGACAGCTGCTGAGAAGGTCTGGTGTGTCTGTAATCAGGCTTCTGAAGGGGAGTCTTTATGAAAGAAAGGCTGGGTGATGGGATGCCGGAGGATTTCATTGTTCGGTCAGACAGCCGCAGAGATGCAGGAATTTCATTCAGCTCTGTCCCCAAAACTGACGGCATCCTCAATATATTGGCTTTCTATTAAACCTCTTGGTCCTGGCATCGAAAAGAAGGAACAAGCCTGTGTTATCGCAAAGAATGGATCTATAGAAAATAAAGAGTATTTTTCAAGAGCTGCATTAACAAAGCGCTGGATAGCCCTGTAATTACCGAAATGGGACTTTTACTATCCGAACCAACACCATTATACTATCCGAATTTAATACTTTACAGCCGAAGGAGGTTTTACTATCCGGACTGACTTATTTACTCGCCGTTTTTAATATTGAATAGAACCGCAAGCTGCTCTAAGGAGATCAAAATAGAGATGGCCCGGGAAAAATTATCCCGGGCCTTAGATGTTTATTCATTCTTCACTTTTATCGATTGCGTTGGCAAATAAGCCATACACGTATTTTTCAGGATCAAATTCCTGAAGGTCGTCCATTTTCTCACCAAGACCCACCAGCTTCACAGGAATCTCCAGCTCATTCCGGATTGCAAGGACAATACCGCCTTTAGCCGTGCCGTCTAGTTTAGAGAGTACGATCCCGGTCACGTCTGTGGCTTCCTTGAAGGTCTTGGCCTGGATAAGGGCATTTTGTCCGGTTGTTGCATCAAGCACAAGCAGTACTTCATGAGGGGCTCCGGGAACTTCCCTTTCAATGACCTTTTTCACTTTTTCCAGTTCTTTCATAAGGTTAACTTTGTTTTGGAGCCGTCCTGCTGTATCGCATATCAGGATGTCCGCTTTCCTTGCTTTTGCTGCCTGCAGGGCATCGTACATTACAGCGGCGGGATCGGAGCCTGCGGCCTGCTTAATGACCTCGGCCCCAGCCCGTTCACCCCAGACTTCCAGCTGCTCAATGGCTCCGGCACGGAAAGTATCGCCCGCTGCAAGGACGACTCGTTTGCCTTCCTGTTTAAAGCGGTGTGCCAGCTTTCCGATTGTAGTCGTTTTGCCTACTCCGTTGACACCGACAAATAAAATGACAGTAAGGCCATCTTCCTGGATCTTAAGCTCAGGCGAGGCAGGTCTTTCACCCTTGTAGATTTCCACCAGCTTTTCTGAAATAACCGACTGGACACCTGCCGGGTCCTGCATGTTTTTCCGCTTGACTTCCATCTTCAGTTCTTCAATCAGCATTTCCACGGTTTCATAACCAACGTCAGCTGAGAACAGAATTTCCTCAAGCTCTTCGAAGAAGTCTTCATCCACTTTTCTGTAGCGCGCCACAAGGTCATTCACCCTGCCTGAAAAAGAGTCGCGCGTTTTAGCAAGTCCATCTCTAAATTTGACTGTGACTGTATCGGTCTGCTGGCTAAACTTATCCTTTAATTTTTTGAAGAAACTCATAAGTTCACGCCTTCCCTACATTTTTATTAATTCTTTTGTGTCTTGCATCCTTACTGAGACCATTTTGGATACGCCCGATTCCTGCATGGTCACGCCATATAGGACATCGGCGCCCTCCATCGTGCCTTTTCTGTGAGTGATGACGATAAATTGAGTTTCGGCACTAAATTGCTTTAAGTACTGGCTGAATCTGTGTACATTGGCGTCATCAAGTGCCGCTTCCACTTCATCAAGGATACAGAATGGCACCGGCCTTGCCTTCAGGATGGCAAACAGCAGGGCGATGGCGGTCAACGCCCGCTCGCCGCCTGATAGAAGTCCAAGGTTCTGAAGTTTTTTCCCTGGGGGCTGGGCAACGATGTCTACCCCTGTACCAAGGAGGTCATCCGGGCTTGTCAGCTGCAATTCAGCTCTTCCCCCGCCGAACAGTGCAGGAAAGATCATTCCAAAATGTTCTTTTATAGCAGTGAAGGATGTTTGGAAACGCCGTTTCATTTCTTCATCCATTTCCCCGATCACCTGATACAGGGTATCCTTCGCTTCCTGAAGATCATTCTTCTGTTCCAGGAGAAATTCATAGCGCTCAGACACTCTTTCATATTCATCAATTGCGCCCAGGTTGACTGGTTCCAGTTCATCGATGGCCATTTTGATGAGCCTGACTTTCTTTTTCGCTTCATCGGCAGGCAGTGATAATGGATGGGCTTCCTTGGCCGCTTCAAAGCTCAGCAAATATTCCTGCTGAAGGTGGATCAGCTTGTTATCCAGTTCTACATCCAGTCTATTCAGCTTTACCTCTTCATCCTTCAATGCTTCTGTGAGTCCTTTATACTGCCTGGCGAGCTCCCGAAGAAGATCATCTGCTTCTGTCAGGGCTGTATGGAGCTCCTGCCTTTCCTGGCGGCGTTCGGCAAGAAGCTTGATTGCTTCATCCTTTTCTAACTGCTTTTGTCTCGAGGCTGCTTCAAGCTGGCTTTCTCCGCTGAAATTGCTCTCCATTTCATTTTCCAGCAGGGACAAATCCTCTGCATATTCGGCATATCTTTCCTTGAGCGCCGCATGCTCCTCCACGTGCCTTTGGACTTTGTCACGCTGGTGCTGAAGCTGCTCTTTTTTTGTGGCCAGCTCAATTTTCAATTCATTCAGTTCTTCGGACAGGGCTTCCCTCGAAGTTGCCTGTGTCTGCTTTTGTTCTGTAAGCCGGGAAATTTCTGCATTTAACTTCTGTATCTCCTGCTCACAGGAAGCCAGCGTCTCCTTAATGGTTTTAAGCCTGTCCTGTTTTTCCTTATTTTCTTCCGCTGCTGACATTTTTTCAAGGTCATAAACCGAGAGCCGGTCATTTATATTCTTTTCCTGGAACTCCACCTCGCGGATTTCCCCCTTGAGGGTCTGTTCATCAAGGCGCAGCCTTTCACCAGCCGAGCGAGCATGCTCCAGTTCTGCTTCACCTGTCTGTATATCCCTTTTCAGCATCTTGACATGTTCTTCAAGCTTGGCGGTCTTGTCCTCCATGTCTGCAAGCTTTATTTTGAGCTCTTCAAGCTCTCCCTTTCTTGAAAGGAGGGAGGCATTTTTCTGTTTGATGGCGCCCCCTGTCATGGAACCGCCGGGATTGACTACATCTCCTTCAAGGGTCACAAAACGGTACCTTTGGCCAGTCAGCCTGGCAAGCTCATTGGCGCCTTTTAAGTCCCGGGTAAGAACGATAGCGCCAAGCAGATTTTCAATAACATCCCGGAATTTAGAATCATAGGAAATAAGGGACGCAGCAGGACCTATAAACGAAGGATGGCTTTCCATTGTTTGAAAGACAGACTGGGGCAGACTCCTCCCCCTGATGACAGTCATCGGCAGGAAGGTCGCCCTCCCGTATGAGTGTCTTTTTAAGAATTGGATGGCACTGCGGGCATTTTCTTCATTCAGTACCACGATATGCTGCGCTGCCCCGCCCAGGGCAATTTCGACTGCAGCCTGATATTCCCTTGGAACCTGAATCAGCTCTGCTACCGCACCTTCTATCCCGGAAAGCTGAGTGTTTTTTACTTTTAAAACTTCTTTGACGCCCTGAAAGAAACCTGCGTAGTCCTCTTCCATTTCTTCGAGCATCTCTTTTCTTGACTTAGCCTGCTGCAGGAATTGAAGCGCTTGATACAGCGTCTTCTCCTGCTTTTGGTAGTTTGTCCGGAGATTTTCCAGGCTTTGCTGCTGTTTGCGGAACAGATGTATTTCTTCTTCCATCCTTGCCTGCATGGCGTGGAGTCTTGCCGCCAGCTCTTCCTTTTCTGCGTTGATGGAAATCCGTTCGAGCAGGTATTTGGAATTTTCTTCGTCAAGCCTTGCACTCTTTGCTGCCTGTTGATTCAGCTGCTGTTCAATCAGCTGATATTCATTCCTTGCAGCCGCCTGCCTGTTAAGCCAGTCGATATAATCGCTTTTCAGATCTTCCAGCGTTTCCTCTATATTCACCTTTAACAGGGACAATTCTTCCTGCATCAAATTCACATCAGTCTGCAGTTCCTTTGTCGAAGATTCCAGCGTTTCAAGCGCTACTTTTTCAAGCTCTCTTTCACCTTCAAGCTGGCTGATGCGCTGCGCGGCTTCCTCCTTGGCTTTCTCTAGCTGAAGCCTGTTTTGAGAAGCATTCTTTTTGCGTTCCTTCAGCACTTCCTTGCGGCCTTCAAGTTTTTCAAGCTCCTCACTTGCATGAAGCAGCACATCCTGAAAGCTGTTGATCATTTCATCAAGGGCGGAAATCCGAACCCTGTACTCCCCTACCATTGCTTCTTTTTCCTGAAGCACCAAGGATGATTCAAGCTCCATTTTTTTGTGAACTTCGTAGTCATGAGTCAGGCTTTCCCATTTTTCATGCATGGATTCAATCTCATGGACAGTCAGGGCAACCTCGAATTCTTTCAGCTCCTCCTTCTTCTGCAGGTATTCCTTTGCAATGGAGGATTGAATTTTAAGCGGTTCAACCTGCCCTTCTAATTCATAAATGATATCCTGCACCCGGTTAAGGTTATCCTGGGTTTCAAACAGCTTAAGTTCTGCCTTCTTTTTCCGGTTCTTATATTTAAGGACTCCCGCGGCCTCTTCAAATATCGACCTTCTGTCTTCAGGCTTGCTGCTGAGAATTTCTTCTATCTTCCCCTGGCTGATGATGGAGAAGGCTTCCTTGCCCAGTCCTGAATCCATAAAAAGATCTATGATATCCTTCAGCCTGCAGGACTGCTTGTTTATAAAAAACTCACTGTCCCCGGAACGGTAAACCCTTCTTGTCACACTCACTTCCTGGTAATCAAGCGGCAGGAAATGATTCTCATTGTCGAGGGTCAGCGTTACCTCCGCAAAATTCAGCGGTTTCCGTGAGTCACTGCCTGCAAAGATGATATCCTCCATTTTACCGCCGCGGAGCGATTTGGCCGACTGCTCGCCAAGCACCCAGCGGATGGAATCAATGATATTGCTTTTCCCGCTTCCGTTCGGCCCTACCACCGCTGTCACACCCGGCACAAAGTCAAGGGCTATCCGTTCAGCGAATGACTTAAAGCCGACTATATCCAATCTTTTGAGGAACATGTCATTCCCCCCTTATATTTATGTAACGTTCTCACTTGCTGTCTTTGAATGTCAGCAATGCCTGCTGTGCAGCAAGCTGCTCCGCTTCTTTTTTCGACCGGCCGGAACCCGTGCCGAGCTCTTCACCGTTCAAAAGTACCGTAGATACAAACTCCCGGTTATGGGCCGGCCCCTTTTCCTGCAGGATTTTATATTCAAGCGCCCCTGAGCCGTCGCGCTGGATAAGCTCCTGCAGCTGGCTTTTGTAATCCATCACATGAGAAAAAGCACCCTCATTGATCTTAGGGAAAACCGTCTTTTCCAAAAACTGGACAACCGTTTCAAGACCCTGGTCGAGGTATAATGCACCGATGAATGCCTCAAAGACATCTGCGAGCAGTGCCGGCCTAGACCTTCCGCCTGTCATTTCCTCGCCTTTTCCAAGAAGGATCAGCTCACCAAAAGAATGATCATTTGCAAAGCCAACAAGAGATGGCTCACAAACGATTGCTGCCCTGAGCTTGGTTAATTCCCCTTCAGACATGGTTGCATATTTTTTGAACAAGTATTGAGAAACAGTCAATTCCAGTACGGCGTCTCCTAAAAACTCAAGCCTCTCATTATCTTCATAAGGCTTGCGGCGATGCTCATTCACATAGGATGAATGGGTAAATGCCTGCTTTAAAAGCTGTTCATTCGTGAACATAAAACCCATACGTTCCTGAAAGCTTTTAAACATATAGTCTTTTTGTGATGTTTTGTGTTTCCTGCCATTCCTTCGCATAAAACCCTCCGCCAATTTTTAAAAAATAATCCCATTTCGATTATTTAGAACATATTTTGATTTGAATGCCTTATCCTGTACGATTTGAAAGAAAGCTCCGTCATAAACGGAGCTTTCTCTGCTTCACCTGAATTCTAAGAAACATTGGATTACATAGTGCTTTGTATGTAATTCACAGCGTCTCCAACTGTGACGATCTTTTCTGCGTCATCATCGGAAATTTCCATTCCGAATTCATCTTCGAGTTCCATTACAAGCTCAACTACATCAAGGGAATCGGCACCAAGGTCGTCTTTGAAAGAAGCTTCGAGTTTTACTTCGGACTCATCGACTCCTAAACGGTCAACGACAATCTTTGTTACGCGTTCAAGAACTTCTGCCATTATATTCACCTCCCCTCAAGTCATTATAGAGTATTTCGTTTAAATAATAAATCCTTAATTGGCGAAGAAATCATTTTTTCAGTAACAAGGCAGACCGTGACATGGCCATGTAAATGGAAGGCAGCCGTATAAGGGAACCCGGTCTTTACATGACCATTCCGCCGTCCACATGCAGCGTCTGCCCTGTCATATAGGCACTGTCATCAGACCCAAGGAAAACAGCTACCCGTGCAATGTCAGACGGGTCACCAAGGCGGGCAAGCGGAATCTGCTGAAGCATGGCTTCCCTGGTCTCCTCAGTAAGCTTGCCGGTCATATCTGTTGAGATGAAACCCGGGGCAATAGCGTTTACAAGTATTCCCCTGGCTGCCAGCTCCTTTGCAGTTGTTTTGGTCAGGCCGATAACGCCGGCCTTTGCAGCAACGTAGTTTGCCTGCCCGGCATTTCCGCTGACGCCGACAATAGATGCCACATTGATGATCCTGCCAGATCTCTGCTTCATCATCGGACGGGAAACAGCCTTCGTGCAAAGGAACACGCCCTTTAGATTGATGTTGATAACATCATCCCACTCTTCCTCTTTCATCCTCATCAGCAGGTTGTCTTTCGTGATGCCTGCGTTATTTACTAAAATATCGATGCTGCCGAAGCGGCTGACCGTTTCCTTGATCATCTGGCTGACAGATTCACTGTCGGAAACATCACACTGAATGGCGAATGATTCCCTGCCCAGCGCTTTAATATCAGATGCCACTTCAAGCGCCCGGGCTTCACTCCCTGCAAAATTCACAGCGACATTGGCGCCCTCTCTTGCCATTTCAAGGGCGATTTCCCGCCCAATTCCACGGGATGCACCTGTAACTAAAACATTTTTGCCGGCTAGTCTCATTATTTTCTCCCCTTTAACACTTCAAGTGCCTTTTCAAGGCTGTCCTGGTCATTAATGTTCAGGACAGCAGGTGTGCGGTCGATTTTTTTTATAAGGCCAGACAGGACTTTTCCAGGGCCGATTTCTACAAAGGTATCCACACCTTCCTGAAGGAGGGTGCGCACAGAATCTTCCCATAACACAGGGGAATACAGCTGCTGGATCAGCCTCTCTTTTATCTCCTGCGGTGAAGTCATCGGCTTTGCTGTAACATTTGAAATCACAGGTACGGAAACCATATTCATATTTATGGAGTCAAGCACTGCCTCGAACCTGACGGCTGCCGGCTTCATCAGCTGTGAATGGAAAGGACCGCTCACTTCAAGGGGAATCACTCGCTTCGCTCCCTCCTGCTTTGCAGCTTCTCCCGCTTTCTGTACTCCGGCTGCAGTCCCGGATATAACAATTTGTCCAGGACAGTTTATATTGGCCAGCTGGACTGAGTCGCCGCCAATTGAAACGTTTTCTGTTACTGCTGCCAGCTTTTCGCGGTCAAGGCCAAGTACGGCAGCCATGGAGCCCTTGCCATCCGGAACGGCAGCTTCCATGTATTCGCCTCTTTTCCTTACTGCATACACTCCGTCGCTGAACGAAAAAGCGCCGGATGCAACAAGGGCAGAATATTCACCAAGGCTGTGCCCGGCTGTATAATCCGGAGAGATCCCAGCTTCTTCAAGCAGTGTAAGGACCGCTGTGCTCATAGTAAGCAATGCAGGCTGGGCATTAGTGGTTTTGGTCAGCTCTTCCTGGGTACCTTCAAAGATCAGATTTGACAGCTGGAAGCCCAGTCTGGAGTCTGCCTCATCAAAGATGTGCTTAACACTTTCATGGCTTTCATACAGCTCTTTTCCCATGCCAGCCGCCTGTGAGCCCTGGCCGGGGAAAACGAATGCTATTTTTCCCATTTATTCTCCCCCTAAATTATCTCTGTCAATCATGGAACTGATCGCACCCGAGACGTCATTCATCACCATATCCCTGGTTTGACGAATAGCATTGAACACGGCATTTGCATCAGATGAACCATGCGCCTTTATCACCGGAGCACTCAAGCCGAACAATGCTGCCCCTCCATATTCGGAGTAATCAAGCTTGCCTTTTAGTTCTTTGAACTGCGGCTTTAATACTGCTGCAGCAAGTTTGCTTTTTAAATTGCTTGTCAAAGCGGTCTTCAGCATCTGGAACATACCGAGTGCAGTTCCCTCTGTTGTCTTCAGCACCATATTTCCTGTGAAACCATCCGTAACCACCACATCTGCCACTCCATCAAGCAGATCCCGGGCTTCCACATTGCCGGCAAAGTTCAGCCCGCTGTCCTTTAAGAGGCCAAAGGCTGCCTTTGTGAGCTCATTCCCCTTTTTCTCTTCTGTCCCGATATTCAGGAGTCCGACTCTTGGATTCCGGATGCCCCTCACCTTTTCGGCATATGCGGAACCCATATAGGCATACTGGAGAAGATGCTCGGGCTTTGCATCTGCATTTGCACCTACATCGAGCAGGACAAAGCCTTGTCCGTCTATTGTAGGAAGTGTCGGGGACAGGGCTGGGCGTTCAATCCCCTGAATGCGCCCGACAATGAACAATCCCGCAGCCATCAGGGCGCCAGTATTCCCGGCCGAGATGCAGGCATCAGCCGCTCCGTCCTTGACAGCCTGGGCTGCAAGCACCATGGAGGCCTGCTTCTTCCTTCTTACTGCACGCACAGGCTCATCCTCTGCAAGAATCTCTTCCTCGGCATGGATTACCTTAATGTGGCTTCCGGACGGCAGGTATTCCCTGACTTTTTCTTCCCTTCCGTACAGCTGGATTTCTATATCAGGGAACTTCTCTGCTGCTTTGACTGCTCCCTCTACGATTTCTTTGGGCGCGTTGTCACCGCCCATTGCATCTATAGCAATTCTCATGTTACTCATCCTTTTCGTCATGATGGGACCGGTACATCTCAAACTGGCCTTTGAACACAAGCTCAGTGCCAACATAGCTCATCACTTCAACAAGAGTCCTGCCGGCAGCTGCCCGGTCCACTACCCTGGCTTTTGCTACGACTCTTTCATTCTCTTTAACCTGCCTGGTAAACTGGATGCCTGCCTTGGCCGTCAAAGCCAGCTCATCGTTTATCAGCGCAACTGCCAGTGAATTTGCCTGGGCAAAGAGATGGTGGCCCCTTGCAATCCCATTTCGTTTAAAAACATGCTCGTGCTTGACATCAAATATCGAAATCGCACTCTGGTCCAGCTCAATATCTATAATTTCACCGATGATCTCATCGATAGGCAAAGCAATAATTTCATCACTGAGCTTTTTCTCAGCTACATTCTTAATCCGTTCCCTCAGTTCAGGAATCGCCAGCTCCAGGCGGTCAAGCCGCACCGTCTGCACACTTACCTCAAACCTTGCAGCGAGCTCCTCATCCGTTATAAAAGGATTCTCTTCAATCGTCTCCACCAGCAGCTGCTGGCGCTCCTTTTTGCTCCGACGCAAATTATCGTCACCACCGCACTATTATGACTAGGTACTAACAGTAGTATATATAGACATAACAGATATTGCAACGATAAAAGCGGAAAGCGGTGCCTTCAAAAACAAATCACCATAAAAGCAGGATAAAATGAACAAAAATCCATGGTTTGCCGCGTCCGGGACAGGTTGAGCCGGACAATTCAGGGGCAGCATTCTTTCTTGCCATGGGCAGGCTTTTGACTTCTGCAGATCTGTCTTGCGCTCTGCGATACTACTTAGGCACAGTGTTCATTCTGTTATGGAAAAGGAACGTTCGGTGTCCAGCTGGATACTTTGTCCGGCTGTAAACCAGGAAAACTGCAGGTAAGGAGCTGCCGCAAATTTCAGCCATTCAGGAGTTAAAAACGCCTTTTTTACTGCCCTCGTGATTTCTTATTACAGAAAAAAGTACCCTTTTAAATAAAATTAATACTGAGAGCTTCCTCTCCGGAAGATAAAAAGATTAATAAGGCCACCTGGATGGGTATAGGTTACCAGGTTCTTACTACATAGAAGCAGGTGATAAAATGAAAGTTCAATCTGAAAGGGTGGCAGACAGATGGACGGAGTATACACTGACCAACGATCATGGAATGAGTGTCAGTATATTGGACTTCGGAGGAATCATTACAAGGATGCTGGTGCCTGACCGGAATGGCACTTTAGAAAATATAGTCCTCGGATACCGGGACTATGCCGATTATCAGGATAATCCGAATTATTTCGGAGCTCTCATCGGCAGGGTCGCAGGAAGGATCCGTGCCGCAGCATTCAAGCTTAATGATAAGGTATATGAGCTGGATGCCAATAATGAAGAAAATCACCTGCATGGCGGCCCGGAAGGTTTTCATCAGGTGCTGTGGAAGGCAGCCGCGCTTCAGTCCAAAGATATGGCCGGGCTTAAACTGACATACAGAAGCGAGAATGGGGAGGGCGGCTATCCGGGCAATGCCGATATTACGGTGACTTATCAGCTGAATAATCATAATCAGTTCAGCATCCATTATTCTGCTGTATGTGATCAGGCAACTCCCATGGCCTTGACCAATCATACCTACTTCAATTTGAGCGGGAATCTAAAGGAGACGGTCCATGATCACTATTTGACACTGGACAGCAGCAAATTCATAGAATTGAATGATAAGCTAATACCGACCGGCAGCATTCTTGATGTCACGGATACCCCATTTGATTTCCGCGACAGGCGGAGGCTTGGCGATGGGCTGAACAGCGTACTCGAACAAAACGAGATAGCAGGCGGCGGTTATGACCATCATTTCATTTTTGATAGAGCGCGGGAAGCACAGGCTATTCTTGAAGATCCGGCAAGCGGCAGGGTTATGGCCGTCGAGACCGATCAGCCCGGGGTGGTATTGTACACTTCGAATGGTTTGGGAGAGGATTTACAGCTGAGGGAGAGGGTTTCCCAAAAATATTTAGGTGTGTGCTTTGAAACCCAGGCACCTCCGGCTGCGCTGCATCAAAGCGGGCTGCCCACCGTCACCCTGCAGGCAGGGGAAAGGTATGATAAGACGACCGTCTTTTCTTTCAGCACTGCAAAATAAAAAACGGCTGGCCCGCAAGGACGGGTTCAGCCGTTTTTTAATCCAATTTATCCCCAGAAAGCACTCCTGCCTTTCTCAGGGATTCCCTCAGATGTGAGTATTGGTCTTCCTGCCAGAAAGCGTCGGAATTGATCATCGTTACCGCATCATTCCTGGCGACTTCAAGTGCCCGGTAATCATGGATCATATCGGCCATTTTGAACTCGGGTACACCGCTCTGCTTTTTCCCGAAGAAATCTCCAGGCCCTCTTAATTCAAGATCTTTTTCAGACAGGACGAAACCATCATTGGTTTCTGACATGATTTTCATGCGTTCCTTGCCCACTTCATTCTTCGGGTCGGCGATCAGGATGCAATAGGACTGGTCACTGCCCCGACCAACCCTGCCCCGCAGCTGGTGAAGCTGCGAGAGCCCAAACCGCTCCGCATCATAAATGACCATGACGGTTGCATTAGGTACATTCACCCCTACCTCGACAACGGTAGTCGACACAAGGATTTGAAGGTTGTTTTGGCTGAAATCCCGCATAACCTCATCTTTTTCAGAAGCAGGGAGCTTACCGTGCATTAATCCGACAGAAAAGCGTCCTCCGAAGTACTGTGTCAGCGTCCCGTGGACATCGAGCGCGTTCTGCAGATCCAACTTTTCTGACTCCTCGATGAGCGGGCAGATGACATACGCCTGACGCCCCATTCTCAGTTCTTTTTCAACAAAGGCAAGGACCCGGTCCAATGTATCATGCTTGGTCCAGTATGTTTCAATCTTTTTCCTCCCCGCCGGCATTTCATCTATGATGGATACGTCCATTTCGCCGAAGGCAGTAATCGCCAATGTTCTTGGTATCGGGGTAGCCGTCATGAACAGCACATCAGGGCTTTCTCCTTTTTCACGAAGGATCCGTCTCTGTTCCACTCCAAAGCGGTGCTGTTCATCTGTAATAACAAGACCAAGGCTGTGGAAGTTCACTTCGTCCTGGATAAGTGCATGGGTTCCTATTAAAATATGAATCTCACCAGAAGCCAGGCGTTCAAGAATTTCTCTTCTCCTCTTGCCTTTGACGGAGGAAGTCAGCAGGGCTATTTCGATGCCATGCGGATTCAGCATTTCGTAAAGGGAGGATGCATGCTGTTCTGCCAGGATTTCTGTCGGCACCATGAGTGCACCCTGATAACCCGCACTGTGGGAAGCAAACAAAGCGACAGCTGAAACGACTGTCTTGCCCGAACCTACATCTCCCTGAAGCAGCCTGTTCATCCGGTAAGGCGACTTCATATCGGTAAGGATTTCGTTCACCACCCGTTTTTGGGCACCTGTGAGAGGAAAGGGCAGGCTCTCAATGAATGCCTTTAACCGTTCAAGTTTGTAATCCTGCCTCATTCCCTGTGACTGTTCACGCTGCACTTTCCGGATTGCCTGCATCTTCAGCTGAAATAAAAGAAATTCTTCATAAACGATTCTGCGCCTTGAATGTTTTAAGTCTCTCTCATCTGCCGGAAAATGAAGGGCCCGGAACGCATCCTTCCGCGGCAAAAGCTTATATTCTGATAAAAGTTCCAGAGGCAGGATTTCCTGGATTTCATGGCCAAATTCATTAAATGCAGCCCCCAGGTAGCGCCGGAGGCTTTTGACACTCAGTTCACCCTTGACGGCATACACCGGTTCAAAGTTATGATCCCGTTCTGCAGTCCCTGCCGAATGCTCGGTAATGGTAATTGTCTGGCGATGCTTGTCCCACTTTCCAGTTACCGTGATTTGCTGCCCGATGGAAAACTTCTTCTTCAGATAGGGCTGATTGAAGAAGATTCCGGTAATCAAATAGCGCCCGACTAAAATGCGGAGTGTCAGCCTTGATTTTTTCTTCCCAAAATAAACAAGAGAAGGCTCGCTGTGCACGACCCCTTCCACAGTTGCCCTCTCTTCATGCTCTACTTCCGCCAGGTCCTTCAAGCGGTAATCCTCATAACGATACGGAAAATGCTCAAAGAGGTCCATAACACTGTAAATCTGCATGTCATTCAATTGGGCTGCTGTTTCCTCCCCTATCCCTTTGACCGTGTTAACAGGAAGCTTGGTTAAATCGTTCACTTTTTCTTCTCTTCCAATGAAATTCCAAAGATTTTAGCTTCCAGCTCCCGTCCGGTCGGAGTCGCGGCAAGGCCGCCAAGCGCCGTTTCACGGAGCGCAGAAGGCATGGAAAGGCCGATTTTATACATTGCCGATATCACTTCATCACATGGGATGCGGCTTGTGATCCCGGCAAGTGCCATATCGGCAGCCACCATGGCATTGGCTGCTCCCATGGCATTTCTTTTAACACAAGGCACTTCAACAAGTCCCGCTACCGGGTCACATACAAGCCCCAGCATATTCTTGAGCGTGATTGCCATTGCCTCGGCACTCTGCGAAGGTGTACCGCCGGCAAGCTCGACAATGGCTGCTGCAGCCATGCCGGCAGCCGAGCCGACTTCGGCCTGGCAGCCGCCCGCTGCCCCTGAGATGGAAGCATTATTTGCTACAACAAATCCAAACGCCCCAGAGGTGAATAAAAATTCAATCATTTGTTCCCGGGTTGGATTCAGTTTGTTCTTCACAGCAAACAAGGTACCTGGCACAACCCCGGCAGACCCGGCGGTCGGAGTGGCGCAGATTGTTCCCATCGCAGCATTCACTTCATTAGTCGCAACCGCCTTGCTGACTGCATCCAGGAGGACTTCTCCCGAGAGAAAATTCCCCTTCTTAATGTATTCCTGCATAAGGACCGCATCTCCGCCAGTCAGGCCAGAATGGGACTTCACTCCATTCAGACCCTTTTCAATCGCCCTCTCCATGACTTCCAGGTTTTTATCCATCAATCCGACGATTTCATCCCTTGTCCTTCCGGTTACCTGCATTTCCTGTTCAATCATTATATGTGAAATCTTTTTCCCCTGGCTTTCTGCCAGCTCCACTAATTCTGCAACGTTCCTGAACATATGGCTACCTCTCTTAATCCACAATTTTAGTTACATTTGTTATATTTGGAAGCGCTTTTATTTCATCCATTACCACTATATCAATATTTTGATCCACTTCAATCGTCATTAACGCCATTTTCCCTTTTTCCTTACGGGAAACATCCATATGGGCAATATTGATTTTATGCTTGGCCAGGACAGCGGCTACTGCAGCGATCGCCCCGAACCGGTCTTCATGAACCACAAGGATTGCAGGGTCATGTCCGGTCAGCTTCAATTCAAATCCATTTAGCTCTATGATTTCAATTTTTCCTCCGCCGATCGAAATGCCGACAAGCTCGAGTTCGCCATCCTCATCACCGATGCGGATTCTCGCCGTATTGGGATGTTCGGTAATCTCCTCTTCTTCGCTGAAACTGATTTTCATCCCTTTTTCCGCTGCAAGGTCCAGGGCTTCAATGATGCGTTCATCGAAGGTATCGAAGTCCAGCAGTCCGCCGACCACAGCCACGTCCGTTCCATGGCCCTTATATGTCTTGGCAAATGAGCCGTAAAAAGAGATTTCTGCCCACTTGGGCTCCCGGCCGAACAGGCTGCGAGCCATCCTTCCGATCCTGGCGGCTCCTGCAGTATGTGAACTCGAAGGGCCGATCATAATCGGTCCAATAATGTCAAACACACTTTTATATTTCATTCTGGTTTCCTCCCAGAGACAGTTATTTTAAATAATACGGCAAGAAAAGCATAACGGAAAAAGAGGAATTAGAAAAGCTTTTTACACATAGAAAAGAACTGGCCCAGGTAGAGCCAGTCCCGCTTAAAATCATATCATGCCAGTAAGCATTTATTCAACGGAGAAGATAAATGGATAGAGCGGCTGTTTTCCATTGTGCACTTCCACTTCCAAATCTTCAAAAAGATCCTCGCAATAGCCCTGGATTTCTTTAACTTCTTCCTCATTTGTTTCTTCACCGTAAATGATGGTCAGAATCTCGGCATCGGCATCAAGCATGGAAGCAAGAAGTTCCTTAGCTGCCTGCAGCTTATCCTGGTTCTTGACAGTGATTTTACCCTCTGCAATCCCCATGAAATCTCCCGTTGAAATATCGAGGCCGTCTATTTGTGTATCTCTTACTGCGTAAGTGATCTGACCTGTCTTCACGTGGCCTAGAGCTTCATTCATATTAACTTCATTTTCCGAAACTGAAGATGCTGGATTGAAGGCAAGCAGTGCTGTCATTCCCTGCGGCACTGTTTTAGAAGGGATGACAATAACATTCTCTTCAGCAACCTCTGCCGCCTGCTGGGCTGCCATGATGATATTCTTGTTGTTGGGAAGGAGAATGATATTTCTAGCGTTGGCTTCCTTAATGGCCTGAAGAATATCCTCTGTGCTCGGATTCATGGTCTGTCCGCCCTCAATCACCGACTTAGCACCGATGCTTTTGAAGAGATCGCGGATACCTGAACCCATGGCAACTGCGACGACACCGAATTCCTCTTTCTCAAGAGGTGCCTTCCTTAAAAGGTCGTTATGTGTTTCACCCACGATGGATTCGTGCTGCTGGCGCATGTTATCAATCTTAATTTTAATCAGGCTTCCGAAGTTCTGTCCATAAGACAGGCACTCACCAGGCTGTTCCGAGTGAATGTGAACTTTCACTATTTCCTCATCCGAGACAACTAGCAGGGAATCGCCATATCCGCTTAAATGGTTCCGGAAATCCTCTTCAGAGAATGGATTCTTTGAAAGCTTGTCATCCTCAAACTTGACCATGAACTCTGTGCAGTAGCCGAATTCTATATCAGCAGTATTGATATGTCCCTGAACAGATTTATGGTGTTCTGCGCTGACCAGCTCGTCCATGGTCGCATGCGAGTGAGGAGTGCCTTCAATTTCCTCACCTTTCATTTCAGCAAGGAATCCTTCATAAACGAAAAGAAGCCCCTGACCGCCGCTGTCTACCACGCCTACTTCCTTCAGTACCGGCAGAAGATCAGGAGTCCTGTTCAAAGAAGCCCTTGCTTCCTTGACGGTATGCTCCATCACGGTCACCATATCTTCATTTTCCTTTGCAGAAGAAACCGCTGCACGGGCTGCGTCCTTTGCAACAGTAAGGATTGTACCTTCGACCGGCTTCATGACAGCCTTATAGGCAGTCTCAACTCCCGCCTCGAATGCAGAGGCGAACTCCTTGCTGTTGATGAATGGCTTGCCTTCTATTGATTTAGCAAAACCGCGGAACAGCTGGGAAAGGATAACTCCGGAGTTTCCCCGGGCTCCCATAAGAAGGCCTTTCGCAAGGGCATTTCCCACTTTTCCGATATGGTCCTGAACATTATTTTTCACTTCTTTTGCACCTGACGTCATGGACAGGTTCATATTGGTACCAGTATCCCCATCAGGAACAGGGAAAACGTTCAATGCGTCCACATAGTTTGCATTTGCCGTAAGGTTATTGGCCCCTTTAAGCACCATCTCGGCGAAACGTTTTCCATCTAAGCTAGTAATTGACACGAATGTTTCCTCCTTACTAAGGGTTCGTTACACGAACTCCCTGTACAAAAATATTAACGGAATCGACTTCCAGACCCATTGTTTTGTCCAGGGTGTACTTTACTTTTGATTGAACATTATGAGCTATTTCAGAGATTTTCGTGCCATAGCTGACGATTATGTACATATCAATATGAACCTGTTCATTCTCCTGACGTACAATAACTCCCTTTGTAAAGTTCTCTCTGCGGAGTATCTCAGCTATTCCATCTTTTAACTGTTTCTTGGAAGCCATACCCACGATCCCATAACAGTCTATCGCCGCTCCGCCCGCAATGGTGGCAATCACGTCATTGGATATATCTATTTGACCGAACTTATTATTTAACTCTATGGACATAGTATCTTCCCCTTCCTGAGAAAAACTCATTAGCTACAGACCATTGTACTATAGTAACAACAGATTTGAAAGTCCAACAATGCTCATCTCTATTATAAAGCAAGGCCCCGTTCTGTGTGTCAAGGGTTTTTTCTTGAAAGTAGTTATCAGAACTATTGCATTCTGCTTATATGTATGTTAAATTATTAAAGTGTTTCTAAAGACTTAAGAGAATTATAATTAACTTAAGCATGTTCGTAGTTAGGAGGGAATAAAACATGGCACGTAAATGTGTAATCACAGGCAAAGGAACTCGTTCCGGCAACAGCCGCTCACACGCAATGAACGCTAACAAACGTACTTGGGGTGCTAACCTTCAAAAGGTTCGTATTCTAGTTGACGGAAAACCAAAACGTGTATACGTTTCTGCAAGAGCTCTAAGATCAGGCAAAGTAGAACGCGTATAAAACGACGGCATCCAGCAGGGTGCCTTTTTTTATTTTCCGCATAAACCTGGTGAATCCGGACCAGGACATTCACCAGGTGCTGCAGCCTGGTAGAAATCAGACATTTTTTGGGCTCGGCCGAGTTAATTCCCTTTTTTTCGCGAGTAAACCGCCCGGTTCGGCGAGTAGATTCCCTTTTCCGCGAGTAAGGCGCTCGCTTTGGCGAGTATGTTCCCTTTTCCAGCGAGTAAACCGCCCGGTTCGGCGAGTAGATTCCCTTTTCCGCGAGTAAACCGCCCGGTTCGGCGAGTAAATTCCCTTTTCCAGCGAGTAAACCGCCCGGTTCGGCGAGTAAATTCCCTTTTTTCGAGAGTAAACCGCTGCGTCCGGGCAGTATTTAACAAAATTCACGCTGATCCTCTCTATTTTCTGAGGCTCTACAAGGATAACAGCATCTATATAAGTCCTGCTGTCGGCCTTTCAGCCAAAACGCTGCGAATTTCCTAAACCTGCTATTCTTTTCCGTCTAAAGTTATCTTCTGCTTTCCTAAAGCTCCTGCACCTGCCCCACGGAAAAAACACCCTCATCTATCTTACATGAGGGTGTCCACCATTGAATCATAAATTAATTAGTGCGCACACTACTCTTTCTTGAACATTCCCAGACAGGCTCTAACCAAACCGCCCAAGAATCTTGGTAGTTTAATCGTATAAAATTTCATAAAGCCCCTCCTCATAAAATTCCACACTGATTATTCAACTTATTAGCGGATATAGGAAGAGATATCCACTCTTATAAGAGTGATTTAATCGCTGCTTCTTACCACCAATAATATGCCTTCCTTGAATGAAAAAGTACCTTCTTCATACAGAAGTTCATTACTAATACATAGTGTGGACCCGAGCTTTATATTCCTGTTTTCGAGAGGATACTTGAATCCTTTCAGGGTAATCGCTTTCACCTCAGGTGTGAGGGGGATAAAAGAGATATATTTTTTATCCTCTTCCTTCACCAATGTATAGCTGCCGGGTTTAGCGGCAAAGATCTGGTTGGTTTTATCAATCATGCAGATTCTGGTGCCCGGTTCGTCCTGGATATGGCGGGCAAGGAGCTGGATGTTGCCCAGGTAATGGTCTGCTCTTCCTCCTGTTGCGCCAAACAACAGAATTTCATCGGGCTTTTTCCCCGCTGCCCACCCGAGCGCAATTTCAAGGTCGGTCTGGTCCTTTTCAGCGGGATACATGTTAAGGTGTACGAGCTTGCCGCGCATGAGGCTGAGTTCAGCTTCAGTCACAGAATCGAAGTCCCCAAATGCTTCTGAAGGGGCAATACCCATCGACAGCAGGTGGTGGACTCCCCTGTCGACTCCAGCCCAGGTTATGCCGCTTTCGTTTATTTTATTCAGATCAGGGACATATTGGATGGGTCCTCCAGCCAGAATATAAATTTTCAAAGATTTTCCCCCTATGAAAAAGAGGCTGATCATCAGCCTCTTTACAATATTATTAACCTTTCAGCACAGCAATAGCTTTGGCGCGGTCAGATTCATTATAAACAGCCGACCCAGCAACTAAGATGGTGGCACCATGGTCGATGCATAGGCGGGCTGTTTCCTTGTTTACGCCGCCGTCCACCTCGATATCAAGGGAGTGGCGGCCAAGATTGTCTGCCATTTCCCTGACCTGCTTAATTTTCTTGAGCACACGAGGTATGAAGGACTGTCCGCCAAACCCTGGGTTCACGCTCATGAGCAGTACCATATCAACGTCTTCGAGGACATGCTGTATCATTTCTACAGGCGTAGCAGGATTCAGGACCACCCCGGCTTTTACTCCAAGGGACTTAATGAAAGAAATAGTCCTGTCGAGGTGTATGCAGGCTTCTGCATGAACGGTAATATAGTCTGCACCGGCATTGGCAAAAGCCTCGATGTACCGGTCAGGATCCTCAATCATCAAGTGTACATCAAGCGGAAGCTTCGTGATCGGGCGTATGGCCTCCACTATCAGGGGGCCGATGGTGATGTTCGGAACAAAATGTCCATCCATCACATCCACATGGATCAGATCCGCCCCTCCCTGTTCTACATCCTTTATTTCTTCACCCAGCTTCGAAAAATCGGCTGATAGAATGGATGGCGCTATTTTCACCATAATATATTAATACCTCGGCTTTCGGTCTCTAATTTCCTGCAGGAATTCCAGATAGTGCTCATAACGGTAAGATGGCAGCACTCCGGATTCATAAGCCGCCTTAACGGCGCATTTGGGCTCCTTGTCATGCAGGCAGCCCCGAAACTTGCATTGCTCACTGATTTCCCTTATATCCGGAAAACAAAAGGAAAGTTCCTCCAGTTCCACATTGGTAAATTCAAGCGAGCTGAAACCCGGAGTATCTGCAACCAGGCCGCCGCTGATATGAATCAGTTCAACATGCCTTGTTGTATGCTTCCCCCGCCCTAAGTGCTGGGAAATGTGATTTGTTTTAAGATCAAGCTCCGGGCGCAGGGCATTCAGCAGTGTTGATTTCCCTACACCAGACTGTCCGGCCACCACGCTTGTTCTGTCTTGTATATATGGCCGGAGTTTTTCGACGCCTTCCTGCGTGACTGAAGAAGTCGCCACCACCGGGTAGCCGATAGCTGAATATTCCTTAATGTACGTATTGATGGCAGCAAGCGCATCCGAATCCAGGAGGTCCACCTTCGTAATGCAGATGACCGGGCTGATAAGATTCGCTTCAATCAACACCAGGAACCGGTCCAGGAGGACGGTGCTGAATCCGGGCTCCACAGCGGAGAAGACAAGGATTGCCTGGTCTACATTCGCAATGGGAGGACGGACCAATTCATTGAACCTTTTCTTGATTTCAAGAACATAGCCTTCTTTATCATTGTCGGCCTGATATACCACTTCATCACCAACCAAGGGTGTTATTTTATCTTTTCGAAATGTTCCTCTGCCCCGGCATTGTACGAGCTGCTCTCCATCAAGCACATAATAAAACCCGCTGAGAGCTTTGACTATTTTGCCAACTGGCATATTTTCCCTCCTTTTTGACAGCACATTATGTGCCATCCTCTGATTATGAGTCCTCTTCCGGATAAGGAATCGAATCCTCCTCGATTACACTATTATCCCGCATTATTCTATAAACTGCCTCTTTTCCAGGAGCTACTGTGAAAGTAAGCTTCTTTTTGAGGGTGTTGGTGATGGTGAATTCATCAAATGGTTCATTGATGCTGTTTGTAAGATCCCCAATAAAGATTTGGATGGCCTGTGGCTGCCCGGCAGCTGCAGGTGAATACTCAATGGTAATTTCTTTGCTTACTTCCTTTGGCGGCGGTTCTTTTTTACCTTTAGAAATAATCACTTTGACCTTATCGCCTTTTACTACCTGAGAATCAGGGGCAGGTTCCTGGGAGATCACCAATCCCTCCGGTACCTCATCACTGTATTCTTCCCCTGCAATTTCGATGTCTAATCCATTTATCGACCCATATTCCTCAAGATTTTGCTTATTGTACTGACTTAAATCCTTGAGTCCGATCTTAGGGGGACCTGAGCTGATCGTAAAATCCAATTCTGTCTCGGATGGCACAACCATGGTCCCTGGAGCAGGATCCTGGTCGAGGATCGTGCCGGGTTCACTCTCATCTGTCTGCGGGTTGACCTGAGGCTCCTTATAGCCCTGGCTTTCAAGAAGGGCCTTGATGTCATCGAAATTCCGGCCGGCATAGTCAGAGAGCTCGCTCTTTTTCTTGCCGCTGCTGATAATGATATCGATTTCCTTGCCTTCTTTTACACTTGTCCCGATTTCAGGACTGGTTTTGATAACCTGATTCTGTTCAATTTTATCATCGGACATTTCTGTTGTCGTTCCGACTTTAAAGCCTTTTTCGTACAGCATGCTCATTGCCACATCCAGCTTTTTCCCCTTGATGTCCGGAACCTTCATATCCTTCGGCTCCATCATTTGCGGAAGGACAGTAACGGCAAACACCCCAAGCAGGATCAAAACCAGAAAAGAGGAAATAAGGATCGCAGGCCATCTCTTTTTCTTCTTTTCTCCCTTAGCATGATTCTTACTCTTAATCTTCTTTTTTTCCTTCCCATGGCCCTCGGGAGCCTCAGCTGTATCTGCCGGCTCTATTTCTGTACCCCTGACAAGAGTTACACCAAGATCTTGTACGCTATGGTCTGCCATGATCACAGGGATTGCTTTTGTAGCGTCTTCATCTTCCGGCACATGAAAAGGGGTTTCATTTTTCCTGGCAGGGTCAAGGGCCGTCCTCAGGTCTTCGGCCATCTCCTCCGCTGAAGAATAACGATGATAGGAGTCTTTTGAGGAAGCTTTGAGCACACAGTTGGCGACGCTCTGCGGGATATCGGGCGACCATCTCTTAGGCGAAGGCATCTCGGACTGCAGGTGCTTCAATGCAATGGAAATGGCGGATTCTCCCGAAAAAGGAAGCCTCCCGGTCAACAGTTCAAACATAACGATTCCCAGTGAATAAATATCAGAGGTTTTATTCGCCATGCCTCCCCTCGCCTGTTCCGGGGATAGATAATGTACTGAACCCAGGACCGCGTTCGTCTGGGTGATGCTGGTCGAACTAAGGGCCATGGCGATTCCAAAGTCTGTAATCTTTACTGTTCCATGGCTGTCTATAAGAATATTCTGCGGCTTTATATCCCTGTGGATGATTCCGTATTGATGGGCATGGGCTATAGCTGAGGTAATCTGCTCCATGATGTTAATGGCCGTTTCTACAGGGATCGGAAAATGCTGCTGTATGTATTGTTTAAGGGTCAGCCCTTTCACATACTCCATGACAATATAATAGATGTCATCTTCCACACCCACATCATAAATGCTGACAATGTTTGGGTGGGCAAGGCTTGTTGCCGAATGGGCTTCACGGTTGAACCGTTTTATGAATTCGTCATCATTGGAAAAATCCATGCGCAGTATTTTCAATGCCACTTCACGTTCGAGGATCATATCCCGCGCCAGGTAGACATTGGCCATTCCACCGCCGCCGATCATTTCGATGATCTTGTAGCGGCCGCTAATTCTTTTTCCAATCAGCATCTAATTCACCCGCTTTCACTTTCATCTGTAAAATGCACAAGGACAAGGGTGATATTATCCTCGCCGCCGTTTTCAATGGCCAGTTTAACCATTTCCTCAGATTTGGCTTCAAGGTTTGTGCTTGATTGTATTATTTCCTGAAGGTGCTGCTCGCTCACTTTATTGGAAAGACCGTCTGAACAAAGCAGGAGTGTGTCATTTACCTGCATTCTCCGGACTGCTGTATCAATCTCTACATGTTTTTCAGTTCCAAGTGCTCTCAGCAATACATTTTTCCGCGGATGGTGTTCGGCTTCTTCCCTGGTAAGTTCACCGCACCTGACCAGTTCATTGACGAGTGTGTGGTCTTCGGTCAGATGGACGAGCCGGCCTTCAGTCGACATATAGCCGCGGCTGTCCCCCACATGGGCTATGGACGCGAACGATTCTGTGCAGACTGCTGCCACGATTGTGGTTCCCATCCCCTCACATTCTGGGTTTGCGAGTGAGTGTCTGTAAATCTGATCATTTACTTTTACAATATGGGTCCTGAGCCAGTCTTCAGCATCTTCAATATCTGAAAAATCGCCCGTTTCTCTCCAATATTCCTGCAAACTGTCGATGGCCATCCTGCTGGCGACATCCCCGGCTCTATGTCCTCCCATTCCATCTGCAATGGCAGCAAGAATAATTCCGCTTGAATTGGTGAAGACTCCGCCATTATCTTCATTAAGCTGGCGGAGTCTCCCACGGTCTGTTTTAAAAACCGCTTCCATCCTTTCACCTCGTCTCTTCTTTTCGCTCCTTGGCTCTAAGCTGTCCGCAGGCTGCGTCAATATCATGGCCCTGTTCTCTGCGGATGGTTACATTCACTCCAGCGTTCTTCAATGTTTTTTCAAACGCAAAGATCTGCTCGCGAGGTGTTCTTACATAATTGCGTTCAGGTACATAATTTACCGGAATTAAATTCACATGGCATTTCAGACCTTTAATCAGCCTGGCCAGCTCTTCTGCATGCTCCTCCTGATCATTCACGCCGCCGAATAATCCATATTCGAAACTGACACGCCTTCCAGTTTTATTGACATAATATTCAACAGCTTCGATCAGATCCGGAAGCTTGTATGCACGGTTGATCGGCATAAGGGAGCTTCTGATTTCATTGTTGGGCGCATGAAGGGAAATGGCAAAGTTGATCTGCATCTTTTCATCGGCAAATTTGTAAATCTTCGGGATGATTCCGCTCGTTGAAACCGTGATATGGCGGGCTCCGATATTCAATGCTTTTTCATGGTTGATGATTTTCAGGAATGAGAGCATTTCATCATAATTGTCGAAAGGCTCGCCGATCCCCATTATTACGACAGAACTCACTCGCTCATTTGTCTCATCCAGCGCCTTCTGTACTTTTACGACCTGAGCAACGATTTCTCCTGCTTCTAAATTCCTTTTTAATCCGCCCAGTGTAGAGGCACAGAACGTACATCCTATCCGGCAGCCTACCTGTGTGGTGACACAGATGGAGTTACCGTATTCATGCCTCATCAATACCGTTTCAATCGAGTAACCATCGTGAAGCTCAAACAAAAATTTAATGGTACCGTCACTCGAAGTCTGCTGGATCAGGGTATTAAGCGTCGTCAGCGAGAAACTCTCCTCCAGCTTTTCCCTTAATCCCTTGGATAGATTGGTCATTTCTTCAAACGCAGCTGCACGCTTGATATAGAGCCAGTCATAAATCTGCTCAGCCCTGAAGTCCTTTTCTCCATTTTCTGTCAGCCATTCTCTTATTTCATGAAGTTCAAGTGAATAGATGGATGGTTTTTGGTTCTCCTGCTGCTGTTTTTTCTTCAATGTATTTTCCAATTTACTTCACCTTCCTTTTAAAGCTTGCTATAAAGAATCCATCGCTTCCGAAATCCTGGGGCAGCACCTGGATCATATGGCCGCTGACAAGAGGCTGTGCCGGTAACGGCAGCCTTTCACGAAGACTCAGGTCTTCTTCATATTCAGGATGTTCCTCTAAAAATCGCTGTGCCACATTTTCATTTTCTTCCTTTTCCACCGTACAGGTACTGTACACAAGAGTACCCCCCTTTTGGACAAGCGGGGCAGCTGCATTCAGCAGTTCAAGCTGTATGCCTGCCAGAGAGGCAATATCTTTTTCGGTTTTTGTATATTTAATGTCCGGCTTCCTGCGCATCACACCGAGCCCGGAACATGGCGCATCTATCAGGATGCGGCTGAATTGGCCAAGTCCGAAAATTTCCTGTACCTTTTTGCTGTTATACACCCTGGTTTTAATGTTAGTCAATCCCAGCCGCTCTGCCTGCTCATTGATGAGCTTGACTTTATGCTCATGGAGATCGAGTGATACCACACGTCCCTTATCCGAGAGCCTCTCGGCTATATGGGTGGACTTTCCGCCGGGAGCCGCACAGGCATCAAGCACCTGCTCATCCCCTTCTGCACCGAGGGCATAACCCACAAGCATGGAACTTTCATCCTGTATCGTGAAAAAGCCTGCATTGAACGCCTCAGAATGGGTAAGATTCCCCCTGAGAGCCTTTATTCCATCTGGCGTGACCTGGCTTGCCTCCACCTCGAATCCTTCTTCGCGAAGAAGGCTCAATGCCTCATTCCTTGAAGCCTTCCGGATGTTGACCCTTGCTGTCTGAACAGGTGCAAGCAGATTCTCCATACACATTTCACGGGTTTTTTCATAGCCGAATTGTTCGACCCATCGTTCTACGATCCATATCGGGTGGCTCGTTTCAATCGAGATTCTTTCGGTTCTGTCTTTGATATCATCGAGCGGCAAAATCCCTTTCCGCTGTATATTCCTAAGAACTCCGTTCACCATTGAGGTATTGCCCTTATGCCCCCTTTTTTTTGCAATTTCCACCGCTTCAAACAGCACGGCATGATCAGGGATCTTGTCCAGGTAGACCATTTGATATAGCGACAGGCGCAGCAGATTCACGATCCAGCCCTGCGTTTTGTTGAATTTCACAAATGGACTTAAATAGTAATCGAGCGTCATTTTCCGCTGGATGGTGCCATATGTCAGCTCAGTCAGGAGCCCTGCATCGAGTCCTGAAAGCTTATGTTTTGTAATCATTTTGTTCAGGAGGAGATTGCTGTAGGACTGGTTCCTTTCAACCGAGTCCAGCACTTCAAGCGCAATCTGCCTTACTGATTTTTTATTAATTGTCATGTTCGTCTCCCAGCTTCATGCCTGGCTTCAGGCTTGCACCTGATCCGCGGAGGAAATCCCGGGCATTCATTCTCTTTTTCCCCGCAGGCTGCAATTCAGTTATCTTGATTCCAGTGCCGTTGCCTGTCCCAACCAAAATGCCGTCCTCTTCCAGACTGATGATCTCTCCTGCTGCGGCTTTTATGTCACTCTTTATCTTTTGGGAATTCCACAGTTTCCATACTTCGGATCCAAAAACCGTATAGGCGGCCGGCCAAGGATTCAGCCCCCGGATATGATTGAAGATTTCCTCGCCTGTTTTTGTCCAATTCACTTTTTCCTGCTCACGTTTGATATTGAAGGCAAATGTTGCCTTTGTTTCATCCTGCGGGACCGGCGTGATCTCACCCTTTAACAGCTTTGGCAGTGTGTCGGATAGCAGGTCGGCACCAGCCGCACTCAGCTTCTCAAACAGTGTGCCCACATTATCCTCTTCTTGAATCGCTATTTCCGTCTGGGCAAGGATGTCCCCGGCATCAAGCTTTTCAGCCATATACATGATGGTGATTCCTGTTTTTTCTTTGCCTTGGAGGATGGCGTAATGGATGGGAGCCCCGCCCCGCAGTTCAGGCAGCAGGGAAGCATGGACATTGATGCATCCATATCCCGGAGTATCCAATAGCCTTTTGGGCAGGATCTGGCCGTAGGCGGCCGTGACTATAAGATCCGGCTTTACGGATAGGACTTCATCCAATTCCTCATCATTGCGGATTTTTTCCGGCTGGAATACCTTGATGCCGTGCTTTTGTGCCTCGACCTTAACCGGAGTCGGAGTCAGGACCCTTTTTCTGCCGACTGGACGGTCAGGCTGTGTCACGACAGCGGCCACTTCATAACCGTCTTCGATGATCCTCCGTAATACAGGGACCGAGAAATCCGGGGTTCCCATAAATACAATCTTAGTCATGCTCCTCAACCCCTTCTAGTTCTTTTTCGGTCAAGTAACGGCTTACCTTGGAGGTAAACAGCACACCATCAAGGTGATCCATTTCATGCTGGATTGCCCTTGCAAGGAAATCATCTGCCTTTAATTCAAAGGGACGTCCTTTGCGGTCCTGGGCTTTAATTTCAATTTTATAAGGGCGCTCCACTTCCCCGAACAGTCCAGGAAAACTCAGGCATCCCTCCGGTCCTGACTGGTCTCCCTCAACATTTACAATCTCTGGGTTGATCAGTTCAATTCTCCCGTTTTCATCGCCAATATCCACAACGGCAATCCGCTGGGAAGATCCGATCTGGGGTGCGGCAAGGCCCACCCCATCCGCTTCAAGCATGGTTTCATACATATTATTTAAAAGTTTAGCCAGTTTTTTATCAAAAACTTCAACTTTTTCGCATTTTTGTTCTAAAATCCGGTTTGGATAAAGCACAATCGGTAATATTGCCAAGGTAATGAATTCCTCCTGACAGCCTACATTAACATGTACGGATTTAAATCAACCGCAATCTGCAGTCCATCCTGGCTGGTTTCTTTCTGATAATGATCTACAATTTTCTTCAGCATTTTTCTTAATTCCGGCTCACGCTTGTATTTTATCAAACATTGGTACCGATATCTATCGTTGACACGGCTTATCGGCGAAGCGACCGGCCCAAGGACCGCAGAATCTCCGCTCAAACCCGTGCTGAGAAATTTTGTTATCCGTTCCGTTACCGAAACGGCCTTCATCAAATCCTCATGAGAGACGGTCACCATGGCCAGATAATAATAAGGAGGATATTTGCTAAGCTTCCTCAGGCGCATTTCCTGCTCATAAAAAGCATCAAAATCCTGTTCGGCAGAAAGCTCAACACTATAGTGTTCAGGCGTATACGTCTGGATGATCACTTCCCCTGGCAGCTGATGCCTGCCAGCCCTGCCGCTGACCTGTGTCAAGAGCTGGAACGTTTTCTCGGAGGCACGGAAATCGGGCAGGTGGAGCATGGTATCAGCTGATAGAACTCCTACCAGAGTTATATTAGGGAAATCCAGTCCCTTGGCAATCATCTGGGTACCGAGCAGAATATCAGCCTGTCCTTCCTGAAAGGCACGAAGCAGCTTCTCATGGGACCCTTTCTTTCCTGTTGTATCCACATCCATCCGGATTACCCTTGCTTCAGGCAGGATCTTGCCAAGCTCGTCCTCAACCTTCTGTGTTCCCGTCCCAAAAAAACGGATATGATCACTCTGGCATTCAGGACAGTGGGAGGGCATCGGTGCTTCGAAGCCGCAGTAATGGCATTTCATCTGATGGTTATATCTATGATAAGTCAGCGAGATATCACAATGGGGACAATCCAGGACCTTGCCGCAGTCGCGGCACATCACAAATGAGGAATGGCCTCTCTTGTTAAGGAATAATACCGTTTGCTCCTTTTTGGCCACCCTGTCCTTCAATTTCTCAAACAGCTTGCTTGAAAACATGGACCTGTTTCCTCCGCGAAGTTCTTCTCTCATGTCCACGATCTCTACCTCAGGCAGGACAGCCTCGTTCATCCGATGCCGCAGCGTAAGGAGGGTGTATACTTTTTTTTGAGCCCGGGCGAAGGTTTCAAGCGAAGGCGTGGCACTGCCAAGTACCACAGGACAGCCGTGGCGCCTGCTTCTTCTGATGGCTACATCCCGGGCATGATATCTAGGATTTTCCTCCTGTTTGTAGCTCGATTCATGCTCTTCATCGATGATGATAATGCCAAGGTTTTCGAACGGAGCGAAAATGGCTGACCTCGCCCCCACGACAACTTTCACTTCTTTGCGCTGGATTTTCCGCCATTCATCATATTTTTCACCTGCTGATAGACCGCTGTGAAGGACCGCAACCTCATTTCCGAAGCGGCCTTTAAAACGCTGCACCATCTGGGGAGTCAGCGAAATCTCCGGGACAAGCATAATCGCTTCTTTTCCCTGGCTCACACTATTCGCGATAGCCTGCAGATAAACCTCAGTCTTCCCGCTTCCGGTGATTCCATATAGAAGGAATGTGCCGTCACTTTTCCTATCAATGGATTCATTAATTGGAGCCAGTGCTTCCCGCTGCTCCTTTGTCAGGACAAACGGGAGCGTCTCCGCAAAAGTCCGGTTGATAAATGGATCCCGGTATATTTCCCTTTCAAATTCCCTAAGGACCTTCTTATTTACCAGGCCCTTTACGGACTGTGCTGTCGTATCCGTCACTGCGATTAAGTCCTTGAGCGGAATATCCCCCGGCTTTTCAATGAAATGGGCGATAACCGCTTTTTGCTTTGCTGCGTTTGGCGGCAGATTTGCGCT
This sequence comes from Paraperibacillus esterisolvens, assembly GCF_046237625.1. Lineage (GTDB taxonomy): Bacteria > Bacillota > Bacilli > Bacillales > DSM-1321 > Paraperibacillus > Paraperibacillus esterisolvens. The sequence goes on along the minus strand of NZ_CP143545.1, from coordinate 1,390,778 downwards.
AAACTGCTGCAATTCTTCCCGGCTGCAGGCGGATTCTATATATTTAATGCGCTTTTTGTTCAATTTATTTTTCACCTGATACACCACCTCAAGCCGGCCTTCATGAAGCTCGTGCTGAAGTTTGGCAGGTGATGTGCTGTCGAGAGCTTCTTTCCAGCTTATCCTTGTTTTTGCACTGAAAAGCTCCTGAACTTTTAGGGACATCCCTTCCCTCATAGCTTCATCTGCTAAAACAACGAACTTTTCATATTTGGCCTTGAGTGCAGCAGGAAGCATAGCCTGATATGCAGATATCCGGTAGCACAGAGTTTCTTCAGTCAGCCAGTCCCCAAGCTCGAGCAATTCTTCGTTCAGCACCGGCTGGAGGTCCATCGGTTCTTCGATGGACCTCAGCCTGCTGTGTTCGGACTCGGCTTTTACCTTTGAGACGAAACCCTGTATCTTTCTTGGGCCAAAGGGGACGATCACCCTCATTCCCGGTTTGATTACCCCCTCCCATTTCTCTGGTATAAGGTAATCGAATTCACGGTCCGTTTGCTTAGCCGGCACATCGACAATGACGGACGCTATTTTCATGGACATCATTCCTTTTTATTGAACAATTCTATCATTCTGTCTAATATATCGCCTGCAATGGCTGCCTTTGGCTTCTGTGGTATATGGACCGGTTCCCTGCCCATTGCATATATGGTGACAATATTGGTGTCGGTTCCAAATCCGGCACCTTCAGATGTTACATTGTTCGCAACGATCATGTCTGCATTTTTGCGTGTCAATTTACTCTGTGCATATTCTTCGACAGAGTCTGTCTCCGCTGCGAATCCAATTAACACCTTATTTCCTTTGCGGGCACCAAGCTCCATTAGAATATCGTTTGTACGTTCTAATTGAATCATTTCATCCCCAGGCTGTTTTTTCATTTTTTTCGTGCTGTAAATCTTTGGCCTGTAATCGGAAACAGCTGCCGTCATAATAACTGCATCTGCTTCTTCAAACTCTCCCATGACTGCCTCATACATTTCCTGGGCAGATTCAACAGCGACCAGCCTGATGAAAGTAGGGGGTTCTATGGACACCGGACCCGACACAAGCGTCACTTCTCCGCCGAGACGGGCAGCTTCTGCTGCAAGGGCATAGCCCATTTTGCCGGTAGAAAAGTTGGAAATGAAACGGACAGGATCAATTTTCTCACGCGTCGGTCCCGCAGTGACTAAAATACGCTTCCCGGTAAGCGGAAGGTGTGCTCTGCCCATAAAAAAGCCCTTTACCTTTTCTACGATGGTTTCCGGCTCCTCAAGCCTACCCCTGCCGACATAGCCGCAGGCGAGGTAGCCCTCCCCGGGTTCAATGTATTCATAGCCAAAGCTTTTCAGTATTTCCATATTCCGTTGAACTGCCGGATGGCCGTACATATGGACATTCATAGCCGGGGCAATCCAGACAGGAGCCGTGGAAGCAAGGATGGTGGTGGATATCATGTCATCTGCAATGCCATTGGCCATTTTGCCGATGATATTGGCTGTTGCAGGGGCGACAATGATCAGGTCAGCCCAGTCAGCGAGGTCAATATGGGCAATTTTGCCCGGGATTTTTTCATCGAAGGTATCTATAAAAACATCATTCCTGGAAAGAGCCTGAAACGTAAGGGGAGTGACAAATTTCATGGCTGATTCGCTCATGATGACCTTTACGGCCGCCCCCTCCTGTACCAGCTTGCTCGTAAGCGCCGCAGCCTTATAGACCGCTATCCCTCCTGAAACGCATAAAAGAATCTTTTTATTCGTCAGCATGTGTTTTCCTCCAGCATTTAAACTGTCTTCATTATGAAGGATAATGACGTTTTTTTCATCTTTTAAATCTGTGCGGTGAATTCTCCCGCTAAAAGAAAATAACCTGCAGAAGCAGGTTATTAAAGGTTGGAATCCTTGTGCTCGTTTTTATAGCTTAAAATGCCTGCATGGATTTCTTCCAGCGCTTTTCCGACATTTTTATGGGAAACCGGCTTTGGCAGCTTTGTGGTTTCGCTGCTTTCCTGAAGCTGTCTTGCCCGCTTCGCTGCTACAGAGACCAATGAATATTTGGAATCAATTTTATTTAATAATGAATCGATTGAAGGATATAGCATGTTCATTCACTCTCCAGCATAGTTTTGTATCTGCGTGAAACCCGCTCTCTGCGGCAGTGTTCCGCAACCACGATAGCATTGATCCTTTCGCAGGCATTCTCTACTTTATCATTTTCCACTACATAATCATATAAGTCCATCATTTCAATTTCAGCCTTGGCGGCATTCATCCTTCTGGTAATCAGTTCCTCAGATTCAGTCCCTCTTGTGGTGATCCTGTTCTGAAGCTCAGTGAGGCTTGGAGGCGCCAGGAAAATGAATAGACCGTCAGGAAACTTTTCCCGCACCTGTCTTGCACCCTGCACTTCGATTTCAAGGAAAACATCCTTGCCGTCCTCCAGGGTCTGCCTGACATAATCCACCGGTGTCCCATAATAATTGCCGACAAATTCAGCATATTCCAGGAGCTTCCCCTGCTCAATCAATTCCTCGAACTCATCCCTTGATTTAAAAAAGTAATCGACTCCGTCTATTTCGCCTTCGCGCGGCTTTCTCGTTGTCATGGATATGGAATATTCAAAAGCAGTATCCGGCCTGCAGAAGATTTCTTTCCTTACAGTCCCCTTGCCTACTCCCGATGGTCCCGATAAAACAATTAGCAAACCCTTTTCTCTCAATTTAAGTACCTACCCTTCATCTACATTATCATCTCGGTCGTGCAACCTGGCAGCAACAGTTTCCGGCTGGACAGCTGACAGGATTACATGATCGGAATCGGTTATGATCACGGCTCTTGTCCTCCTGCCATATGTTGCATCTATTAAAGAACCCTTGTCACGCGATTCCTGGATTATCCGTTTGATCGGAGCAGATTCAGGGCTTACGATTGAAACAATCTTATTCGCGGAAACAATATTTCCAAACCCAATGTTTATCAGCTTGATAGACACCAGCGCTCCCCCATTCTATTTTGACCGTTCATCTATCTATATAAACTTACTATTCGATATTTTGAACTTGTTCCTTAATTTTTTCAAGAAGGCTTTTTATCTCGACAATAACAGCGCCCGCCTGGGAATTATTAGCCTTCGAACCTATTGTATTGGCCTCCCGGTTCATCTCCTGGACAAGGAAATCGAGCTTTCTCCCTATCGGCTCTGATTGAGATAAAGTGTTTTCAAACTGTGCGGCATGGCTTTTCAGGCGGATGAGCTCTTCATTGATATCAGCCTTTTCAGCAAAAATAGCGGTCTCTGTAATCAAGCGGGATTCATCCACAAGACCGCCGGTATATTCAGCTATTCTATCATAAAGGCGTTTCCGGTAGTTCTCAAGAACAGCAGGAGCCATTAATTCAATCTTCTCAACAGCAGCAGAAATCTGGTGAAGATTCAAGAGCATATCCCGGCCAAGTTCAGCGCCTTCCTGCTGCCTCATCTGAAGCAGGCTTGAAGCCGCCTCCCTGACGGCGGAAAGAACCTTTTCCTGCAATTCTTCACCAGACTCCTCCTCCTCGACCACCCTGAAGATATGATCCAGTTTCAGCAGGTCGCCGGGAGCGGCCTCTGTGCCGAGGTTATACTTTTCCTTCACCAGGCTCATCGCCTGGACAAATTCATCGAGAAGCTTCCAGTCGACCTCAAGGCGCCGTTCCGCTGAACGGCCTCCTTCTATGGTAATGTACACTTCTATTCTCCCGCGTTTTATGTATTCGCTTATCTGCTTCTTGATCTTGTCTTCAAGAAAAAGGAACTGCCGCGGCATCCTGATCTGAAATTCAGCAAAACGGTGGTTGACCGTCTTTATTTCCGCAAGGATCGCGATACCTTCCCCGCCGCCAGTCCCTCTGCCGTAACCAGTCATGCTTATGACCAAAGAAATTCACCCCGCTGCATGCTGAATTTGTTATCTATGTTTAAACATCAAAAAAGTAAAATTATGTATCCCATAATAAATAAAAAGGTAATAGAGCCGTCTCTACTACCCAAGAATTATATCATACATCATTTTGTTTTTCTTGCTAAAAATGTACCCGCTAGTAAAAAAGTTGGAATTGCAGCCATCCCCACAATCAACAGCCACTCATTCATCCGGATTGGCACAGTATGGAAAATTGGCTGCAGCGGCTTATAGTAAATCACCACAAGCATGAGGAGCAGAGAAGAAATCACTGAAGCAACCAGATACCAGTTGCCGAACGGATTCCTGGCGAATATTGACTTTTCGCTCCTGCAGTCAAACACATGAATAAGCTGGGCGAGAACAAGGGTAGCAAAAGCGACCGTCTGCGCATACACCAGATTTCCAGGGTCAGCCTTGTACACAACCATAAAGGCCGCAAGTGTGACGGATCCTATTAAAAATCCCCTCGAAACGATTTTCCAGCCAAGTCCCCTTGAAAATACCCCTTCACTCGGGAGTCTTGGTTTTCTTTGCATAACATTTTCTTCCGGCTGATCAAGTCCAAGTGCCATTGCAGGCAGTCCATCCGTAACCAGGTTCACCCATAGGATCTGCACCGGAATCAGCGGCAGTGGAAGCCCAAGGAGCATGGCAAAGAACATGACAAGAATCTCCCCTACATTTGAAGCAAGCAGATAGCGGATGAATTTCCTGATGTTTTCGTAGATATTGCGCCCTTCCTTGATAGCGGACTTTATGGTGGCAAAATTATCATCAAGGAGCACAAGCGCCGACGCTTCTTTCGCCACATCTGTCCCGGTAATTCCCATCGATATCCCGATATCTGCAGACTTGATAGCAGGTGCATCATTGACACCATCCCCTGTCATGGCCACTACATGCCCCTTTTTCTGAAGCGCCTTGACAATTTTCAGCTTATGTTCAGGAGAAACCCTGGCATAAACCGATACATTATCCACCACAGCCTCCAGATCTTCCACATCCATGGCAGACAGAGCATTTCCATCAAGGACCAGGTCGCCGGCTGAGCGTATGCCGAGCTGAGATGCGATGGCCTTAGCGGTCATCACATGATCACCCGTAATCATGACGGTCTTTATCCCCGCCTCCCTGCACTCCCTGACTGCTTCTTTCACTTCTGGCCGCGGCGGGTCCATCATCCCCTGAAGGCCGATCATGACCAAATCCTTTTCTGCCTCTGATTCTTCCAAAATGATCGAATTGGAAGACAGCTGCCTAAATCCGATCGCAATGGTCCTAAGCGCCTGTCCTGCAAGCCCCTCGACCGCTTCCTTGACTTTCCCGCTGAACTCCCCTGTAAGGCGGTGCTGCTTCTCAGACCAGAGAATGGATTCGCATTTACTGATGAGAACATCCGGGGCACCCTTCGCCACAACAAAGGTTCTTCCATTCTCATCCTTTACGATCATGCTCATCATCTTTCTTGAAGAATCGAAAGGAAATTCCTTAACTATAGTAAATTGTGCTTTAAGCTTTTCACGGGTGTAGCCTGCTTTCATGGCTGCCACAAGCAGCGCCCCTTCAGTCGGGTCCCCATCCAGGATATACCCTGCATCTCCCTGTTTGATTTCCGCGTGATTGCAGATCATCCCAAATGACAGCAGCTGCTGGATCGATTTTTCCTTGGATACATCCTCCTCCAGGTCCCCGCTCATAAACTGTCCCTTCGGCTCATACCCTGTTCCCGTTACTGTCCAGGTCCTGCCGCCCGTCCAAAGATGGGTAACGGTCATTTTATTCTGGGTCATGGTCCCTGTCTTATCCGAGCAGATGACCGATGCACAGCCAAGAGTTTCAACGGCAGGCAGTTTCCTGACGATTGCCCGCTGCTTGATCATACGCTGAACCCCAAGCGACAGGGCCACGGTGACAATAGCGGGAAGACCTTCGGGAATGGCAGCCACCGCGAGGGACACGCCTGCCAGAAACATAGTGTACATTTCCTGTCCCTGGATAACTCCAATCACCACCACAAGCAGTGTCAGCAGCAGGGCAGAAATAATTAAAATCCGGCCAAGCTGTTCAAGCCTCCGCTGAAGCGGGGTTTCCATCGTTTCGGCCGATTGCAGCAAGTCTGCGATTTTTCCCATCGCTGTATCCATCCCAATCGCGATAATGGCTCCAGTTCCGCTCCCCCTTGTCACCATCGTCCCCATGAAGGCAAAATTCTCCTGATCGCCTATCTGGTCAGAAGCCTGTTGGATAGGGTCACATCTTTTGGCCGCAGGAACAGATTCCCCTGTCAGGGCTGACTCCTCAATTTCCAGGCCGGCCGCTTCAAGAATGCGGAGATCGGCACCAATGCGGTCACCGCTTGAAAACTTGATGATATCCCCGACAACAAGCTCCCTGGAGGGAACCTTGCGCCACTCCCCTTCCCGCTTGACCACTACCTGGGGAGCAGCGAGGCTTTTTAATGCCTGAAGCGACTTCTCCGCCCTTCTCTCCTGGTAAAAGCCGAGAATCCCATTCACGATTACAATAGCGATGATGGCAATGGCATCTATATACTCTCCCAGAAGCCCGGAAATCAGGGTGGCGGCAAGCAGAACAAGCACCATAAAATCCTTGAACTGAGCAAAAAACAGTAAAAGGGCCGACTGCTTCTCTCCCTCCTGAAGCTCATTGAACCCCTTTTTCCTCTGCCGCTCCAAAGCCTCATTATCCGTCAGCCCATGCTCCAAACTTGTCCGAAGAGCAGCTTCAACCTCTTCTTTATCCATCTCCCGGAACTTCATCCAGCATCTCACTTCCCTCTCATACTTGTCCTCTCTTCCTCATGCATATTCAATTCAGATTGAATACATGACTATAAAAGCAGAGTATGGTGATCGGATGGGTTGTGGGGGTGCATTTTAACTTTGCCTGAGTATAATGCGCGAGTTGTTTATATTCTCGGGGGTGGAGTATCCGGTTCCGCAAGTATTTTTCATTTCCCGCAAGTAATGCACCCCCTTCCGCAAGTAAAACAAAAATAAAAAGCGGATCGAGCAGCCATAAGTCGGCTCTTCCACTTCAAACACGGCCGCATCCCTGCATAATGGCAATATTTTATATGCTTTTGAGACAAAAACGGCTGGAACTTCCCATCCGCGCTGACAATGCGAATTTGCTATAAATAAAAGATTAGCTTTCAAACCTTTGTAAACCAAATCAAAATTATGTTGAAAATCCAGACCCAAAACAAGCTTTCCTCCCCATTTTTAGGTTAAAATATAATTTTAGAGGAATTTATCCGGAACATCGACCGTGAACGGATATTAATAGATATTATGTTTTTAAAGTAGAGGGTGTTTACAAATGTCTTTCGATGGATTATTTACTAAAGCAATCAGCGAGGAAATTGTGTCGCAGGTTAAAGGCGGCCGGATTAATAAAATCCATCAGCCTTCAAGGAATGAAATTATCATGATTGTCAGGGCAGGCGGGAAGAACCATAAAATCCTGTTATCCGCCCATCCAAGCTATGCCAGGGTTCAGCTGACTGGCGAGAGCTATGAGAACCCATCTGAGCCGCCTATGTTCTGCATGCTCTTGCGAAAGCATCTGGAAGGCTTCATCCTGGAAGACCTTTACCAGGTGGGAACCGACCGGATCCTGGTGTTTGAGGTGAAGGGGAGAAATGAAATCGGTGATATTTCACAAAAGAAATTGATTGTGGAAATCATGGGCCGGCACAGCAATATTATTTTAGTCGATAAGGACCGGAATATGATACTCGACAGCATCAAGCATGTCGGGATGGCAGTAAACAGCTATCGGACTATCCTGCCGGGCAGCGACTATATCGCACCGCCGGAACAGGATAAAATGAATCCTTTGGCCGCGTCTGCTGAGGATGTCCTGAAAAGGATTAATTTCAATGAAGGAAAACTGGACAAGCAGCTTCTGCAGGCATTCAGCGGCATCTCGCCTCTTTTTGCCAGGGAGGCGGTCTTTAGGGCAGGGCTGGCAAACCGCACCACTTTGCCAAAGGCATTCACAGATCTTGCGGCCAGGGTGAAAAACCGGCAGTATGAGCCGGTCTTTATCACCTCAGAGGGAAAGGAACTCTTTTACTTCCTGCCGCTTGAACATATCAAAGGAAGCCGCCAGACCTTCGGAAGCCTGTCTGACCTTCTCGACCGCTTCTATTTCAGCAAGGCTGAACGGGACCAGGTCAGGCAGCAGGCCCACGACCTGGAACGCTTTATAGCAAATGAGAAAAAGAAAAATGAAAAAAAGATCACCAAGCTTGAAGCTTCCCTGACCGACAGTGAAAAGGCGAAGGAATTCCAGCTGTACGGGGAATTGTTAACCGCGAATCTCTATGCGATGGAAAAAGGCATGAAGGAGATTGAAGTGATCAATTATTATGATGAAGAAGGCGCTGCAGTCACAATTGAACTGGATCCGCAGAAAACTCCTTCTGAAAATGCCCAGAAATATTATTCAAAATATCAGAAGGCAAGAAATTCCGTCGCCTTTATTATAGAGCAGATTGATATTGCTCAGAATGAAATCTCTTATTTTGACAGCCTGCTTCAGCAGCTGGATTTTGCCTCACCTAAAGATATTGCAGAGATCCGGGAGGAACTGCAGGAAGGCGGCTATTTGAAGGCCCGTGTAAAAAAGGGGTCGAAGAACAAGGCCAATCAAAAGCCGCAGCTTGAAAGATATCTGTCGTCCGATGGAGATGAGATATTTGTCGGCAAAAACAATAAGCAGAACGATTATTTAACAAATAAGTTCTCCCGCCGGGATGATATCTGGCTGCATACCAAGGATATTCCAGGGTCGCATGTGGTAATCAGAAACACCTCACCATCGGAACAGACGCTCCTTGAGGCTGCTTCCCTTGCCGCCTATTTCAGCAAAGCCAAGGCATCAGGCTCTGTCCCGGTTGATTATACGGCAGTCCGCCATGTAAAAAAACCAAACGGCTCCAAGCCCGGTTTTGTCATCTACGATAATCAGCAGACTCTCTTTGTCACCCCTGATGCCGATAAAGTCATTGCCCTGAGGGAACAATCCCGCTGACAGCACTAAATTCAATAAGCAGACCCGTCAAAACAATCCGGGTCTGCTTTTTTAACAGTAAATTTCGATGTCTACCCGCCCCATGTGCTTCAAATTGGGATTTCTTCTTAGCATATACATCTCAATACTCCAAATACGGCCTGATAAATCCCAGAATCCCTCGCAGATAAACCTTCTTTTTGCCCTTGATTTTTTTATTGTATAAGGAACACTTTGGTTCCTCACCAATCAATTCAACCTGCCCCTAGTACATTTTTTGATCAATTAGATACATACGAACCCCGTAGTTGGAATCAGATGGTTATTCTTTAAATAACAAGGACGTGTGTCTGTATAACACACGTCCTTTTCGGTTTATAATCTTTTAATCAGGCGTTGACCCATGCCCCATCCTCTGGATTCTTCCTCCATTCGGACAGCCTGGAGACATCTGCTTCAGCAATAACTCCCTTCTCGCGGGCCACTTCAATCAAGGCTGAGTAAGTGCTGAGTGAGACAGCCTGGATGTTTGCTTCTTCAAGCTGCTTCCTCCCTTTCTCCAGCTCGTAATTAAAGATTGCTGCGGCTCCCAGAACTTCGCATCCTGCATCGCGCAGTGCTTTGACTGCTGTAATGACGCTTCCGCCGGTTGAAATGAGATCTTCGATGACCACTACTTTTTGGCCCATTCCAGCCTTGCCTTCTATCTGCTTCCCTTTACCATGTTCCTTTGCTTTCGATCTTACATAGCACATTGGAAGATCCAGCACATCGCTGACCCAGGCAGCATGCGGGATGCCTGCAGTGGCTGTTCCAGCGATGATTTCGGCCTCCGGAAACTTTTCTTTGATCAAACCTGCCAGCCCATCGGCTATTTCACGCCTGACTTCCGGATACGAAAGGGTCAGGCGGTTGTCACAGTATATGGGTGATTTGATGCCGGATGACCATGTAAATGGATCTTTTGGCTGTAAAAAGACTGCTTGAATGTCCAGCAGTTTTTCAGCGATTCGATGTTTCATATTTTGTTCCCTCCCATGCAGCCTTGACCGCTTTATATACTTTTAAAGGATTGTCTGCCTGTGTAATGGCCCTGCCCACAACAATGGCGTTTGTACCCGTCAGTCTTGCTTCTTCCGGTGTCGCCACCCTTTTTTGGTCATGGGACGGGCCGCCAGCCATGCGGATTCCCGGTGTCACAGTAAGAAATGAATCACCGAGCAGCCGATGGATTCTTCCTGCTTCAAGCGGGGAACAGACCACTCCATCCAAGCCTGCCTTATGAGCGAGGGCAGCATAATGCTGCACGGATTCATTAAGGCTCACTCCAATGAGCTGCTCGGACTGCATTTGAACTTCTGATGTGCTTGTCAGCTGTGTCACCGCAATACAAAGCGGCCTTGTCCTCCCCGCCGCTGTACCCGCATCAAGTCCTTCCAATGCATGCTCCATCATGCTGCAGCCCCCGGCGGCATGGACATTGACCATATCTACCTCAAGAGCAGCCAGGCCCTTCATGGCACCCTTAACCGTATTCGGAATATCATGGAGTTTGATGTCCAGGAAAATCTGATGTCCGCGGCTTTTAATTTCATCTAATATTCTGGGGCCGTTCTGGTAATAAAGCTCCATCCCCACCTTCACAAACAGCTTTTCATCCCCGAAACCATCGAGGAAGGAGCCGACTTTTTCCTGACTCGGAAAATCAAGCGCGATGACCGGCAAATACTGCATCATTTTTCCAGCTCCTTCCCCTGCAATCTGAAATATGTTCTATTCCCAGGCGATCCATTAGGATCGGGAGGTCTTCAATAATTTTTGGGCATATAAATGGATCAGTGAAATTCGCCGTCCCTATTGCAACCGCACTTGCTCCTGCATAAAAATATTCGATAACATCCTCAGCCTGGAATATTCCGCCCATCCCGATGATAGGGATGGAGACTGCCTGGGACACTTCATGAATCATCCTGATGGCCACCGGTTTGATTGCAGGGCCGGAGAGGCCGCCTGATTTATTGGCAAGAACGGGTTTCCCGGTTTTCAAATCGAGCCTCATACCCAGGAGGGTGTTGATCATGGTCAGACCGTCAGCACCTGCTTCTTCCACCGCTTTTGCCATTTCCACTATATTGGACACATTGGGAGAAAGCTTCACATAAACAGGAACCTCTGAAACCTCTTTTACTTTCCTGGTAAGGTTTCCAGCAACGTCAGGCACCGTGCCAAAGGCAATACCGCCTTCTTTTACATTCGGGCAGGAAATATTAAGCTCCAGTGCATGGACATTCGGGGCTTTTGATATCCGCTTTGCGACTGCCACATAATCTTCTTCAGCAGATCCTGCTACATTGGCAATAACCGGTACGTCGAATTGCTGGAGCCATGGCAGTTCTTCCGTACATATGCGCTCCACTCCCGGATTCTGCAGTCCGATGGCATTCAGCATCCCGGCAGAGGTTTCCGCAACCCGGGGGGTTGGATTGCCGAATCTTGCATCCAGAGTCGCCGCTTTAATCATGATGGCTCCAAGCTGGTTAAGGTCATATAATCCGCTGAATTCACGGCCAAATCCAAAGCAGCCGGAAGCCGGCATAATGGGGTTCTTCAATTTCAAACCAGGCAGCTCAACACTTAACCGGTTCATAGCACAACCTCCCCTGCCCGGAACACCGGTCCGTCACTGCACACTTTTTTATAGGAAACGCCCTCCGGATCATCTGCTGTATGGCAGACACAGGCAAAACATGCACCAATGCCGCAGCCCATCCTTTCTTCAAGGGAGAGATACAGCCTTTTGTGGCCGAATTGTCGTTCCAGTGCTTTTAGCATCGGTGTCGGACCGCATGAAAAGATGATGTCTGTCTGATCTTCAAGACCTTTTAAAACATCTGTAACCAGACCTTTAATTCCATACGTTCCATCATCCGTGGTGATGAACGTTTCACCAAGCCTGCTGAATTCATCTTCATAAAATACAGCATCCTTGGTGGCAAATCCTAAAACATGGATGACTCTTACTCCTTTTGATTTCAGTCTCCTTGAGAGCTCATACAGCGGCGGGACCCCGATGCCTCCCCCCACAAGAACAGCCGTCTCGCCAGACTCAGCCTCATCTGGAAAGCCGTTGCCGAGTGGACCCAGCACATCTACTGTTTCCTGTTCCTTTTTCCTGGAAAGAAGCACGGTACCGCTTCCTTCACTTCTGTATATCATGGTGAAACAGCTGCTTTCCCTATCAATCGAAGAAATACTGATGGGCCTGCGCAGAAGAGGCGTCATTCCATCGGATACCTTGATATGCACAAACTGGCCAGGCTTCTCCATGAAGCCTGCCATTTTCCCTTGCAGCGTCAATTCATATATATTGCCTGCTATTTCCCGCTGCTTCACCACTTTAAGCATCTCATTCCTGATCATATATAACTCACCTCAAGCGCTTTTTCAGTGCCTCGCATAGCTTCTGCCGAGAAAGACATAGACTCTATGACTCTTAGGATTGCTCTCGCTGTATCCAATGAAGTGAGGCAGGCCACGCCATTTTCGACGGATTCCCTCCTGATCCTGAAACCGTCACGCAAAGGTTCTTTTCCTTTTGTCAGTGTGTTGATGACAAACTGCGCTTCGCCGCCGCGGATTACATCAAGCAGGGTAGGGCCGCTGCTTCCGATTTTTCCTGTCACACTGGCAGGGATGCCTGCTCTATTGAAGTATGCAGCTGTACCCTCTGTCGCAAGGAGCTTGAATCCCAGGTTATGGAATCTTTGTGCCAGGCCCGCAGCTTCCTCTTTATCTTTTTCTGCTACAGTGAAGAGGACAGTCCCATGGTTTTGTATCTTGATCCCTGAGGCGATCAGACCTTTATATAATGCCTTCTCCAGGGTGCAGTCCTTCCCCATCACTTCTCCTGTAGACTTCATTTCCGGCCCGAGTGTGATATCCACTCCCCTCAGCTTGGCAAAAGAGAATACTGGCACTTTTACAAAGACGCCTTCTTTTTCTTTAACCAGGCCGCTTCCATAGCCAAGGCTGTTCAGGCTTTCACCAAGGATGACTCTTGTTGCAATGTTGGCCATCGGGATATTTGTAATCTTGGTAAGAAACGGGATGGTTCTGCTTGAGCGGGGATTCACCTCAAGCACAAACACTTCATTATCAGCCACTACATATTGGATATTCAAAAGGCCGATGATATTTAATCCCCTGGCAAGCCTTGCAGTATAATCTGCAATCTGCTTTTTGATGTCCGCGTCTAGACTTTGGGGCGGGTAAACGGCTATCGAGTCTCCTGAATGCACACCGGCTCTTTCAATATGCTCCATTATCCCTGGAATCAGCACATCCCGACCGTCAGATACCGCATCCACTTCAATTTCCTTTCCCGTCAGATACCGGTCGATAAGTACGGGATGCTCCGGATTAATATTGACCGCATGCTCCATATATTGAAGAAGTTCTTTTTCTTTATAAACGATTTCCATGGCCCGGCCGCCTAGTACATAAGAAGGGCGGACGAGTACTGGATAACCGATTTCCCCTGCGATCACTGCTGCCTCGCCGGCCGTGAATGCTGTCTTTCCTTTTGGCTGCGGGATATCCAGTTCATTCAGTGCCTGTTCAAATTTATCCCGGTTTTCCGCGCGGTCCAAATTCTCAAGCGAAGTTCCAAGAATCCGGACATTCCGCTCAGCAAGCCCTGCTGCCAGGTTGATCGCAGTCTGGCCGCCAAATTGGACGATAACACCTTCCGGCTTCTCGAGGTCAATGATACTCATAACATCCTCCAGGGTCAGCGGTTCAAAGTACAGTTTGTCCGAGATGCTGAAGTCCGTGGAGACCGTTTCGGGATTATTGTTTACAATGATTGCTTCATAGCCTGCCTGTTTAATTGCCCAGACAGAATGGACCGTCGCATAGTCGAACTCTACACCCTGGCCGATCCGGATCGGACCGGACCCAAGCACGAGCACACTTTTGCGTTCGGATACTATGGATTCATTTTCATCCTCATATGTTCCATAAAAATACGGAGTTTCAGATTCAAATTCAGCTGCACATGTATCTACCATTTTATATACAGGTATCAGACCTGCTTCCTTGCGCCAGTTGTAGACATCTATCTCGGGAGCATCCCAGAGGCTTGCGATGGCACAGTCTGAAAAGCCCATCTGCTTTGCTTTTCTTGCAGTTTCGGCATCAAATTTATTCACTCTCAGAGTACTCTCAAACTTTATGATATTCTCAAGCTTTCTAAGGAAGAAAAGATCGATTTTGCTCCAGCTGTGCAGCGTTTCGACTGCCACTCCTCTTCTGAGCGCTTCAGCGATGAAGAAAATCCTTTCATCCCCTGCCTTGCGGATCCTTTTTTCAATCAGGGCGCTGTCCATCCCTGAGGCACCTTTCAGCTCCAGATGGTGCTGCCCAGTCTCAAGAGACCTCACTGCTTTAAGGATGGATTCTTCAAAAGTCCTGCCTATCGCCATTACTTCACCCGTTGCCTTCATCTGGGTGCCGAGCCGGCGGTTGGCTGATTCAAATTTATCGAACGGCCATCGCGGAATCTTCGTCACGACATAATCGAGCGCAGGTTCAAAGCTTGCATAGCTCTTGCCTGTGACTGGATTCAGCATTTCATCCAGTGTCAATCCGACAGCAATCTTAGCCGCAAGCTTGGCTATCGGATAGCCGGTTGCCTTAGAGGCAAGTGCTGATGACCGGCTTACTCGAGGGTTGACCTCGATCACGAAGTAATCAAAGCTGTCAGGATCCAGTGCAAGCTGTACATTGCAGCCGCCTTCTATTTTTAAGGCACGGATGATTTTCAGGGAAGTATTGCGGAGCATCTGGTATTCCCGGTCACTCAGTGTCTGGCTTGGTGCTGCAACTATGGAATCGCCTGTATGGACTCCGACTGGATCAAAGTTCTCCATATTGCAGACCACGATGGCATTGTCATTCGAGTCACGCATCACTTCATACTCTATTTCCTTGAAGCCGGCGATGCTCTTTTCAATGAGGCATTGACCAACTGGACTATGCTTCAGGCCGCCCGCCACAATTTCATTCAGTTCCTCGGTGTCGGAACAGATCCCGCCGCCGGTTCCTCCAAGCGTAAAAGCCGGACGGACGATGATCGGAAATCCGACTCTGTCTACAAAGGCGTGCGCTTCTTCGAGAGTGTGAATAATGTCGCTGTCCGGGACAGGCTCACCCAGTTCATTCATAAGTGTCCTGAATAAGTCCCGGTCTTCAGCCTGCTCGATTGCAGCAAGCTTTGTTCCAAGAATCTCTACGCCGCATTCTGCCAAAACTCCGGATTTATGCAGCTCCACGGCAAGGTTGAGGCCTGTCTGTCCGCCGAGCGTCGGCAGCAGGGCATCCGGCCTTTCTTTCCTGATAATGCCGCTGACAAACTCAAGTGTCAGGGGTTCTATATACACCGCATCAGCAATTTCTGTATCGGTCATAATTGTGGCTGGATTCGAGTTGATCAGGATCACTCTGTAGCCCTCTTCCTTCAAGGCAATGCAGGCTTGTGTTCCGGCATAATCAAACTCTGCAGCCTGTCCAATGATAATCGGTCCAGACCCGATTACAAGGATGCTGTTGATGTCTGTACGTTTAGGCATAAACTTTTTCCCCTTCCTCTTTGGCAGCTTCAATCATTGAAATAAATTGGTCGAAAAGACCGTTCGCATCCTCAGGTCCGGGTGATGCCTCAGGATGGTACTGTACCGTAAAAGCGGAATGCCGCTTGTGTTTCAAGCCTTCCACTGTCCCATCATTGACCGCTGTGTGCGTGATTTCAAGTTCTGTTGACCCGATGGATTCAGGATCCACTGTATAACCATGATTCTGGGATGTGATGGCAACGCGTCCGGTTGCCAGGTCCTTGACAGGATGATTGGATCCTCTGTGTCCAAATTTCATTTTTTCTGTATCAGCTCCATTTGCCAGGGCAAACAGCTGGTGGCCGAGACATATGCCAAAAAGCGGTATGCGCCCCTGGATGCCCCTTATCATCGCGAGTGCCTCTGGTACGTCCTTTGGATCTCCAGGTCCGTTCGTCAGCATGATTCCATCCGGCCTCAAGGATAAGATTTCAGCAGCCGTCACATTATAGGGAACTACAACTACATCACAATCACGCTTATTGAGCTCCCTGAGAATGCCATGCTTCATTCCAAAGTCGACTACGATGACTCTGCAGCCTCTTCCCGGACTTGGATAGGGAGACTTGGTGGATACCCGTTTTACCTGGTCTGATGGAAGGACGGACGCCCGCAGTCCGGCAAGCACCGCTTCTTCATCCTTTTCCGCCGCACAGAAGGTTCCTTTGAGCGTTCCAGACTTACGAATGATCCGGGTCAGCTTGCGGGTATCAATTCCTGAAATTCCGGGAATATTTTTCATTTTAAAGAATTCATCCAAGCTCATCCCGCTTCTCCAATTGGAGGGAAAGTCAGCGGCTTCCTTGACTATGAAACCATGAATAGCCGGATTGATTGATTCGAAGTCGTCGCGGTTGATTCCATAGTTTCCAACCAGCGGATAGGTGAGGGTGACAATCTGGCCGCAGTAAGATGGATCTGAAAGAATTTCCTGATATCCAGTCATCCCTGTATTGAAGACAATTTCACCTGATGTTTCGGCTTCTGCCCCAAAAGCGTCTCCAATGAATATAGTTCCATCCTCTAATATCAGCTTTCTTTTCATACCCTGACACTTCCTTCTCTTTTATTTTCCCAGACAACCCGGCCTTCAACAATGGTCATCACCGGCCATCCCGAGCATCTCCACTCCTTAA
This sequence comes from Paraperibacillus esterisolvens, assembly GCF_046237625.1. Lineage (GTDB taxonomy): Bacteria > Bacillota > Bacilli > Bacillales > DSM-1321 > Paraperibacillus > Paraperibacillus esterisolvens. The sequence goes on along the minus strand of NZ_CP143545.1, from coordinate 1,373,964 downwards.
ACGGCGTGTTTTTCCCTTTTGATAAAAAATCCTCGGGATCGATTTCCCGTTCTGTTTCTAAATCGATCAGCACGATATCCGCCAAGGCCCCCGCCTTCAGTTCCCCATATGGCAGGCCGAAGCTTTCAGCCGGCTTGACTGTAAGGAAATCCACAAGCTGCTTCAGGGAAAGCTCCCCATATTTTACAAAGTGGGTATAGAGGAGCGGGAACGCTGTCTCAAGCCCTACGATGCCAAAGGGTGCCAATTCCATTCCTTCGGCTTTCTCAGCTTCTGTATGGGGTGCATGGTCGGTGGCGATAAAGTCTATCGTTCCGTCCAGGAGACCCTCGATCAGGGCCTGCTGATCCGCTTTGCTGCGGAGCGGCGGGTTCATTTTATAATTGGCGTCAACCCCTGGTATATCGTCCTCGCAAAGCAGGAGATGATGCGGAGTCACCTCGGCAGTCACCCGGATTCCTGCCCTTTTCGCATCCCTGACGACCCTCACAGACTCCTTGGTGCTGATATGGCATACATGATAATGACATCCCGCAGCCTCAGCGAGCAGCACATCGCGTGCAATATGTACAGATTCACACACGGAAGGAATTCCCTTCAAATTATTTTTGGATGAGAATGTTCCTTCATGTACAGAACCTTTATTTATTAGAGTGTTTTCTTCACAGTGAGCTACAATCGGCATGTTTTCCTGTGCAGCGAGCTTCATGGCGTTAAGCATCATGGCAGCCGACTGGACTCCGACTCCGTCGTCGGTAAAGGCAAATGCCCCTGCTTCTTTTAATTCTCTGAAACTGGTAAGCTCACTGCCAAGCTCCCGTACAGTGATGGAAGCGTACGGCAGCACTCTTACATGCGCCGTTTCTTCAATCCTCTTCATCAGCCATTCCATCTGTTCCTTGGAATCTGGCACAGGCCTCGTATTCGGCATGGCTGCGACTGTTGTGAAGCCGCCTTTTGCAGCAGCATGGGTGCCAGTTTCAATGGTTTCCTTCTTTTCACCACCAGGCTCACGGAGGTGCACATGCAAATCAATCAAGCCAGGCGCTGCCAGCAGCCCTCTGCCATCAATCATTTCACAGCCCGATTTCTCCAGGTTTGGACCGATCGCTGCTATTTTGCCATCCTCTATTAAAATATCAGCCGCTTCCCTTTTTCCTGATTCATCAAGTATATATGCGCCTTTTATAATTGCTGCCATACGATCCTCAGCCTCCTGTTTTTATTTTTTTTTTATAAAAAAACACCCTGGCAATCCTATACCAGGGTGTGAAAACATAAGGGTTCCATGCTGCCTTCCTCCAATTTTCCGGAGAATGGCCTGCATGGTGACCTTCATGTCTTACACCCTTATAAGCCTCTCTGGACTTCTTTTAAAAGGTGTATCTTATTTAGAATCAGCTTCCGGAGCCGCCTCTGCTTCAGGCCGGCCCGGAAGAATCAGGTTGAGCAGCACTCCGACAATAGCTGCCAGCGCCATCCCTGATAAAGAAACTTCATCTGAAAGCTTGACGAATGCTCCGCCGATCCCTATGACCAGGATGACAGAAGCGATGATTAAATTGCGTTTGTTTTCAAAGTCGACTTTATGATCGATGAGCATCCGGAGTCCGCTTGAGGCGATTATTCCGAATAACAGGATGGAAATGCCGCCCATGACAGCCTGCGGGATGGAGTGCAGGACAGCTGACACCTTGCCGATGAAGCCAAATGCCACAGCGAGGACCGCCGCCCCGCCGATGACAAACACGCTGAATGCCCTTGTTATCGCCAGCACCCCGATGTTCTCCCCATACGAGGTGATCGGCGGTCCGCCGATGAATGAACCGATGATGATCCCCACACCGTCACCTGTAATCGAGCGGTGAAGGCCCGGTTTTTTCAGGAAGTCACGGCCGACAACATTACTGAGTACCATCTGGTGGCCGATATGCTCTGACAGGGTCACAAGTGCCACAGGCGCCATAATGAAGATAACCTGCCAGGAAAATTCAGGCGTATAGGTAGCGAAAGGAATCAGGAACTCCGGAGCTTCAAACCAGCCGGCATCTGCTATCGGGCTAAAATCCACAATGCCGGCAATACTTGCTGCGATGTATCCTGTAATGATGCCGAGAAGGATTGGAATCACTCCGATGAACCCCCGGCCAAACATATTGAATATGATCGTGGCAGCAAGAGTGATCATCGCCACTGCCAGATGCTTTGAGCTGTAGATCAGTTCCGGTGCAGGCGCGCCTGGATTTTCATACATTGCCATCCCTACCGCAGTGCCTGCAAGTGAAAGTCCGATGACCATGATAACGGGTCCGACTACGATTGGCGGAAGTATCCTCATGAGCCAGTTCATACCTGCCTTCTTGATGATGAGTGCCACAATTCCATATATCAGGCCGGCCGCGAAACAGCCAAGCATGGCGGATTCGGGTCCGCCCAGCGTCTTGGCAGCGGCAATCGGTGATATGAAGGCGAAGGAAGAACCAAGATAAGCTGGAATCTGCCCTCTTGTCACCAGCAGGTAGGCAAGAGTGGCCAGCCCGCTTGATATCAGGGCTACTGCCGGACTAAGCCCGACAAGGAAGGGCACAAGTACCGTTGCCCCGAACATGGCAAATAAATGCTGAAGGCTGAGCGTGATCCATTGTCCCGGCGACGGGACTTCGTGTACATCTAAAACTGCGTTTCTTTTGTTTTCCATTGTTGTTTCCCCCTATAAAAAAACCTCTTTTTCATTGAAAGAGGTCTAATAAGGCGGATCCCCAGGCAGGCATAGCAGAGCTTGCACCCCTGCATATTAATTCCTGATGGATCCATCCTTGTCAGCCTCACGGAACTGCACTTAAAGGTTGGTATTCTTTTTTATTCCTGTATGGTAACCCCGTCGAGGCCGTCTACTTCAGACAATTTCACCGAAATCTTTTCAGCCTGTGATGTGGGTACATTTTTCCCCACAAAGTCAGCCCGTATCGGCAGCTCACGGTGGCCCCTGTCAATCAGTACGGCAAGCTGTATCTGAGATGGCCTGCCAATGTCGATCAATGCGTCCAGGGCTGCCCTGACCGTTCTGCCGGTAAACAGGACATCATCTACCAGCACAACTTTCCGGCCGGAGATTTCAAGGGGCAGATTCGAGCCCTTCACTAACGGCTCTCCGTTCTCGCTCTTAGTGGTAAGATCATCCCGGTAAAGGGTGATATCGATATCACCGACAGCGATTTCCCTGCCTTCAATCTGCTGTATACGTTCAGCAAGCCTTTTGGCGATATAAATTCCCCTCGTGCGGATGCCGACTAACACACAATCTTCAATTCCCTTGTTCTTTTCTATGATTTCATGGGCTATCCTGGTCAGGGCACGGCGTATCGCCTGCTCATCGAGGACGGTCGTTTTTTCCTTCAAATGAATCACCTGCTCTTTTTAAAATTACCCTCCAGTGAAGAATGCCGGCTTTGTATTGGCAGTGCGCCAGCATAAAAAAATCCTCCGGCCGTATGCGGGCAGAAGGATTTTGTGTCTGAAGGCATGCCTGGTAGCAGCATGCTGTCCGTTTCCTTCTCAGCCTCACGGGACTGTGTTAAAGGTTCTTATCATGTTAGCCTAATACTAATACTAAACAATTCAGCTGTCAATCATTTTGTCGAAGTTTGTTGAGCAGCTCTTCAAACTCTGCAGGAGCAGGAGCTGTGAACTCCAGATACTCCTTCGTCCTCGGATGAATAAAGCCGAGCACTTCGGCGTGCAGGGCCTGTCCTCCGATATCCAGTGTTTTTCTTGGGCCGTACTTAGGGTCACCTGCAAGCGGATAGCCGATATATTTCATATGAACCCTGATTTGGTGGGTTCTTCCTGTCTCAAGCTGACATTCAACAAGGGTAAAGTCCTTGAATCGTTCAATCACATTGAAATGAGTGACAGCATGCTTGGAATTCTCATCAGTCACTGTCATGCTCTGGCGGTCCTTTTTATCCCTGCCGATTGGTGCGTCGATTGTGCCGTGATCATGGGGAATCACACCATGGACAACGGCTTTATATCTTCTTGTCACGGTCTTGTCAACCAGCTGCTGAACCAGGCTCTCATGGGCCATGTCATTTTTTGCAACCATAAGAAGGCCGGATGTGTCTTTATCGATTCTGTGGACAATCCCCGGCCTCATGACACCGTTGATTCCCGATAGATCCCTGCAATGTGCCATTAAGCCATTCACAAGTGTTCCAGATACATGCCCTGGAGCCGGGTGGACTACCATTCCTTTAGGCTTGTTGACTACGAGCACATCGCCGTCCTCATAATAGATATCAAGATCCATCGGCTCAGCCTCTGCATCGAGCTCCTGCACTTCCGGTATCACGACCTCTACTTTGTCGCCAATGCTGCATTTATAATTGGTCTTGACCGGTTTTCCGTTCACAAGAACATGTCCTTCTTTAATCCAGCCCTGAGCCTGGGTCCTCGACCAGTCTTCATTCATCGTGGAGATGACTTTATCAATTCTTTCATTCTTCTGTTCTTCCTGGATGGTTATACTATGCATTCTCTTTCTCCTTCGCTGCTTTCTCTTCTATCAGCATATAAATAATCAGCATGACCACTCCGATGCAAAGTGCAGAATCTGCTATATTGAACACGGGAAAGCTGTAGTCCACTATGTATACATGGATAAAATCCACAACTTCCCTGCGCCAGACACGGTCAATGAAGTTACCTACCGCACCGCCAAGCATCAATCCCAAGGAAACGCCAAGAAGCACATTGTTTTTGGCATGCTTCACTATATAATAAATGAGGCCGGCCACTACGACTAACGTAATAATATAAAAGAACCACATCTGCCCCTCAAGGACCCCCCATGCTGCTCCTCTGTTTCTATGGGATGTTATATAAAAGAATTGGCTGATGACCTCTATACTTTCTCCCAATTCAAGGTTTTTAACGATAAGCCATTTTGTAAATTGATCCAGCGCAATAACGAACAGCGCCACAATGAAATAGCCCAAACTTTTTCCCCCGCTTCTCTAAGCTCTTTTTTCTCTACTTATGCATTTTAGCATATCACCAAAAGAGAAAACAATCGCAGCCCCGTAAAGGGCCGGACAAGAAGCCTGTTTTCACTCGTTTGGAAGCCCACGGTTACACGAATGGGCTTCTTCAAAAAATCTGCCGGTCTTTTTTCCCAGGATTTCAATCAAAAGCTCCCTGGCATGCAGCCAGGGAGCTTAAGTTTTATGCTTGATAATTTTCTTCTATAACCTCGGCACATCGTCTGCAAAGTGTCGGGTGTTCTGCGACTGTACCTACTTCTTCACTCACATTCCAGCACCGTTCACATGTACCGCCTTCCGCTTTCTCCACAACAACTGCAGAGTTTTCGAACTTAAGCGCGTTTTCCGGAGCATCTGACAGGCTGCCCGCTACCTTGAAGGAAGATACAATGAACAGCTGATTAAAGTTCTCCCCGATGCTGTGAAGCAGGCTTTCTGCCTCGTCATTAACATACATGGAGACCTTTGCATTCAGGGACTTTCCGATGACCTTTTCATTCCTGGCTGATTCCAGCGCCTTTAGAACATCGTTCCGCAGCTTCATGAATGCGTTCCACTTTTCCTCGATTGCCGCTGCATTAGGAAGCTCCTTCTCAAGAGGCATGTCTGTCAGCTGTACGCTGTTCCCTTCTGCTTCAGGCACATAAGCCCAGACTTCATCCGCCGTATGGGAAAGGATAGGCGACACAAGCTTGGAAAGGGCAGCGAGCGCTTCATAAAGGACTGTCTGGATGGCCCGGCGTTCTGCACTTTCCTTTGCTTCGCAATATAAGATGTCTTTTGCATAATCCAGATAAAATGCACTTAAGTCAAGCGTACAGAAATTGTTTACAGCATGGTAAATGCCTGCGAATTCATAGTTTTCATAGGATTGCTTGACCTGTTTGATCAATTTATTCAGCTTCACGAGCATGAACTGATCCACTTCCCGAAGATTTTCATAAGAAACAGAATCCCTGGAAGGAGTGAAGTCCGCCAGGTTTCCAAGAAGGAATCTGAACGTATTGCGGATTTTCCTGTAGACTTCCGCCACCTGCTTTAGAATTGCATCGGAAACCCGGACGTCTGACTGGTAATCAACAGAAACGACCCACAGCCTCAGGATATCGGCTCCAAGCTGGTTCATTACTTTGGCCGGAACCATGATGTTTCCGAGTGACTTACTCATCTTACGTCCGTCTCCGTCAAGAACAAATCCATGGCTTAACACACCCTTGTAAGGCGGTTTGCCTGTCACTGCAACCGAGGTGGAAAGTGAAGAGTTGAACCAGCCCCTGTATTGGTCTGAGCCTTCAAGATAAAGATCAGCAGGACGCTTCAGATCCTCACGCTCTTCCAGCACACCCTGATGCGAGGAACCGGAATCAAACCAGACATCCATGATATCTGTTTCTTTTGTAAATTTCCCATTAGGGCTGTCAGGATGTGTAAAGCCTTCCGGCAGAAGTTCTGCCGCTTCTTTTTCAAACCAGATATTCGAGCCGTGTTCACGGAATAGGCTGGACACATGGTCGATCGTCTCATCCGTAATAATGGGCTCTCCGTTTTCCGCATAAAATACCGGGATTGGAACACCCCAGGCACGCTGGCGGGAAATACACCAGTCCCCGCGGTCGCGGACCATATTATACAGCCTTGTCTCTCCCCATGCCGGAACCCACTTGGTTTCTTCAATTCCTTTTAAAAGATCGTCACGGAAATCCTTAATGGATGCGAACCACTGAGCCGTTGCCCGGAAAATGACCGGCTTTTTCGTTCTCCAATCATGCGGGTAGGAATGGGTGAAGAAGTCCAGCTTCAACAGTGCTCCGGCTTCTTCAAGGGCCTGGGTGATCGGCTTATTGGCTTCATCATAAAACAAGCCCTCAAATCCTGGAGCTTCGCTGGTCATGACCCCTTTTTCATCCACAGGGCACAGCACTTCCAGATTATATTTCTGGCCGACGATAAAATCATCCTCCCCGTGGCCCGGGGCAGTATGGACACATCCTGTACCGGCATCGACGGTGACATGTTCACCAAGCATGACAAGTGAATCACGGTCGTATAAAGGATGAGATGCAAGGATATGTTCGAGATCGGCACCTCTAACTTTCTTTTCTACAACAGGGCTTTCCCAGCCGACTGTCTCTGCAACAGATTCCCGCAGCTCTTCTGCCACAACAAATTTCTTCCCATCAACAGCCACTACACTATATTCCAGGTCAGGGTGTACAGAAATACCGAGATTGGCTGGAATGGTCCATGGCGTAGTTGTCCAAATGACAATCTCTGTACCTTCTTCAAGTATTCCTCTGCCATCCTTGACTGGAAAGCCAACATAAATGGAAGCAGAGCGCTTGTCATAATATTCGATTTCAGCTTCGGCAAGTGCAGATTCACTAGAAGGAGACCAATAAACGGGCTTCTTGCCTTTATAGATATACCCTTTTTTGGCCATGTCGCCAAAGACTTTAATCTGCTGTGCTTCATATTCAGGCTTAAGAGTGATATAAGGATTTTCCCAATCTCCCCTTACGCCCAGACGTTTGAACTGCTCACGCTGGCTGTCGATCTGTTCATAGGCATATTCCTCACATAGCCTGCGGAATTCTGCGACTGTCATTTGCTTTCTCTTTACGCCCTTTTTTGTCAAGGCAGTCTCGATTGGCAGGCCATGCGTATCCCAGCCCGGAACATAAGGGGCGTTAAATCCTGACATGGACTTATACCGGACTATTACATCCTTCAAGATCTTATTGAGGGCATGCCCCATATGGATGTCTCCATTCGCATAGGGAGGACCATCATGAAGAACATATATCGGTCTGTCCTTTGTGCGCTCCTGCACCTGCTTGTAGATGTCCTGCTCCTTCCATCGCGCCTGAATTTCAGGTTCACGGTTTGGGAGATTTCCCCTCATCGGGAAATCGGTTTTTGGCATCAAGAGTGTGTCTTTATACTCCATTACTGTTTCCTCCATTTCAAACTGCTCACGAGTAATGCCGCAGAAGTCTTGTCAGCCGCGGCCCGGCAGATTTGGCTGTAAAAATAAAAAAGCCTTCCCGTCCCCAAAAAGGGACGAGAAGGCTTTTAGTTTCCCGCGGTACCACCCTAATAGACAGATATCTGTCCTCTTAAGCATTCGTAACGTGAATGATACGCCTTATTTACTGCTGCTACAGGTTCAATTCGGCACTCAAGGGTGATCTTCTATTCCCTGCCCATGCCCGGCTTCCACCATCCCCGGCTCGCTTAATGGAGCAATTAGAAATATACTGTCCCTGTCATCGTAATCATATTTAAAATCATTTGTTATGAAATTATATTCGATAAAGAAGCCGCTAGTCAAGGGAAGGAGCCTTATTCTTTGCTGAGCTCCAGGTCGCTGGCATCAATTTCGTACTGCATAAGCTGATCCCAGTCATCTGTACCAAGAAGGTCAAGCTGTGCTTCAATCAGCATTTTGAACCTTGTGCGGATGATCTTGGACTGCTTCTTAAGATCTTCTATGTCGAGAGCAATTTTTCTCGCCTTCGATAATGCTTCATTCACAATGCGGTCCGCATTCTTCTCGGCTTCCTTCATGATGAGCTTTGCTTCTTTCTGGGCATTGCGCTTTACTTCCTCGCCTGCCTCCTGTGCGATGACGATGGACTTATTGAGTGTTTCTTCAATATTGGCGAAATGTCCAAGTCTTTCCTGAAGGACCTCGTGCCTTTCTTCCATTTCCTTTTTTTCGCGCAGGATTATCTCATAATCTTTAATAATCTGATCCAGAAACTCGTTCACTTCATCCTCATCATATCCACGGAAACCTTTGCTAAATTCCTTATTATGTATATCTAATGGGGTTAAAGGCATTCTCGCACCTCCAGCGGTTTTATAATCTAAAATATATATATATACTATACTAAGTTTCGACAGGCTTTTTTGTAAACCCTTCTTACCTCGCTGATTTATTTTTGCCGGCCTGCGGTCACCCTCCATTTGTCTTTTTTGGTACGCCCTTCCACGGACAGTATTTTATAACGGCCAAAGCCCCTTGCAGAGATTACATCTTCCTCCCTGATTTCATAAGAAGGCTGTTCAGCACTTTTCCAGTTAACCTTAACCTTTTTCTGTTCAATTAAGGTCTGAGATTTCTGTCGCGAGAGCTTGGTCAGCGAGGAAAGCAGCGCGTCAAGTCTCATTGAACTTACCGTTATGGCGACCTCTTCCCACTCTTCCCTGGTTTCCACAATCTGCGAAAAAGGAATTTTTTCAAGAGATATGGAGGCCTTGCCGACTTTATCAAGATTTGCCGTCAGATAGGATTCTATTTCCTCGGCTGCAAGAAATTGAATAACATCTCCTGAGGCGAGGATATCTCCGAATTTTTCCCGTTTTATGCCAAGCGACATCAAGCTGCCAAGCACTTGGCGATGCTCTATGGTTATGAACTTTTTCGGATAGGAAACCTCGAACAGTGAAATGCCGTAGTCCTTCTCTTCAGGAGTGAAATAAGAAGGGTATAGGAGCGCCCGCTTCCTCTCAGCTCCCTCTCTTCCGCCAAAGCTAGATACCTCCACATCTTCCTCCCGGGCCGCCAGGGTCTCAAGGATAAACAGCTCTCTCGGATCGAGGAAGTCGGTAAGTTTCGGAGCATACTGGCTTGCTGTCTGTGTAAGCCATCCTGTAAATAAATCGATCAGTTCTCTCTCTTCCGGACGAAAATGCTGATATATACTCATTGCTGATTCTCCTTAGTAAAAACATTTCCTCATCTTAGGGCAATGCTAAATAAGAGTGTTACAATTCGTTCCAGTGCATGCTGCGAGGTCCGCCAGCAGAGCCTCTCACCTGCAATCACCAGACGGCTAAATCTGCATGGAGCAATAACAAGGCTTATCAAAAAAACCCGCCAGCTCATGTCTGGCAAGGTTTATGTTTAGCCGGTCATGCAATCCAGGAATAAATCTGCCGAAGACCTGTGCCGGCATAATTCAGGATAATGAAAGCGACTATGGGAGATATATCAAGCATCCCCATGGACGGGATGATCCTTCTGAACGGCTGCAGGTAAGGCTCACAGATCCGGGCAAGCAGCTGTCCGATGCCTGTCTGCCTGGCCCCGCCGAACCAGCCCATCAGAACATAAATGATTAATGCGTATGAGTAAATCTGCAATAGCGTTCCGGCAGTGTCAAAGACCAATTCCATAGCCTCTTACCACCTCGCTTCTTCAAATTCCTGTTCATGGGCAAATCCTGTGATCGTTCCAGAGACGTCTACATTATCAGGGGTGCAAAGAAATATATTGGTCCCGATTCTTTGGATGTCTCCGCCAAGCGCATAAACGGTACCGCTTAGAAAGTCAACGATTCTTTTTGCCTGGTCATGCTCGATTTTCTGGAGATTCACAACAACGGCCCTTTTGTTTTTCAATTCGTCCGCAACAGACTGGGCCTCTGAGTATGCACGGGGTTCTGCAAGGAATACCTTGGAATTCGGTTTTTGGACGCTTTGCAGGCTGACCACATTCTGCCCGCTTCCGGCCTGTTTCAAGCCCTTTGCCGGCCGCTTCTGTTCAAATTCCTCTTCCATGATTTCCTCCCTGTATTCCACTTCATCATCAAGAGCAAAGAATGATTTGAATTTTGATACAATCGTCATCTGTCTGCCTCCTTAAATTTAGCCGACCAAAGCGGTGCCGATACGGATGAATGTGGCACCTTCTTCAATGGCAATCTGAAAATCGTTTGACATCCCCATGGACAATTCCTTGCAAGGAGCGTTGGCTATGCCGAGCTGCTGTATCTGATCCCTAAGATTCCTTAATTCCCTGAAGCTTGTGCGGATTTTTTCTTCATCACCTGTCAGGGGGGCCATAGTCATAAGCCCGGCTGTGATGATGCGGTCATGGCCGCTGATTTCCTTGATGAAATCTGCGACCGCCCCTGGCTCCAAACCATGCTTTGATTCTTCCCCGGATACATTGACCTGGATAAAACATTTGATGGGTCCTGAAGCTCTTTTTTGTATTTCATCGGCAAGCGAAATCCTGTCGAGTGAATGGATGTATTCGACTTTATCAATGATATTCCTGACTTTTCTCGTCTGAAGGCTTCCGATGAAGTGCCATGCAGGCCTGTCCTTAAGTACCGCCCACTTTTCGAGCAGACCTTCATCCCTGTTCTCACCAAGATGAGTCACGCCTGATTCAAGGGCTTCCGCAGCCCTTTCAGCTGAAACGTATTTGGTGACGGCTACAAGATTGATTTCACCCGTGGCACGGCCGCTCTTTTCACATGCTGCCTTTATCTTTTCGTTTATAACTTCCAGATTATCTGATACCTTCACGTGATGCTTCCTCCTTCAAGCCGATAAAGCCCATCATCCGGCCGGTCTTCCCCCTGTCTTTCCTATGGGAGAAAAAGGAGCTGTGACAGCTTGTACACATGCTGGATACATATATATTATCGGCAGGTATGCCGGCCTTTTGCAGGATGATCGAGTTGAGTTCTTTCAGATCCAGCTCATATTGTCCCTCTTTAATTTGATTATAGGGCTTTTTGTCAGCTTCTTCTAGTCTGTTTTTAGCGAAATTTATCACTCTGTCGTCTACAATATAACACGATTTGCAGATCGATGGGCCGATTGCAGCAAAAATATCAGAGGGGCGGACCCCTTCTTCACCCCACCTCTCTGCCATTTTAGAGCCGATTCCAGCGGTGGTTCCCTTCCAGCCGGCATGGGCAATGCCCGCCAACCCTCTCTCAGGTGCCAAAAAATAAAGCGGGACACAGTCGGCAAAACACATCGTCAAAAGAAGGCCCTCCTGATCCGTAAAAAACCCATCGGTGTCCTTGATGGCAGATATATAGCTGTCTGCACCCATGCCCGCATGTTCTTTTGTGAGCTTCATAATATTTGTGCCATGGGTCTGTTCAGCACCGCACCAGGATGGCAGCCCAAACCCTATTTCTCCGGCAAGCCGGGCTCTGTTTGCTGTGACCTTCTCCTGGACATCCCCTACATGATACCCCATATTCAATGAATTGAAATGGTTCCCGGATATGCCGCCTTCTCTTGAAGTGAAGCCGGCTGTAATGCGGGGATCCTTATCCTCAAATGGAGCCAGCCTGAAATATTTTTGCTCCGCCACGATAAATGGTTCTGACATATGTCAACCTCTTTTTACTTTTTTTTCAGTTTACCATATATTATGGAAACCCGGAATTTTTTACGTTTCATTTTGAAAAGGATCCAGCCCTGAAGCTGATTTAACGAATATGACTTCTGTGCCGATTTTTACAATTTGCTCCCACGGGATTAAAATCTCTGGGTCTTGACTGAAAAGACTATGCGTTCTGTGTTTTGAAACAATCAATGAGATGATCTGTCCAGTAGAGGGTTCCAATTCCACATCTATGGCGGTACCGAGTATGCTCCCGTCATTCAGGGCAATGATATCTTTTTTCTGGAGATCTGCGAGCAGATTCATGTTATCCCCCCAGCCGTTTTATCCCCATTATATGTTTTATAGACCATTCACATGAACGGAAACAAAGAAAAGAGGCTGTCAGTAACAGCCTCCTGGGTACACTATTTTATATTGCAAGCCATATCCGCATAGATTCAATGCTGGATATTCTTATTCATCTGCTTAATGGCAGCCTTTTCAAGCCTTGATACCTGAGCCTGTGAAATGCCGATCTCGTCTGCAACCTCCATCTGGGTCTTACCTTGGAAGAAGCGTTTCCTCAAGATCATTTTTTCCCGCTCATTGAGCCTTCTCATCCCCTCTTTCAAGGCAATCTCGTCTATCCATAGATTGTCCTTGTTCTTCTCATCACTGAGCTGATCCATTACATAAATGGGATCGCCCCCATCATTATAAATGGGCTCGAACAGTGATACGGGGTCCTGGATGGCATCCAGGGCAAACACTATTTCCTCATGCGGCACTTCCAGGACTTTGGCAATTTCCTCTGCCGTTGGTTCACGCGATGTCTCGCTCATAAGCCTTTCCTTTACCTGAAGGGCTTTGTAAGCAATATCCCGAAGCGATCTGGATACCCTGATTGGATTATTGTCCCTCAGATACCGCCTTATTTCACCGATGATCATCGGTACGGCATACGTCGAAAATTTCACATTCTGACCCAGATCAAAATTATCAATGGATTTCATAAGTCCGATACAGCCCACCTGGAATAAGTCATCTACATATTCACCGCGGTTATTGAATCTTTGGATGACGCTGAGAACAAGCCTGAGGTTACCATTCACCAGCTTTTCACGGGCAAAATCGTCACCTTCCTGCATTTCTTTAAAGAGCTTTCTCATTTCCTCATTCTTTAGAACTGGAAGCTTTGAGGTATCTACCCCGCAAATTTCAACTTTATTTCTAGTCAATCCATTCCCTCCTTGCAGGAGCTGCTGTACAAAAAACAGTATCTCCGTGAGAAGGAAAAATATGCATTTGATTCTGCTTCCTTCAGCCGCTCTGGCTGTTTGAATCCAGCCCAATTCAAGGACATATAAGGCTTTTAAGGATTAAAAAAATTTTTACAGGATTACCCTTTGTAACGTCTAGACCATCTTATTGAATTCTTTTCTCAGCCTCTTAATAATCCGCTTTTCCAGGCGGGAGATATAGGACTGAGAAATCCCGAGCATATCGGCTACATCCTTCTGGGTTTTCTCCTCTCCTCCAAGCAGGCCGAATCTCAGTTCCATGATCTGCTTTTCCCGGTCTGTAAGCTGGTGCAGTGCTTTAGTAAGCAATTTACGGTCCACGTTGGCCTCAAGATCTTTTGTAATAATATCTTCCTCTGTGCCCAGTACATCAGAAAGAAGGAGCTCGTTCCCATCCCAGTCGATATTAAGAGGCTCATCGAAAGAAACTTCGGAACGAATCTTATTATTACGCCTTAAATACATAAGGATTTCGTTCTCAATGCAGCGCGAAGCATATGTAGCCAGCTTTATTTTCTTTTCGGGGTTGAACGTATTGACTGCCTTGATCAGTCCGATCGTTCCGATGCTGATCAAATCCTCAATATTGATTCCGGTATTTTCGAATTTCCGGGCAATGTACACCACAAGCCGCAGATTACGCTCAATCAGCATCGACCTTGCCGTTTCATCCCCGGAAGGAAGTTTCTTGATCAGGATTTCTTCCTCTTCCTTGCTGAGCGGAGGCGGCAGGGCCTCACTGCCTCCAATGTAATATATTTCATCGGTCTTTAAACCCAGCTTCATTAATAATTTATACCAATAGTAATTCAAGCGGAGCAGCCATTTTCTCAAGTGATTCTTCCTCCTTATAATCAAAAACTCAATCAGGCACTGATCGTTTCTCCCCCAAGCATCATTTTTGGGTGAAGAATGGCAGCAAACTCTTCATCAGGAGACAGCTGCTGAAGGGTGAAGGAAACAAGCCCCTTAATTTTTGCCGGCTTGCCTGATATTTCGATCTGGATAATATCCGGTTTAAAGGCCGCAAGCAGCTGGTGCTCCACACCGATAGCCTTGCTTGGTATAAGACGGAGCCTCGGGGCCCAAGAAATATTGGCACTGCCTGCCATCATATCATCAGGTTTTTCAAGGAATGCCAGGATTCCTTCTGGAAGCTGTGCTTCATATCCTTTCAAGGAAAAAATCATAACAGGTGTGCGTGTCAAAGGATCATGCAATGAATTCCCGCTGTCCACCATGCCCCTCGCAGCTGCTTCAAAATCCCCTATCTTGATATAAACGCTGACGAGTCTGTCATATTTAATTTTTGTCATTTCAAGGCTTTCCAGATTCCTTTTGGAAAACATCCAGGAAAGAGGAAATCCAATGATTACAAACAGCCAGCTTACCGGGTCCCCAAAGGCGTTCGGCAGATAGGCAGCCTGAGTATTATACGAGGCAGTCTCTGATTGAAATAAATAGTGGGCGCCGAGCATGCTCCCCCCCATTAAGAAAGTAATTAGATAAAGTGCCATCAGCCCCTTCATGAAATAGCTGAAACGTTTATAGCCGAATGCGGTGAGAGTCATGAGAACAGAGAATAATAGCTTTCCAGCAGGATGGGTGGCAAGTGGGTATAAAGGAGTAAAATTAAGCACAATAATGATAGAGCCGATAAGCCCTCCCAAACCTATTCTAAGAGGCACTGCTTTTCTTTTCAGTACTAAGGCTGCACCATACAGCAGCAATGAATCGAATAGAAGATTCAGCAGCCAGACCACATCGAGGTACATAACCAAAAAACTACCACCCCGCCTATGAAATAGGTATGTTTGTTTTGAAGTATAGCGTACATCCCATCTGAAATCTGTCACTTTTTGGGGTGAGAAGCGGGGTTTTTTTAAGAGTTTTTTAGGTATATTGTCAGGTAATATTTCCTCATATAAAGTCCGGTCCGGCAGCCTGCCATTCCCTTTACCCCGCGGGAAAAGGATGAGGAGCCCGAACTTATTACTTGCCAGAATGGAAAAAAGAGAGCGGACCAAGGGCCGGCAACCGGCTCTTAGCTCGCTCTCTCTTTTAATCGCGCCATCCTTAACGGCGGCGGTTTCTATTCCTTAAGAAGGTAGGGATGTCTAACGTTTCATCAGCATGCTGTCTATTAGTCTGCTCTACAGGTTCTTCCCTTTTCATTTCACGCTTTACCGGCTGCTGCTGGCGCTGTGTACTGAAAGAGTTCTGCTGCTGGCCGTATGATGGGGCCTGCTGCTGATTCATGGAAGGCCGCTGTGGTCTTGACTGCTGGATTTCAGCTTCGGTGAACCCTGTCGCAATGACAGTGACGATGATTTCGTCTTTCAGGTTCTCATTGATAACTGAACCGAAAATCATGTTTACGTCCTGATCAGATGCAGAGGCTACAATATCGGCTGCCTCCTGGACTTCAAACAGGCTGAGGTTCGACCCGCCTGTGATGTTCATAAGAACACCCTGTGCCCCGTCAATGGCCGTTTCAAGCAGCGGGCTGGATACAGCCTTCTTGGCTGCTTCTGCTGCGCGGTTTTCACCTGTTGCTACACCAATACCCATTAATGCAGATCCTTTGTTGGACATGATAGTCTTAACATCCGCAAAGTCAAGGTTGATCAGACCCGGGGTTGCAATCAAGTCAGAGATGCCCTGGACACCCTGTCTCAGAACATTATCAGCTTCCCTGAAAGCTTCAAGCATCGGAGTGCTTTTATCAACAATCTCAAGGAGTCGGTCATTCGGGATGACGATCAGTGTATCAACCGCCTCTTTCATTCCTGAGATTCCACCCTGGGCCTGAGTTGCACGCTTCCTTCCTTCAAAGGTGAAGGGACGGGTAACTACACCGACAGTCAAGGCTCCGAGATCTCTTGCTATCTGGGCAATTACGGGTGCTGCACCTGTACCTGTACCGCCTCCCATACCAGCTGTTACGAAGACCATATCAGCGCCGCGCAAAGCCTCTTCAATCTGCTCCTTGCTCTCTTCAGCTGCCTTTTTGCCCACTTCAGGATTCGCACCCGCACCAAGGCCTCGGGTTAATTTTCCGCCAATCTGCATTTTAATTTCCGCTTTGGACAGGTTCAGTGCCTGCGCATCTGTATTAACGGCAATGAATTCCACACCCTGCACACCATGCTCTATCATACGGTTAACAGCATTATTTCCGCCGCCGCCCACGCCAATGACTTTTATCGTCGCTAACGAATCTAAATTACTATCAAACTCTAACATGACAATCCTCCTATTTAAACGATATCCAAGATGAATTTTTTATTCAAAGAAATAGCCAAGGAACTTTTTGAACTTTGAGTCACCTTTTTCTGCTGGCTGCTTTTCTGCTTTCTCCTTAGGCTGCTGGGATGGCTTACTATTCCTTCTTTCAGCCTTTTCGGCTGTATTCATGGCAGCTACAGGAGTACCCAGCGACTCACCCTGCATGCGGCTCTTCCTGCAGGCATGCTTGATCAGTCCTACAGCCGTCGTATATTGCGGTTCCCTTACACCTATATAGTTAGGCTCTGCCATCCTGACCCTGTTCTGGAAAATCAATTGCGATAGTTCCAGCACCCCAGGCATCTTCACTGCACCGCCTGTCAGCACAAAGCCTCCAGGAAGATCCTGATAGCCCATTCTTCTGAGCTCTTCGGTGATCAAGTCAAAAATCTCCGAAAGCCTTGCTTCGATTATCTCAGAAATCATCAGCTGATTGCATGGCTGCATCTGGTCGCTTCCAATGATGGGAACATTGAAAACATCGTCTTCCGATGCTTCATCGTAGAAGGCGTGCCCATGGGCCAATTTGATCTTTTCAGCGTCTTCAGTAGTGGTGCGGAGGACAATCGAAAGGTCCTTGGTAAGTGTTTCACCGCCGATTGGGATGGCGAAGGTGAATTTCAGATGTCCCTGCTCGAATACCGCAAGGGTAGTGGAGCCTCCTCCTATATCAACAAGCGCCACTCCAAGCTCCTTTTCGTCCTTCGACAGTACAAGTGATCCGGCAGCAAGGGGCTGCAATGCGATATCTGTAATTTCGAGACCCGCTCGTTCAACACAGCGCAAAGTATTATGTAATAATGTGCGAAGACCTGTTATAAGTATGCCCCTCATCTCGAGACGGACCCCGATCATCCCGCGGGGATCGCTGATCTCGTCCAGCTCGTCCACCTTGTAGTGGATAGGGATTACATCGATGATTTCCCTGTCAGCCGGGATTGTCAATAGCTCTGATGCTTCCCTTACACGGGCGACATCCTCTTCTGTTATTTCTTTATTGCTGCTGGAAACTGCAACCACTCCGTGACATGGCTGGAGCATGATGTGATTGCCGCTGATCCCGACGACCACCCGCTTGATCTCCATCCCTACCATTCTTTCAGCCTGTTCCACAGCCCTTTGAATAGAATGAACCGTCTCGTCTATATCGACAATGGAACCTTTCTTAATACCTTCTGACTTTACATTGCCAACTCCAATAATGTTTAATGTGTCATTGACCATTTCACCAATGATAACTTTTACACTGGATGTACCGATGTCAAGACTTACATAAATTTCATTGCTGTTCATTCTATGGCACCTCCTTTAACCTGAAAAGTTTTTTTAATAGAACAACATAGTAGAATTTATAATATATAGGATAGTATATACGTTTTTAAATTACTATTAAAAACATTCTTCAAAATCCAGGCAAAACCTTTTAATTTCACAAATTTTTTTCAGCCGGCCCTGCCCATTTCGCCAGCAGGATCCTTCTGATTACCGCAATATTCTGGAATAATCTTACCCCAAAAGCAAATATCGCAGCTAAATACAAGTCTACACCAAGATGAACACCTAGAAAAGCTAAACTTGCAGCCAGAAGGATATTAAAAAAGAAGCCTGAAACAAATACCTTCTCATCATATAGATTCTGCAGGTAGGCACGCATTCCGCCAAACAGAGTATCCAGGGCAGCGAGTACGGCGATAGAGAGGTAATTTGAATACTCTTCCGGAATTCTCACGTCGGTCATCAGTCCGATGACAAGCCCGGCAGCCAGGCCAAAAACAGGAAGCCACACCAGCAATTCCCCCTTACCTTTTTCCTGAATCCCCGGGCTCTAAATATCTAATATTTAAATCCTGCTGATATTTAGGGACCAAGAGCCGTTTTACGGGCCTTGAAACAGTAACCTGAAGATTGTCCACAAAAAATTGCTCGAGGACTTTTGATACCTTGATGCGGTCATACAGATTGACCGCATCTTCTGAAATGACCCTGACCTTGATTGGATAATCTTTAAGTGAAAAACCATCAAGCTTAGGCTCACCGTTAATTTCCCGAATCACGGAAGTGCCTATGATCCTGTGGCCATTGATTGATATATGTTCAGCATTGTACATGTTCAGTTCGTTGATGAGGCGCTTCAGCAGTTCAGGTGAAACTGCATAGGCCGTCCCGCCAAGCATTTCCGCTTCAGGGAGCGGCTCTATGGTAAGATACACACCAGGACCGGTGACATCAGTAAGGCCTGTTTCTTTCTTTAATTCACTTAATGTCTGCTGCAGGGCTTTTTCCTTGCTGCGGCTTTTATCGTTTTCATAGCCGGCGGACTGTGCCTCCAGTTCTTCCAGTTCCCTCAGTATCTTGGATTGCCTGTCCTTCTCAGCCAAAATATCAGCCCGCAGTTCCCATGAGTCCCTCGTATCCTGAATTTTAGGGTCTTTGACTGTCTGGAATTGCACCGCAAGCATAAGGCCGGTCAAGACTGCTGCCGCACTCATGCCCCACTTTATTTTCATATCATCCACCCAGCTTTCCTAAAGTCAGGATCAGCTGCTCCCGAACACCGGTTCCATCACAATCTGTTCTTTTTCCTCCATAGTGAACACTATATTCTCATTGACAAGCTGATCTTTTATGCCGCCTGCGATATTCAAGGCCGCACCCATCACCTTTGGATCACCTATTGCACTTATAACAAATGGTGCAGGATGCTGTATGCCATCCACTACAATGACCGGACCATCACAGACGATGTAGGATTTACGGGTAAGCCGCTGGCCGTTTATAGCTGCAGCCTGGGCGCCGGATACATACAGTTCGTTGATCACTTTAAAAACGTGCTGTTCATGCACAAGATAATCGTTGACGTCGCCGCCAGTCTTGAAGTCCCCGTCCTGAAGGGTGATCTCAATCCCGCCGCCCTTAGTCTTCACCTTGCCGAGATGCAGCCGGTATCTGCCTGCTTCCTTCGTGATACTGGAGTAGGACCTGGCCTCTTTGGCAAGCTCGTTCTCAGCTGAAGTGATCTCTGCCTGTTTTTCTATTAATTCCTTTTGCAGCTCTCTAGTCTTTTCTTCCTGTTCCACGAGCTTTTTCCGCAGCTGGAAATCCCGGTCCCAGCTATTTTCAGACATCCTCGTCTCTTCTTCCTCATTCGCCTGTTTATAGGAAAATGAAATCATGATACCGAGCACAAGGCAGACAAGGGAGAGGATAAGGTGTTTGCTTTTAACCTTCAAATCACTGTTTCCCCTTCCTTTCACTTTCATATGCGCGGAAATAAGAACCGACTTCCAGGTCGATTACCCCTTTTACCCCGGGATTCAGCTGGCTGATGATTGATGGATAATGGACGAGCTTGTCCGAAAGGCTCCTGCTTGTGGCATTCACTTCATATCCATCATTCATATAAATGATCAAGTGGTATGGGTCTGTTTTCTTTGGATTATTATGAATTTCTGACACCGAATTCAATATTTCCGGCGGAAGCTTGGATAATTCATCTACAAGCTGGGACAGCGGTGCACCTTCTGAGAAGCCGGACAGGATGGGAGCATAGTCCGGCAGGTCTCCTTTAGCCATCGGCTTAAGGAATTTCCCGCTCTGGAGAATCGGATAAAACCGGGATTCCCGAGAAAGATAGCCGACCCTTCTGTATTCTTCCACATGAATATTGATATGGTTAGGGAAGCTTAGAGATACTTTAGCATTTTTAATCTGCGGGTTGCCCTTCAGCTTGTGCCAGACGGCCTCTTTATCGATTTCCCAGATGTTATCGCCGATTGCCAGACCGCTGATTTCTTTTATTTGGCCGGAAGATATATACTTATTTCCTTGTATGCGGATATCCTTGATATGGCTTAAGGGGGATTTTAAATACAGGAGCGCACCAAGCAGAAGGAAAAAGAAGGCCAAAAGAATAACCAGCCGTTTATTCGCCTTTTTTTTCCGAATCTGTTTAAGTTTTGGAATTCTTTCTTCTATGGATACAATATTGCCCTTTTCCATTTTTCCACCTCTCCTAAAGCACGTCAGCAAAAATATAAGAGGCCTGTATCCCCCGGACCGGACCGTGTCCAGGGCTGATCCTTTAATTGTTCCCTTGTATTTCTGATGTACAATTATATCATAGATGCGGGTGGTAAATGAGGCTAACCCTCGATTTTCCTGCCTATAATTTCGACTTCCGTCTCCATTTTCACACCGTATTTGTCAAAGATTGTATCCTTAATATGCTGGATCAAGGCAAGCACATCCTCAGCAGTGGCTCCCCCTGCATTCACTATGAAGTTTCCGTGCATATCGGAAATCTGCGCCCCGCCTATTGAATGTCCCTTCAGCCCTGCATCCTCAATCAGCCTTCCGGCATACTGAGGAAGCGGATTTCTGAAGATACTGCCGGCACAGGGAAGGTTATAGGGCTGTGTATCCTTCCTGTATGCCTTATTGCTTTTGATTTCTTCCACGATTGTATCGCGGTTTCCTGCGCTCAGCGCAAACACTGCTTCAATCACGATTCCCGGCCTCTTCTTTTGCAGGACTGATGTCCGGTAAGAAAATTCCATTTCTTCATTCGTGACCCAGCCGATGGTCGCATCTTCAAAAAGGACTTTCGCTTTAACCAGGATCTTTGAAATATCCGAACCATGGGCACCTGCGTTCATATAAACAGCGCCGCCGACCGACCCGGGAATCCCGCCGGCAAACTCAAGGCCTGATAATCCTTTCCTGCTCATCTGGGTGGCAAGGCTGACTAGTGAATAACCGCCTCCCACCTTAATTTCTGTTCCATTGATCTCAAGGTCTGATAATCCGGAGGACAGCTTGATGACCGCTCCTTCGATGCCTTCATCCAAAACAAGCAGATTGGATCCCCTTCCGATCGCCCTCCACTTTATATTGTGTTTTTTAATAACCTGCATGGTTTTTTCGAGATTTTCTACGGAAGACGGCTCGATGAATAATTCTGCCGGCCCCCCGATCTTCATCGTTGTATGGCTGGCCAGCGGTTCATTCTCGGCAACCTTCCCAACCTCTAACTCATTCAATTCTCGTACAATTTCCTTCATTTGTAACCTTCCTTCCTTCAGGTGGAGGCAAAAACCTCTCATGCCAAACAGAAAAGCAGATCCACAGCCCCGCTGTTCGAGGGTTTATCTGCTTTAATTGTATTTTTCCGTTTGTTTAAAGCTGCCCTGTATCATTTAAACCTTATTATTCAGATTATACATTCACTTCCTGGCAAGTTCCTCCATCAGGCTGTACAGCCTGCCTGCTGCATCAGGGATGCCGATTTTCCTGGCGGCCACTTTCATGTCCATTGTTTTTGCAGGATTTAGCATGATGGAATCCATGGTTTTCAGCAATGCTGCACCCGATAGATCCTTTTCTAGGATCAATTCTGCAGCGCCATGGTCACTCAAGGCTCTTGCATTTTTCTCCTGATGGTTATCGGTGACATAGGGACTCGGTATCAAAATACTGGGAATTCCGAGAGCAGTTAGTTCCGCAAGCGTAGTGGCACCTGCCCTGGTTACAGCGAGATCTATACCCGCAAGTATTTCCGGCATATTATGCAGGAACGGCTTAATCACCACATTCTCAGGGTCAGAATGGAGTTTTATTTCCTTTAAGGTCGATTCATAATGAACCTCGCCTGTTATATAGAGGATTTGATAAGGTTTCTCCCTAAGCTCAGCAAGAATCTTAACGATTGCGCTATTGATGGGCTTTGCCCCCCTGCTCCCCCCGAATATAAGGACTGTCTTTTTATCAGGCGAGAGGCCGAGTTCTGCAATTCCCTGCTTTCCTTTATAATCAACCACCTCTGAAGCCCTCGGATTTCCCGTCATTTCTACTTTTCCAGCCGGGAAAAATGCCCTGGCATCTTCAAAACAGATGGCCACTTTATCGACATATCTTGATAAAAACTTATTGGTAAGGCCGGGAAGGCTGTTTTGTTCATGCACAACAGCAGGGATTTTTAGCTTCGCAGCCGCATAGACCACAGGCCCGCAGACATATCCCCCGGTACCGATCACTATATCGGGCTTAAACTGCTTTAGCATCTTCCTGCTGTCCCTCACACCTTTGAGGAAACGCATGATAGTCCTGACGTTCTCAAAGGACAGCTTCCTCTTGAACCCGGTAATGCGGATAGACTTGAATGGGATTCCCTCCCTGGGCACAATGCTGCCCTCCAGGCCGTTCTCTGTGCCTATGTACAGAAACTCCGCTTTTGGATCTTTCTTTTTTATTTCTCTAATCAAGGCGAGTGCCGGATAAATATGCCCTCCGGTCCCGCCGCCGCTTACTGCAATTTTCATTATGAAAGCCACCTCAAATTTAGTAGGCACATGGCCGGAAGCAAATTACACATTGATCCAGACCCATTTTGATCTGCCTTAATGAATCAACCATATCATTATAAGGATTAATGCACAAAAGGGAAATGAAAAATCCTATGATAAAGGCAGCTTAGTCGCTTTACCCACTTATACTATATTCTAAACCGGCTTCCTTTTCCAACTGAAAAATAACTAATTATCCTTCATAAGTAATGGGTGGTCTTCCTGATTTTTCTATAGAAAACAGTTATAAGCGAGCCATTCATGATGGCCCATTGCTGGATTCCGGTCATCCTCAGGCAGATAAAAAAGCCCTGCAGGAGTACTCCTGCAGAACCAAATGGGACAGCCTGCCTAATCAATACCGGGCATATCTGCTTATGTTCAACAACACGCCAATGGCCATCAGCATAAGTGTTAATGAAGATCCTCCGTAGCTCAGGAAGGGCAGGGTGATCCCGGTGACAGGCATCAGCCCGGTCACAACTCCGATATTGATCATCACCTGTATGGCTACCATGGCAATGATCCCTACAGCGAGGAGACTGCCATATAAGTCAGGAGCCCCAAGAGATATCCTGATTCCTCTCCACAGTAACAGCGCGAATAATAGAATGACTAACGATCCCCCGATAAATCCAAGCTCCTCTGACAAAATGGCAAAAATAAAATCAGTCTGTGGCTCAGGCAGGTAAAAGAATTTCTGCCTGCTCTGGCCCAATCCCAGCCCAAAAAGTCCTCCGGGACCAATGGCATATAAGGATTGAATAATCTGGAAGCCGCTGCCGAGCGGATCCTGCCAAGGATCCAGGAATGAAGTGATCCTTTTGATGCGATAAGGCGCAGACAGAATCAGACCCGCGAATCCAGCAGCGCCGAGAAAGCCAAGCCATGCGAAGTGACTGACACGGGCACCCGAAACGAAAATCATTACAATGCATGTTCCAGTCATTACTGTACCTGTCCCAAGGTCGGGCTGAAGCATAATAAATCCGAACGCTGTGAACACAAGGGCAAGTGCCGGCAGGAGCCCGGATTTAAAAGAGGTGATGAACTTCTGCCTTTCTGCAAGAAACTTAGCGAGAAAGGCTATCATTGCAAGCTTCATGAATTCGGACGGCTGGATGGAAAACGCACCGACACCGATCCAGCTCCTGGATCCATTCCGGACCATACCGACACCCGGAATCAATACCGCAATCAGCAGGACAAAGCAGACAATCAGGATAACTTTAGCCCACGTCCTCCATGTCCAATAATCAATGTTCATGATGAAGAACATGGCAAGGATCCCGACACCGGCAAAGAGGACCTGGCGTTTAGCGAAAAAAAATGAATCATTGAATTTGTAATCTGCCCAAATGGCGCTTGCACTGTACACCATGATCAGACCGACTGCCAAAAGTCCCAGGGTGACAATGATTAAAATAAAGTCTGGATTTGATTTTTTTAAAGGCATGGTCCACCTCAGGCTGAATGTTTTTGAGCGGCCGAAAAAGCATTGGACTTTTGGCATAACAAAAGACGATAGGGAATTCCCGTACCGTCTCAGTTACTTTAGATGTTCATCTTGAGGCTGAGAAGCTGCGGCAAAAAGCCTCTTAAGCAATGCGCGCTTCAATCTGTAACCAAGCTCTTATTTAAGCTTATGCACGGCCTCCATAAACATGTCTCCCCTGACCTCAAAAGTTTTATATTGGTCCCAGCTTGCACAAGCAGGTGAAAGAAGGATGCAGTCCCCTTCCTCCGAGAGTCCGTATGCGGCAGGCACGGCTGCCTCTACATTATCGACACGTTTGATAACAGATATTCCAGCTTCCTTTGCCACCCTCTCAATTTTTGGTGCAGTCTGCCCAAAAGTAATCAGCGCCTTCACATTACCGAGTGCCGGTTTCAGTTCGTCAAACTCATTTCCGCGGTCCAGCCCCCCTGCGAGGAGGATAGTCGGTTCCTGGAAAGATTCAAGTGCTGCTGAAGCAGATAAAATGTTTGTCGCCTTGGAATCATTGTAGAATTTGCGTTTATTTATCTCAGCCACAAACTGCGTCCGGTGCTTCACTCCTCTGAAAACAGACAGGACTTTCTGGATCGCTTCATTTGGCACACCGGAAAGCTTGGCCGCAGCTATGGCAGACAGGATATTTTCCTGGTTATGGCGTCCGGGAAGAACGATTTCAGACAAAGCAGCCACCCTTTCACCCCTGAAGCACATGTATCCATCCTCGATATATGCTCCGTCCTCAACCTTCCTCTTAGTCGAGAAAGGCACGAGATCTGCTTTCGAACGCCTGGCAAGCGCGGCAACTTCCTCCTGGTCGGCATTATAAATAAAATAGTCATCCTCTGTCTGTGCTTTCCCGATCGCACCCTTGGCATCTGCATATTCCTGCCTGGAACCATGGTAATCCAGATGGGCATCATACAGATTGATCAGCACCGCAATATGAGGCTTAAATTCCAATGTGCCCATCAGCTGGAAGGAAGACAATTCAATGACAATGATATTGTCTTTTTCAGCCTGGGATGCCACACCTGAGGCCACTGTCCCGATATTGCCTGCAATGAGGGGCTTCTTACCGCCCTCATGAAGCATTTCATGAATGATCGTAGTGGTGGTGGTCTTCCCGTTAGTACCTGTTATCCCTATAAATGGTGCATCGGAGATCTGATAGGCAAGCTCCACTTCAGTGATCACCGGCAGACCACGTTCAACAGCTCCTTTAACCAGAGGAATGGTATAAGGAATGCCGGGATTCTTTACAATCAATTCAAATCCCTCATCCAATAGTTCAATAGGATGGTCCCCGCAGATTACTTTAATGCCCTGTTCCACAAGCTCCTGTGCTTCTGGGTTCTCGTCTATCGGCTTTTTATCATTGACCGTCACAAAGGCTCCGAGCCTGTGCAGGAGCAAAGCAGCACTCACACCGCTCTTCGCCAGACCAAGTACAAGGACTTTTTTTCTGATATAATTCGTAACTTCCTTCACCTATAACCACACCTCTAAATAGATTCCTAATACAGCAAACAAAAATCCGACCGACCAAAATGTTACAACCACACGCCACTCAGACCAGCCGACAAGTTCATAGTGGTGGTGGAGCGGGCTCATTTTAAATATTCTTTTACCCGTTGTTTTAAATGAGATAACCTGAAGGATTACCGAAAGAGTTTCAATGACAAACACTCCGCCGATTATGACCAGCAGCAGCTCAAGCTTCGTCAGCATGGCCACGGTCGCCAGTGCACCGCCAAGGGCCAGAGATCCCGTATCTCCCATGAACACCTTGGCTGGATGCGCATTAAATACTAGGAAGCCAAGCAGTGCGCCGCTCATTGCGATGCTGAACACGGCCACATCATATTGCGACTGATTCCAGGCAAGGACAGCAAAGGCGCCGAACGCAATCGCTGCGGTTCCGGACAGCAGGCCGTCCAGACCATCGGTCAGATTGGTCGCATTTGAAAAACCCACGAGCCAGAAGATGACAACCGCTACATACAGCCATCCCAAATCAAAGGTGACAGATGTTCCTGGTATTGTAAGCTCTGACGTGAAGCTGCCGCTTGATTTGAACACCAGATAAAAGATCACGGCTATGATGATCTGGCCAAGAAGCTTCTGCCTGGAGGTAAGTCCCAGATTCCTTTTCATCACCACTTTGATAAAGTCATCCAAAAAGCCGAGCAGCCCAAAGCCGAGTGTCACCAGGAGCAGCAGCATGGTTTCTATTGTAATTTCTGAAAATTTCATGGTCATGACCAGGCTGGATGCAGTCACCGACAGCAGGATGATCAGCCCTCCCATTGTCGGGGTGCCTGATTTTTTTTGATGGGACTTCGGTCCTTCATCACGGATGCTTTGTCCGAATTTCAATCTTCTCAAAAATGGAATGAAGACCGGAGAGAGCAGAACCGTTACTAAAAAACCCATCAAAATCGTAAATAATAAAACTTGCACTAACATGAATTGGTTCCCTCTTTCCTATTACAATAAATCATCAAAATTAAGATATGTTCCGTACCCTTTTAACAGAATAATATATAGATAAATCACTGGAAAATTGAGCCGGTAAATATAGACCCAGCAGCAGAAATCTCAGTCCAGCTCCATAAGGAACCCGCGTGCAACCTGCCTGTCATCGAAATCGAGTATTTCGCTTCCGATGATCTGATAGGTTTCATGGCCCTTGCCGGCTATGATGATAACATCGCCGTTTTTTGCTTTTGAGATGGCATGGCCGATTGCCTGCTTCCTATCCGGGATAACCAGGTAATCCTGCCCTTTTACACCTTCCTCCATGTCCCTGATAATTTCCAGCGGATCCTCACTTCTTGGGTTATCAGCGGTGAAGATGGCAAAGGTGGATTGATCGCATGCGATTTTGGCCATAAGCGGGCGCTTCGTCCTGTCCCTGTCCCCTCCACAGCCAACGATTGTATAAATATCTCCCCTGGCAAACTCCCGGACTGTCCGGATCACATTTTCAAGGCTGTCTGGTGTGTGGGAATAGTCTACGATTACAGCAAAATCCTGGCCTTCGTCCACCAGTTCAAACCTGCCGGAAACACCCTTTACTTCAGAGAGAGAGTGAATAATGGCTGTAAGCGGAATGCCGGCTGAAAGGCCGGCCGCGATTGCAGCAAGGGCGTTATAGACATTGAATTTGCCTGCCAGCTTAAGCTGGACCGGATGTTCATTTCCGAATGCCTGCAGTGTAAAGCTCGTGCCGGAAGCTGTGATTTCCAGATTCATTGCACGAATATCCGATTCCTGGTCAATTCCGTAAGTAATAACCTGTGCTGCCGTATATTTGGCAAAGTCCCGTGAAGCCACATCATCGGCATTCAGGACTGCAAATTTCGGTTTCCCTGAAGGAAATGCACTTCCGAGCCTTGCAAATAACAGGCCTTTGGCAAATTTGTAATTTTCCATGCTGCCATGGAAGTCCAAGTGATCCTGCGTAAGATTGGTGAATACAGCAATATCATAATCGCAGCCATTGACACGGCCAAGCTCAAGAGCATGTGATGATACTTCCATCACAGCATCCGTTACACCCCGTTTGACCATCTTGCTGAATATTTTCTGCAGGGTCAGGCTGTCAGGCGTAGTATTTTTTGTTTCCTGCGTCTCATCGCCAATTTTCGTGTACATCGTCCCAATCAAGCCCGTTTTGGATCCTGCATCACTCAGGATTTTTTCAATGAGATGACTTGTGGTCGTTTTGCCATTCGTGCCGGTAATCCCAATCAGCCTCAGGCTCTGTGTCGGGCGGCCGTAGAAAGCATCAGCAAGGACTGCCATAGCCTTCGCTGTATCAGGCACAATTACAACCGGCACAGAAGCGTTCACTTCCCTTTCGGCAATGATGGCATAAGCCCCGCGCGACACCGCTTGGGCGGCGAGGTCATGCCCATCCACCGTGTATCCTTTGATGCATATAAAAAGGCTGCCTTCTTTAACCAGCCTATGGTCGTTTTCGACTGACACAATTTCGGGATTTTCTTCAGGCAGCTGAATAAAAGGCAGGCTGCTTATCAAACTATGTAGTTTCATCTTTTCATTCCTCACAATCTAAACTAAAACATTAACTTATATTCTATACGAAAACAAGCGTTTCTGCTAATTAAAATAGAACTAAAAATACTGACACGCCCCTGGGCCAGCCGGCATGAAAGGACCAAATAAGAAAACGGCTGAAAATTATACAGCCGCTCCTTATTGTATCCTTATTCAGCCTTTTCGCCAAGGTAAATCCTGATAGTGGACCCCTCTTTCACCTTTATCCCCGGCGGCGGGGACTGTTTGACAATGACATTCCCCTGTCCTGCCACGTCCAGATTGATATTAAACGGCTGTGTCTGCAGCTCTTTAATGCTCATACCGGTCAAATCCGGTATCTCGAGCATCACAGGGTCCAGCCAGTTAGCCTTCTTTTCTATCTGGTTCTTTCTGAGGGGCACATGCATCGCCCGCAGGGAATCGTTCATGATTTTACCGACAATCGGTGCCGCGACCGTGCCTCCGAACTGGACGGTTCCTTTCGGATTGTCCACAGCTGTATAGACCACGATCTGAGGATCATCAGCTGGAGCAAAGCCTATGAAAGATACGATGTAATTCCCTTCCATATATCTGCCGTTCTTTACTTTTTGGGCTGTCCCTGTCTTGCCTCCAACCCGGTAAGACTCAACAAATGCATTTCTTCCTGTTCCCTGGGCTACAACTGACTCCAGGGCATTTCTTATCTGCCTGGAGGTTTCCTCAGAAATCACTTTCCTCTTCGCCTCCGGCTTTTTCTTCATGACCGTTTTTCCTGTCTTCGGATCGATGAGCTCCTTGGCGATATAGGGCGTATAAAGAGTTCCACCATTTACCGCCGCTGCAACCGCTGCTGCCTGCTGGATGGGAGTAACTGATACACCTTGTCCGAATGCGGTTGTTGCCTGTTCCACCGGCCCGACTCTGTCAAGATTAAAAAGAATCCCCCTGCCCTCGCCCTGAAGGTCTATGCCTGTCTTCTCCCCGAATCCGAAATTCTTTATATAAGAAAATAATTTTTCCTTGCCAAGCCTCTCCCCGAGTTCAATAAAGCCCGGGTTGCAGGAATTCTGGACAACCTCAAGGAAGGACTCCGAGCCGTGCCCCCCGTGTTTCCAGCAATGAAGGCGCGCACCGCCTACCTCTACAGAGCCGGAGTCATAGAAATGGTCTTTCAGGAGATCTACCTTTTTCTCCTCAAGCGCAGCTGCAAGCGTGATGATCTTAAAGGTGGACCCAGGTTCATAGGTGCTCCAGACCGGCAGATTCCGGTTATAGATTTCCTGTGGCACGTCCCGGAACTTTGCCGGATCAAAGGTCGGTCTTGAAGACATTCCTAGGATCTCGCCGTTCTTCGGATTCATCGCAATCGCAATGATGCCATCCGGGTTATAGAGTGCCTCAGCATTATCCAGCTCCCTCTCCATGATGGTTTGGATTTTACTGTCTATCGTCAGCTTCAGATCGAGGCCGTCTGCAGGTGCTTTATAATCATCCGCCATTTTCTCCATCCTTTTTCCCTTCGCGTCTGCATAAAACTTCACATAGCCTTTTTCTCCTTTCAGCTCTTTATCATAAGACAATTCAATCCCCATCAATCCCTGATTGTCAATCCCTGCAAAGCCCAGGACATGTGACAGATATTTCCCATAAGGATAATGCCGTTTGGAATCCTCGGCGATATAAATTCCTTTCAGGCCGAGTGCCCTCAGCTCTTTTGCCTTTTCATGACTGATTTTGCGCCCTTCCGGAACCTTTACCATCGACACCCTCGATGTGACGGTTTTATATGCTTTTTCCTTGTCCATGCCCAGCACAGCCGCAAGCTTTTCAGCTGTATGAGCCGGATCCTGTATCTGCCGCGGCACGGCATAAACCGTCGGAGCGCTGATATTGGTCGCAAGGGCCACACCATTCCTGTCAACGATCTCGCCCCTTTTAGGTTCAAAGGGCAGATTCCGGCTCCAGGAATCCTTGGCCTTTTCCGTAAGCGAATTCCCAAGGAAGAATTGAACATATCCAAGACGTATATCTATGATCAAAAAGATGAGAAAACCTGCGGCCAGGGCAATAGCCAGCCTTTTCCGCACAGTCACGTTTGATACGCGCAAAGCATTACACCCCCAAGTATTCATTGCTGTTAAGAATGTATGCCTGTACCAATTTATAAAGTACAAAAACTATCAAAGAACCTGATTCAAAAACGTCAAAAAGGAGACGGCTGCCCGTCTCCTTTAATGGTCATGATCCTTTATATTCATCTATTTTTGGAGGGTCTTTTTTCTGCATATCCTCCGGCTTCTTCATTTGGACAATTACATACTCTTTTTGAGAAAGCCTGCTTCCTGGCTGTACATTCTGCTTGACTACATAGCCGCTTCCAACCGTCTGAAGCGGAACTCCGCTGGTCTTAGCCACTTTCATGACATCCCTCAGCGACCATCCCTTCATATCGGGTGCCTTCATGTTTCCTTCTGTCCTGAGAATGATCCTTTCACCCTGAAGGAGTTTAGTGCCCTGTTTAGGATTCTGGCTGATGATGCCAGTTCCGTTCCCAAGCTGAATGACTTCATATCCTTCGGCTTCCAGGGACTTCGCGGTTTGAGCGGCATCTTTACCCGTGAAGTCCTCGACAGCCCTGGATGATTTGGCTTCGGCCATGGAAGGCTTGATGTTCAGATATTGCAGGCTGTTGCGCATGACTGTATTAAAAATCATGGATACCGGGATGGAGCCGTCTGTGTAATATTCGACTTCCGGCTGCTGGACGGCTACATACATGACAAGCTCGGGATCGTCTTTAGGTGCCATACCAAGGAATGAAAACACATAATTGCTGGCTCCTGTCAGGTACTTTCCGTCTGGCCCGGGCATCTGCGCTGTGCCGGTCTTCCCTGCCACTTCATAGCCGTTTATTTTATACCGTTTGCCGGTTCCATGCTCGCTTGTTACGACAGTACCCAGATAATCCCTAACCTTTTTCGCGGTTTCAGATGAAATTGGCTGGGAAACAGCCTTTGGTTCCGTTTTTTTAATTACCTTTTTTGTGGAAGGATCGGTTATATCCTTTATAACATAAGGACGCATCATTTTGCCGCCATTTGCGACGGCGGTAGCAGCCTGTATCTGTTGAATCGGCGTGATGGCAGATCCCTGTCCAAAGGCCGTAGTTATTTTTTCGATGGGCCATTTATACAGGATCTTCCCGGTCGCTTCGTTCGGCAGATCGATGCCCGTCGGCTTGTCAAAACCGAATTTTGTCAGGTACGTCCGGAACTTTTCCTCGCCGAGCTTTTCCATGGCAAGCTTGGCGAAAGCCACATTTGATGACCTCTGAAGGCCTTCTAGATAGGTGATGGTCCCCCAGCCTGCTCCGCCATTATGGTCGCGGATGCTTCCTGAATTCCCCTTTTTGTATGTTCCTGATTTATACGTATCGTTAGGATTGAACACATTTTCCTGGACCGCGGCTGCAAGGGTGAATACCTTCATCGTCGATCCCGGCTCAAACGAATCCTCCACAGCAAGATTCTGCCAGCCATCCTCAAGCCCTTCCCTCGTTTTCGGGTGAAAAGTCGGCCTCTGGCTCATCGCGAGGATTTCACCGGTTTTGGGATTGGCGACAATACCGATCATTTTTTTTGGATTGTACTTCAGCTGTACGGAATTCATGGAATCCTCCAGGAAAGTCTGGATTTTTTTATCCAGGGTTACAGAAACCTTAGCCCCATCCTTAGGCCGGGTAATTTTTTCCTTTGAGTTTGGAAGGAGGAAGCCCCATTTATCGCTGTCATACTTTACAACGCCATCCGTTTCCTTCAAATACTTTTCCATCGTCCTTTCAAGGCCCAGACTCCCTGTGGCTTCTTCTTTTTTAGTTTTTTTATTAAACTTAGTTTCTGTAAAACCGACCAGATGGGAGGCAAAGACTCCATTTGGATAGAATCGTTTGGATTCCCGCTGGAACATGATGCCGGGGAGATCCAGGGCTTCAATCTCATTTTTGGTCTGGTGGGTAATATCCTTTCCCGCACTTCCAAACTCAACCTGAAAAACCTTTTTATTCAGCCTCTCAAATATCTCGCTTTCATCCATATCGATAAATTTAGCAAGCTCTCTTGCTGTCTTCTGCGGGTTTGTCACATGCTTTGGATGATCCGGATCCGCCGTAACCGACTTGTCCAGTATGGCCGTCAGTTTATAAGAAACCGTATCCTCTGCAATAGGTTCACCTGTCCGATCCACGATGCTTCCCCTTTTCGCTTCAAGGATATCCTGCCGTAAGTATTTGGTTTCAAGCTTCCGGGCAAGGGCAGTTCCCCCCGCTTCTCCCGTAACTTCTATATACAAGAATCTGCCTGCCAAAATAAAAAAGAGCAGTCCAAATGTAAAGAAGAGGACCACTGCTCCTGTTGATATATTTTTTTGCTTTTGCATCAGTCCTGTACAACCTTAACATTATTCTGGTTAAGCTTCAGGCCCAGCTCAGCTGCTTTTTTCTTGACTCTCTCATAAGTGCTGAGTTCACTTACCTGCACCTTCAGATCCCCATTCACTTTCTTTTGATTGTCAATGGAACCCTCTACCTGCTGTATTTCCTTATTCACGCTATAGACAGCAGATTGGTTGGCAATGATCTTAATGCCTGCGCCGGCTACCAGCAGGGCAAAAACGACCAGTAAGATCTTTTCGCCAAACGTAATTCCAGTTTTGTGCCGGATGACGGATTGAACCTTTTTCCCTGGTACACTCTGCTGCTCCAACACTTTTTTTGCTACAGTGCTCATGTTTCTCCCCCTGATCTCCTTATATTTTTTCAGCGATGCGCAATTTGGCCGACCTAGCCCTGTTGTTCATCTCTATTTCTTCTTCACTTGGCAGAATGGGCTTTCTGGTAATGATCTTGATCACCGGCTTGTACTCTTCCGGGATGATCGGCAGCCCGGGCGGAAGCGGGGGTGTTTCCCCAAGCTTCTTATAAACCGTTTTACAGATACGGTCCTCCAATGAGTGGAAGGTTATGACCGATATTCTGCCGCCAGGGGCCAGGAGGCCGATGGCCTGATGGAGCGAGTCTTCAAAAACACCTAACTCATCATTAACGGCAATTCGGATTGCCTGGAAAATCCTTTTAGCCGGATGGCCTCCCTTTCTCCTGGCCGGAGCAGGGATGCCTTCCTTGATGAGCTCAACCAGTTCGAAAGTTGTCTCGATAGGCTTAATTTCTCGGGCAGCTTCTATTTTCCTTGCAATCTGCTTTGAAAATTTTTCCTCTCCATATTTAAAGAAAATGCTGATCAGCTCCTGAAATGACCAGGAGTTCACTACGTCATAGGCAGAGAGACCAGCACTCTGGTCCATACGCATATCAAGCGGGGCATCATTATGGTAGCTGAAGCCTCTCTCAGGTGTATCCAGCTGCGGGGAAGAAACTCCCAAATCATAGAGAATCCCGTCCACTTTATGTATTCCGCGTTCGCCGAGCTCGCGGGCGATATGCTTAAAGTTGCTTTGAATCATAGTGACTTGCCCGCTGTATTTCTTTAATTTCTCACTTGCATTTTTAATGGCCGTTTCATCCTGATCAAACGCAAATAAATGGCCTTCCGGGGATAATAGGGATAACAGATATTCACTGTGCCCAGCCCCGCCCATGGTACAGTCAACATAAACACCGTCCGGCTTAATATTCAAGCCATCGACAGTTTCCTTGAGCAATACAGTTGTATGCTGAAACAATAACTTCACCTTCCAATCGAGAATGAAACATCCTGATGCAATGAATACGCTAAATATCGAAACCTATCATGTTTTCAGCGATTTCTGCAAAAGAATCTTCGGAATTTGTAAAATAGTCTTCCCAAAGAGGCTTGCTCCAAATCTCAATTCGATTGGAAACTCCGAGAACAACACATTCTTTCTCCAGCGATGCATAAGCTGTAAGTGGTGCGGGTATGTTGATGCGGCCTTGTTTGTCTAATTCGCATTCTGTCGCTCCCGAAAAGAAGAACCTTGTAAATGCCCGGGCATCTTTTTTGGTAAGCGGCAGAGCTTTTAGTTTTTCTTCGAGCTGCTTCCATTCTTCCAATGGATAACCAAATAAACATTGATCCAGTCCCCGGGTGATAACAAACTCCTCGCCAAGGCTTTCTCTAAACTTTGCGGGGACGATGATCCGGCCCTTGTTATCAATGGTATGATGGTATTCGCCCATGAACATTTGCCACTACCCCCACTTTCTAATTTCAATGTACCACATCCCCCCACTTTTCACCACCATTTTTATATTAATCATGAAATATAAAACTGGCACATGGATAATACCCCTTTTGCTTCCTCAACATCAATTTCCTTCCATCTCTTAGTCTTGCTTGAGGGATTGGAACCCTGTTTCAAGTCATACGGGCATTCCCGCTGTATACATGGCATGCCGGCAAAAAAAAAGAGCCCGCAAGTGGTATACATCCACTTCGGACTTTCTCTTTTAAAGCATTATCACCTTATGCTTATTATTAAATTCATATTGGAGCTCTGTTAGTTCCTGAATGAAATCAGGTCCATATTTATTCAGAAAGTATATCGGGTTCCATATTCTCTCCTGTGGTGAATCCAGTGGTGAGAGGGAGCAGCTGATCCGGTTATACTTACTGGTTACAGTTTTATATTTATCCTTGTTTCTTTCATTTGTTTTGTCGTAGATGAACTGAAGCTGTTTTTTTATGATATCTAAATTCTTTTCAAGCAATGGGCTTAATGCCCCATCAACCTTCAGCGCACGGGCGGAAAATTCTCGATGGGATTCTTCCACACCGCCAAGCATCCTTGCATAAAGGTCTTCTAACGTTTCATCCTTGATCTGACAGAGGAAGCCGGACAGCCTTTCCTTTGTCCTGCCGCTGAGTGCATCCTCAATAGACATGCCCACTTCCTTCAGGTCTGTCTCAACTGAGCGTTCAAGCAGGGTAATGTTGAGCCTCGGTACGATTGGCGGCATTTTCATTTCGAAAAGCTCGAACGACTGCTTCAGCTCCGCCCAATACGCGGCCTCCCCCGGCCCGGCAATAAAAGCCAGGACCGGGAAAAGGCTTTCCTGCATGATAGGCCTAGTGACCACATTATTGCTCAGGCATTCCGGCCGGCTTTCAGCCAGCTCAAGCATTTCATCCGTAGTAAACGCAAAGGCCTCATCTTTTCCCGAAATGAATCTGCCCTTGTCATCGAGCGAAAGCAGCGTCCTCACCTGCTTTTCTTTTTCATAATAAAAGAGATTGGCAGCATTTTCTTCCAGTTCGATGGCTTTTCCATAGCCTTCACCCGCCACAAGCTCCTGCTGTGCCAAAACTTTCCTGGTTATCTCATCAGCATTTTTGATCACCCCTGTAAAAAAAGGGGATTCAAGTTTCCTTAAAGCGGGATCGGCTGCATCGATCAGGAGCAGCCCGCTGCTTCCGAACCATCTATGCAGAAGGCGTGCAAAAAACTCCGAAAAGGTACTGGACTCTTTAATGATTTCTTTCATTGCAGCCAAAAGGTCATTTGTATATTCTGTCTCCCCGCAGCTCTCCATAACGTCCTCAAGCCACGTACAGGCAGTATCGTAATCCAGCTCTAGGTCCGAGACCATGGGCTTTTTTGCCACATACATTGGATAGGACATTTTATCCGGCTTTCCATTGCGCATGGCGTATATATGATTAACTTCCTGGATATCATGGTCCTCGCCCGCAATCCAAAAAACCGGGATGACCCTTTTTTTCAAAGCTTTTTCCTGCTGTTCCGCAAGCTTAATGACAGAAATCGCTTTATGTATAGTATATAAAGGCCCACTCAAGAGTCCTGCCTGCTGACCGCCGATCACTACGGCAGAATCCGGCCCCTCAAGCGCTTCCAGGTTTCTCAGCACGCAATCGTTCATTCCAAAAGGATCCATATATTGACGGATATGTCCGGCCAACTCTGTTCTATGAAAGCTGCGATTCATGAGATCGCTGTATCTTTTTTCGTACACTTTTTCATCATGGATATCATAATGAAAAAATTTATCCGTCTTAAGCCTGCCATCGATATAGTCAGATGCGAACTTGTTGATTGCCGGCAGGGCAAGATCCCTAATTTCCATGAAGCTGACTTCCTTTCTCTCTCCAACTTAGCTTTAAAAAGTATACCACCTTTAAACAGGAGAAACAAAGATGCTGTCTTGCACCTGCACCCGGAAAGAGATCGGATATCAAGGCCCTTCTAAATCAGTATTCTCGCAATCCGGTCAATCATGCCGTATATAGCCAGAATGAAATAACCGCCTAAAAAAAGGATGAAGTTCACTCTCCAGAAGCCTTTAAAGATTCGGAAGAAATCCACTTCTTCGCGGTATTTGTAGTTCACGACCGATACGGATGCAGCTATCACGATCAGCAATAGGAAAATCACCCACAAGAGCGAGGTACCCCAGATAGTCTTGATCATGTAATGCACTGAAAGGATCAAGAAAATAGTTGTCAGGTCTGCCGACATATGAATCGATTTTCTATGACTCTTGGTTATCTTTTTGACAATGGCAAAAACAGCCAGATAACTAAGTAATGGGACAGTAATAAAGGCTGCAGCAGCACTTGCTATGAATTGTGACATACCGTTTCCTCCTATAGGCGCTCCTTCCCTTTGATCATTGTATACAGCAAACGAGTAAGGGCCGGCTCTATCTTTTTACGCTCTGCTTCCTGCAATATGTAACCCAGGATTGCATCAATTTCGGTCTTTCTCCCGTTCTCCAGATCTACGAGCATGGAGGACTTATTTTCCTCTGTATTGCGGCACACTTCTTCTATATACTGTTTTATCCCGTCCGAATCAGAGATTGTAAAGACAGCCGCTGCTTCCTTGTACATGGATTGAAAGAGACTGTTAAAGTGCGGGTTATCCAGCAGCTCCCCGTTCCTTGCGCCAAGGACTGCCGTAAGCGGATTAACACAGGCATTTACAATAAGTTTCTTCAACATCATCTTATAATAATCCTTCTCGTAAATGAAAGGAAATAAAGCATCTTCCGACTTTATTTTAAAGGAATCGAGGCTCCCCCGGTAGACAGCTGCCCTGATATTACCAGCGCCCGTATGGGAAACCGTAAAGTCATTCTTTTTTTGGGCCCCATGCTCGACAATCCCAACCGCTATTTGTGAGACTGGAAGATCCGCAAGCAAACTGAGATGCCCCATGCCATTCTGCAGGAACAGAACCGGGGTTGCTGTCTCTGGCAAGAGAGGCAGCAGATACTCCAGATGATGTGCTTTCACACACACGATTGTGATATGACCCTCATTCTTCATTTCCGATACTGGGCAGGCGGTTACTGCCATTTTCTCTACAGTGCCGCCCCGTTCTAAGTTAATGCCATTTTTGTTGATGGTTTCTGCCTGGCCTGCAGTCCGGGTATACAGCGTAAGGTTATTTCCTCTAGAAAGGCAGGCGGCTGTCAGCAGCCCGACAGCACCTCCCCCGATAATATTTATTTCCATCTATTTGGCCCCCATGTATTCTCAAGCATCCCCATTATTGAATTAAAGAAAAACAATAATCTTTCAGGTAAGTGTTCTGTAAAACTTTGAGGCTATTTAGCGGCTGCAGCGGAAATCATCCTTATTTAGCAGCTGCAAAATTTTACGAAAACAGCCTGGAGAGTAGTCCTTTTTATTATAGTAGCAGACCGCGAGCCAGGATAAAACCTTTGAGGGCACTGCTGCCTGGCGGCGGGCCATTTGGAGAATTTTCCGGCTTTTTATTATATAATAGTAAGAGAGAGGAAGCTTTCAGCTGTTTCTATAGAAAGCGGTTCCATAAAAAGCCGTGTTGGAGGGGGAAGGATTGATGAAACATACCGTTGAAAGGCTGCTTATTAACTTCAAAACTCTTGAAGAGTTCAAGAAGTTTAAAGAATACGGGATACAGGAGCTGTCCATGCTCGAAGATCTTCAGGGCAGCATGATTGAAGACAACAGTGAATCTCCTTTTTACGGAATCTATTTCGGCGGTAAGCTGGTGGCCCGGATGAGTCTTTATAAGGCAGATGCAAAGCAGGACCGCTATTTTGATCCGCCGCAGGACTATTATGTACTCTGGAAGCTCGAGGTTCTCCCCCCATATCAGCGGAGGGGCTATGGGCGTGCTCTTGTAGAATTTGCCCAGAAGCAAGGAAAGCCGCTAAAGACGAACCCGCGGATTCATTCACATGAATTTTGGCATAAGCTTGGCTTCCGTGATGTCAGTTATGATATGGAAAGAGACCTTGGGGAAAATCCCATGATCTGGTTTCCTGAAGGAGTATGCGAAGCAGTCCGCTGAAACAATGATAGAGGCTGTCCTTCCCGGCAAGTACCCTTTTCAGGGTGACCGCCGGGCTCTGGACAGCCTTTTTCCATTCTATTTTTTGACCCTTTCCAGGTTTCCGTTTTTATCCATCTGAAATTTCACGTTGGGGCTGTTCATTTCCTCTTCAAGAAAAATAAGCTTTCTTGCTTTTTCCATAATCTGCAGAAGCGCCCGGTAATCTTCTTCTACATTCCTCAGCTTTTCCTGCAGCTGCAGATTATGCTGTACAATCTGGTCATATTCTTTCTTTAAGGTCTCAAGCTCGCGCCTCATGACCTCCGTTTCCTGGACATTGTTTCCTGATTGGTAGTTCTGGTCATATTGGACAAGGAACTGGATAACGTCGTTCAGGTTTACAAGATGGTCAGCACTCGCTTCCCTTGCGGCATCCTTCATTGAAGCAGCAGCCGCAGGAGAACTCGGGGCTGCCGCGGGAGGAGGTGCCTCAAGATTGTTTTTCTTGCTTTCTTTCCTTTGCATCTTCGCATGCTCAATTCCTGATTTATATTGTTTCCTTACAAATGAATTCCATCTGAATCCGCAGGCAGCAGATGTCCTGGAAAGCTTTCTCCCTACTTCTTCAAAAGCCTTCAGCTGGGTGCTGCCATCTCGGATATGGCTTAAAACTACTTCGGCCAATAATAAATCCTCATCCTGGGACCAGGCATCCTGGCGGGCAATCGTCATCTTCTTCACTCCTTGCAAGTTTTACTTCATAAATATGCACTTGCTAGAAAAGATAGAAGAAGGCTGACTGCCAATATCATCAATTATTTTTTTTGCCGGTAAACCTTCGGACAGCCTCCATATGGGGCTCCGAAACCCAAAGCCTCGAGCATTCGGCAATTTCCTCGTGGATCCTTCCATGGAGATTGCCTTCTTCCCACTTGCTGATCAGAAGTTTTTTATACCCACTTAAAACCCCGGACTCTTTATTGAGCAGTGCATCCAGGTAGTCCTTCCACTCTCCGCTTTCTCCGCTGTCTAAAATATAATCGATAAACCCGAGATCCCGGGCCGCGGCGGCCGTGAAGACCTGTCCACTCAGAAGGAGCCTGAGGCAGGCGGATGCCGGCAGCTTCTCGTAAAGGATAGAGGCCCCGCCCCAGCCTGTAGTAATTCCCTGATTTCCCTGCACAAAGCCAAGCTTTATACCAGGCACAGCCACCCGGATATCGCAGGCAGCCGCAATTTCACAGCCTCCTCCGACTGCCGCACCATTCATAAAGGCAATTGTTGGCTTCTTCAGTGTCAACAGTCTTAATACTATACTTCCCATTTTCGAAAGCATTTCATAGGCTTCCGCCTCCGTCTCCAGTGAGTGGAACTCTTTAAGGTCACCGCCGGAACAAAAGGCAGCATCACCTGCTCCCCTTATTAAGACAGCCTTGATCACTCTTTCCTTTTCAGCTGTCTCGAGAGCATCCTTAAGGCCTGACATGACCTCAAAATTGACTGCATTTCTCCTCTCCGGCCTGTTAATTACAATCCTAAATAAACCGTTCTCAGCTAGATCTGTCTTCACCTGCACTATACCCCAGCCCTTCTTTCAAATGTAATTTTCTTTTATTACAGTTTACAGAAAGACGGACTGCTTCAGCCAGCCTTAGCTTTTTAAAAACACAAAAAAGCACAGAGAAAATATCTCTGTGCCGCTAAGAAGAAATTATTTGCTAATAACTTCTTTTCCTTTGTATGTTCCACAAGCTTTACATACACGGTGAGCGAGTTTCATTTCACCGCAGTTTGGGCATGCTACCATACCTGGGACTTGAAGCTTAAAGTGTGTACGACGTTGTCTCTTTACAGTTTTAGAAGTTCTTCTAAAAGGTACAGCCATTATTCCCACCTCCTTAAAAATTGAGTTAAGAAGCTAAGATATCCAGTAATCTGGTCTTCTTTCGCACTTTACGTTTTGTTGTTTTCATTGTCGAAGAAATCAGCCAGCTTTGCCAAGCGTGGATCGACTTTCTTCTTTTGATCTTCTTCAGACAAGACTTCCCAATCTTTTCCGGACTGAGGGGCAGCGTCTTCTGAATCAATATCATCGCAAAATACCTGAATAGGTATTTCAAGCAAAATGTTTTCTTTAATAACAGGCAATAAGTCTATTGTATCGCCTTCCACTGAATGAGAGTTCTCCGCATATGGATCTTCAAATTCAGCTTTTAAAAGAAAAGTTTCGATTGTTTCAATATCAATTGGATATTTAACATCTACAAGAGTTCTTGAACAAGGAAGCACAAGATGGCCGCGGATATGAAGGTGAAACGTTACCTTGGAGGAACTGATGTCCGCCCTGCCGGTTATATGCATCGGGGAAACTTCCCTGATCTCCGTTTCGAGTTCCATGATATCCTCCACAGCTGCTGTCTCATCAAGCTGCAGATTCTTGTCCCGGTACTTCTGAAGTTGTGTAATTGTCCATTTCAAATGAATCACCTCTGAGGCAACAAAAGTAATTATATCGGTCAATCAATCGTTTGTCAATATTTTTTCTTTACACTATAATAGAAGAACAGTAAATATTTCCAAAGGACTGGCAAAAGACTTTTATATCATTATTCATTTTATCACTTGCATATAAAATCGCAAATTTTTGGCCTGGTCTGCAGGAGGCGACACATGGAAGCACTTGGAATTATCGTAGAGTACAACCCCTTTCATAACGGACATGCCTATCATATCAAGGAAAGTTTAAAATCAACTGGAGCAGACCTTGTCGCGGCAGTCATGAGCGGGAATTTCCTGCAAAGAGGAGAGCCGGCGATGGCGGGTAAATGGGCAAGAGCACGGATGGCTCTCCTGGGCGGGGCCGACCTTGTCTTTGAGCTTCCCTACCCTTTCGCCGCTCAGCAGGCAAATATTTTCGCCCGGGGATCGGTAGGGATCCTTGAAGCAGCCGGCTGCAGTCATGTATGTTTCGGCAGTGAGTCAGGCAGCATCAATGCTTTCTTGGAAGCTGAGGCCTTCCTGAGAAGAAATGGTCCTGCTTATGACCAGTCGGTAAAGGAATTCAGCAAAAGCGGATTCAGCTATCCGCGTGCGGCATCCCTGGCTTTTGAAGCACTTTCTGGCTCAGGCAGTATTCTGGACTTAAGCAAACCCAACAATATCCTGGGACTTCAGTATGTACGGGCAATCAAGGATCAGTCCTGCTCCATCAAGCCATGCACTATTAAAAGGATAGGCTCCGGCTATCATGATGAATCGCTTCCTGCTCATTCTTTAGCCAGTGCGACCGGAATCAGAAAAGCGATTTTCGAGGATGGCGCTTCACCGGAAGCCGTAATGGGCCAGATTCCTCTCTCTACATATGAAGAACTTACATCCTATCATGCCCAATTTGGAACATTTCATAATTGGGAGCTGTACTGGCCATTTCTCCAATACCGCATTATCTCTTCTTCCACTAGTGATCTGAATTTGATTTATGAAGCTGAGGAAGGCCTTGAATACCGGTTTAAAGAAATGGCAGCTGCCGCCCGGACCTTCCAGGAATTCATCTCTTTAGTGAAGACCAAAAGATATACATGGACCCGTCTGCAGAGGGCCGCACTGAATATACTGAACAATGTTACAAAAGAAGAAATGGGCGCTGCAGGCACCGAACCCGGATACCTTCGTTTGCTCGGGATGAACAGGAAGGGAAGGCAGTACCTGAATGAAAATAAGAAAAAACTTGGACTGCCGCTCATCACCAGACCTTCCGCCTTCAAGAAAGAACTCTCACTGGATCTGCGTACCTCTTCCATCTATGCCCTGCCGCTTGAACCGGGCAGGCGGAAGGACGCGCTGAAAAGGGAATACATGCCTCCAGTCTTCTTGGATGGTGAATAAAAATAAGAGGCGCCCTCCAGGCAGCCTCTTATTTTTGTTCAAGCTTATCTAAGTAGTTCAAAGCGTCTTCAAATGTATCCACTGGGACGACCTTCATTTTTGTATCGATATCTTCTGCAGCTTTGACGGCAGCTCTATAATTGGAATTTTTGATTCCTTTTTCATTCGGGGCAAAAAATACTTCAGCACCGCTTTTATCAGCTGCGACGATCTTCTGATCGATTCCCCCGATCGGCCCCACCGTGCCATCAGAAAAGATTTCTCCCGTCCCTGCAACCTTATAACCCCTGGTGATATCTTTCTTTGTAAGCTGGTCATATATTTCAAGGGTAAACATTAAGCCGGCAGATGGGCCACCGATTTTTTCAGAGTTGATTGACACCTCCGGATCTGCCTGGACTTCTTTATCATCAACAAGGTGGATACCGAGCCCTGCTCTTTTCTCTTTGCCAGGCAGTGTGGCAAGCACCGCCTTTTCCTCCAAATCCCTGCCATCACGCTGGAAACGGATGGATACCGTATCACCTGCCTTTTTGCCGCTGACATAATCAATAAATTCTTTGGAAGAAGCAAATTTCCTGCCATCGATTCTTATGATCCGGTCCCCTGGTTTAAGAACTTTGGCCGCCGGAAGACTGTCGCTCACTTCAATGACATAAATTCCCTTGAAGGTTGTTTTCACTGGGCGTCCAGCCTTTTTGTAAGCCACTTCGACTGCGCTTTCTTTAGAACCTTCCATCATGTTCAGCTGCCTTGCGTTATACTCCTCATCTGATTCATCTTCATACCTGATCTTTTTAATCGGGTATAATTCCTGGTACTTGCTGAGGTGAGCCCCCAGGTACGTATATATGTTGGCTTTGCCCATCCTGATGGTCGTCAGCATGAACTTTCCCTTTGAATGATATCCGCCATCTACCTTGACCACCGGGTCGAGTTCCTCGGCCATTCCCGGCTTAGTTACATAATAAGGAAGCGTAATAAATACGGAACCTATTATCAATATAAATAAGATAATAGAGAGATATATTTTTTTTCGGGTCATTCCTTGTGTTTCTCCTTCCATCCATGGATAGCAGCCTTGATTTTATCGACATTTTTCCTGGCTTCTTCTTCTCCAATAGTAATCATTTCAGCAATATTTGTAAACGCTCTTGAACTATAGGCCTCGACCCGCGGCCTGATCATTACATCGGAAGCCACTTCCCGGTGCATTACCAGCTCCATCTGCAGAATATCAAGGCTCTGGAGGATCACATCATAAATCGACCCAATCTCAATATCCTGCTTGATATGCGAGACATCTACCCCTATCACGATATCTGCCCCCATATCCCTTATCACTGACACAGGTATCCGATCAACGACTCCGCCATCAACAAGCAGCCTGCCATCCACCAATTCAGGAACGAAAATTCCTGGTATGGAGATACTTGCCCGGACCGCCTCAGCGACCGGCCCTTTCGTGAAAATCACTTTCTCACCCGTTTTTATGTCGGTTGCAATGACTGACACGGGAATGTCCAGCTCCTCAAGATTCTTTCCGTATGTAAACAGGCGAATGAACTCTTTGATTTTCTTTCCCGCGATGAGTCCCATTTTGGGGACGGTAAAATCCAGGAAGAATTTCCGCTTGAAGGCATTTGACAATTTATATAGCCGCTCGAGATCCTGTCCTGCCGCATAAAAGCATGCAACCAGCGCCCCCATGCTGCTGCCTGCAGCCATGGAGATGGGAATCCCCTCTTCTACCAGTACCTTGATGACTCCTAAATGGGCAAACCCCCTGGCACCTCCTGAACCGAGGGCGAGTCCTATCCTGGGCTCTTTCATAAAACCTTCCTCCCTTGTTCTCTCAATCTTATGGTCT
Source organism: Paraperibacillus esterisolvens (assembly GCF_046237625.1). Taxonomy (GTDB): domain Bacteria; phylum Bacillota; class Bacilli; order Bacillales; family DSM-1321; genus Paraperibacillus; species Paraperibacillus esterisolvens. The sequence goes on along the minus strand of NZ_CP143545.1, from coordinate 1,329,237 downwards.
AAAACCCGTTATACACGTATAAGGTTTTATATAAGGACAAGTTGAATTCAGTTTATTATGCCCTGTTGGAAATTATATGTTGTATTTGCCAATTTAGTTTTTATTTCTCATTTTTCTGGAGGGACGGACTCAGTGAATAAATCGCAGTTTAAAACCATTATTTTATCTTTCACAGTGGTGCTCATCGCCGGAGCACTTATTAAATTTCCGCAGGAGTCCTTGTCTGCCTCCATCAGGGGATTGAATATGTGGTGGGAGATCGTTTTCCCTTCCCTTCTGCCCTTTTTTATCATCTCGGAAATGATGATTGGATTTGGAGTGGTCCGGTTCATCGGCGTGCTGCTCGAACCATTGATGAGACCCTTATTTAAAGTGCCGGGAGTCGGCGGCTTTGTCTGGGCGATGGGGATGGCGTCCGGCTTTCCAGTCGGCGCAAAGCTGACTGCCCGGCTTCGTCAGGAAGAACAATTGACGAGGATAGAAGCAGAGAGGCTTGTGAGCTTTACGAATTCATCCAATCCGTTATTTATTTTCGGGGCTGTCTCCATTGGCTTTTTTTATAACACGGGTCTTGGCATAGTCCTTGCCCTGTCCCACTATGCAGGAAACCTTACAGTTGGCATCCTGATGAGGTTTTATGGAACAGACGCAAAACCGGCAGCTAAGGAAAAAAACAAAGTCTCCATCATGAAAGCGCTGGCGGCGCTTCACAGGACACGAATCAAGGATAATCGGCCGATCGGCAAGATGCTTGGTGATTCCGTTTTCTCCTCCATCAATACACTCTTGATGATCGGCGGTTTTATCATCCTTTTTTCAGTCGTTAATAAACTTTTATTCCATATGGGCATTACAGGGGCCTTGTCGACTGCGGTGGAAGAGCTTCTCCATCTTGCCGGCCTTCATGAAGCACTGGGCATTCCCTTGATAGCGGGCATTTTTGAAGTTACTCTGGGCTCCCAGATGACCAGCGGCATACAGGAAGCACCGCTCATCCAGCAGGCCATCATCACCAGTTTCCTTCTAGGGTTCAGCGGGTTCAGTGTCCAGGCCCAGGTGGCAAGCATCCTGGCTGAAACCGATATACGCTTTTTCCCTTTTTTCACCGCCCGCCTGTTTCATGGAATTTCTGCCGGATTTTACACACTTCTGCTTTGGAAACCTCTCTACCAGGGAGGAAAAGAGACGTTTGCCGCCGTGCCTGCTGCCTGGCTGCCGCAGGCTGACCAGCTCGGGAATTTGACCTCCTTTCTTGCGAAGTTCGGCCCGCCCCTCACCATTATAATGCTCCTTCTCTATACAGCCCTCCTCCTTAAGCGTTCAAAAGGAACAGGAAGGAACTAAAAAAATGAAGGCTGGCCCCAAGGGGTCAGCCTTCCTGGCTTTCGTATTTTTTTAGCAGCCACTCTTTGACTACAGGAGGGACGAGTTCAGAAATATCTCCGCCATACCTCGCCACTTCCTTAACGATGCTCGAGCTGAGGAAAGAATATTGATTGTTGGTCATGATAAAAAAGGTCTCAATCTGTTCGTTTAATAAACGGTTCATGGAAGTGATCTGCATTTCATATTCAAAATCCGACACCGCCCTGAGGCCCCTGATGATGGCATCGGCATTGATGCTCTTAGCATAGTCAACCAGCAGCCCCTGAAACGAACTTACTTTCACATTCGGGATATGGACCGTTGCCTGCCTGATCAGCTCCTGGCGCTCATCTACTGTGAATAAGGGCTGTTTGGAAGAATTATTCAGAACGACAATATACACTTCTTCAAACACCTTCGCCGCTCTTTGAATAATATCAAGATGTCCGTTAGTGATTGGATCAAAGCTGCCAGGACAAACTGCAATTCTACCCATTTTCATTCTCCTCTAACTGTATGTATATAACGGAAACCATCCCGCCCGCAAGGCTTTAAATTGAAGCACGTCCCTTATAAAGGGTCACTGCTATTATGCCATATTTCTCTTCACGGAATGAAATGAGCGTATTGATTTCCTTTTTGAGACTTATATCTGAGGAATGCTCGCAGACAATTATACCATCCGGTGCCAGCAGCCCGTTTTCCTCTATCATGCCGAGCAGATTCTCCAGGATGTGCTTTTTATATGGAGGATCGAGAAGGATAAGATCAAAGGACAGCTTCCTCTTGATGATAGCCTTCAGCGCCCTCTCCGATTCATTCCTGTAAATCTCGGCTTGTTCCTCGAAATTACAGGCTGCAACATTAGCTTTTATCGCTGAGATTGCTTTGTGATCCCGATCTACAAAAATGGCCCTATCCATGCCGCGGCTCAAAGCTTCTATTCCGAGCCCTCCGCTGCCTGCAAATAAATCCAATACCTGGCCGCCTGAAAAATAAGGGCCGATCATATTAAAAATGGACTCCTTTACCTTATCCGTCGTCGGACGAGTCTGATTTCCGGGCACTGCCTTAAGCGGCCTCCCCTTACAAGTTCCCGATACGACCCTCATTGTATGTTCACCACTTCAAGATTAATTTAAAATTCTCTCCTATCCTACCACAATCACTGGTTTTCGGCCAAATGTTTCTCGGTATAAAAGAAACGTGCGGTAATTTAAAAATAGACATTCATGAATAAGCGGGGATAAAAAGGGCCATAATGTTTTTAACAGCATCTTATTCGAGGATGTTGTTGCCAACCGCGGAGAAGACTTACGTTTCCCCATAAGTTCTTCCTCCGGTTTCTCCTCTCCCTTTGCCTTCTTTCCTTGATGGGATATAGAAGGACCCCCGCAGGCAGCTTGCCTGCGGGGCTTTTTATTCCAGGGGCGGCTTCTCAAAACTCACTCCTGCATGGTACAGTAAAGACAGTACAAACAGGAGGAACTGGTATGATACAGCGATTTATAGAACTAGGCGAAGGCTATTCCGATATTTACGAACTTCTGGAAATAGGGAGGACCTGCCGGGAACGGGCAGTCAGACTGCTGGCCCTTCATACCGTAATCAACGACCGGCCGGCAACATCAGCGGCCGTCGTCATGGAGCCCGCTGCACAGGGAGACTTCCAGCCCATTTACATTTGCAGGGAAGGAATCCCCCATCCAAAATATAATCCAAGCAAAAGGTACTCCCTTTTCGAAGAACTTGCAGAAGTGCTGGGTAAGCAGATTATCGAGCTTGACGTCAAATCATCCCGGGAATTTGCAGAAAAAGATCTTTACTATCAATACCTCACCGGCATCCTAAGAATGAATAGATACCTTCCGCCGCTCAGGTAAAAAGATGAAACAGGCTGCCCCCGCGGGCAGCCTGTTTCATAATTCCATTTTATAATCATATTCCTTTGCCTTGTCAGGCTTGGAATTTTCGTATTCAAGCTTAAGAAATGGCTTATAGGATAACTCAACTTTTTTGACAAAAGAATAGTTTTCAAGTTTTTCCTTTAAGGCAGGGACTTCATCCATATTAGTATAAAGAACTACATATTTCAGTTTCTTCGATACATAATGGATGTTTCCGTATCTTCTCAGGCTTTTTACCTGCTTCAGAGTATGAAGCCAGATGACGATGCTTTGCCTTGATCCAAACATAGACGTATCTCCTTAATGAAAGGCTTTAAAAGTAGTGTAGCAAGAAAAATCTTCTCTATCAACATTAAATGCGTTTGCCTGTCATAATATGTTTATCCATTCAGCTGGTATGGAATAAATCTGTTGTGGGCCATTTCTGACAGAAAGCAGGGGGATTATGGATCTTGAACCCATTTGGCTGGATTTTATCGAAACGATCATCAGGGAAAACCCGGCCATAGAGACGGCTTTTTACAAAAAAATTACCGGCATCCCATTTCTTTATCTGACCTTTTATTCCCTTCCTGGGGAAAAAGCCGCCGCAGTAATGGTCAAGAAGGCGGCAGCATCTGTAATGAAGGGCAGGCAGCTGCACTGCGAAACTGTATATGTACGCGAGGATATACGGGGCTATGTGTACCGGCACCGCTTCTATGTCCCTCAGCAAAAGATGTTCTGCTGCGGAAATCTGTGTCCTGACTGTATCCGTTTCCGGCCATTCTGATAAAGCGTCAAGAGGCTGTCCCGTCCGGGACAGCCTCTTGATTTATTAGGAGCAGCCGCAGGAGCCGCCGCTTCCGCAACCTCCTGAACAGCTTGAACCGCTGTCAAAGAATGGATTGCCTGTTGGTACCTTGATATGGCTTGAAACAGCCTTCCCTACCCTGACACTGACTTCATCAAGGAGAGTTTGAAGTTCGGTTTCAGCCATTTTAAAGTCTGCTATAGAAGGATGAAGGTCCATATCGCGTTTAAGCTGCCTGGCCTTTAATGAAACTTCACGATAATCCGGATGGTATTTCCCAAACCTCTGAACCTCTTCGTAAAGGTCTTTAATATCAAGGAACTCCTGAATCTTTCGCTGTGCAGACCGATCTGCCTGCATTTTATATAAACACAAAAAATATTGTTCGCCAGTTTCGGACTCTATGATGGCCCTGGCAAGATTTTCTGCAAATTCAATAATTTCAACGCTTTCTAACGTAGCAAGCATGAGCCCACCTCCGACCATTATTTTACCATTTAACAACAAAAGATGCGAATGACATAATTTGGAACAAAAATCCAATTACTTATTAGCCTGTCCACAAAAAGAGGATCCATGCTCCTGTATCCTGTATACCTGACAAACTTTTAACTTGTGAAGTCAAAAATACGGGGACAGCCTGGCGGACTGCCCCTCGCGGGTAGGAGTAAGGGATAATAGTCAGCTGCTCCCCGAGTTCATTGCCTGGAACATGGACATCATCATCGATGCCATCTGAACTCCGTTAGTCAGCTGGGAAACCCTGTCTGGTATGGATTTTTTAAAGAAATAAGCGGCATCTGTTTCCATCTTCTTAATTTCCTGGGGCCTGCGGCTCAGGCGGCGGTACCAGATGGGCTGCAGCCTTAAGTAGTTTTTCAGATCTTCCTTGCCTTCAATGTATTCTAATATGTCCCTTCTCATCCAGCATCCCCCCTGTCTAATCCCGGCGATATGCAAAAGGGTTTGGCGGCTTTGTCTCGGTTTTGGCGGTTTCCTCAGGAGTTCCCTGGAATTGGGTCAGCAGGCCCTGGACGGCAGATAAAGCTTGACTTAAAGAAGAAATATGAGATTGTATTTGATCCATATCCATATTTTTTATGGTTGACATGAGAGTAGACACTAAGTCGCTCTTACTTTCTTTTTCAGACGAAACTGCCGGAGGTCCCTCACTGAATTCTGTCCATTTCGCATCATCTTCTCCAAGTAAAAACCATTCCTCATATATCCCCTGCCAGTTGAGTCTGCCTTTTCTGACCTCAGTCACAAGTTTTGGATGCCCTTTGACAAAAGCCTTAAATTTTTCAATGGATTCTTTATGATTCTCAGCCATTATAAAGATCACCTCACTGCCACGGCGTCTGCCTATTTACAGGCTATGCAGGTCTAGATGAAAATGTGACTGAGTGAGGTGTCTTTTTAGCCAGGAGAGGAATCTACCCAATATAATGAATACATCCGGACAGGAGGGGAGATAGCATGAAACAGAAATCGCTGCAGGAACAATTCAGTCATATCATAGAAAATGGGACAGAAGCAGACCTTGAAGTATTAGAAGTGCTTCTCAGAGGGATCATTCAAAAGTCTTCTGAAAAAACCACATATATTAACAGCTTTTTAGGTGTGGAGACCGAACTCAGGGAGGATGCAATCACCATGAAGATCCCGCTTACACCCCTTACCCATAACAGCCTCGGGATTGTTCACGGCGGAATCATAGCCACACTCGCGGACACAGCGATGGGCACACTGGCTAACTCTATGCTGGGCAGAGAGTTTGCTGCAGTAACAACTGAAATTGGCGTCCACTTTCTAAAGGAAGGTACCGGAAGCAGCCTGGTTTGCAGAGGCACCGTTTTACATAAGGGCCGGACTACATTGGTCCTCGAGAGCAAGGTATACAGGGATGACGGAATATTATGCGGCCATTCAACCGGAAGTTTTTATATCATTCCCAGAAGGTAAGGAAACGGAGGAGGGCTGGATGAGTACCAATTTAAACCGTTTCTTTTCGCTGGCTGCTTTCACATATCTCTGTTGAAAAAGACAGCTGAATGCAGCGTAAGGCACCTGCGGTGAGTCTTTTCTTAGCCTTAAATAAAGCGGGCGTATTTCCACCAGGCTGGCAAACAGCTATTTTCCAAAAAAACCAAAGAAGTTTGCGGAAAAAGCCTTTTGATTTCAAGACAGCCAAACAAAAAAGAGAGTATCCGCTGAGGGACAACCTCCCGGATACTCTCTTCATTCTTTGACAAAATTCTGTGTATAGTATTTACGGTACACGCCTATGCCAATGCCTGTAAAGTCTTCGTTGAGCAATGCATCACGATGGCCTTTGCTGTTAAGCCATCCTTCAACTGCAGCGGCACCATCTATATAATTGGCCGCAATATTTTCGCCGGCCAGTATATAATTGATTTCATTTTCCTGCAGCCGGTCCTCAAGCTCTCCCTTTGTGGGGGAGGTATGGGAAAAATATTGGTCCGTGAGCATATCCTTGCTGTGGAGATAAGCAACCTCTGATACCTCATCCAGGAGTTCCAGGCTGCCAAGCTCAAATCTGTTTCTGATGATATTGGTGATGCTGTAGATCTGCTGTTTGTTTCCCTCTTCGATGGCTTTCCAAAGCACCTCATCCGGTTCGGATTCCTGCGGCAGTTCTCCACGGTAAATCAGTTCATATGGACGCAGGCGGACCAGGGTATCTGCATCCAGGAAGCGGACACTCGAGACACTGCCTGTGAACTTATCCAGATAAAGAACTGCAAAGATATTTCCTACCTTGATGATCGGCCTGGTATTCACATCTTCTTCTGAAAGTTCGAACCGATAGGCTGTCCCGCCATGAGAGAAATTGACTGAGCTGCTAATATTGGTCTTGCTGAATATATCATTAATGGGCTGTCCAACGATGAACGGGCTGACATCCATGCCGTTTCCTATTCCATAGGCAGTCACTGCCTTCTTCTTATCATTAATACCTATTTGGAAATAGTTTTGCGGGCTTCTATTATAAATCCACCATTCATATCCATAGGCGGTGGGGTCTTTCCTATCAGGACTGCCGTATGCCTTGATGACTGCATCCGCATTCTTTCCTATGATGGAGGAGATGCCATGCCCCGGCTTAGGAAGCCTGGATGTAGGTTTTTGGTTCTGCCCGTTCAAGCCTTCGCTGTTTTCCCTGATATTTTTTTCTCCATTTAATACAGTTTTGTCCTCGGTGTTTTCCCCTATATTTAGATAAAGTCCTGTTATGAAGAAAACGATTGACAAAATCGTGATTCTTAAAATCGCCTTCAGAGGAAAACTCCCTCCCTTTTCTCAAAATGTATCCTGTAATAAAAGATACTTGCTTTATTATAACATTAACTTTGAATCCGAGAGATTTACACCAGCCAATTTAACAATATTTTATTGGTAAACGCTTTAATTTCGTTCCGCAATTCATTGCAAGAAAGAATGTTTCGTAATATTATAAAATAGAGTGAAGAATTGTGTAAATTTATTCTTTACTGGTATATATAGGATATGGACTGCAAGATTAATTATACGGAGGGGATTCTATTGAAATTTGAAGGTACTGGAATAGAAAAATACATAGCTGAGCTTGGCCGCCTGGACGAGGCAATGCGGGATAATGGAATGGTGAGGGCGGAACAATGGGATTATGACCGAGTAAACTACGATAAGAAGTTTTCCTTGAAGGATGGCACTTTTTATTTCCGAATCCAGGGATATGTGGTTGAAGGGGATGTGGGTTCCAATAAGGCAGATATACAGTTGATGGTGCCGATCCTTGGTAAACACTACTATCCTCACGGCATCGAATACGGCGAGGATGAAATCTTCCCTCCTTCACTGGTAAAACAATGCGAAAACATCATCGAGTCCCTCAAAGAAGAAATCAAGCATTTCGCACTCTAAGGGAAAAGGAGGCTGTCCATCAAAACAATGGACAGCCTCCTTTTTCGATCCTGATCAGAGTTGTAAAAAATCGGCGGAATACCTATAATATTTAAAAAACATTAGGAGGGTTGAATGTGTCAGCATATCTCAGTCATAAATATGCAAAAATCGGATACATAGTCCTTCTGGTCCTCATCGTGATTTTTTACATCATTCCTGTATCTGTCCCCATCATAGCTGCTTACCTTACTGCAGCCTTGCTGCATCCGGCAGCAGAGGGATTCCGGCGCACCCGTAATTTGACTCATAAGACTTCCATTGCTTTGGTCTTCATGGCATTCATTCTCATGATTTCCGCACTGGCTTACTTAGTTACAGCTGCAGCTATAACCGAGGGATCTGTACTGCTTCAAAAAATCCCTGAACTGATTGCAAAAGTGGAGGCAGTATGGACGGACAAAGAACAAACCAATTTTTATGGTTTTATCCCTCAAGCTCTATTGGATAATATCAGTCTGCAGTCATCCAAGGCAATTGAAACAGCCAGAAACGGGCTCGCAACTTTCCTGAACTTGGATTACCTTACTGCTTCCATTTCAAAAATTCCTGAATTAATGATCAGCTTCCTTATTTATCTTGTAGCCGTATATCTGTTCCTTGCAGAAATTCCGTCTTTGAAAAAGCGTATGTACAGCCATTTAACCAGCAAATCTGCAAAAAAAATTACCTTTATTTCATCCCGCATGACCACCATGCTAGCTGGTTTTCTCAAGGCACAGCTGATGATGGGTGCCATTATTTTCAGCATTGCGCTGACTGGTTTTTTATTCATTTATCCAAAGTATGCAGTCATAGCCGCAGCGCTGGTGGCCCTGGTCGACTTTATCCCTTTTGCCGGGTCCATTATCATTCTTGGGCCATGGGCACTGTTCCACTATCTCACTGGAGATATCCCAGGCGGAACCCAGCTGGCCGGCCTCTCATGCATGCTCCTGATTGTAAGGCGGGCACTTGAACCAAAGATTACAGGAAGCCATATAGGGCTGTCCCCCCTTTACACCCTGATATCCATGTATTTAGGCTATAAACTGCTTGGATTGTATGGTATCATTATCGGCCCCTCTCTGGTTGCTGCCTCTTTCGCAGCAAAAGAAGCAGGTCTCTTCCCAGCTAAATTTAAACAATGAACTCAGAAGAAATCCAGAAAAAGCGGGCGGATCACAGGCACAGCTTCCTTAAGTTTCTGCATATCCTCATACGTACCGGAAATCTCACCGATATCCCAGAGAGTTTCCGCGCCCTGTGCCCCCAATAAAAGTGCGGTTAACGAAGAGATTGTGAGCGTGAGCCCTTCCCCCGCCTCATAAAGCAGGAAGACCCCTTCCTCTTTCAGTACGAAAGACTGATTATTCCATTCAGCGATGCTGTCCTTGATATGTAGTATGACTGGTTTTTCTATGCGGTTGAAGGAAAACAGTTTTAAAAACCTTTCTGCATCCACTATCCGTGCCATAAAATACGGATAAAGCTCTGTCTTAACCCGCGGGTTGGCAATAATATGCGGAAATGGATCATCTTTAGGAACAATGATGCCCGCTTTTTCACCATGGAATCATGCTGACAGAAAAAATTCCATAATCCCTGCCTCGCCTCATGATTCAAATTTACCCATTCATTAACTTCAAGATGTCTGCCTCCTGCCTTATAAATGGCATATCCCTGGGGCTCACTTTCAGAATCATAATATATGGCCATTGTATAATTACCTAGAACAGACTTTTCCCACCACTCCCTGCTCCTTACGAGCATGCCTCCGAACTTCAGGGCATATTTTTCATAGATCCTGCCGGCTGCTGACAATCCCCCTTTCTCAAATCTTTTGATTGACCCTGGAACAGCGGACAGCGGCTTAAGTTCCTGTGCAGGAATTTCCACCTTCTTCACATCACTGAATATTTCCCAGCCATACCTCCTATAGAAGGAAATTTTAAAGGGATGAAGATAGGAGATAACCTGGCCGTTCTCCTTCATTTCCTGGAGTCCCTTTTTGAGCAGGGCATCCACCATTCCTGTCCTTCTATGCTCCGGATATGTTGCGACCGAAGCAATGCCGCCCATCTTTACCTTATTACCCTGGAGCCAAATTTCAAAGGAGCGCAAATGCATTTTGGCGGCAAGCTCGTCCAAAGCAAAAATTCCGTAAATATCCTGATTCTCATATGACTTAATTTTCTCAGCAAGGTCTCTTTCCTCTACCTTATACTGAAAAGCATACATGGATAAATCGAGCGCTTCTCTGCTTCTTGCCCCATCCAGTTTGACTATTTCATGCATAACATCACCCCATTCGTTTACTCATACCTAAAAAACCAATTTGCAAATAACGCATCCTCGCGCAGCCTCCTAAAGTCCAGTTCCTTTAAAATTTTTTGCTTTGATATATCCTGCTTCCGGCATTCAATCTCTACATGCCTGACAGGACGGCCCAGGGACTTAGCTGTATACTTTAAGAAAATGTATAAGCTTTCCTCCATATATTCAGCCTCTGCTTCGGGACTTATATAAGAGACAGCCATATATCCTGTATCGTCTGTGTGATGATGGAAGACTAAATCGCCCACCATTTTCTTCTGTTTCAAATCAGCGATGATCCAAAATTTCAGGCTGTCCGACCTTTTCTCTACTTCTTCAATAAAAAACGGCAAAAATCCTTTAAATAAATGGGACGGCCACGAATCGGGCATCAAAATGGGTGATCTTTTAACCAGCTCTTCCCTGTATAGAATAAGTGATTTAGCTAGATCAAGAGAACAGGCCATCACAATAATACGTTCCGTCTTGAAATCATCCACTCCATGTCCCCCCTAAAAAGCGTTGACTAAAGCTGTATTGAAGACCGTTCATGCAAGCTTTGAAAAATGGTAATCTATAATAGAAAGGGCTGACCCATATCTCACCCGGAGCCAGCCTGTGCCATGATAGTATGCTTCTATATGTTTGCATCCATAAAAAATGCTGCCAATACATTGTATTCAGCAGCAAAGAATTTTATCCTATTTATCTATAAACCAAGTATAGCCTTAATGACAGAAGTGGTTTCCCCGCCTTTATAAAAAACATAAAGGAGCAGGTAGACAGCCACACCTGTAATGCCTGTGAAAAACCAGACAATGCTTGTCACCGGTCCCAGCTTTCTGTGAAAGGCAAGATTATTTTTATAGCCGCTCCACAATGACATGATTCCTAATACAGCCCCAACTGTAGCGAGGGTAATATGAAAGATGAGAAACAACGTATAATAAATCTTTATTGAATCTGGTCCCCCAAAAGATGTATTCCCAATAAAAATCGTTCTAGAAGCATAGATTGTGAAGAAAATGACAGCAAATATCCCTGCCAGAGTCATCGTCTTTTGGTGGGTTTTAACTTTCCGCTGTCTGATTTGAACCCAGCCTATTGCCACTGTAATAGCACTCAGGACGATGAAGGTTGTACTGATTGTCGGTAAAATGGGTAAAGACATTTAGCAGGACGCCCTCTCTTAAAATCTTATGTAATCAAACTTTCTCCGGAACTTACCGGCTATCGCTATTGTATTAAACAGCCGGCCCTTTTTCAATAAGACTCCATTCAAAAATAGCTTCAGAAAAGCAATTGTTCAGAAAAAGACACATTTTATGAAAAGTCCCTTACTGCAGCGTGCGGCAGTAAGGGATACCTATCAGGAACCAGGGGTGTATACATGGCCGGGCTTCGGCTCATACAGCGCTTCTGTTTCTGATTTATTCTTTTCATTTTCTTTTCTGTACCAGGCAAAGAATATATGGGCAAGCATGGAACCATACACAATTTCCTGTATGATTTTCATCAGCACCCCGCCAAGCTGCTGATCTTCCAGGAGAGGCAGCCAGTTTAAAAGTTCAGGCCCGCTGATGCCAAGGGCGGCCAGCGAACCGGCAGGAACACACAGAGCCATTGCCTGCATCCATGCCGCAGGATCAGAAAAAGTATCATATAAAGGATGCTTAGTAAATATGATCAAAGCACATGCAGGAGTAAGCAGGATTCCATTTCCGAATATATATCCCACCTTCTGCAAGCCGGACAATTCATTTTTATGATTGAGGCTGTTTAAGACCGGCCACCACATGAATACTGCGGTTATGAAAAGGAAAACTGTATACATGCCGTGGTACCACATATTTACCTTCACTGTATCAAAAATGACAGGCACGTGATAGAACGAAAAGAAGACATTAAAAACGAGCAGTGCAATAAGGGGTTTCGTAAAAAAGGCAAACGGCTTCCTGACCGCAGGAACAGTAAGGACCTTTCTCCAAATCCAGGCTGGAATGGATATAATGAACATCGGAGGTATGACCAGATACAAAACAGCCATCTGCGTCATATGGGCACTGAACATAATGTGGCCCAAAAGATCCAGGGGAGATCCCTTTATTGCATATAAGAGGAGCATGGCTGCCGAAAATACAGCCCCCTGTTTTACGGATAAGGGCTCACTGTCCTTGAATTGAGACCTGTATTTTACAGTTATCAGAAAGAATGCCAGGGTACAGACCGCAAGCGCTGCCATAAAATAAGGGCTCCACAGGGCCCTGAAACCGAACATATCTAATGCTAACAATTGATACCCTCCAATCGAAAATGTTTCATCCATTTTATTATACATGAAAATGGCATGGACTGGCAGGCTCTCATTCAATGTCCTGCAAAAATGCGGGAAATGTCATTAAACAGACATATAAAACAGAAGCAGTTCAGTCTAAAAATCAAAAAAAGCCGGCTGATTGTTAATCAGCCGGCTTGGACTTTATTAAATCCAGGTAATTGTTAAGAAGGTCAGCACAGTAATGAGTGCCACTGTAAGACCGGAGTAAAGGAATAGCTGTACAGTTTCATGACCTTTATGGCTCATGTGCATAAAGTAGTACAGCTGGAAAATGACCTGCACGACTGCCAGCAGCATGATAAAAGGAACAATGAACCATGGTGTAAACCCTTCATACATGACCGCTCCAAATGCGATGAGGGTCAAAAAGATCATAAGCGCAAAAGATATGACCTGGTATCTCATCTCTTCTGCATTTTTTCTGCGGCGGTAAGTCAAATCCGCTTTTGGGTTAGAAGATTTCGGTCGTGTATTCTCCATCCGTTTATCCCACCATTCCCATTAGATATACAACTGTAAAGATGAAAACCCAAACTACGTCGATAAAATGCCAGTAAAGGCTGGCCACATAGAATTTAGGAGCGTTGTACAAGTCCAGTCCTCGGCCGGCATTCCGTACCATCAAGGAAAGTATCCAGAGGAGCCCGAATGCCACGTGGCCTCCATGGAAGCCTACCAGTGTGTAAAAAGCAGATCCAAAAGCAGAGCTGGTAAAAGTGTGCCCTTCATGCACATATTCCCTGAACTCATAAATTTCAAGCCCAAGGAAAGCAGCGCCAAGCAAAACAGTAATCAGCAGCCATGCCTGCATTCTCTGAAAATTATAGTTTTTCATATGGTACATAGCGTAAACGCTTGTCAGTGAACTTGTCAAAAGCAGCATGGTTGCTGCAAAGGTCAATGGCAATTTAAACAGTTCTTCCGCAAGCGGATGATCCCCACTCGGAACTTTATCCTTTAGTGCCAGATAGGTGGCAAATAATGAGCCGAACAGAACTGTTTCTCCCCCAAGGAAAAACCAGAAGCCTAAAAATTTATTTTTCGCTTCAAGTGTCGATTTCTCAGGAGAAGCTGGCCATGTCATTTCAGTAAATCGTTCAGAAGATGCCATTATGCCTTACCTCCATTATCATCTTCATTCTCAAGGTCCTCTTTATGGATATGGAAGCCATGGTCGTCCTTCACCGAACGAAGCAGCATAGAGACCAATGTTATGCCAAGGCCTGCAGCCATGACAGGGATGGCCCAGCCCTTATCATCAACATGGTACAAGGCTCCAAACGCAGCCACGAACAATCCGAATGAAATGGTTACCGGCAGGAATGAAGCATTCGGCATATGGATATCGCCAAGTGGTTCAGCTGGTGTCATTTCATTCTTGCCTTCCATCTTTTCAATCCAGAATGGATCAAGTCCGCGGACTAGCGGAAGCTGTTTGAAGTTATAGAAAGGCGGTGGAGACGGAATGGCCCATTCAAGTGAACGTCCGTCACCCCATGGGTCATTTCCTACCCTTACATTCTTAACCTGAGTCATCACAACATTGATCAATAGGACAATGACAGCAACCCCCATGAAAAATGCACCGACAGAACTTATCAGGTTGCCGGTTTCCCAGCCCTGGTTAGGCAGGTATGTGAACACACGGCGCGGCATTCCCATAAGCCCAAGGAAATGCTGGATGAAGAATGTTAAATGGAAACCGATTAAAAACAGCCAGAAAGTGATCTTTCCAAGTGTTTCATTCAGCATAGTTCCAAACACTTTTGGCCAGTAGTAATGTGTACCTGCCAGAAGTGCAAGCACGACTCCCCCAACGATAACATAGTGGAAGTGGGCTACTACGAAATAACTGTCATGATACTGATAGTCAGCAGCTGCAACAGCATTCATGATACCTGTGACTCCCCCAGCAACAAATGAAGGGATGAAAGCCACAGCATACAGCATAGGGGTGGTAAATTTAATGCTTCCGCCCCACATCGTGAACAGCCAGTTAAAGATCTTGATACCTGTAGGAACCGCGATTGCCATTGTAGCAACGGCGAAAATAGCGTTTGCAATCGGCCCCATCCCTACTGTGAACATATGGTGGGCCCAAACCATGAATCCTAGGAAACCGATAAGTACGGTCGCGAATACCATGGATGAGTAACCAAAAAGTCTCTTCCTTGAAAATGTAGAGAAGATTTCTGAAAATAGTCCGAATGCCGGCAGGATGAGGATATATACCTCAGGATGACCGAAGATCCAGAATAAATGCTCCCAGATAATCGTGTTTCCGCCCGCAGAGACGTCAAAGAAGTTGGCGCCGAATAAACGGTCGAACATTAATAAAAACAGTCCTACAGTAAGTGCAGGGAAAGCAAATAAAATAAGAGCAGAAGTAACAAATGATGACCAGGTGAACAAAGGCATCCTCATATAAGTCATTCCCGGCGCCCTCATATTAACGATGGTCACAAGGAAGTTAATGCCCCCAATCAAAGTACCAATACCCGAAATCTGAAGTCCCAGTATGTAAAAATCCACCCCATGTGAGTCCGCTTCCAATGTAAGCGAAGCATATGAAGTCCAGCCTGCGTCAGGCGCTCCTCCAAGGAACCATGAGCAGTTCAGGAATACACCACCGAAGAAGAACAGCCAGAATCCGAGTGAGTTCAAAAATGGGAATGCAACATCGCGCGCACCAATTTGCAGAGGTACGGCAGCATTCATAAATGCAAAAATCAATGGCATGGCTGCAAGGAAAATCATTGTTGTACCATGCATGGTCAAAACTTCATTATACGTTCCGGCACTTAGAAAATCATTGTTTGGAATAGCAAGCTGGATACGGATGAAAAGAGCTTCCAGTCCGCCCGCCAAAAAGAATATTCCGCCGGCAATCAGGTATAGAATGGCGATTTTCTTATGGTCCACTGTTGTCATATAGTCCCATACTGTAGCGCCAAAACCCTTTTTTTGAGCGATCGTACTCACGGTTAAACCTCCCTTTGTAAATCACAATCCCCTTGATGTATATGGTTCAAAAACACCAGCGGGCAGTTACTGCTGTACCTTCAACCCCATGAGGTACTCAGTCAAAGCATCGATTTCCTGTTGATCAAGCTCCTGGTATTTGCCAGTCATAAGGTTTCCAGGCTTAACCTTCTCAGGATTTTCAAGCCATTTTTTCAGGTTTTCTTCATTGTGTTCAAGTATGCCGGCAATTCTGGTTCTTTCGCCAAAACTAGCCAGGTTCGGTGCTGTACGCGCCGCTTCAGGCCTTTTGTCATTCGGCGTATTCGCGTGGCATCCGATACAGCTTTTGTTATAAATTGCTTCGCCTTGTTTAGCAAGCTCGCCGTCAGCAGCAGGCTTTTTAACTGCCTTCATGCTGTCAGTCCATTGACCGAATTCATCCTGAGACATAGTCTGGACCTTGAAATCCATATATGCATGTGATGGTCCGCAAAGCTCTGCGCACTTCCCGTAGAATTGATTCTGGACCTTCTGTGAATCTTTGCTGTCAAACTCAAGCCAGAACTGATTCTCCCCCTCAGGGTTTGTATCTGTTTTGCCCCCTACAGCAGGTATCCAGAAGGAGTGCTTGACATCGGAAGATTTAACATTGAAATACACCTTTTTGTCTGTAGGAACAACCAGGTCCTGGCTCGTTACGATCCCAAGGTCTGGATACTCAAATTCCCACCAATAAAGGTTGGCCCGGACATTGACTACAAGGGCATCCTTATCCTTGGTTTTGCCGCTTTTATCTTTTTCTTTCATTGGTGCCACATCAGCGAGTTCAAATGTATAGGATACAGTTGGAACTGCCAGCACTAGAAGCAGCAAGATCGGGATGATAGTCCAGATGATTTCAAGTTTGTGGTTCCCCTCCACCTGTTTTGGAATGGTATTTTCATTCTTTTTTGTCCGGCGGAAGCGCGCGATCACATAAATAAAGATGACAGTGACAACAATAATGACAAGGACCATGATGACCGTGCTCAGTATCATGAGGTCATATTGTTTTTTTGCAACTTCACCGGCAGGTGTTAAAGTTGACAGGAATGGTCTTCCACAGCCTGATAGAGCAAGCGCCAAGATTGCAAAGATGGAAACCAGGCGCCATTTGTGAAGCCGTTTTCTCATAGCTTATGAAACCCCTCTTTCGTAAAAAATTTCTTGTGTGCAGCTATTTCCTGCTCAAATTCTCTCTATATAAATTCTTTAAGATAAAGAAAGAATTCCAAATGAAATTGGAATTAAATCGATGTTACGATAACCATCGCCACAAATGCTATTGTTAGATAATTCAGCGAATAGACAAACATCAGGCGCGCCCATTTAAGATCGTCCTTCATCCGGTATCCCATGACCGCAAGCGCCAGCCAGCCGGCATTCAGTACGGTTGCCAGAATGACAAATGGGACACCCATGTCCAGCATAAAGAATGGAATCGGCATCAGTGCCGCTACCCAGATCAGCATGCTCCTCTTTGTAGAGCTGAATCCTTTTACTACGGGAAGCATCGGTATACCCGCACCCCTGTATTCCTCAACCCTCTTCATCGCCAGGGCGTAGAAGTGCGGCGGCTGCCAGATGAACATCAGAAGGAAGAGCATCCAGGCAAGCACTGAAAGGTTCTGATCAACGGCGGCCCAGCCGATCAGCGGCGGGACAGCACCGGAAAAACTGCCGATCACTGTATTAGAGACAAGCTTACGCTTTGCCCACATGGAATAGATGACTACATAAGCAAACGCACCGAACACTCCTATGAATGCTGCTGCGGGTGTGGTGAAGGCAAGCATGATCAGCCCTGCCGCTAGGAGCGTGAATCCGATGGCAAGGACAGCAGTACCGGTAAAGCGCCCAGTCACTGTCGGTCTTTCCTTCTTGCTTTCCATAAGCGGGTCGATATCCATGTCGATATAGTTATTTAAAGCGCACGAACCTGCAATCACAAGGGCTGACCCGCCGATTGTCAGGAATACGAGGTCAAGATTAGCCAGGAAGCCCTGCCCTGTAAAATGCAAGGCAAGCCAGATTCCTGTAAACGCTGTTATTATATTTGAATTGACAATCCCAATCTTAATAACAGAAAGAAAATCTTTCCAGACAGAGGCCTGAACGGCTGTATCGCTGTCATTAAGATCAGCATCTGCCAAAACTCGTGTATTTGACATATATGATTCCCTCCTCAAACTTCTTCAAAAATCAGGCTGTATAAGTGTATGTCGAGCTGAAAATGGAATCTATTTCACTTTGTAAATTATCATCAGAATTTTTCAGCTGGAATATAGCCGGTACTCTCTGTATATTAAAACATAATTTAGACATTTAATGTGAATTTTTTTTGGATAACTTATGACGTTTTAGTGACTGTTATGCTGTTATATCAGTCTTTTTACCCGTTCCCGGGTTCGTTCTGCTATAGTGCTGAAATGAGGATGAGAGAGCTTATTTCCCCTTTAACATTTTCCTTCTTTTCCATATACATCCTCTCTATTTCTATCATCACAGGCTGAAAGTTTCAACTATTTTCTGCTTATGTCCAACTTCATCTTGTAAAAATAGGCAGAATTGTGTAATATCTAAAAGGTATTTTCTACATTTTTTAGGCACGTACATGTTTAGTTAATGTTACTATTGTACTGATACATAAAAACATGATTAATAGACTTTCTAATAAAATAAGAAGGTGAGATTTTTGCAACGAAGACTGAAATGGCTTGGGGTGCTTTCCACTTTAGGAATGCTTCTTGTACTCCTTGGCGGCGCCCTTGTGACTAAAACCGACTCCGGGATGGGCTGCGGCAGGACATGGCCTTTATGCAATGGGGAATTTGTCCCCACACAGATTGATGCTGCCCTCGCCATAGAACTTGCCCACAGGCTCGTATCGGGCTCAGTCGGCATTATGATTCTTTTATTATCGGTCTGGAGCTGGAAGCAGATTGGCCATATCAGAGAAACAAAATTCCTCAGCTTTCTTGCCTTTTTCTTTTTACTGCTGCAGGGCCTTATCGGTGCCGCTGCAGTCAAATGGGGACAGTCAGATTTTGTACTGGCGCTCCACTTTGGAATTTCACTGATATCATTTGCGGCTGTGCTGCTGCTTACGCTTCTCATTTTTGAGATTGACAAGAAGTTCCAGGCGGAAAAAGTCATTGTCGATAAGCGGATGAAGTTTCATATTTACGGAGTGATCTGTTACACATTCATCGTTGTATATTCTGGCGCACTGGTCAGGCATCTAAAGGCCAGCCTTGTATGTTCGGATTGGCCGATGTGTACCAATGGGGACTTCAGCCTGCCGGCTAATATGTATCAATGGGTTCAAATGGGCCACCGGACGGCAGCCGGTCTCATTTTCATCTGGGTATTATATGCCTGCTATCTTGCCTTTACCAAATATCGCAGCCAGCCGGTCATTTTATGGGGCTGGGCGGTATGCGCCATACTCGTGACGCTTCAGGTTACTTCAGGTGCATTCGTCATCATTTCCCGGCTTAATTTGTGGGTGGCGCTTGCTCATGCACTCATCATCTCCTGTTTGTTCGGTGTATTCAGCTATCTTGCCCTTCTTGCATCACGAAGCAGGAAAAATGAAGCACTCATGCAGGAAATCTTCGAGGAAGAGATCCCAAAACTTAATTCAATTATTTAAAAAAACAGGCTGGACGCCATCGTCCAGCCTGTTTTTTCAGTATCAATCTCCCTCTATTTCCATCAAAAGGTCACCCGTGGCAATGGCTTCACCGTTTTTAACATGAATCTCTTTCACAGTCCCCGAAAACGGCGCCTGAACTGTAGTTTCCATTTTCATCGCTTCCGTAATAATGATATGGTCGCCTTGTTTTACTTTTTCTCCCTTGTCGACCAAAAGCCGGATTACGGTTCCCGGCATGGTTGCCCCAATGTGTTCCTTATTCTGCTGGTCGGCTTTCATCTTTGCCCCGGAAGCAGACTTTATGCTTTCATCCCTGATGACCACTTCACGCGGCTGGCCGTTGAGCTCAAAATAGACGACCCTGTTTCCATCTCCCCTTGCTTCACTGATTGAAATGAGCTTGACAAAGAGAGTCTTCCCTTTTTCAATTTCGACCTCAATTTCCTCACCCAGTCTCATTCCGTATAAAAATGTTGGTGTATCAAGTGTAGAGACATCCCCAAAGGAATCGAAGGTTTTGGCATATTCCAGGAAAACCTTTGGGTACATTACATACCCAAGCACATCGAAGCTTGTCACCGGCCTCCCGATTTCGTGGAACAGTTCTTCCCTCACCTTAGAAAAATCCACCGGCTCCAGCAATTCCCCAGGACGGACTGTTATCGGTTTTTTGTTCTTGAGGATCACCTTCTGCAGCTCCTCCGGAAATCCGCCAAGCGGCTGTCCAAGATACCCTTCAAATAACTCTATTACTGAATCCGGAAAATCAATTCCCATCCCTTTTGAAAGGACCGACTCTTCATCGAGGTCATTCTGAACCATGAACAGGGCCATGTCCCCTACTACCTTTGAAGACGGGGTGACCTTGACAATATCCCCGAACATATAGTTCACGCGGGAATACATGGATTTTACTTCTTCCCATCTATCACCAAGCCCTACCGCCTTCGCCTGCTGCTGCAGGTTGCTGTACTGGCCGCCAGGCATTTCATGCCGGTAAATTTCCGTATGGGGTGCTATCATGCCGCTTTCGAATTCCTGGTAGTATTTACGAACATCCTCCCAGTAGTGCCCAAGCTGTTCTATTCCCTCTATGTCAAGCTCCGGCTGCCTCTCTTTGCCTTCAAGTGCATAATAAAGTGAATTCATGCTTGGCTGTGATGTAAAGCCTGCCACTGCTCCGATTGCCGTATCCACGATATCCACTCCGGCATCAATTGCCCTTGCATAGGTGTAGATCCCATTCCCGCTCGTATCATGGGTATGAAGGTGCAGCGGGATGCCGACTGTCTCCTTCAGCTCCGAGACAAGCCTATAGGCAGCTTCAGGCTTTAATAGCCCGGCCATGTCCTTTATGGCCAAAATATGTGCCCCCTGGTTCTCAAGTTCACGGGCCAGGTTTTTATAATAATCCAATGTGAACTTAGTCCTAGCGGGATCATTTATATCTCCTGTATAACAGATGGCCGCTTCTGCAATCTTCCCTGACTGACGTACCGCATCAATGGCCACCTCCATGCTCTTTGCCCAGTTCAGGCTGTCGAATATCCGGAAGACATCTATCCCTGCCTCAGCCGATTTCTCAACAAACTCCCTCACCGCATTATCAGGATAATTTTTATATCCAACTGCGTTGGATGCGCGGAGCAGCATCTGAAACAGCAGGTTCGGCATTTCTTTCCGGAGGCCAAGCAGCCTCTCCCAAGGATCTTCCTTCAGGAACCTGTACGCCACATCAAAGGTTGCCCCTCCCCACATTTCAAGAGAAAATAATTGCTTCATGATGGCGGCCGTGGGCTTGGCAGCCTGCATCAGATCCCGCGTCCTGACCCTGGTAGCCAGAAGGGACTGATGAGCATCCCGGAATGTGGTATCCGTCAGGAGCACCTTCTTCTGTCCGTTGATCCACTTAACCACCCCGTCAGCACCCTCGCTGTCCAGGATCTGCTTGGAACCTGCAAGTCCAGCTTCTTCCACAGATGGAATCCTGACGCCGTCGAATATCGGCTTCTTCTTTTTCTCGATTCCAGGGAAGCCGTTAACCGTGACATTCCCGATATAGCTCAGCATTTTTGTGCCCCGGTCCTTCCGCACAGGGAAGAAAAAGAGTTCCGGTGTATTATCGATGAACCCTGTGTTATATTCACCCTTTAAAAAGCTTTTGTGCTTAACAACATTCTCAAGGAACGGGATATTGGTCTTTATCCCGCGGATTCTGAATTCTTTCAGGTTCCTTACCATTTTGGACGCTGCCTGCTCAAAGGTGAGCGCATGCGTTGATAATTTTACAAGCAGGGAATCATAATAGGGTGTAATCACCGCTCCCTGGTATCCGTTACCAGCATCCAGCCTTACTCCAAATCCGCCTCCTGACCGGTATACCATGATCTTGCCTGTATCCGGCATGAAGTTATTCAGCGGGTCTTCGGTTGTGACCCTGGATTGGATTGCGTAGCCATGTGTTTTAATTTCCTCCTGCTCGGGGATGGCAATCAGATCTCCATGCAGTTCTTCCCCAGAAGCAATCATGATCTGCGTCTGAACAATATCGATCCCTGTAATCATTTCTGTGATGGTATGCTCCACCTGTACCCTTGGATTGACCTCAATGAAATAATATTCATTGTCCGCAACGAGGAATTCGACAGTGCCGGCATTCACATACCCGGCCTTTGCCATAAGATGGACGGCTGCCCTGCAGATCTCAAGCCTCAGTTCCTCGCTCAATGAAACACTTGGAGCAACCTCGACGACCTTCTGATGGCGCCGTTGGACAGAACAGTCCCGTTCATACAGATGGACAATTTCTCCATATCTGTCCCCAAGTATCTGCACTTCAATATGTTTTGGGTTTTCGACAAACTTTTCCACATATACCTCATCATTGCCAAATGCCGCCTTGGCCTCAGATTTTGCCCTTGCGTAAGCTTCTTTTAGTTCGCCGGGATCCCTGACGATCCTCATGCCCCTTCCGCCGCCGCCAAGGGCAGCCTTGATTATGATGGGATAGCCCGCCTCAATTCCGAAGGATGCCACTTCCTCAAGTGAAGTGACGGGGCCGTCGCTCCCCGGAATGACCGGTATGCCGGCTAGTACTGCCTGATGCCTGGCTTTAACCTTATCCCCGAACATATCAAGATGCCTTGTTTCAGGTCCTATGAAGATAATTCCTTCCTCTTCACATCTTCTGGCAAAATCAATATTCTCGGATAAAAAACCATATCCAGGATGAATGGCATCTACCCCGCTTTTCTTGGCAATATCAATAATTCCTTCAATGTCCAGATAGGCTTCAATCGGTCCTTTTCCTTTACCGATCAAATATGCCTCATCCGCCTTGTAGCGGTGGTATGCCCCAGAATCTTCTTTTGAATAAATTGCAACGGTCGGTATGTTGAGCTCTGTACAAGCCCTGAATACACGGATTGCGATTTCACCGCGGTTTGCGGCTAATATTTTTGTAATACGTCTCTTCAATTGATAACACCTTCCTGTTATGTATTTTGATTAGGATCAGCCATTTGCCTATCCCTTCACAAGGATTGATATGCCTCGCCCGGGGCGCCGGCCGGAATGGCAGGCAGCCATTTTTTTGCTTGCGGGCCAAAGACCTGCCGAGTAAGCTTTAGGGGATGGCCATGTCTATAGGCTCGGCCTAGTCCTTGGAGGACCTAAGAACAGCTATGCCAGGAAGGCATATTGTTTCTCGTTAAAATCTGCCCGGGTCAGCCTGCCAAAACACAGGGCTGACTATGCCTTAAGTAGATTGTACCATTAGCTGAAAATTATGAAAATTAAAAAGCGCACTTTGGAATAACATTATCTTATGATAATGTTCCAATGGCTTCTCCCTTACATTATAGTCAATGCCGGTAAAAGAGTCTAATACAACTATAAAAGGTCCCAAACAAAAAAACTCAAACACCTAAAAAGTGTTTGAGCAACAGCTGTGTTACTTGCGCAGGGAAGCTTCATGCAAAGCCGACAGTTCCCGTTCCAATGTATCTAAAAGCGCCTTCCCTTCAAGCTCCGGGATCAGCCCAAGGCGGACGGCAAAATCAATTTCCCGTGACAGGCCGAACATTTGGGTATCGAGCACCTCTTCATACAAAGGACATTGAGGCATGGTCAGGTTATCCATCTGCACCTTTATCAGTTTCAATATCTTTTCAGCATCGCCTTTCAGCAAGGTGAATGCTTTATCGCGATAGTTCACTAGCATATCTGACGCCATTCCTAAATCCCCCATTTCAGAGCGACCTTACAATTCTATCTTTAAATTCTACCTGTTGTTTCAAAAAAAAGCAAGGAGATGAGCGATACCAGCCAAGATTTCAAGGTACTTGTACCAAAACATAGGACAGAAAGCCTGCAAAGGATTATACTAAGGCTAGATACTTATCTTGGAGGGATACACCATGGAAGCCATACTTACAATAAAAGGAAATGTCACCTTCCCCATCACCCTTGATCCAGGTGTCTGGATTTTTGATGACAGAAAGGTGGATCTTGACACCTTCTTTACAACCGGTGCAGCGAACGGTCAGGATGACCTGGAGGAATACACAAAAAGGGCATCCAAACACTGGGACCGCGAAATCATGGAAGGCGCCATTCACCCGCCTACGCTTAAGACAGAGAAAAAATATCAAAAAGAAAAATTGTTGAACGGGACTTTCGGGATGCCGCTCACTCCGTTCATTCAAAATGCCCAGCCGAAGAATGGGGCATCCACCTTGATTATAGAATGCAGGACAAAAAACGTGCGGCTCCCGCTTTCGGACGCCGACAATCTGCTGGCTGGTTTTTCGCAAGCTGGAAAGCCCATTAAGGAAGGCGGCCCGGTATATATTTACTTCAAGGATGGTTCAAATTCTGCCGATCCCCTACGGGATGTCACGGGTTTCATTATTGAATGACCGCCTCAAAAAACGGCAAAAAGCTTGCCGTCATTGATTCACATTATTCATAGGAGATTGGCTGCCAATTGTGCCAGCCCTGAACGCTCTCCCTTAATCAGCTTTACATGGCCAGCTATCTGCTGGTCTTTAAATTTTTCTACCACATATGCCAGCCCATTATTGTACTCATCCAAATAAGGATGGTCGATTTGTTCCGGGTCACCCATCAGTACAATTTTGCTTCGTTCCCCCACCCGTGTCAGGATGGTCTTCGCCTCATGCTTCGTCAGGTTCTGGGCTTCATCGATAATGATGAACTGATCTGGCAGGCTGCGTCCCCGGATATACGTCAAAGCTTCTACTTCTATGGAATTCATGCCCGCTAAAATGGCATCTAGTTCCCCGGGTTTTTTTGTATTGAACAGATATTCCAAATTATCGAATACCGGCTGCATCCAAGGCCTCAGTTTTTCATCCTTCTCACCAGGCAGATAGCCGATATCCTTCCCAACAGGCACAATCGGCCTTGCAACAACCAGCTTCTTATAGAGACCCAGGTCTTCTGTCTGAAGCAGTCCCGCTGCAAGTGCAAGAAGCGTCTTCCCTGTGCCCGCCTTGCCTACTAATGTAACAAGGGGTATATCCGTCCTGAGCAGCAGTTCAATTGCGATGGTCTGCTGCACATTTCTTGGCTTGATCCCCCACACATGGTCAAGGTCGCAGACAAGCTTCTTCACTGCCCTGCATGAGGCATCCACCATTCCTAGTGCCGATGAAGAACCGCCAAGTGCATTTTTCATGATCAAGAATTGATTCGGATAGCAATGGGGTTTTGGCACTAACTGTTCCAGCTTCAATTCTCCCTTTTGATAAAATGAATTTACTTCTTCCCCCTGGAGATATAGTTCTTGAAATCCAGTATAAATGTGATCAGTCTCGATGACCCGGTCACTTAAAAAATCCTCCGCTGTCAGTCCGATGGCATCTGCCTTCACCCTGACCAGTGCATCCTTAGAGACAAGAATAACTGCCTTTCCATTCTGTTTGGTTTCTTCTTCGATCAATAAATTTTTTGCAACAGCCAGAATGCGGTTATCATTTGTTTTTTCTACAAAGATTTCCTGAAGCTGATGAAAGGATCGGTGATTGAGTTCAATTTTAAGAGTGCCTCCATTATGGAGCGGAATCCTTTCATGAAGCTTCCCCGCCGATCGAAATCCGTCTATCAGCTTTGATACCTGTCTTGCATTCCTTCCAATTTCATCCATATACCTTTTCTTTGAATCAACTTCCTCAAGGACAACAGCTGGAATAACCACGTCGTTGTCTTTAAATGAGAAGATGGCATATGGATCCTGTAACAGGACATTGGTATCTAATATATAGATTTTGGTCAATTGGACGCCTCCCGATTAAAAAATCGAAGCCAAAGCGGATAAACAGGGACTTTAGGCTTTGATATTAGTTTATGAAAGGGACAAGTGTATTGCTAAAATATATGAGATTTTGAATAAGGATAGAAGGAAAAATCCAAACTAGGTAAAAAAGTGTGCCAGCACAAGGAGGATACCCATGAAAAAGCTGATTCCGTTTGTGATGATCTGCTCCGTGCTGACAGCCTGCGGGGCAGATGGATCAAACCCTGACAGTAAAGAAAATCATAAGGCAGGCGTCAGGAATTCAGCCATCCAGAATCGCGACCGCCTCACCAGCCAGCAGGTATCCCGCCGGCTGGAAGATTTGGCGCTAAGGAACCCGAATGTAAATAAAGCGGCCGCTGTAGTGCTTGGAGCCTATGCCATTGTCGGCATCGACATTGATGATGATATAGAACGGTCACAGACAGGGTCGATAAAGTATGCCGTTGGCGAGTCGCTTGAAAACGACCCTCAGGGTGGACGCGCAATGGTTGTGGCTGATCCAGACATTACTGCAAGGCTTCGGGAGCTGTCCCAAGATATCAAAGATGGGCGGCCGCTGCCAGGCATTATGAATGAACTGGGAAATATAGCGGGCAGGCTGATCCCTACGGTCCCTGGAGACAAGAATGACAATGAACCGTATAAAACAACAGAAGAGCCAAAAAAACAAATGAACCGGCAAGAAAAGAAAATCATGGAAAAAGAGCAGGACGAGCAATCCAACCATTATAAAGACCGGGATAGATGAATCTTTAGGAAGCCCTAGGATGTGGCGGGCCTCCTCAAGATTTCGTTAACGCCTCCATGACATGGCGGTCGAGAAGACATGCCGCCTCTTCATCATACATTTTGCTGTATTCAGGATTATGTGAAATTTTGGAACCATAAAACATTATATCTCTCACCTCATAAACACTCATTTCCAGTATAGTCAGAGCGAGCGGGACATCCTTGATCCGCTCGTTTTTAATCATAACCTGGCCGTTGATGGAAAAGGCGGATTCTTCTGCAAAAAGCACCAGTACCGCCCTCTCATGATGCCTGATGTTCTGGATAATCCTGGACCGGCTGGCTGCAGCAAATACGATCGTCTTTTCATCCCTGGCAAGTATCCAGGAAATCAAATTTACATTAGGCCCTCCCCCTTCATGGTCTATGGTTGACAGGACTGCCAGTTGCTCCTTTTGCAGGAACTCGAATAAGGATGGAATCAGTTCGGTTTCCACCAGATTAGGCATGGTTCTTCCTCCTAACGGTTTTTTAAAGGTAGTCCTTCAGACAGAAGTATAAGAAAATATTCTGTATGCTCTTGAGTTATTCCTTCTTGCTTAAAAGATGGTATACTAGGGATAGAATATAGGCAGGAGAAGAGGTGCCGAATGAGGGTTAAATGTGTTTTATGCGAAAAAATTGAGTCGATCAATAGCGATACACTGTTAGCAAAGCGCCTGAGAAACAGGCCTATCCATACATATTTGTGCAAGGACTGTTACAGCCGAATTGAAGTGCGGACTAAGGAAAGAATTGCAACAGGAAGTTTTCGGCTCTATAGGAGCCCAAAAAAACAGGATGACTGGTGAAATGCAAAAAAATAGAGGACGACCCTTAAAAAAACAAATGGGTCATCCTCTATTTTTTTTGCAGTAAAATCAGGCTGTCAATTGAAGAAATTTTTTCATGCATCCAAGTGAATAAAAGGCATAGGATAACAGCCAGCTGTTTTTAATTTGAAAGCAGCAAAGCCCGGGCAAAAACAATAAGTTTTTAATCCCGGGCTATGTTTTAGCGGCTCAATTAGCCGCCCTTTTTATTGCTATAAAATAAATCAGGTAAAATTCCTGTATTTCTGAGGTTCCAGGTTAATCTGATGGAGCATTGCTTCAATCAGTTCGGCAGGAAACCTCCTGATGTCAGCCGAGCCGTCCTTCACGAAATCCACATAATACATAGAGCCATCCTTCCTGACTTTGAGAGAGCCCAAAGCATGCTCCTCTGTAAGGAGCCCTTCAAACATTTCTTTAGTCTCAAAGGCTGCTGTATCTTCCGGCCTGGCATCACACACCACTTTGATGGTAAGCCAATTGTATAATGCATCCTGAAGTGAATTCATGGCTTACTGCTCCACTTGCTGGCGCTTCTGCTGATTCAGCCTGATTTTATATATTCCAAGAACGAAGGCAGCAACCAGCAGTGATTCGACTACCGGCAGCTGAATGGCCAGGATGGTAAGCATAAGGCATCCAAGCGCAAGTGAAATGTATATAATCAGGTTTTTAAAAACAGACAGTTTCCTGGCAAATCCAAGATTATAGACCAAAATGGAGAGCAGTACTATCGACGCGTAAAGTACATTTGTACCGGCTTTCGTGCCGAACAGGTCTACAAAGAGCCTTGCAGCTGGGCTTAAATGCTCTAAGCCATCCATCGTGTTACCCTCCCCAGTGTTTACAGATTAAGATTCTGCATACTTTTTCTTTTTGGCGACTCTTTCACGTTCGTTCTTGTCCAGAATTTTCTTCCTAAGACGGATGGATTCCGGAGTAACTTCACAGTACTCATCGTCATTCAAGTATTCCAAAGCCTCTTCAAGTGACATAATGCGCGGCTTTTTCATGGTCGTTGTCTGGTCTTTGTTCGCAGAACGCATATTGGTCATCTGCTTGACTTTAACAACATTCACTGTAATATCACTTTCACGGTTATGTTCCCCGACGATCATTCCTTCATAGATTTCAGTACCCGGCTCAACGAAAATCACACCTCTGTCTTCTACCTGCATGATACCGTATTGAGAGGCTTTTCCGGATTCCATTGAAACCAATACTCCCTGGCGGCGTCCGCCTACCTGGCCCTGAGCCATCGGCTGATAGCTGTCAAAGGTATGGTTCAGGATTCCGTAACCCCTGGTCAGCGTAAGAAACTCTGTAGAATAACCAATCAGTCCGCGTGCCGGCACCATGAAAATCATACGCACTTGGCCGCTGCCGTTGTTGATCATATCGACCATTTCACCTTTACGGGCTCCGATCGATTCCATGATCGCTCCAGTATGCTCTTCCGGCACATCAATCTGAACACGTTCCACAGGCTCACAGCGGACTCCATCGATATCACGAACGATAACCTCCGGTTTGGAAACTTGAAGCTCATATCCTTCTCTTCTCATGTTTTCGATCAGAATAGAAAGATGAAGCTCGCCGCGGCCGGATACGATCCAGACATCCGGTGAATCCGTTTCATCTACGCGAAGGCTGACATCTGTCTGCAGCTGAAGATCCAGTCTTTCCTGAATTTTGCGTGCAGTCAGA
Organism: Paraperibacillus esterisolvens; assembly: GCF_046237625.1. Classification (GTDB taxonomy): domain Bacteria; phylum Bacillota; class Bacilli; order Bacillales; family DSM-1321; genus Paraperibacillus; species Paraperibacillus esterisolvens. Next base: position 1,300,282 of record NZ_CP143545.1, on the reverse strand, counting down.
TACTTTCCTTCACGACCTGCGAACGGGCTGTTATTTACCAGGAAAGTCATCTGAAGGGTCGGCTCATCAATTCGGAGTATTGGCAGTGCTTCCTGGGCATCGAATGGACACACAGTCTCACCGACATTGATATCTTCCATGCCGGAAACAGCAATCAGGTCCCCTGCGTAAGCTTCATCGATTTCAATTCTTTTGAGACCGGTGAAACCAAAGATCTTTGTAACACGGAACTGCTTGACACTGCCATCCAGTTTCATCAGGGCAACCTGCTGTCCAACCTTCATTGTTCCGCGGAATACACGGCCAATCCCAATTCTTCCGACATAGTCATTGTAATCAAGAAGTGCGATCTGGAATTGAAGTGCCTCATCACGATTGTCAACCGGTGCAGGAATATTCTCTACAATCGCTTCAAACAATGGTTCCATATTTTCTTCCTGCTTGGCAGGATCTGGCTCGTTACTGGCTGTTCCGTTAATGCCTGAAGCATAGATCACTGGGAACTCAAGCTGTTCTTCGTCTGCACCCAGCTCGATGAAAAGGTCGATAACTTCGTCGACAACTTCTTCAGGACGGGCTGCATCACGGTCAATCTTATTGACTACAACAATCGGTGTGATTTTTTGTTCAAGGGCTTTTTTGAGGACAAAACGGGTCTGCGGCATACAGCCTTCATATGCATCCACCACAAGGAGAACGCCATCTACCATTTTCATGATACGTTCTACTTCTCCACCGAAGTCAGCATGTCCCGGAGTATCAAGGATATTGATGCGTGTATCTTTATATTGAACGGCAGTATTCTTTGCCAGAATCGTTATTCCTCTTTCTCTCTCGAGGTCGTTTGAGTCCATGGCTCTTTCCTCAACATGCTCATTCACACGGAATGTGCCAGACTGCTTCAAAAGCTGGTCAACCAGTGTTGTTTTACCATGGTCGACGTGAGCTATAATTGCTATATTACGTATATCGCTGCGAAGGTTCAAAAAAATTCCACTCCTAGATTTATTTAAATTTTATCCATTACATTTATATAACCAACATATTATACCACAAAGATACTAGAAACAAAATTTGAAATTGAGTACAATAGGAGTATAGAGGTGATTTCTATGAAAAACAAGGTATTATTTGTAATTCTATCCTTCCTTGCGGCAGCGAGCATTGCTGGAATCGGTATCGCCATCGCCGAGGGAAGCGCCGTTGTATTCATTGCATGTCTGGCTGTACTGGTCATATCCATGGGCACCGGTTTCTCCCAAAAAAAGAAGCTGCGCGAAAGAGGAGAATTATAATCCATAAAAAAATTGCCTGACGGCAATTTTTTTATTTCTCGATAAAGTAATTCTCAATGATTTCTTCATGCAGGCCGGGTTTGGAAGCAAAAACCGATGTTTTCGATAGAAAATCGATCTTGCCGCCAGATACATTCGTAACCTCCCCGCCCACTTCCTCAATTAAGATGATTCCTGCTGCATAATCCCACGGGGAGAGCCTCAATGTTACATAGGCATCATAGCGCCCTGCCGCTACATAGGCGAGCTCCAGTGCAGCAGATCCTGTGGATCTGGTTCCCCTGACATCGGATACCAGGCTGATCAGCCGATCTTTTGGGACAAGCCTGTTAGAGTGGATCCATGAAGCATTGACAGCAAGTATGGTTTCCTTGACGGGAACTGGCTTGAGAGACGGGAGGCTTACCTCATTCATGTAGGCCCCTTCCCCTTTGAAGGCATGATACAGCTCATCATGTACGACATCATATATCAACCCGATTTTCCCGACACCATCCTCGAAGATTCCGATTGATATGGCAAAGTTGCGCTGCTGGTGAACAAAGTTTATCGTACCGTCAATCGGATCGATTATCCAGACGATGCCCTTCAGGTCATTGATCTCAGAACCGATTCCCTCTTCACCGAGTATCCGGTGCCCAGGAAATTTCCCGCTGACTTTCTCATGGAAGTATTCTTCTGTGGCTTTGTCCATATTGGTTACCAGGTCATTGGCATTTGACTTGGTCTCGACGGTCAGTTCCAAATCAAAAGAATCTCTTATCCTCTGGCCGGCTTCCTTAATCCAAACTTTTGCATATGTATCTATCTGCTTCCAATCCATCTATTACGCCTCCGAACTATTGTATGAAGAATGTGTTCCATTTCACTATATTTTCAGCTTATGCCATTGCACATAATCATTCAAGTTTTTACCAATGATATATAAAAGGCGGACTCAGTATTGACAGCACTCTGAGCCCGCCTAAGGAATTTCTTCCATCCGGCTTTTTAATATATCCATTCGATTAGGTTAGACTCCCATTCTGAATTAATGCTAGAAACCTTTTAAGCGGACAAGCTCTTGTCTGATTCTTTCAAGTCTCTTCATGCATTTCGTTTTCTTCTCTTCATTGTGCTCGTTCATTGCTTCATATAAAGTAGCCAGTTCATAGTCCATTTCCATTCTAAGTACGGCTGTTTTATGCTTTTCAACTTCTTTAGCCTTAAGTGCATGATTCACAACTTGTTTCATAGTAGACACCCCTTCATTCAATTTTGTGCTTAGTTATCTAAATTTTCTGTTATTTTTTTATCATATTATGTTTACCCATTTAAAACGGCAACAAAATTGTGCTAAAATCTATTTTTCCAAGCTGTAAGACTCCATGTCTTCTTTTTGCAGGGCGATGTGATAAAATACATGGATATTGTCATCTATAGGAGGAAATTCAGTGAAAATTACAGGTTTTACAGCCTCAGATTTCAACGTATTCAAGATAGCTGGCCTTGAGGACCGGATGTCGGCTCTTCAGGAAAGACTGCGTCCAAAGCTTGAAGCGCTTGGACAGCATTTTGCAGGTGAGCTTGCTGTAATGACAGGTGAAGAAATGCACTATCATGTGGCTAAGCATGCCCGGAGGACAATCAATCCGCCAAATGATACCTGGGTGGCTTTCTCCTCAAATAAAAGAGGTTATAAAATGATGCCGCATTTTCAGATCGGCCTTTGGGAAACGCATGTATTTATCTGGTTCGCCCTCATTTATGAAGCTCCCCATAAAGGTGCGGCTGGCGCGGCCTTTAAACAGAATATAGATCAAATTGTCAGTTCCATCCCGGGACATTTTGTCTGGTCAGGGGACCACACCATCCCGGATGCGGCACCAGGCTCCAAACTTACAAAGGATGGCCTTCTTGCCTTATTCGAGCGTGTTCAAAATGTGAAGAGTGCTGAAATCCTTTGCGGGCTGCACATACCGAGAGAAGAAGCCGTCACTATGTCAGCCGATAAACTTACAACAGTCATCCAGGAAGTGTTTGAGACATTAATACCCCTTTATAAATTATCTTAAACACGCGAAAAAGGCTGGTCCCTCTTCGGTGAGCGTCCAGCCTTTTTTATAGAATGATTACATTTTTATGGCTGCACCAGGTTCCGCTTCCTTCGCTTTTTGTATAGTGCGGTATGAAGAGTAGCCGCTCATCTCTTCAAATTCCCCTGTAAGCTTTTTTTCATCAGCTTTCCCAGGTACAATCTGCTTGAACCTGCGGTATTGATCCATGAGTCTTTCCTTTTGAATTCCCTTTTCATACGCCTGTTCCACAAACTCAAAAAACCTAATCACATCGACCGTTTCCTCGGTGGTCCAGCTATAATCAATTGGATACTGATATTCCATTCCATTCACCTGCTTTATAGTTATAGAACTTATTCTGCCCATTTTCTCCTGATATCGCCAGCTTCTTTCATGATTCCCTCAATCAATGCGGCTGCCGAGGGCACATCCCGGATCATGCCCATAACCTGGCCGGCCCACGCAAATCCATCATTCTGCCCTTCATGAATGAACCGTTTGTTGGCATGCCCGCTGATCATATCCTTCACTTCTTCATATGTTGTGCCTCTCTGTTCCATTTCAATCAGCTTTTGGGTCCATCCGTTAGAAATGGCGCGTGCAGGCGCTCCCAATGTACGCTTAATGACTACGGTCTCATCCTCGGAACCATTTAACAGGGCTTCTTTGTATAGAGGATGGGCATGTATACATTCCCTGGTGGCAATGAACCTTGTCCCCATTTCTATTCCCTCAGCCCCAAGGGAGAGCGCAGCCATCAGGCCCCTCCCGTCCCCAATGCCGCCGGATGCTATCACAGGGATGGAAACGGAATCAACTACCCGGGGAATCAGCACCAGTGTACCGGTATCGCTCTTCCCCAGGTGCCCGCCGCCTTCATGACCAACTGCCATAACAGCATCTGCCCCTAGTTCTTCGGCTTTTTGGGCCTGCCTCCTGGCTGCAACCAGCACCAGTTTTTTCACTTTTGTTCCTTCAAGCAGCTTGAAAAAAGGAGCAGGGTTTCCCCCTGTAACACTCATAACCTCAACTCCCTCCTTCATGGCTGCCTCAACGAAGTGTTCGAATGGCCTTCCGTGCTGGCCTATGGCAAAATTGACGCCAAACGGCCTATTTGTCCTTTCCTTCACTTTCCGGATCTCCATTGTCAGTGCATCCGGGTTTTCAAGCGACATCGCTGTAATCTGCCCCAGTCCACCGGCATTTGAAACCGCCGCAGCCAGTTCAGCATAGGCCAGATAGGCAAGACCGCCCTGTATGATTGGATATTCGATATTGAGCAGCTTAGTGACCCTTGTTTTCCACACAAAAAAAACCCCTTCCACATGTCCTTGCCCATTTTTTCTGCTATCATAGATACAGCTATGCAAACCAGCTTACAAATGCTATAATTCATTTGTTTTGTTAATACTAACAAGGGCTGCTATAGTTAGTAAAATATTTTACATACAAAGAGGTGTCATAGATGAATCAATATGAAACACCCCTTTTTACCGGACTCCTTGAACATGCTAAGAAAAACCCCGTTCAATTTCACATTCCCGGCCACAAAAAGGGACAGGGCATGGATCCTGAATTCAAAGAATTCATTGGAGAAAATGCACTCTCCATTGACTTAATAAATATTGCTCCGCTTGATGATCTGCATTCCCCAAAAGGCATGATACACAAGGCCCATGTTCTGGCCGCAGAAGCCTTTGGTGCAGATCATACTTTTTTCTCTGTACAGGGAACCTCTGGGGCGATCATGACTATGGTCATGAGTGTCTGCGGACCTGGAGATAAAATCATTGTACCAAGAAATGTACACAAGTCCGTTATGTCAGCCATCGTTTTTGCCGGGGCCGTCCCGGTCTTCATCCATCCTGAAGTGGATGTGAACCTGGGGATATCCCATGGGATTACGACAGATTCGGTGGAGAAGGCCCTGCAGCAGCATCCTGATGCAAAAGCTGTACTTGTCATTAATCCGACCTATTTCGGCATATCTGCCGACCTGAAAAAAATAGTTGAAATTGCTCATTCTTATTCTGTTCCTGTACTGGTTGATGAAGCACATGGTGTTCATATCCACTTCCATGAAAGACTGCCGATGTCCGCCATGCAGGCTGGTGCAGATCTTGCCGCAACGAGTGTCCATAAGCTCGGAGGGTCATTGACACAGAGTTCCATTCTGAATGTCAGGGAGGGCCTTGTCTCGGTAAGCCGGGTAAAATCTATCCTGAGCATGCTTACCACCACATCCACTTCCTACATTTTGCTTGCATCACTTGATGCGGCCAGGAAAAGGCTTGCTACAGAGGGAAGGAAACTTATTGAGAAGACAATCACCCTGGCCAATCATATCCGGCAGGAAATAAACAAAATCCCCAAGCTGTATTGTGTCGGGGAAGAAATATTAGGAAGCAAAGCTACCTATGATTATGACCCAACCAAATTAATTATTTCTATCAAGAAGCTTGGACTTAATGGGTATGATGTGGAAAAGTGGCTGAGGGAAAAGCACAACATTGAAGTGGAACTTTCAGATATGTATAACCTCCTCTGTATTGTTACACCCGGTGATACAGAAACAGAAGCAGAACTGCTGATCGATGCCATGAAGGATCTCGCTGAGGAATTTGAACACTATTCAGAAGAACACAAAGAAATTCCCGTAATCCTGCCGGCTATCCCCGGCCTAGCTCTTACACCGAGGGACGCCTTCTATGCAGAAACCGAGGTGGTTCCCTTCGAAGAGTCGGCAGGCAGAATCATTGCGGAGTTCATCATGGTCTATCCGCCAGGAATCCCCATCTTCATCCCTGGTGAAATCATAACCGAAGAGAATCTGTATTACATCACGAAGAACCTGGAAGCAGGCCTTCCCGTTCAGGGTCCTGAAGATTATGACCTGAGACACCTTAGAGTCATCAAGGAACATAAGGCCATTCGCTGAGATAAAATGTTAGCTCTAAAGAGTATCGAGATATTTAATCATAAAGCCAAGTTGACTTACGCTTCAGGCGCGAGACTCCTGCGGGAGCAGCGGGACAGGTGAGACCCCGCAGGCAAAGCCGAGGAGGCTCAGCGCCCGCCCCTAAGATCCGCGAGTGCCTGCAGCGGAAATCAACTTTCTTGTTCAATAGATCCAATATATGCGAAAACAGCCTTTCTAAAAAAAATCAAAATAATAAAAGCCTTGCGGAATGCCGGCAAGGCTTTTTCTATATTAACCCCTAATCTCGTCTCTCTCCATCTTACTGTCCTGGCAGCAGTGGCATTTCGCTGAATACAAAACATTTACCTTATCATCATCATAATGATCAATCGTGCTGTTGCAAGTTTGACAAACAATCGTACCCATAGCCTCAAACCCCTTCTTATTCATGTTTTGTCATTACCCGTGAAAGCGCTTTATATCCTCTGACTTTATAATAATATATCACTTTTAATAAATCAAGCGCTAATTGTATGTAACATTAATAAATATTATCGCTAATATGTTCAACAATAGGACTGTTTTTTTACTTATCACATATAATGGAAGGATGGCTATTGTACAGAGTTACTCACTCGGGTAAAATTAACTAAAAATTCTTATAATAAAATGGAGTTGAAAATTATGACTGAAACCGCCTACATAAAGCTGGTTGAACAATCTAAACAACAGACCATTACTCTTGACGAGTTAAAGAATTGGCTTCGCTATTACCAGGAGATAACCGCCAAAACCGGCCGGCAGGTGGGATGTAATTATAGCAGCATGGCCTTTCCTTACGAAATAGATGATACTCCCTCAGACTCCCGCAGCTGGTTCACTCTCACATCCTCTCATGACCGGTACAATGCCATCATCATGGGCGTTGCTGCTGAAAAAATTACTGGAGATCAACAGAGCGGCAAATTGCAATCCGCCATCCACATCACCCTGCCGCCTGCCTCCACATTTGGCGATAAGGGTAAAGCGAACGAATTCTCCAAATTCCTGGCTAAACAGCTGGAAGGGGAACTGCACTTATTCAACGGCCGGGTTATGTTTTTTTACAAACGCAGATGAGACTTCCAGTCCGGCGGTCTGGCTGCAGAGCATCAGCATGCTTTTGGTAGGAACATTCCAGATTCTCAGCACTATGGGGGCGGCATCCGATGGATTTGTTTTATTTACTGTCTAAAGAGGACAGCCCCCAGGGTGTGGAGCAGCTCCCCTTGGTTTCTGGCAAAAAACCGAGGATATCCCAAAAGTATGGAATATCCTCGGTTTTAAGACGTTTAATAAGATCCGCTTATAGTTTAAAAGGCGAGGTGGCAGCATTTCAGCTCCTCACTCCATCACCTCGATCTCCCGGGGATCCACAATTCCAAAGCCTCTTTTGCGCAGGCCGTCAATAATCCCCGGCAGCGCTTCTTTGGTCCATTGACGGTCATGCATGAGCAGATTCGCTCCATCCCTCAATAATGGAGAGTTTACCATAATGTTAGTCAGGGCTGGGCTGTTTTGATAGCTGGCTTCCCAGTCATATCCATATGTCCAGTTCATAACGATCATTTTTTCATTTGAAGCCACCTGCCTGGAGTGGGATGTGTTGGCACCAAATGGTGCCCTGAAGAATTTCGGACGTTCTCCAATGATTTTTTCAATTTCATCATTCAAGGAGATAATCTGGCGGCTTTGTTCCTCTTCAGAGATTTCCTTTAAGTTCACATGATCGTATGTATGATTTCCAATCGTAAATCCCAAATCGTGGATTTTTTTTAATTTCGCCTTCCCTTCCCCAGTTTTTATAAAATGGCCGTTGACAAAGAAAATGGCATGTACACCTTTTTCCTTTAAAATGGCTGCCATTTCAACAGCGTACTTATCAGGGGCATCATCAATTGTAAGCAGTGCCACCTTTTTAGCTGCATCCTTAAGTGGAATGATAGACCAGTCATTAGGATTTACCCGATACTTGGAGGCGGCCTGGACTGCAGTTTCTTTCGGCTTACCATCTGAATCTTCTTCGTCCTGTCTTTCAGACATACCTTCTGATTCTTGTGCAGGCGGTTTTTCCTCTTTACCGGAAGGCGCTTCTCCGCCCTTTTCGCCAGATGCTTTCTTAACATTTTCTCCAGCAGCAGGCTCCGCTTTCTGTTTTTGTCCGCATCCTGACGCTGTAAAGAGCAGCAGGATGCAAAGCAGTAATTTTTTTGCCATATGTATACTCCTTTAGTTCCTTTGTGACATTATAATCGGAAGTTCTCACCGACTTACTTGCACGCATCACTCTCCACAAATTCTTCCCTGCACATAGTCAAAGCGGCACAATGCTGTGCAGACATAGATTTGCCAGCAGATAAAAGGAAAGGCTTGTACATGTGATCAAAAATGTACGTCTGTTCGACTTTAATATTGTTTTCCCTATTATAAGAGATAAATAACAAAAAATGATAAACATCGTTACTTTGTATAATATCCGATCATGGTCTGACAGCCATACAGCCAGCGTATAGCCGCTCCATACCATCGTCTGAAATAAAAATACGATATAACTCTTCATTCTTATCCAGCCCCGCTTCAATAGATCTTTAATTTCTGCCTTTATTCATCCTATTAAGGCTTGGGCTATTTCATGAAAAAGTTCACACAAAAAAACCCCTGCTTTTAAAAGCAGGGGCAGGAACTGCCAGAATTATTTCATCACGTGGATTGGAAGTCCAAGCGCAACTTCAGCTGTTTCCATTGTGATTTCACCAAGTGTCGGGTGAGCATGGATTGTCATGGCGATATCTTCTGCAGTCATTCCTGCTTCGATAGCCAGTCCAAGTTCAGAGATCATATCTGAAGCGCCTGCACCGGCAACCTGAGCCCCGATTACTACGCCATCTTCTTTTGTAGTGATCAGCTTCATGAAACCGTCTGTGCTGTTCAGAGAAAGTGCACGTCCATTAGCAGCGAATGGGAACTTCGCAGCAGTGATGGCAATTCCTTCTTCCTTAGCCTGCTTTTCTGTATAACCTACAGAAGCAAGTTCCGGCTCTGAGAAAACAACAGCAGGAATCGCAAGGTAATCAATTTCAGCCGGATGTCCAGCAATTGCTTCAGCAGCAATCTTGCCTTCATAAGAAGCTTTGTGGGCAAGCGGCGGTCCTTCAACGATATCACCGATTGCGAAAATATTTTTTACGCTGGTACGGCATTGGCTGTCGATCTCAATCAAGCCTCTCTCCGTCTTCTTCACGCCGATTTGCTCTAAGCCAAGCTCCTCAGTGTTAGGACGGCGTCCGACAGTTACAAGCACATAGTCTGCCTCAACTGTATGGGTTTCACCTTTGGCTTCATATGTTACCACTACGCCGTTTTCGCTTTCTTCTACGCCTTTAGCCATAGCTTTAGTTACGATTTCAACGCCTTTTTTCTTCAGGTTTTTGGCAACAAGTGAAGACATTTGTTTTTCAAAGCCTGCAAGGATGTCGTCAAGACCTTCAAGGATGGTAACCTTTGTGCCGAAGTTTGCATATGCTCCGCCAAGCTCAGTTCCGATATAGCCTCCGCCGATTACGACTAGGGACTTAGGAACTTCTTTAAGCGCAAGTGCTCCGGTAGAATTGATTACCCGCTCTGAATATTTGAATGCCGGCAGTTCAATCGGAGTTGAACCTGTAGCAATGATAGCATTCTTGAAAGTATAAGTCTGAGCTGAATTCTCATCCATTACACGGATGCTGTTTTCATCTGCAAAATAAGCTTCACCGCGGACGATGTTTACTTTATTGCCTTTCAGAAGGCCTTCAACACCGCCAGTCAGTTTGTTTACTACACTTGATTTCCAAGCCTGCACCTTAGAGAAGTCGACTTTTACGCCTTCAGCGCTGATCCCGATGTCTTCTGAATGAAGTGCATGGTCATAACGGTGTCCTGCAGTGATTAAAGCTTTTGATGGGATACAGCCGACATTCAGACAGACGCCGCCCATGTTCGCTTTTTCTACGATTGTAACTTTCTGCCCAAGCTGAGCCGCGCGGATTGCGGCGACATAGCCTCCAGGGCCTGCACCGATGATAAGAGTATCTGTTTCAATTGGGAAATCTCCAACTACCATTTATTACCCCTCCATTAACAATAGTTCTGGATCGTTTAATAGACGCTTGATGTGATTCAGTGCGTTCTGTGCAGTTGCACCATCAATCATGCGGTGGTCAAAGCTGAGTGACAGCGCCAATACTGGAGCAGCTACGATTTCGCCGCCAATTACCACTGGTTTTTCGGCGATGCGGCCGATTCCAAGGATTGCAACCTCTGGATGGTTGATGACTGGAGTGAACCATTGTCCGCCAGCTGAACCGATGTTGCTGATTGTGCAGGAAGCACCTTTCATTTCGGCTGGAGCCAGCTTGCCTTCACGTGCTTTTCCGGCCAATTCATTGATTTCATTTGATACTGTGAATACAGACTTGCGGTCCGCATTTTTCACAACAGGCACCAGCAGGCCTTTTTCTGTATCGGCAGCAATCCCGATGTTGTAATAGTGCTTGTGCACGATTTCGCTTGTTGCATCATCGATTGATGTGTTTAGAGCAGGGAACTCGCGCAGCGCGCTTGTCAAAGCTTTTACCACATATGGAAGGAATGTAAGCTTAATTCCTTTGGCAGCTGCCACTTCCTTGAATTTTTTACGGTGGGCAACAAGCTTGGTAACATCCACTTCATCCATAAGTGTAACATGCGGCGCAGTGTGCTTGGAATTAACCATAGCTTTAGCGATCGCTTTACGGATACCGCTCATTTTTTCGCGGGTTTCAGGGAAGTCGCCTTCTGGAATAGCAAGTGGTGCTGCTGCTTTTTCTTCCTTAGCTGCAGGAGCTGCCGCCGCTTCTGCCTGTGGAGCTGCCTGCTGCTGTTCGCCAGTTCCAAATGCATCGATGTCACTCTTCAGGATGCGGCCGTTGTCTCCTGAGCCGGCAACCTGACGGATATCAATTCCTTTTTCACGTGCGTATTTACGGACAGAAGGCATAGCAATGATACGGCGGTTAGGGTCCACATCGGTTTGTGCTTGTGTACCAGCTGCTGCTGCAGGTGCTGCAGTTTCTTCTTTCTGGACATCCTGGCCTACTTCGCCTGTAGACTGAACCTGTTCTTCAGTCGCCTTGGCTCCCTCGTCACCATGATCGTCACCTTTGAATTGAAGATCCTCATATCCCGGTGCATCAAAAGTTATCAAGACGTCGCCGACTACAGCAACAGTTCCTTCTTCAACCTTGATTTCTTCAACAGTCCCTTCGACTGGAGAAGGAATCTCCACAACTGCTTTATCGTTTTGCACTTCACATAGTACATCGTCTTCCTGTACTTTATCTCCAGGTTTTACAAACCATTTCACGATTTCGCCTTCGCGGATACCTTCACCGATGTCCGGAAGCTTAAATTGAAATGCCATGGATTTAACCTCCTAATATTATCGTAAATTCTTTTTTATTGAAAATAAAAAGTAAATATTCTCAATAATTTTTCTTTTTGACATAATCCATGCAAAAGCTCTCTTTCAAAATCCAGAGAGCTTTTAGCACGAAATCAACTGAAATTAAAAGTTAAGGACTTTTTTAGCCGTTTCAATTACATCCTTGTAGTTTGGAAGCCATACAGATTCAGCCTGTGAGAACGCATAGATTGTGTCTGCAGCTGCCACACGCAGAACTGGAGCTTCAAGGCTCAATACTGCACGTTCCATAATTTCGCCGATGACCTGCCCTGCAATACCAGCCTGGCGCTGTGCTTCCTGTACAACAATCGCACGGCCAGTTTTTTCTACAGATGCAATGAAGGTATCGACATCCAGCGGCATGATTGTACGAAGGTCGATGACCTCGACTGAGTGGCCTTCCTTTTCAAGCTCTTCAGCAGCTTTTAAAGATTCGTGAACCATAGCTCCGTAAGTAATGATGGTCAGATCAGAACCTTCACGTTTAACATCCGCTTTTCCAAGGGGAATCGTATATTCTTCTTCAGGCACTTCCTCACGGAAAGCGCGGTAGAGTTTCAAGTGCTCAAGGAAGATGACTGGATCATTATCACGGATTGAAGATATAAGAAGTCCCTTTGCATCATAAGGAGTGGATGGGACGACCACTTTCAATCCCGGTGTCTGTGTCATGAGGCCTTCCAGGCTGTCCGAGTGAAGTTCAGGTGTATGCACGCCGCCGCCGAATGGTGAACGGACTGTGATAGGCATATTGTAACGGCCTCCCGAACGGTATCTCATGCGGGACATCTGACCAGCGATTGAATCCATTACTTCGAATACGAAACCGAAGAACTGGATTTCCGGAACTGGACGGAACCCTTGAAGAGAAAGACCGATCGCCAATCCGCCGATTCCTGATTCAGCAAGGGGTGTATCGAACACTTTATCTTCTCCAAATTCTTTCTGGAGGCCGTCAGTCACACGGAATACACCGCCGTTAACGCCGACATCTTCGCCAAACAATAGCACATTCGGGTCGTTTTTAAGTTCGTTTCGCAATGCATCATTGATTGCTTGAACCATTGTCATTTGAGCCATAACTTACTTCGACTCCTTTTCTTTGTAGATTTCGTACTGTTCCTTCAGGTTGGAAGGCATTTCTTCGTACATGATTTCCATCAGGTCAGTTACCTTTTGTTTAGGCTCTGCATCTGCTTCCTTGATGGCATTTTTAATGTCTTCCTTCGCCGTTTCAATTACTTCGTTTTCCATTTCTTCCGTCCATAGGTTCCTGCCTTCGAGGAATTTACGGAAACGCACCAATGGGTCTTTCTTTTCCCATTCATTGTCGAGGTCAGAAGTACGGTAACGGGTTGGGTCATCACCTGCCATGGTATGAGGGCCGTATCTGTATGTCAGAGTTTCAATAAGTGTCGGTCCTTCGCCGTTCACCGCACGTTCGCGTGCTTCACGGGTTGCAGCGTAAACTGCCAGCGGGTCCATACCGTCAACCTGAATTCCAGGGATACCGGCAGCAACTGCTTTTTGAGCGATGGTCCTGGCGGCTGACTGCTTCTCAACAGGAGTCGAAATGGCAAAACGGTTATTTTGAACAACAAAGATAGCCGGTGCCTTGTATGCACCTGCAAAGTTGATTCCCTCGTAAAAGTCACCCTGTGAAGCTCCGCCGTCACCTGTATATGTAATGGCAACAGCTTTTGCGCCCCTCTTCTTGATGCCCAGTGCTACACCGGCAGCTTGTACGTACTGTGCACCGATGATGATCTGTGGTGAAATCACGTTTACGCCTTCTGGAATTTTATTTCCTTTAAAGTGTCCGCGTGAGAACAAGAAAGCCTGTGAAAGCGGAAGTCCATGCCAGATAAGCTGAGGAACATCACGGTATCCCGGCAGAATGAAATCTTCTTTTTCAAGAGCAAATTGTGAAGCTAGCTGTGATGCTTCCTGCCCTGCAGTCGGAGCATAGAATCCAAGACGCCCCTGGCGGTTTAGAGAAATTGAACGCTGATCAAGTATACGGGTGTATACCATGCGCTTCATAAGTTCCTGAAGCTGGTCGTCCGTCAAGTCGGGCATAGCCGCTTCGTTTACAACTTCTCCTTCTTCATTAAGAATTTGAAGAGTCTGGAATTGATCTTCTACAGCCTGAAGCTGTTCTTTAACATCAAATTGGTTTTTTTGAGCTTTACCAGCCATCTGCGTCACCTGTCCTTTCAGATAAAAAGGTTTATTATATAAAGCATTTCTACTGGAACAATATATAGACAAAGCATGGATTACCCATTGCCTTCCCGGTGGCCATTTTCACTATTTCCTCTATACCCCGGACCGAAACATGACCGCCCGATAATAGAAAGCCGAAAATACCCTGTATCTATCATTTTTGATTAACCAATGGTACAATGCTTTATTTTCCTTTAACAGTTTACAACATCTTATAGAATCTAGTCAAACACTAGGTTTGTGATAAGACAACATGGTAATTTACCCCTATTTGTTACCGCTTAAACAGTATAACATATAACCTGTTGTATATCTTCTAACTTGCCTGTATCACACTCCCTGCCCCGAAATAAAAATACGATGCTTCCACCACTATGCATCAACATCTCCATTCTTCCTTTTTACTTTTTCCATGGCTTGTGAAATTCATCCAAAAAAATAAGCGGCGGAACCCTCCGGCGCTTATTTTTTGACTGATTATTTTCCCATCGATTCAAGCAGACTGTTTTTCTGTTTGTCATATTCTGCTGTCAGCTTGTTGAACCGGGTGTTCTCCTCCCTGACTTTGCCATACAGGACATTAATTTTATCAACCTGGTCCTGCAGGGTTTTATAGTCAAGATTCTTATCCTTGAACATGGAGTACAATTCCTTGTCGGCCTTCAGGCTGTCTTTGTAATAAGCAAAGAGCCTGTCGTGTGCTTTATACCTGTCTGCCATAATGGATGCAAGTTTATTTGCTTTATCTTTGTCTTCTAATTCAGAAAGTGACTTTTTTATTTTTTTAAACTTATCTCTGGATTTTTGAAGTGCCTCATTTTCTTTTTGAATTTCGGAAGTCCGTGATGAGATATTTTTCTGGGCCTCATCAGATAGTTGGACGATTTTATCATAATCCTCCATTCCGAGACCTATGATCCTGTCATATATTGATTTTTCCTTCTCCTCCAGCTTCATGAGTGAGAGCTGCCGTTTAGAAACTTTGCTCTCCTCACCCGAGACAGCTTGAAGTCCATCCTTTACCTCGCCCTCCAGGCCGCCGCCCATACACCCCTGGAGGATGAATATTGAAGCAGCCAGCATCATGATCAGCCGCCGTGACTGTTGTCTTAGCATTTCCTTCCTCCCGTCTTTAGCCTGCATCTGCCCCAGGCAAAATAGCTTGATTACATTATAACAGCAATCCAATCCATTGAAACAGAGTAACCCCTGCGTCAGCCTGTACTCTTTTTGATATATGGGCGATAGCCTTCACCAGGAGGTCCGGCAGAGCATAGGCTGTATTAAATCCTGATTCATGTCAGAGCCCTTCCACAAAGGAGCAGAAGTCTTTATCAGGAGAAAAAAAGACAGGAGGAATTTCTTATGTACGGTTACGGTTATGGTGGATGCTGTTACCCTGTAGCATCTTACGGAAGAGGCTGCGGCTTTGGCAGGGGCTTTGCCCTGTTAGTCGTATTGTTTATTCTGTTAATTATCGTTGGTGCCTGCTTCCCATTCTAAATTTCAATCTGAGTTCATATAATTAAAAATGATGACTGTCCCGGTAACGGGGCAGTCCCTTTACACGAACTTCAAGTTAACATTTTCTAGATTATTTGCTACACTTGTTTTACATATTTTTTGGTTAAGCATGGGGGTTTTTATTTTGATCACAATGAATGACATAATCAGAGAAGGACATCCTGCCCTGCGCTCTGTAGCAGAGCCAGTCGAACTGCCTGCCTCTGAAGAAGAGAAGGAAATACTGCGAAGCATGATGGAATATATCCAAAACAGCCAGGACCCTGAAACAGCATTGAAGTACGGCCTCAGGCCGGGCATCGGCCTGGCAGCACCTCAAATTAATGTACCTAAACGGATGATCGCGGTACAGGTCCCCGATGACAAGGGAAATACAATCAGTTATGCGCTATTTAATCCAAAGATTGTAAGCCGCTCTATTGAAAAGAGTTACTTGACAGCCGGCGAAGGCTGCCTGTCAGTGGACCGCGATGTGCCGGGCTATGTTCCAAGGCATGCCAGGGTTACAGTCGAAGGAACGACCCTGGAGGGAGAAAATGTTAAGCTCAGACTCAGGGGCCTTCCCTCCATTTGCTTCCAGCACGAGATCGACCATTTGAATGGCGTAATGTTTTATGATCATATCAATAAGGAACAGCCTTTTGCACCTATTGATGGCAAACCGATTGAAAGATAAAATAAAAGTTTGTTCAGAAAAGAGCCATACAAAAAAAGCTATCCGGCCGGATAGCTTTTTTTATGGTCAGATCAAGCCCGCTTTTTTTAATCCGTAATAAATTCCATCTTCCGCTACATCACTGGTTACAAAGGAAGCATGCTTCTTCACTTCATCCAGCGCATTACCCATGGCGACACCATGCCCAACTGCTCCGAGCATTTCAATATCATTCAGGCCGTCCCCGAACGCATATACATCTTCAAGTCTGAAACCTGCTTTATCCATCAGTGCCTTAATGCCTTCCGCCTTTGATGCCCCTTTGGGGAGCACATCCATGGCCAGACGGTGCCACCTTATATATTTGAAAACAGAATGATGATCATAATAAAAGCCTTCTTCAGCTTCTGAACAGAAGAGCAGGGTCTGGTAAATTTCCCGGTCCCTATAGAACGAAGGATCCAATTCAGGGTGGGGAAATTGGAGCGTACCCATGCTCTCTATAATAAAGTCACTGTGCTTAACTGAAGACTTCATGGTTTGTTCATTCATGAATACCAGGGGATGCCCTTCTTTTTCAGCGGCGTCATGCAGCCTGGCAAGCTCCTGGGTGTTAAGCGGGTTCCGGCAGACAGCTTCCCCTTCGAATACCACATACTGGCCATTAAAACTGACAAACGTTTCTATATCAAGCTCTTCCCTGATGTAATCGAACATAAAAGGCGCCCTGCCTGTGGCGATGGCGACATACACCCCATTCTGCTGCAGTCTTTTGACTGCCTCCCTTGTACTGTCAGGTATTTTTTTATCATGATCAAGCAATGTCCCGTCAATATCAAAAAAAACGATTTTTTCCATTTTTCCACTTCCTCATAAAACAACTAAGGTAAAAAGGCTGCTTTTATTTATTAGGCTTTCTTCGCATACATTGTGGCAATTGAACAAGAAATCGGGTTTCGCTTAAGCCATTCGACCTGCGCGGGGCGGGCGGTGAGCTTCCTCGGCCTTGCCTGCGGGGTCTCCCTCACCTGTCCCTCTGCTCCAAGACCGGCGGAGAAAGATGCTTTAACTAGATTACTGCGGGCAGAATGAAAACACAAACTTTATTGAACCCAATAACTTTAAAAAACAGCCAACCGAAGGACTTATTGACTTATGACTCGCAGGCCGGAAGTCCTGAAGCCGGCTCCTCAGTCTCGCACCTGAACCGTAAATCCACTTGTTTGATAATTAAATTTCTTTCGGAACTCAACCGAAAAAACAACTTCTTTTAGAAAAAGACCTTTTTATATTATCTCATATTCCCTATACATAAAACAATTTTCCCTCTTGCCTGTCAATCTTATAGCATTGCACAACCAGCTGGTAAAAAACACCACCATAATTTTACCGGGAATAGGCATAAAATAGGATGGCAGCAATCCGGCCGGCACCTGCTTCATCGTCCGTTCGACAGGCAGCTTTCAAGAAAGTTGTTTCACTTTGTTGAATTTTCAGTTAAAATCAAGGGTAAGGAGTGATCCGCCATGCTAAAGAAATTAAGGAAAAAGCTTGCTGAACAATGGAAGGATTTACTTAGAAAAAAAACAATCGCATAAACTTTTTAAAAAAAGCCCTCCAAAACTTGCGAAGGGCTCTTTCCTTATTGTAAAGTACACTAAGTATACTAAAAATGGATGGGAAATTATTCTTTAAACCTTTAATTATTTTGTAAAACATGAAAAATTCCCTTTTATTATATATAATAAAGAAATAGTCAGCAGGAATGCGGTTTCAAGAACGCAGAAACCCAGTCCTTTAAAAACAGATAATATAGATTAAAATATATATTAAAACCAAGGTTGTTAGGAGAGATCAAAGATGATATTTAAGATTTACTACCAAGAGCTTGCAAGTGAGGTTCCAGTCCGCGAGGCAACTAAGTCGGTCTTTGTGGAAGGCGATTCAGAGCGGGATGTGCGCCAAAAGGTGGCTGACAGAAATTATAATGTCGAATACATCGCAAAAGTGAGCGGAAGTTACTTAACTTATGAAAAACAAAATGAAGACTTTAATGTATTGGAGCTATGATGATTTATGAAATTTGTAAAAAATGACCAGACAGCAGTATTCGCATTAGGCGGCTTAGGCGAAATAGGCAAGAACACATACGCCGTCCAATTTCAGGATGAAATTATCTTAATTGATGCAGGAATCAAATTCCCGGAAGATGAACTTCTGGGAATCGATTATGTTATTCCTGATTATACCTACTTAGTAAAAAATGCAGATAAGATAAAGGGCCTGTTCGTCACTCACGGGCATGAGGACCATATTGGCGGGATTCCTTACCTTTTGAAGCAGTTAAACATACCTGTTTACGGGGGCAAGCTGGCACTCGGCCTCATCAGGAACAAGCTTGAGGAGCACGGCTTGCTCAGGCAGACCAAGATGATCGAATTCCAGGAAGACGATGTGATTAAATTCCGCAAAACTTCCGTAACCTTTTTTAGGACAACCCACAGTATTCCGGACTCTTATGGAATAGTCGTAAAAACACCGAACGGCCAGATCGTCCATACAGGCGACTTCAAATTCGATTTCACACCGGTTGGCGAACCAGCCAACCTGACCAAGATGGCAGAGATCGGCAAGGAAGGGGTGCTCTGCCTCCTTTCAGACAGCACGAATGCTGAGGTGCCAAACTTCACGATGTCTGAACGCCGTGTGGGTGAGAGCATACAGGATGTTTTCCGCAAAGTGGATGGCCGGATAATTTTCGCAACTTTCGCTTCTAATATCCACCGGCTTCAGCAGGTAATCGCCGCTGCTGTAGAGCATGGACGCAAGGTAGCTGTATTCGGGCGCAGCATGGAGGCTGCCATTGATATCGGCCGAGACCTCGGCTATATCGTCTGTCCCAAGGATACATTCATCGATGCCCAGTCCATTAACAGACTGCCAGCGAATAAGGTGACGATTCTCTGTACCGGAAGCCAGGGAGAGCCTATGGCAGCCCTGTCACGGATTGCCAACGGAACACATCGTCAGATCCAGATCCACCCTGGCGATACGGTCGTATTTTCTTCTTCACCGATTCCAGGGAACAATATCAGCGTATCGCGTACGATTAACATGCTTTCAAGAGCGGGAGCAGAGGTCATTCACGGACCGCTCAGCGATATCCACACCTCGGGTCACGGCAGCTCTGAAGAGCAGAAGCTCATGCTCCGTTTGATCAGGCCAAAGTTCTTCATGCCGATACATGGGGAATACCGGATGCAGAGGATGCATGCAAATCATGCAGTAGACTGTGGGGTGCCTGAAGAAAATTGCTTTATCATGGATAATGGGGAAGTATTGGCCCTGAGTGAAGACAAAGCTGCTATTGCCGGCAAGATTCCTTCTGGTAATGTTTATATTGACGGAAGCGGGATCGGGGACATTGGCAATATTGTATTGCGTGACCGCCGCATCCTGTCTGAGGAAGGCCTTGTAGTAGTCGTTGTCAGCATCAATATGAAGGATTTCAAGATATCAGCCGGCCCCGACCTGATTTCCAGGGGATTTGTTTATATGCGTGAATCCGGAGATCTGATCAACGATGCCCAGGCCCTTATCGCCAGGCATCTGAATAAAGTGATGGAGCGGAAAACCACTCAGTGGTCTGAAATCAAGAATGAAATTACTGATACACTTGCTCCATTCTTATATGAAAAAACAAAGCGCCGTCCGATGATCCTGCCGATCATCATGGAAATATAAAAAAAGCCAGCCGGATCAAATCCGGCTGGCTTTCTTCATATGTTAAACCACCATCTGTTTTTCAAATTTGTTAATATCAGTGTCAGCACCAATCACAATCAATATGTCTTCATTCTGTATGGTTTCCTCTGCACTTGGAGAAACGATGATATCCTTATCCCTCTTAATGGCCACAATGTTGAGTCCGAATCTTGCCCGCACATTTAAATCCAGAATGGAATTGCCTGAGAGCTTCTTCCCGGCCCTGATTTCCACGATGGAATGCTCATCGGAGACAGCGAGATAGTCTAGCACATTGTTATGGACAAGACTATGCGCTATCCTCCTGCCCATGTCCCTTTCCGGGTGTACAATTCGGTGGGCGCCAATTTTCTGGAGCACTTTTTCATGATAGTCATTTTGAGCCTTGACAATGATATTAGCCACCCCAAGCTCATTCAGGATGAGGGTGGTAAGAATGCTGTTCTGGATATTATCTCCGATAGCCACGATCACATGATCAAAATTGCGGATGCCCAGGCTCTTCAGGACGGTCTCATCCGTAGTATCCCCCACGACAGCGTGGGAAGCAATATTTGCATATTCATTGACTCTTTCTTCATCGCTGTCAATGGCCAGTACGTTGATTCCCTGTGCAGATAACTCCCGGCAGATGCTGCCCCCAAAGCGGCCCAGTCCTATAATGGCAAATTCCTTTTTCATAAAAATCCTCCTGGATCATCAGCTGCTGCTGCTAAATAAGAGTCCTTTACAGGACTCTTATTATTATTTTACACCTTAATCAATCCAGAAACCACAATCCTTTCTTGGAAAAGCGGTTACTGGAGAGGGCCTAAACGGCAGCTTGGCAATTGCATATTCAGTAAGGGCTTCAGCCGGCATCCAGCATATTAAACTGAGCTTTTACTAAATTAAAATACTCTCCCCTGTGCTCCATCAATTCGGAATGACTTCCTTCTTCAAGAACTTCTCCTGATTTCAGTACAAAAATTTTGTCAGCATCCCGAATTGTGGACAGCCTGTGCGCTATGATGATTGAAGTCCTGCCGTTTAGCAGGGTCCGGAGTGCGTACTGTATTTTGACTTCTGTTTCGGTATCAATGCTTGCAGTCGCTTCATCCAGGATCAGAATCTTAGGGTCCGCCAGGAGTGCCCTGGCAAAGGAGAGGAGCTGCCTTTCCCCAACCGAGAGGATATTACCCCTTTCCTGCACTTCCGTATCATACCCTTGAGGAAGCTTTTCAATGAAGTCATGGGCACCTACAGCCTTTGAAGCTGCAAAGACTTCTTCATCTGATGCATCAGGCCGCCCAAAGCGGACGTTCTCAAGAATGGTCCCGGAGAAGATGAATGTGTCCTGGAGGACGATGCTGATATGCCTGCGGAGGCTGGATATACTCACATCCCTAAGATCATGGCCGTCAATCTTGACAGATCCTTGTGTGGGATCATAAAAGCGGCTGATCAGATTGGCAATTGTGGTTTTTCCCGATCCCGTATGGCCAACCAGTGCTGCTGTTGAACCTGCTGGAATTTTTAAAGAAATATCATTTAATGCCTTGCGGTCGGCTTCATACCCAAAATCTACAGAATCAAGCTGAATTTCCCCGCGCATATCATTCAAATCCAGGGCCTGCTCTGATTCGGAAACAAGGGGCTTCTCGTCGAGGAACTCAAATATCCTTTCTGAGGAAGCCATTCCTATCAGCAGCTGATTATAAACCTGCCCCAGGCGTGAAATAGGCTCCCAGAACATCCCAAGATAGAAAGCAAAAGAGACGAATACACCGATGGTAATGGTTTCATTCTGGATCAGGCTGGCACCGTACCAGATCAGGATAATCGTGCCTACAGCATTCGTCATTTCTACAAGCGGCCTGAACATGGCATTCTTTTTGGAAGCCTGCCTCCAGCTCTCAAAGTTTTCTCTGTTCACTTCATTGAAGAAGGCAATATTCTCAGGTTCCTGGGTGAATGCCTGTGTGACTCTGATTCCCTGAATGCTTTCATTCAGATGTGAATTCAGCTTTGACTGCCGCAGACGGACTACCTGCCAGCTCCTGCGGATATTTTTGCGGAGACTGGTTGATATGAAAAACATCAGCGGCAATATGATCATAATGGCCAGTGTCAGCTGCGGACTCAGGGTAAACAGCATAACCAGAATCCCTGCCAGCAGAATCACATCCATAAGGAGATTGATGACTCCATTTGTGAAGAGCTCCTGAAGGGAATTGATATCATTCATAATCCGGACAAGGATTGATCCTGCGGACCGCTGGTCGAAAAAGCGGTGTGACAGGGTCTGGACATGGGTGAACAACGCTTTTCTAAGATCATAGATGATGTTCTGTCCTAATGCATTCATCCATTTGATCCTGAAGATATTCGCCGCATACGAAGTTATATAAAGTGCCGCCAGAATGGAGACCAGGATGACCAGCCTATCGACATCTTTATTCTTAAGTGCCCCGTCCAGGGTGTATATACCTATTAAGGCAGGCACAGCCAGCCTCACAGCCGTTGTGATCAAGACCATTAAAAGGGCAAGCGGCAGAAGCTTTCTGGAATAAGGCTTCATATAGGTCATCAGCCTTGTCATCTGGCCCCAGTTAAACGGCTTTTCAATTATTTCTTCAGTAGAGTAATGAAATCTCTCCAGCACTTTTTTATTAACGATTTTTTTAGACAAAAGCTGCTCCCCCTTCTATTTGGATTCCTGTAAAATCCTTTCTCTGTCCTGATACTGAATAT
Source organism: Paraperibacillus esterisolvens (assembly GCF_046237625.1). Classification (GTDB taxonomy): domain Bacteria; phylum Bacillota; class Bacilli; order Bacillales; family DSM-1321; genus Paraperibacillus; species Paraperibacillus esterisolvens. Next base: position 1,277,586 of record NZ_CP143545.1, on the reverse strand, counting down.
CATATATCCGCTTATACAGCCCGCCTATTTTCAGAAGTTCCTCATGGGTTCCCCTCTCTTCTATCCTTCCATGATTCAGGACTAAAATTTCATCAGCATGCTTCAATGAAGAAATTCTGTGAGCAATGATGAAGGTGGTTCTTCCTTTCATGACTGCAAGAAGGTCTCTCTGTATCTTAAATTCCGTCTCCATATCCACGGCACTTGTTGCATCGTCAAGGACAAGTATGCTTGGATTGATGCAGATGGCCCTTGCAATGGCAATTCTCTGCTTCTGGCCGCCGGAAAGCCCTCTGCCCCTTTCCCCCAGGACCGTATCATATCCATTAGGAAGCTCTTTTATAAAATCATGGGCCTGAGCCCGTTTCGCAGCTTCAATGATATCCTCCATACTTGCATCCGGATTTCCATAGGAGATGCCCGCTTTAATAGAAGAAGAAAAAAGAAAAGACTCCTGCAATACAAACCCGATGCTGCTGCGGAGTGTTTCAAGCGAGTAATTTTCAATCGGCCTGCCATCAATGAGGATTTCGCCGCTCTTTGGCTCATAGAAACGCGTAATAAGCTGGGTTATAGAAGTTTTCCCGCTTCCTGTGGGCCCAATCAAGCCGATAACCTTGCCTGGCTCCGCATGAAAACTAATTTCGCTGAGTGCCGGCTCATCTTCCTCTCCATAAGTCAGGGTGACATTCCTAAACTCTACCTCACCCATCAATGCCTGCATGGAAGGAGCATCCTCGCTATCCTTTACATTCTGTTCTTCATCCATTACCTCAAGCAATCTTTCGCCCGAAGCCTTTGCCTGGGAGAACATATTGATAACAAATCCGAGGTTTACGATGGGCCAGATGATATACCAGACCAAACTATAGAAAGCCACCAATTCACCGAGCTTCAAGGAGTCCTCAATAACTAAATATCCTCCATATGACAGCAGCAATACAACAGAGATATTCCCTATGAATTCCATAAGGGGAAAATATTTGGCCCATATTTCTGAAGTATGGAGGTATTGATTTTTATAATCATTATTAGAACGGTTAAATTTAGTGATTTCAAAGTCTTCCCTAGAAAGTGATTTGACCGTATTAATTCCGCTGATATTTTCCTGTACGGTTGTGTTTAGCTTACCAAACGATTTGCGGATACCCCGAAAGGCAGGATGGGCCGTTTTATCAAATTTATACACCACAATCGAAAGAAAGGGCAGTGCCAGGATTGTGACCAGGGTCAGCGACACCGAATAATAAAACATGACGCAAAGGCTGATGGCAATCAATAAGAAAAAGCGCAGGAGCTCCGAGAAACCATAGGATAGAAAAAAACGAAAGCCTTCTACATCCGCGGTCAGCCTGGACATTAAATCTCCCGTTTTAGCGTTATCATAATAGCGGTAAGGAAGGTACTGCAGTTTTTCATAAAGGGCATTTCTAAGCTTAAATACAGATATGATGCCGAACAGATCTCCAAAATATTGATTTATGTATGTAGCAAATCCTTTGACCGCCATTAATCCGATGAAGCTTGCTGCAAGAATCGGAATCCATTCGTACTTCCTGCCTATAACAACATCATCAATCGTTATCTGAAGCACAATGGGATAAAACACCGTTATCCCTGATACCAGCAGCAGAAAAGCCAGTGAAATATAAAAATACTTGCGATACGGCCAATAAAACTGTTTCAGCCTCTTAAAGGTTTCCAAACAGTTTCCCCCTTTCATTTTTAAAAGCCGGAAAAATACCGGGCATTCTAAAGAACACGCATTACTAAATATATCGGGTTTCGAAATAAATTACCATACTTTTTTTGAAAATTCTTTATTTTTTATAATCTTCCTTTCTTGTTGCCTGAAGGCAGCTGCCAAGAGTCAAGCAGATCGAGTTATTCTTTATCTTAATCACTATATGTACAAGGGAATCGTTTCAGCCAGTGAATATCATATACAGCGAAATAAAAAAGGATCTGGACTAAAAGTCCAGACCCCCTGCCAATTCTATGCTTCTTTATTCATTTCATCCAGGACACGATTCACACGCTTCTCGAGCATCTTCATGCCGCTGCCGCCTGCCTGGAAGTGGCGCAGGCTGCCGTCCTTGTCAAACACATAATAAGCAGGTACATATTGATTTTCGAATGAATCGTTTAATTTCAGTTCATTGTCAACAAAGATTGGCTGTGAAATGCCGTGCTCTGCGGCAGTTTCCTTGATCTTTTCCAAATCCAGGTCATCTTCCGAGCGCGGCATATGGACCGCCACGACATTCAGTTTGTCTTTGAAATCATCTCTGAATTGATTTACCTGCGGCATGGCCTCTTTGCATAAGTGGCAGCTTACAGACCAGAAGTGGATCAGTGTCGGCTTTTCCCCTACTAATTCTTCTCTGGTAACCTGGCCATTAAGCCATTCTGTCGCACCGGTCATTGCAGGCATAGGCTCTCTTAGTTTCATGTTTTTCCACCTCACTGATTTATTGTCTGCACTATCTTGATATGTTTATAAAAAAGGCCTGACACTTTATTCAGCGCCAGGATCCAGTTGGTTTGTCCATTCTAAGAACCTGGCAGCTAAGCGTGTGCCAGACTATTTTCCGGACATCCCTGTCCTGCGTGCATTTATAGGGTAGCTTGTCCAGGTCTCCAGTTAGCCGGGCATAATCCGCCAGTTTGAAGGGCCTGAAGGACACGCAGGGTTTCATCCACATCACGGCCGATGTTGTTATGATTTACAACAGAGTACATCAATTCACCTTCAGGGCTGATGATGAACAGCCCGCGGAGGGCAATACCTTCTTCTTCAATCAGCACACCGTATTCACGGGAGATCATGTGGTTTGTATCAGCAGCGAGCGGATATTTAAGGTCTCCAAGTCCGTTATCCTTGCGGTCAGTGTTGATCCAGGCAAGATGTGTATGTATAGTATCAGTGGATACGCCGATTACTTCTGCATCCAGATCTTCAAACTCGTCATAGCGGTCTGAAAGAGCTGTGATTTCAGTTGGGCATACAAATGTGAAGTCCATTGGGTAGAAGAAAAGCACTGTCCATTTTTCGTTCTTGATGTTTTCTTCCAGGCTTACTTTTCCAAATTCCTTATTAGACAGCACTGCTTCCATCTCAAAGCTGGGAGCCTGCTTGCCTACCATGCGTTCTGGCATCTAAATCCCTCCAAAGATAAGTGTAATGAGGGTGACAGCCGTCTCCCTCGTAAAAGGCTTTCATTCCATTGTTCATTATAGTAGAACACTGAAAAGGCGTCAATTTACAGCAGCCATCCAACCAGACCGGGCTGTAAACCGGCATCCAATCAGGCAATCTACCCTATCATTTACCGATCCATACCATTTTATTACAGAAGGATATACTTTTTTAAAAATAGGAAACAAATTCATAAACATAGTTATCCCTGTATTTTTTTGACGCTTTGATGTACGTTAGAAATATCTTTTAACGAAAGGTTTGAAACAGATGCTTGACATTTTTAAGGGAAATGGGGCTTTCAACAGCCTGTTGGAATTGAATTATGCCTCGATACTGATTTCGCTGGGTGCCAGTCTTCTCAAAATCCTGGCCATAGTGATTATCTTTTATATTGCAAGGGCAATAGCCGAAAAAGTGGTACATAAAAGCTTTTCAACCCTGCAGTCACAGAAGAAGGTATCTGCAGCAAGGGTCAAAACTCTTGAGAGCCTGACTTCAAATATTATTGGATATGTTTTTATATTCATTTTGATAGTGACCATCCTGCAGATCCTGGGTATCCACGCCACTGCGGTCCTCGCTGGTGCAGGTGTTGTTGGCCTTGCTGTGGGGTTTGGCGCCCAGGGGCTGGTGAGTGACGTTGTGACAGGCTTCTTTCTCCTCCTTGAACGGCAGATGGATGTAGGTGATCACGTGACAATCGGAACTTTTTCAGGCATTGTTGAACAGGTAGGTCTGCGTACAACGCACATCAGGGGATTTGACGGGACTCTCCATTATGTCCCCAACCGGGGCATCACCAATCTCAGCAACCACTCAAGGGCGAATATGAAAACGCTCATTGATTTCCGTATTTCGTATCCTTCAGATTCGGACCTCGCACAGGAATTGATACAGGAAGCATTCAATAGATTTAAGACTGACAATCCATCCATCCTGGATGGGCCAAGCGTATTGAGCAGCGACCTATACATTCCACAGAATGAGCTCAGGATCATAGGCAGAACAGCCAGCGGTGAGCGGGCGGCTGTACTCACTCAGCTGCTCCGGATTATGGGTGAGACGCTCCGCAGGCATGGGATGGCAGTTCCTGATATCTGCCGGGACCTCCCCGAACAAGAGTAGAGGCATTTGAAACTGCCCGCTTCTGCCAAAGAATACAATAGGCAGCGCAGCAAAGCCCGGGAAACTCCCGGGCTTTGCTTTTTTAAAATACGAGACAGCTCTTATCTTTTTCCTTTATATTCTATATACTTTACCGCAAGTTCAATCGCTTTATCAATCGCCGCTTCATCGGGCACAAGCTTTGCGTGATGAAGTCCGTGTTCTGATGCCACTCCGAGCCAAAACATGAACCCTGGAATCTCCCTGGTCATGAATCCAAAGTCTTCTCCAGTCATGGCAGCGCTGCATTCATGAATGTGGATGTTTGTATGTTCACGGGCAAATTCCATGAACTCACGGGTCAGCTCCTCATGATTATATACCTGGTGATACATGGCTCCATAATCAATCTCCAGCTGGCAGCCATAGCTTTTTTCAATGCCTTTTGCTATGTCTTCGATCCTGGATTTTACATGTCTCATATTTTCTTCTGAAAAAGTCCGGATGGTTCCTTCGAGATGCACTTTTTCGGCTATGATATTCTGTGCGGTCCCCCCGTTTATAATTCCCAGAGTAATAACCGCCGAATCAAGCGGGTTAACATTCCTTGACACAATGGTCTGCAGCTGTCCGATGAGGGAGGCCGCTGCTATGATCATATCATTGCTGAGATGAGGATAGGCAGCATGTCCGCCTTTTCCTTTAAGGTCGATATATAGTTCAGACGTGTTTGCAAACAGCAGGCCTTCCTTAACGGCCACTGTGCCTACTTCATATTCCGGTGCAATGTGGAGGGCAAAAATTATATCCGGCATCCATTCTCTCATGATTTCGGATTGCAGCATGGGCTCAGCACCGCCCGGGCCTTCTTCTGCCGGCTGGAATATGAACAAAAGGTCATCATCCACCACGTTATGAACGAAGTGTGTCAGTACACCGAGGGCAATGCTCATATGAAAATCATGGCCGCAAGCATGCATGCGCCCGTCGTGCAAAGATTGAAATTCAAGCCCTGTTTCCTCGTTAATCTGAAGGCCATCCATATCTGCCCGGTAGCCGATCAGCTTTTGGGGATTTGCTCCCTTTACCTTTACAAAGATACCGGTGCGCCAGGTTTTAATTTCCATTCTGTCTTCTGGCAGTCCCTCCAGATAATTCAACAGGTATTCCTGAGTTTTAAATTCCTTGAATCCAATTTCAGGTATTCTATGAAGATCGCGTCTGATGGTTACAAAAGGATTCATCACCTTTTTTCCCCTTTCGGTTCCTTTAAATAATCCCCGCCAGGATTTCCTGACAGGGATTGTTAATTAAAGCTGGCGAAGCTCTTGCTTGATTTCTGTCTTAGATTTTGTCTTTTCGTCAATTTCTTTAATGACTTTGGCAGGTGTTCCTGCAACCACTGTGTATGGAGGAACGTCATCGATCACGATGGCGCCGGCTGCCACAACTGCACCCTTGCCCACTGTAACTCCTTCAAGCACGACAGCATTCGCTCCAATGACAACGTCATCCTCGACAATGACCGGTTTTGCAGAAGGCGGTTCAATCACTCCGGCAAGCACAGAACCAGCACCGATATGGCAGTTTTTGCCGACTGTCGCGCGTCCGCCAAGCACTACGTTCATATCAATCATGGTCCCTTCACCGATAACAGCACCAATATTTATAGAAGCACCCATCATGATGACCGCATTGTCCCCGATTTCAACCTGATCCCTGATAATGGCACCCGGCTCAATTCGTGCTTTGATATTTTTCATATCAAGCAGCGGGATGGCAGAATTGCGCCTGTCATTTTCCACTACATAATCTTCAATTCTTGACTCATTTTCGCGTAATGCTTTCTCGATTTCTGCCCACTCACCGAAAACAACTCCCGCATTGCCAGTTATGAATGTCTGTGAGCTGTCACCGAATTCAATCCCCTCTAGGTCGCCTCTCACATAAACCTTTACCGGAGTTGATTTTGTACTATTTTGTATAAACGAAATAATTTCATTTGCATCCATCATTTTCAAAGCAAAGTTCCTCCCAATTCTCTATGTATAGTATTTTTTTACTTTACCAAAGTAAATCATCCATGACAAGCCAGAAAAACGGCAGCAGGCTGTTTCCAATTTCGTTTACGTGTTCAGGTGGTCTTGCACCACTTCAACAAATGCCTCCACCTGTTTAAGACAGAAGGCTGATTCATACCCAAGGAGCCATGTATCCCTTTCGATCGGCTGCTGAAATTCATCGAGCAGGGGAATCTTGTAGATGCTTTTTTCACTTTCATTCAATGTGATGGCCGGAAGGATGGCATAGCCGATCCCGTTCATAGCCATCTGCTTGCAGGTTTCAATCTGGTCAACCACAATGGTCCTCTTTGGTGTTGACTGAAACTGTCTGTGCCACCAGTCATGGATTTCCTGGTAATAGTTTGAGTCGCTCTTGAACTGGATAAAAGGCCTGTCCGTTTCAATAACCTGCTCCAAATGCTTCATCTCTGTATCCACAAGAAAAAGCTGATCCTTAAAGAGGTGCTTCTTAACACCCTTCCAATCCGGAGTCCCCCTGATGATGCCAATATGAACCTGGCCTTCATAAAGCGTCTTCAATATCTCACTGCTCCAGCCCGTTATCAGCGAGATTTTAGCCCCAGGATACTTTTGCAGGAATTTTTTCAGCACCTGCGGAAGCCATTTTAAACCCACAATGGACGCACAGGCAATTTTCAGGGTGCCATGTACCCTTGAATCAAGCAGCTGGATTTCTTCCCGGACCTTCTCTTCCCTGTCCAGAAACTCATTGGCCAATTTAACGACGGATTCTCCCGCGGGTGTAAGAGTCAGCCCTTTTTGAGATCTGATAAAAAGCTTGGCTCCCCATTCCTTTTCGATGGTTTGCAGGCGCTGGGAAAGGGCCGGCTGTGAAACAAACAGCCTTTCAGCTGCTTTTCTCATATTCATTTCCTGAGCGAGGACGGACAGAAGCTTAAATTCATTGAAAGCCATATGGATGCCTCCCCACCATTTTTTTAGTCGACGCATCAAAATAATTATGACCCAGTCCTGTTTGTATGACAAGACAGTCCGCAGGCTGGGCCACCATGATTCCTGCATGTAAAAAAACTCCCTGATAAAGGGAGTTTAAACTGACCTTTTGGTATGCAGGTCTTGATTCAGCTTTTTGAGAAGGGCCCTTCTGGTCAATATTCCTTCAAAGTACCCTTCTTCATTTTCCACGCACACAAACGGATGGTCAATGAGAAGAGCCAGGCCTTTTTTAATTTTATCCGTGATCTTAAGCCTTGGAATGTCACAGCTCATGACCTCGGCAACTCTCTTTTGTTCAAGCTGTTCAAATTCTATGCGCTGCAGCCCGAGGATGGAGTCCAGGATGGCTGGTGTTGCGAGCAGGCCCTGAAGTTTATATTGAGGATCTAATACCGGGATGGCTGTATATCCGGTCTTTGTCAATACGAGCAGTGCATGTTCCAGGTTGTTTCCGCCCTGTACATGGGCCACCCTTTCTGAAGGGATTATAAATCCGCTGATATCCATTTCTAATAATTCTTCACTATAAACGCTCATCATTTATGAAATCTCCTCACCCTTGTATGTTGGCAGGCTGGAATTCCTGCCATTATATCGGTATATGTATTTACCCTTTGTTTGTTTTAATATTCCTTTTAATATATTGGCAAATCGGGCAGGTATAGATGATATTCTGGTTAGATTGGGCAGTGATCACCTGTTCATCCATCACTGCTTCCATTTGGCAGACCGGGCACCTGACTCTGGGAACATCCATCAATCGAATCCCTCCTTAAGACTAGTTTTAAGAGAGGGAATGAAAAACATACCTGGATTTTCTTTTTTTAGATCATTTCTTTTAGTCCGCCCCGTCCATTTCCTGCCTACATTATAACATTGAACCCGTTATATTACGAAAATAAAAAAAGAGTCCATAAAGGACTCTTAGGCGCTCAACAGGTCAAATATTTCGATGGCGATCATATCGATATTGTCGAATTGATATTTGGATGATTTACTTTTATCATTGAAGACTTCTAACTCGAAGGTTTCTGTTTTATTGAAGAAAGTCACCTGGCATTTCCTAACTCCTTCAATTTCAAAAAAACGCTGAGCTTGTTCAGTTTCTTTAGCCTGATCCTGAAGACTTTTTAACCTTGTCAGAATCCCCTGCAACTGAGACATGCGCTCACTCCTTTCCATTATGTAAGACCTTAAAAATAGGTTGGACCATTTTTAAGATTCTATCCTTTTATGCTGCATGTCAAATAAAAATGTTAAGATATCCATGCCCATATAAACAGAATAAATTAATGCGGCATATTTGTACATAAATAAGTGCAGGATCATAAAAATTAAATGTTTTGAAAAAATTTCACTTTGCCGGCTCCATGCCTTAAAATAACACATATGAAGCCAGGCCTCTAAGAAAGGAGCAGCAAGATGCAGAAAGTCATCCTTTATTCCCAGCCGGACTGCCCGCCTTGTGAATTCATCAAATTGTTTTTGAAAGAGCACGGAATCGCTTACGATGAAAAAAATATAAAAAGTGATGGGGCGGCGAGAAAGACATTGATGAATACCTATAATATGTTTTCCACACCTGTTCTTATTATTAAAGGAAAACCCTATACACCTTCACAGCTGGAAGAAATCCGCCAGATACTTTGCATAGAGGGGGAAAGGGCATAAAACCAGCATGAGTTCTCTATTTGCAGCCCTAAAGCGGTGCCCAGGCAAGGTATGCGAGGAAGATTAATAACGATCATACCGAGCTGCAGGAAGCCTTATGATACACATGCAGCTCCGCTTCTTTTCATCGAAAGAAATCCGGTCCACATTGGAACCGGACTTTTTTTATTCTAAACTGGCTGAAATGCTGGCAGTACCAACAAGACTGATTGCCAGGTCAATCCTTTCTGCGAAGGCAGCCCCAAGACCGGCTGCTGCACTTTCTGTCAGTACATTCAGTTCATTGGCCCCGGCTCCAGCAGATGCCGTTCCGCCATCGTCCACGGCTGCTTCCTCTTCCAGATCTTCCTCTGCGGCCAGGCTGTTACGGATATCCTCGATCTTCCATGTGTTCCCTTCCTTAACTAAATGAACACTTTCCGTATGGTCATCATACCCTACCGGACCTTCACTGCTCGCATTAAATTTTTCCGAAATAACCGCAGTATCTTCTTCAGCTTTCAACTTCGTCTGTTTATCATAACTGAAGAATGGAACATAATACACAGCCGCATCTGATCCAAGAGTCTGAAAAGCCCCGTTTATTTTCACTACATTTTCTTTAATGAATTTATCAATGAATGACTCTGTGAAATAAGGTTTAAGAGTTTCCCTTACACCTTCAAGGCTCTGTCCCTTATAACTCAATGAAACCTGGGCGGCAAACGCTCCAGTCAGTACGTCAAAGGCTGATTCCTTATGTATATGGGATTGACGGCTTCCATTGCTCTCTGCATGGATGGCGGTTATTCCGGTACTAAAGAATAGGGACATGGCAGTAAAGACAGTCATCAGTTTTTTCATCATCTTGTCACTCCTTAGTACAATTTTGTATGGATTATGATATCTATATCGTTTTTTTACCCGAACCTGAAGGCAAAAAACTTGAAATCTTCATCTAATGCCCATTCGGATAATATTTCCATACAAAAAAACCTCCTTAACTGGAGGTTTCCGCATACTGCTATAGTAATACATCATGTTCATACAGAAAAGAATAAGAAAGGTCAAGGAATAAAAAATCTTTCCCGCTCAAGGGATAAGAGAAAGTCCTGATGGTATCACCTGTTTCAATATCACTATACACATCGGAAAGGAAGCCCTTTTTTTCATGTATCATTTTAATGATGTTTTCCAGGAAATATGGACGCCAGCTCCAGTTTTTGCTGCGGTACTCCTCCTGGATGATCCAGGAACCGTTAGACCTGAATAAATTGGGAGACTTTTGAAAGCCTTCTTCATCACAAATATAAAGCCTGAAGCACATAGTTTCCAATTCCATGGCAAGCGCCTGCAGCAGCTCAGTTCCCGCTTGGCGGCGCTTGAATTTTGCAAGCAGTTCAGCCAGACGGGTCTGAAAATTCACCGTAATTTCATAGACCTTTTCCAATTTGCTTTTTTCCAGCAGTATGAATTCATGAAATTCTTCCTTAAATTTATCTCTAAGGATATTCCTGTCGACAAAATGCCCAATGGGTGCATGAAGATATGTTCCTTGATAATAACGGCCGCCATTCTTCCAGGCATAGTGCATATCATAATTATTTTCGATACCTTCAAAAAGCAGGGCAGCACCCATTTTCCTTGCAAGCATTTTAACAGGATACATTAAGTCATTCTGGCCCCCGCTGTTCCGCATGGTCTTTAAGTTCATTTTGAGGATTTGCGGAGAAAGCTTGGCTATCCTCTCCATATGGCTCTTTTCCCCAAGATTGCCTATAGCCACACCCATTCCATAGGTACGGAAATATGTAAGCATATAATAGAGAGGATCCAGTTCCCCTTTATAGTTTGCTTCTGAGATTTCAAGCATGATCATATCCAGCTTATCCGGGAGGTGCTGTTTAAGTATTTCAAGATACCCTTCCCCATGATCCTGCATTAACAGATCAGGGTCTCTATTGATGAAAAGAAGCGCAGAATCACTGGCTGCCCCAAGCTTGGTCAGCGCCCTTTCTAGAATGATATTCTCCACTTCAATCCTGTATTCGTCAGGTATGTCAGGATCATTAAGAAAGGAATCCAGGCTGTGCGCCTGACTGCCTGATTGAATCCTGCCAAGTACCCCGTACCCGATCACCTGGTGTCCATCCGCGCTGAATACGGGCTGAAAGCAGGGAAAAATTTTATCAGTATTCTCTAATATTTCAACAGCATCCACAGCAGCCCCTCCAACCAAGAATCTTTTTTTTATTTTACCACCAGATGACATGGAGGCAATAAAATGAATACTCCCGCCAACAAACTTAGTGGTGTCTTATACTGCTTATCATAAAAATATATATCCAATGGAAGGCTGATGCTATGTGGAAATTTTGCAGCCGGAGTGATACTAAAGCTTCAACCGGCCGGTTTATGTATAAAAAAGCGGCAGGTCCAATGAGCACACAGTAACTTTCTAGAAGGGATGCTGATTGAGCCACTGTCCTCCATCCATGGTTATGCATTCACCGTTTATATATCCGGCTTCGGGTGAGAAGAGGTAACTCGCCAATCCGGCTATCTCTTCAGGAGTACCAAGCCTCTTAAGCGGTACACTGTCCAGTGTTCTCCTGGCAGCTTCTTCCGATTCCCAAAGCTTTTCCGCTCCTCCAGTCCTTTCTATCGGACCCGGTGCGATGGCATTCACCCGTATTCCGTACCGGCTGCCCCATTCAACAGCGAGAGTACGGGTCATGGACAGCACTCCTGCTTTGGCGCTCGCCGAATGTATGACCCCGGCTCCTGCTCCCCAGGCATATGTTGCGACCATATTGATGATGCTGCCTTTGATTCCTTTTTCAATCCAGTATTTCCCTACTTCGCTTGTACAATAGAAGGTTCCATTCAAGACAATGTCTATGACAGATTTCCAGCCGTTCGGCGACAATTTTTCAGCCGGGCATATGAAGTTCCCTGCCGCATTATTGACCAGGAAATCAATCGTACCGAATGTCTCCAATGTTTTTTCAACCATATGCCGTACATGCTCCACTTCCCTCACATCCATCTGGATGGTAAGTACTCGGCCTTCTCCCGTTTCTATTTCACCCTTTGCCTGCTCAAGCCGCTCTGGATTCCGTCCGGTAATGACTACATTTGCACCTGAATCCGCAAACCTTTTAGCCATGAACTTCCCCATACCGCTGGATCCTCCAGTGATGATGATCACTTTATCTTTCATTCTAAACCCCTCTTCCAAAAGATGAATAGTCATTCATTTCAATGATAGCATTTATTTTCTCAATTTTCTAACAAAAATGGCAAAAGAAAAACCCGGCTCTCTTATTTCTGCCGGATCTTATACCAACGGGACCAACTTCCCGCCTATTAAAAATTGGTCATAATATCAGCTGATAAAATAGAACATCCTGCCATTGATCAAATTTGTAACCAACTTCCCTGAAGCAGCCTGCATATTGGAATCCAAATTTTTTATGCATTTCTACACTGGTGTCATTGCCGGCGGTAATTCCGGCGATAATGACGTGAAACCCGGCGCTCCCTGCTTTTTCAATGATAGCTTCCATAAGTCTGCCTGCGGCGCCTCTTCCTCTATACACAGCATCTATATAAATTGAAATCTCTACGGTCTGCCTGTATGCTTCTTTTTCCCTAAAGGGCGACAAAGAACAATACCCCGCTGCCCTGCCATCGATCTCAGCCACTAAAAGCGGATAATCCTTCCCATACTTGCTGAACCACTGCTGCCTCTCTGCGAGAGTTTGCTCCTTAAGATCAAACGTCGCTGCCGTATTCCTGATTGCCTCATTATAAATATCGAGCAAAAACGGCAGATCGCACTCCACTGCATCTCTAATAATCACACATATAACCCCCGTCTGTTCTTTCTACATATACTATAAGAACAAACCCCTGCCTTGACAATCCCCTTTCTTTGAATAAGGGAAATGAGCGACAGTCCCCTGGGAAATAGTCCAAAATGGAAGGGGTTTGCAGATTTTGGCTTGGGGTTATGGCTATTATTTCACGGGTGTTTTTGTTACTATTTATGAGTAAAAATTCAATTGTATAGATAGGTTGATTAGATGAAAAAGTGGACAAGAAGGTCTTTTTTGAAGTCCAGTCTGGGAGTCCTCCTTTCAGCAGCCGGAGCAGGTGCGGGCGGCAAATATTATGCTGAGGAGGTTGAACCGAGATGGCTTGAGGTTAATTCATATAAAATCAGCCATAAGTTGATCCCGCGGGGGTTTGGCGGTATAAAGATTGTTCAATTCAGCGACACCCATATTGGCTTTCAGTTCCAGCTCAATGACCTTAAGGCGGCTGTGAAGAAGATCAGCAGCCTCCAGCCTGATATGATTTTCTTCACAGGGGATCTGATGGATGCACCAAATGAGTATGCACATCAGGAAGATATCATACCGGTGCTGAGTTCGCTGAATCCCCCCCTTGGGAAGTTCTGCGTATATGGCAACCATGACCACGGGGGCTATGGTACAGATATCTATGAAAACATAATGAAGCAGGCTGGCTTTACGGTCTTAAAAAATGATTACAGGATAGTAAAACTTTTAAATGGCGACTCTATCTGCATCTCCGGGATTGACGAACCGATGCTTGGCAGACCGGATTTAAACCGGGCGCTCGACCGGGCAGAAGGCAGGTATCATATTAATCTGTCACATGCGCCCGACCTCGCAGACGATATTTCCGCGTTTCCGGTTCATCTTCAGCTGAGCGGCCACAGTCATGGCGGGCAGGTGCAGATTCCATTTGCGGGCGCACTGGTTAAACCCCCATTCGCGGAGAAATATATCGAGGGCTTCTATGACATCGGTTCTGTCAAACTTTATGTAAACCGGGGGCTGGGAACCACACGGCTTCCCTATAGGGTACTGTCAAGGCCGGAGATTACCATATTTGAACTGGAGAGGAAACACTGATCTTCTTGCTTGGGTGAAATAGTGAAGGAGCAGAGCCCATGAGGCTGCTGCTCCTTTTTTATTGAAGTGTGAAGTTCTTTTTCGTCAGCAGCGCTTTTTCAATCTCAACGGGGGGCATTGGCTTTGAAAACAGATAACCCTGTCCCTTCTGGCAATTTGCTTCCCTGAGGAAACCTGCCTGCTCAGGCACTTCAACGCCTTCCGCTATCACCTCAAGACCGAGGCTCTGCCCCAGGTGGATGATGGTTGTAATGATGGCTGCATCCTTCCTGTCATAAAGGATTTCCCTGACAAAGGACTGATCGATCTTCAAGGTATCCAGCGGGAATTGTTTTAAATAGCTTAAGGAAGAATATCCGGTCCCGAAGTCGTCCACTGAAATGGACAGGCCGATCTCCTTGAGCTTCGTTACGATTTCAAGGCTCTCCACAGTATTCTGGATAGCACCTTCCGTTATTTCGATTTCAAGCCTCGCAGGACTCACTTCATACTTCTTGATCACCTCATTCAGCCTTTCGGCAAGCTGAGGCTGCAGAAATTGTTTCGGCGAGAGATTGACTGCCACTTTTATTTCCGGCAGTCCTTTACTATCCCACTCCACAATCTGTCTGCACACTTCCTCAAGCACCCATTCCCCTATCGGGACAATCAGTGCCGTATCTTCCGCCAGCGGAATGAATTCAGCCGGGGAAACGTACCCCAGGGTAGGGTTATGCCAGCGAAGCAATGCTTCCAGGCTCTCAATCTGATTGGTGGCAAGATTGATTTGCGGCTGATAATAAAGGCTTAATTCTTTCTTCTCAATGGCCCTTCTAAGATTAGACTCCATCACAACAATATTGGGCTGATGAAGAAGGATATCCTTGCTGAAAAACTGAAAATGCGCCTTGCCTCTTTCCTTCACCCTATGGAGGGCACCGTCTGCTTTCCTTAATAGGGTTTCGCTGTCTATCCCATCAAGCGGATACATGCTTATCCCAATGCTTGGGGAAATAAAATAATCCTGGCCCCGAAGTGTAAAGGGCAGACCAAACTGGTTGAACAGCACAACAGCAAACTGCTCTGCTTCCTCTTTACTGCTGTGGCTGAGCAGGACGGTAAATTCATCTCCGCCCTGCCGGTATAGCTTGTAGTCAAAATCCCTGATGGTCAAAAGCCTCCTGCCCACTTCCTTGAGAAGGGCATCACCGATGTTATGTCCAAGGGAATCATTCAGGTACTTGAATCTGTCAAGATCTATATTGTAGATGGCAATCTGTTTTGCAGGGGCGCTCGCCTCGGCAATTGCTTCATTTATATCACGTATGAGTGCCGTCCTGTTCATCAGACCGGTCAGCTGGTCATGATAAGCCATATATTTTATAGTTTCCAGATTGTCCTTTTGGGCAGTAATATTTCTCAAGATGATATACAGGCCTTTCACCTGCCCTGCAATAATGATCGGAACTGTCCGGATATGGACTGAGATGCCGGAGCCTCCCTTTTCAATGAAACAGAGATCAATCGACTCCATGGCAGCGCCTTTCATTGAACCGCTGAATAATGCCTTAAAGCTCTCCTGATCTTCCTCACTTAAGAATGAAGCAAACTTCTTCATGTTCAGTTCCATCCCGCTGAAGCCGGTGATTTTATATGCGGCGGGATTCACATTTAGAATATTACCGGTTTCATCCAGTGTAAAGATAGAATCCATATTATGATCAATCAGCGACCGGAACCGATCCTGGCTTTCTATCAGCTTTTCATTTTCAAGCACCGCTTCTGTGATATCCCTTGTCACACTGACAATATACTGAACCGGTCCGGCTGCTTCACCCACCGGCGTCAGAATGGATTCTCCAAAAAACCGCCTGCCGCTTGATGAGATGCCGGAATCTTTAAAATACACCGCCTCCCCGGTTTCCAGGACCTGATTATAATGGCGGATGAGCTCATGGGACTTTTCAAAAGACACCACATCCTGAATCAGCCTGCCAATGCTTCCATCGTTCAGGCCGGCACGTTCAAGAGCCACTTCATTGGCAAACAAGTACCGGAATTGACCTGCTCCTTCCACCTTCATGATAAAAAGCATATCTTTTACATGCCGGAACATAATTTCGAGAAGGATTGTATCCATGTTACCGCTTCCGTTTGTATGTAATTTATTGAGATAATTATTGAATGAATCCATAATGTCAGCACCTTAAGGAATGCCGCTGTATGTGTCCCCAGTCTGATGGAAGAACAGATACAGTGGAAGTAATTCCGTATTTTGTTAGTTTTTGTATACTGTCATTTTACAACGAATTTTCATTATGCACAGCAAAAATAAGAAAATAAAAATACTTCCCTGATTCTAAAGTATCTTTGACAGATACATGCCTATCATGCGGCCGATTGAAAAGGCCAGGAGGCTGCCGCCAAGTGAGAGGATGATGTACAGCACAAAGCCCTTCAGATTGTTTTCCCTTAGCAGCTGAGCTGCTTCAAGGCTGAAAGTCGACATGGTTGTAAAAGAGCCTAAAAACCCAGCGGAGGCAAACAAAATGAAGTGCTGCCCTGAGCCTTCTAAAAATGGCAGGACAAGTCCAAGCAAGAAACAGCCTGCTATATTGATTGCGGCAATGGAAAGAGGTATGGATGACTTTCGCCGGGCAAGAAACGACATCCCAGCCAGGAATCGTGCAATTGATCCTAAAAACCCACCTATTGCCACTGAAAGATAATCCAATTCAATTCACCGCCTTTCCTGCTGCCGAGTACCCAAGGAGAGCCGAACCTATACACAGCACCGCTGTGGATACGATATATAAAAGCCCGGACAGACCACCGTCGAACAATAATGAGCAGACTTCCTTTGAAAAGGTGGACATGGTCGAAAAGCCCCCGCAAAAACCTGTGCCCAGGAAGATTAGAAGCACAGGTTTTTTTTCTTTGATTTGTAATCCATTTAAATATCCAATCAGGAGGCTCGCCAGTATATTGGCAGTTAATGTGCCTGCAGGTCCAGCCGCCCCCTGCTGGAGCCAGAACCTCGCCATGGCCCCGGCCGCACCGCCGAAGCCTGCGGCCGCTATACTCTTAAGCATGATCCCCCTCCTAATACTCTCATGACAGGCTCCATATAGGCCTGCATCTCATATTATAGCTTAGGATAGACATCTTTTCACAGGTGTACATGCAGTTATAGAGAGGAAGAGTTGCTTTGTATTATCAACAAACAGATTACCTGCAATACGGCCGGCCGCCGGCTCCCCTTGTACAGGAACAGGGAAACGATGAGCGCTTTTTTCCGCTGCTTCCATTTGCAGCCGGCCTTGCCATCGGCCCCCTGCTGTTTAACAGACCCTATTTTTATCCATATCCTGTATACCCGGCTCTGCCAGTGCCCCCCTATTACTATTATTAGACAATCTGATGAGGATTCTTCAGCCCCTCCCCTTAAATCGGGCTGAAGAATATTTATATCTTTTATCTAATTCAGGATTTTAAGTTTAAGTTCGATACATATAGGGCAAAACGAAGATGACATGATAAGGAGATTAGACTTAAGCCTATTCAATGCAAAAGTTCATCTCTTTTTCTCCATTAGAAAATGTTATAATAAATGTCAAAAAATATTTGGAACTGAAAGGAGATTTATATGAGCCAGCCCAATCAGGGCAAGCCGGGCACTTCGGTTTCCTTCCAAACCTTAGCCCAGGCCATCTTTGTCGTCAACAAGCATGCCAAGACAGCGTTGAAGCCCCAAAACCTTTACCATCTCAAACAAAAAGCGTTAGATCAGCTGATGCAGGAAGGGAAAGCCAAGAAAGTGGGTCTCCACTTTTCTGATAATCCGCGTTTTTCACGTCAGCAGTCAGATGTAATTGTAGAATGCGGAGATTATATTTTTCACCTGCCTCCAACCAGGGAGGATAAAACATCCCTTCCCCATTTAGGTAGCCGCCTTTCCGGCAAAAGAAATCCAAAAGCCCATTTGTCACTGTCCAAGGCGAGGAGCATCCTCCAGGATTATTTAGGCATCAACCATGCCAAGAAACCGCCGGAGAAAAAAAACAGCCGGACCCAAAGAAGGGTTCCTCAGCCAAAAACACCTGACTGCTTCTCTTCCTCATTCCTTGGCGGAGATGTCTCTTTCCCCAAACCAAAAAGATAAGGAGCCCTATGTAAAGGGCTCCTTATCTTTTTCTTTGGAAAAGGGGCGGAGCTGCTTGTATCAAAAGACTTCCTCCAGCCCGGTATGATCATCATGGATTTTGCTGGCATTCCTGCCAGCACCTTACTCCGCTCCACTGCCTTATTGTATTTGTTCCTGTTCTTTTCAGGTTCCTTTTCATGCATGGGCTGCGAGCAGGTATTTCAGGATGGTTTTATGCATTCGGCAAGTTCCCTTAATTCATAGAAGTACCCGGGAACCTCTTCATGAGATGTATGGTCCAGTATCGCTCGTGAAACATTCGAGTAATACCAGTACTGTTTATCTCTGCCTCTTTTAAAATGGGACCACACAGCATCCCCATATTCATCATAATTACTGATAATACTTTTCAGGTTATCAAGCTTATCAGCCGCCACCAGCGCCTTCAGCTCTATGCCGGCTACCCTTACACTTTGTATCGTATGCATTTTTCTTTCTTCCCAGGTGAGGTTCTTTTCCTCTGTATTGCCGGCAACGAGCCTGGCAACTTCCGGTCCAAATTCAAGCTGAATTTCCTGAATGGTGACTGAAGTATCCTCCACCACATCATGGAGCAGTCCTGCAGCCACTACTTCTTCTGCAAAATGTGCGCTCCGGAGTATCTCAGCAACATTCAAGGGATGCTCTATATAAGGTGTGCCCCTTATTTTCCTGATCTGCCCCTGATGAGCTGATCTTGCAAACCGCTCTGCTTTTACGATCAATTGATTCATGGAATCCATCCTGTCTTTAGTGGATCAGCTCATCCATATATTCAATCAGCCTGCCTATTTCCGGCTTGCTCACCTGCGCGTCTGCACCTACCATCTTTCCTTTATGGCGGAGATCTTCTGTAATCAAAGAAGAGAAGATAATCACAGGAAGCTGTTTGAAGGCTTCACTTGTTTTGATCCTGCGTGTCAGATGAAGACCGTCCATTTTCGGCATTTCGATATCAGTGATGAGCAGGTCGACTTCTGCTTCAACTTTTTTGCCCTCTTTCTCCAGGGCCTCTAAATAAGCAAGTGTATCACTGCCGTTTTCAAAGAATTTCACCTGCTGGATACCGGCCTCAAGAAGGGTTCCTTCTATCAGCTTTCTTAAAAGTGCTGAATCCTCGGCAACTATTACCTTTTTATCTGACCTGTCCCGGGCCTCAACATGCTTCAGCCTGCCTGCATGGATACCGGAATCCGGATTGATGTCAACAATCATCTTTTCAAAGTCCAAAAGCATCAGCATATTGCCTTCAAGGTTTACCATGCCTACTATCTGGCTTTCGAGGCCCTGCATGAGTCCAGTTGGTTTTTCGATAGCCTCCCATGACAGCCTGTGGATCTGGGTGACGGAATGCACATGGAAAACCGTCTTTTGCATATTGAATTCTGCCACGATAAATTTATCATCATGCGGCGTCTGTGATGGCGGCAGACCAAGCGCAACCGCTACATCAATGATGGGAAGGACTTCTCCCCTAAGCTCGATGACCCCTTCAACGTGCCGGTGTGAACGGGGAATCGGTGTCACAGACACAGGTTTTATAATTTCTTTGACTTTAATGACATTGATGCCGAATTTAATAGCCCCAATTCCAAATTCAACTACTTCTATCTCGTTTGTGCCGCTCTCCAGCAATATACCTTTATTTGAATCCATATATTCAGCCTCCATGCCTGCCGGTCAGCTGCAGCTTCCCGGTACTTTCTTCTATATACTATTTCGGCTGGAAAGCTGATTTCTTTACTATAATCCACTGCCTGGAGCGTAAATATGTTGAGAGTCCTTTATAGGAGCTTAAAGAAAGAATTCTGTATCTATACTAATTTCACCGATTCCGGCCCGGCCTGCCATTATATTTTATAATGAGCTTTTGCGATCTTGTTATCCAGCCCTTTTTGTAGAAAAACAAGAACATTGAAGTAGAAATGATGATCATTAGACCGATGATCAGCGGAAATCCATATTTCCAATGAAGCTCGGGCATATAATCGAAATTCATGCCGTAAATTCCGACAATAAAGGTTAGCGGCATGAAAATCGTGGTAATCACAGTCAGCGTCATCATGATTGTATTCATATTGTAGGAATTCATGGAAATATAACTGTCCCTGATGTCAGATGAAAATTCCCGGAAGGACTCCATCATTTCAACCAGCTTGAGCAAGTGGTCGTATATGTCGTGAAAATAAAGCTTCTGGTCGGGCAGTTGGTTCAGTCTCTCGGAATTTGTGATCCGGTACAATAAATCCCTCATTGGGATGAGCGTTTTTCTGATTTTGTTAAGGTCTCCCCTGATATCGAACAATTCTTCCATCAAATCAGTTGCTGAGTTCCTGCCGGGATTATCATCCAGGCTGTTCAGGCAATCCTCAATCTTGAAGAGGATTGGAAAAAAGTTATCCACGATCTTGTCAATGGTCCAGTGGACGATGGAAAAGGGCCCATGCAGGCTTTCTTTTGAAGCCGCAAAGGACTCCCACATTCGCTCAATCTCCGGAAGCACTTTTTTATGGTAGGTAACTGCCTGCCTCGCGCCCATAAATATGTCTACTTCTTCCGCTTCAAGTGTCACATAATCCAGGGCGTGGACTACGAGGAATTGATACTCACCATAAAAGTCAATTTTTGGCCGCTGCAGGAAATCGTCAAAACAATCCTCCACCGCAAGCGGATGAAAATCAAAGAATGAACCCAGCTTCTCTGTTTCTTCCTGCGTCGGATTTGAAAAGTCAGTCCAGCTCCATTTGATGTCTCCGCGCTTCGTATCTTCCAGGGTCAGATTGGTCAAAACCTGCCCGCTTTCTGTAATAGCCGCTGTTCTGATCAAAAAAATCTCCTTTCCGGGGGGCAGTCCCCCATTTCCTGATTATTTCCCGTTGCTCTTTATCGTGGTAAAATGATAATGAGATTGGGAGGTGCGATATGGAAAATTATTTGAATAAGCGTGTTACACAAATTGAACTTTCAGGAATACGCAAATTTTTTAACATGGTTTCGGAATTTGAAGATGTGATATCCCTCACGATTGGTCAGCCAGATTTTAAAACTCCGCTTCATATCAAGGAAGCTGCCAAGCAGGCCATAGATGAAGACTTCACTGTCTATACACATAATGCCGGTTTCCTTGAACTTAGGAAAGCTGCAGCCGATTATGTGAAAGAAAAGTACCGCCTTACATATGATCCAGCCTCGGAAGTCATCGTCACTGCAGGCGCGAGCGAAGCCATCGATATCTCGCTAAGAACCATCCTGTCAGAAGGTGATGAAGCCATCCTGCCGGGTCCGGTTTATCCCGGTTACGAACCGATTGTAAGACTTTCCGGAGGTGTACCGGTACACGCTGACATTACCGGGAATTCCTTCAAGATGACAGCGGGTATCATATCAGCCTATATCACTGAAAAAACAAAGTGCATCATTCTTCCTTATCCTTCCAATCCGACCGGCGTTTCTCTTAATGCGCAAGAATTGCGGGAAATAGCGGCTCTGGTGCAGGATAAGGGCATCTTTATCATCGCAGACGAAATTTACAGCGAACTTTCTTATGAGGGCCATGCTTCCATTGCGGAATTTCTGCCTGCCCAGACCATTTTGATCAATGGGCTTTCGAAATCACACTCCATGACAGGCTGGCGGATTGGGTTCATTTTCGCCCCTGGCAGGATAGCTGAACATATATTGAAAGTCCATCAATATAATGTGAGCTGTGCTTCTTCCATTTCACAAAAAGCAGCGTATGCCGCCCTTACTGCCGGTTTTAATGACGCAGCCCCGATGAGAGCGGAGTACAGAAAAAGAAGGGATTATGTTTATTCCCGTCTCAAGGAAATGAATCTGGATGTGGTCATGCCTGATGGAGCTTTTTATTTCTTTATTAAGCTTCCCAAAAAATACCCTTCGTCGGAAGAATTCGCCCTTGAGCTATTAAAAAGCAAGAGGGTGGCGCTTGTCCCCGGGAGTGCCTTCTCTCAGCTCGGAGAAGGCTATGTGAGATTATCCTACGCTTATTCCCTGGATACTCTGGAAAGAGCCCTGGACAGGCTTGCATCTTTCCTGGACACGTGACAAAGAAACGCTTGGACCAATTTTGGTTCAAGCGTTTTTTGCCGGCGCCTTACAACTCCCAATATTTATACAGTGCCTGTGTACCGCTTTCCGCTTCCCCTGCTGCAGCCAGGCTTTCATATAAGGACCTTGCAAGCTTCAGGCCCGGCAGTGCCAGTTCCATGCGTTCGGATTCCTCCAGGGCAATTTTCATGTCTTTAATGAAATGTTTTATATAAAAGCCAGGCTTAAAGTCGCCGCTGATCATACGCGGTGCCAGATTGGACAGTGACCAGCTCCCCGCAGCACCGAAGGATATACTCTTCAGTACATTCTCGGGATTAAGTCCGGCTTTTTGTGCATAAACCACAGCTTCGCAGACTCCGATCATATTAGAAGCAATGGCAATCTGATTGCTCATTTTCGTGTGCTGTCCAGCTCCAGCTTTTCCCTGGTACTGCACATTGGAACCCATTAATGCAAGTATTGGCTCCACCGCCTGGAAATCCTCCTCATCACCGCCTGCCATGATGGTCAAGCTGGCATTCTGTGCACCAATGTCACCACCTGAAACTGGAGCATCTATGGAACGCAGGCCCCGTTTTTTAGCTTCTTCATAAATCCTCACAGCCAGTTCCGGCTTAGATGTGGTCATGTCGATCAGAAAGGTGCCTTTTTCGGCATGCGTAACAATGCCTTCCTGTCCAAGATATATTTCTTCTACATCATGGGGATATCCCACAATTGAAATGATTACATTGGAGGTCTCAGCTATCCTGCGGGGGGAATCAGCCCAGGCTGCCCCCGCCTCAAGAAGCCTTTCCGCCTTAGACTTGGTCCTCGTGTACACGCTGACCTGCAGGCCGCTTTTTAGTAAATGCCCTGCCATGCTTTCGCCCATTACTCCGATGCCGATAAAGCCAATAGAATATTTCTGATCCATAATATCTTTTCCCTTCTTCATCACAATGATTTAACCATCCCGCCATCTACAAGGAATGTACTGCCGGTCATATATGAATTGGCGTCAGACAGCAAAAAGGCTGCTACCCTTGCAAATTCAGCAGGTTCACCATATCTCCCGAGCGGAATCTGCCCTTTCATCCGATCCTCTATTTCTTCCACTGCAAGTCCTGCTTTATCTGCATTTATCTCATCAAGATGCCTGACCCGGTCTGTTGCGATCCTGCCCGGCGCAAGGGTATTTATGAGAATATGATGCGGTGCAAGTTCAGCCGCAAGCGTCTTAGACAAGCCGGTGATGGCAGTCCTGAATGTATTGGATAAGATCAGGCCTGGAATCGGTTCTTTGACCGAGGAAGAAGCTATATTGACGATTCTTCCACCTTTTTTCTTGAGATGAGGAAGAGCAGCTCTGATCAGGCGTATATAACTTAAGAGGTTGAGCTCAAAAGTCGTCTGCCACTCTTCGTCTGTTATGTCTTCAAAGGCACCTGCCGGAGGGCCGCCTGCATTGTTGACCAATATATCAATGCCGCCGTATGTATCGATTGTTTCTCTGATGATACGCTGGATGTCCGCCCCATTTGTAAGATCACCAACTATATAGCTCACCTTGCCCTGCTGAAGATCCTTTAATTTGCCGCAGACTTCTTTCAGTTTTTCTTCACTGCGGCTCGTTATAACCACGTTAGCTCCCTCTTTGACCAGTTCCTCCGCTATGGCACGGCCCAGTCCCTGGCTGGAAGCCGCTACAATCGCAGTCCTGCCCGATAAATTTAAATCCATATGTCCTGCCTCCCTTTTTTCTAATTATTCTTTCATTTTAGCGTGAATTGCCCGCGGAGTGCCACCTTTAGGACTGCCGGAAGCGGAGGGAGTTCATTTAGGCCTGTCCCGGCTGGCAGAAATGAGTTCTTCCCACGGAAAGAGCAGCCTGCTTAAAAGCCTGCTGCTCTTCCATTTAGTCTATGAGCCCTTTCTTTTTCAAGAAGGCCTTTGCCACATCCTCCGGGTCTTTTTTATCCAGGTCTACCTGTGCATTCATCTCAGCCATTTCTTTACTAGAGATTTTGCCTGCAAGACCATTGACAGTATCCTCAAGTTCAGGGAATTTTTTAAGTGTTTCTTCCCTGACAATCGGGGCTGCATAATACGGAGGGAAAAACTTTTTATCATCCTTCAGCGTCTGCAAATTGAACCGGACCAGTCTGCCATCTGTTGTAAAGGCAGGGATGGCGTCCACTTTTCCCTCGTTGAGAGCGGAATACATCAGGTTGGCATCAAGGCTCCGCTTTTCCTTGAACTTTAAATTGTATGTTTCTGTAAAAGCTGTATATCCATCCTCGCGCTCGAAAAATTCAGTCGGTGCACCAAATCGCACTTCGCCGGATTTTGGCGCAAGCCCCGAGATGGTCTTTACACCCGCTTTTTTGAATGATTCCTGATTGAAGGCCAGGGCATACGTATTTTCAAATCCTAAAGGCTTAAGCCATTTCAGATCATATTTATCCTGATACCCTTCATTCACCTTCTTATAGATATCATCTGCACTGTCTTCAGGATTGTATTTCTCCTTCAATATCGTCAGCAGGCCGGTACCTGTGTATTCCACATACAGATCAATATCGCCTTTTCGCAGCGCCTGCGTCAAAATCGGCGTTTCTCCAAGGCCTTCCTTTATCTGCACATTATAATCGGTCTTATCCTTCACATATTCAGAAACGATATACGGGAGAATATATTGTTCTGTCCATTTCTTTCCTGCTATGACCACTGTATCATTTGAAGTGCCTCCCCTAAATGAGAAGAACAGCAGGATGGCTGCAGCCGGCACAAGGATGGCAGCTGTTTTCTTCCAATTTATAGTGCCTCTTTTTCCTCTTTTCGGATCTACAGCCAATTCAACCCGCTTTAAAATCAAGTCGATGGCTACTGCAAGGATAGCGGCCGGTATTGCTCCCGCAAGCACCAATTCATTTCTGGCCGTTGAAAGTCCCCGGTAGATCAAATCCCCGAGACCGCCGGCTCCAATGAATGCGGCAAGGGTGGCTACCCCGATCGTCAGCACTGATGCGGTCCGGAGTCCGGCCATAATGATTGGCATCGCCAGGGGCAGTTCAATCATCCTCAGAATTTGATTCTGTGTCATCCCCATGCCCTTACCAGCCTCAACAGCTGATTGGTCGACACTGGTCAATCCGGTATATGTATTCCTCAGTAACGGAAGGAGTGCATAAACAGTTAATGCAATGATGGCTGTAATGTTCCCGATGCCAAACAGAGGCAGCAGGAAACCGAATAATGCCAGACTCGGTATTGTTTGAAAGACAGAAACGACCCCGATGATCGGTTCGGCAGCACGCTTTCGCCTTGATATAAAGATTCCAAGCGGTATGGCAATGATGGCAGCCACCGCAATTGACACAATCGACAGGAATAAATGCTGCTGAAGTCCCAGCAATATATCCGGCCAGCGGGATGACATTGTATCCCAAAGAGCCATCAGGAAATTGTTATTCTCCATGTCTTACACCTCCCCCGGCTGCAGTCTGCAGTCCGGCAAGGCCCCGCATCATGGATGCCCTGGTTATTAAGCCGGCGAGCCTTCCGCCTGATGATACCGGAACAATCACAGCACCTTCAGCGAACATCCGGGCGATTTCCGTATATGGCGTTTCAGCATCCGCCTGATAGATGTCCCGCTTCATGATATCCCCAAGCGTTTTTTCTTCATGATGATATTCCCGCTCTACATCCTCCAGCGCTGCTATCCCGAGCAGCCTTCTATCCTCATCCGTTACAAGGAGGCTGTCTACTCTGTAGGTTTTCATCATTTTCAAGGCCTCAGCAAGGCCGCGTCCTGGTTTTGCGGTAATGATTTTTTCAATCATCAAATCCTTTGCGGACGGATTTTCGTTTTTCGCAATAAGACGGTCTTCACCAATGAAGCCTCTGACAAAATCATTCTTTGGATGGCGGAGTATCCGTTCCGGGGAATCAAATTGAACAATTTCCCCTTCATTCATGATCGCAATGCGGTCAGCAATTTTAATTGCTTCATCCATGTCATGGGTGACAAATACGATCGTTTTCTTGATCCTTTGCTGAAGCTGGACTAATTCATCCTGAAGCTGCTCACGGCTGATCGGGTCGAGTGCGCTGAATGGTTCATCCATCAGAATGACGGGAGGCTCGGCTGCAAGGGCGCGGATCACTCCAATTCTCTGCTGCTGACCGCCGCTCAGATCGGCAGGGAACCTGTTTTTAAATGTTTCCGGATCAAGGCCAACCAGTTCAAGAAGTTCATCGACCTTTTTCTCATACCGCTCCTTATCCCAGCCTTTCAGCCGGGGGACCAGGGTTATATTATCTTTGATCGTCATATGGGGCAGTAATCCAATCTGCTGGATTACATAGCCTATATTCCTTCGAAGCTGGACAGGATCTCTTTTTGAGACATCCTCCCCGTTTATGTATATCTCCCCGGATGTCGGCTCTGTCAGCCGGTTTATCATTCTCATGGTTGTAGTTTTGCCGCAGCCGCTCGGTCCGATCAGCGCAACAAACTCCCCTTCTCCTATTTCAAAGGTGATATCTTTTAAAGCCATAAAGCCATCGGGATATTTTTTCCCGACATGATTAAATTTGATCAAGGGCCTTCCCTCTCTTCACAGTATTTTTTCTAGACGATGCCTTAGCAGCCGAAAAGAAATTTGAAAGGTTATAAATGTAGGATTTGCATTATACATCGCTTATATGTTCGATTTTGGAGGTCGAGCAATCAACGCGGGGTAAAAAGCAGGTAAAAAACCATCATCCATTTATTTCCGTGTTGAAAACAGAAAATGATTTTAATATAGTAATTTCTAGATACCCTAAGCGACCTGCATTAAAACTGTTATTTGCAAAAAAAAAGACAACCGGCATTTATACGGCTGTCTAAAGGGGGGAAATGAGAATGTTAGCTGCATAACTAGGTCACATTCATTTGCTGCTAGTCTTACTATACCCGTCCCTGTTTCTCTTAAACACATTTATAAAAATATATGGTAAATACCGTTTTGCTTTTCAGCAGCCAGTATTGTTCAGACTCTGTATCAATCAAAGACTTTTTGCTGGATCTATTGATAGGTGTGACCAATTGACCTCACCTCAACGCTATTTTTAAGCCCTCTTATAATCATTCATTTCTGCCCCTATTTGATCGTTCCCCCCAACATCAGCCGGAAACCACAATCTAAATGAAAAAAACAAAAAACTGCAGGCAAGCCGGTTTTCACCGGTTATGCCTGCAGCCTATCCGGAAGGAAAAATCCTGTCCGTTAGATTATTTAGTTAAAGCTGTTTCCACAGCATGTACCACTTCTTCAGCTGTGCTCATGCCAAGTGCCTGATCTGCCAGCTGCAGCATCTCCGGCTGGGAAAGGCGCTTGATCAGGGAACGGGCCCTGAGGATGGATGTGGCGCTCATGGAGAACTCATCAAGCCCGAGTCCCAATAGAAGCGGAATTGCCGTTTCATCGCCAGCCATCTCTCCACACATGCCGGCCCACTTGCCCTCTTTATGCGCTGCGTCGATGACCATCTTGACTAAGCGCAGGATAGCCGGGTTGTATGGCTGATACAGGTAAGATACCCTTTCATTCATACGATCAGCAGCCATTGTATACTGAATCAGGTCATTCGTTCCGATGCTGAAGAAGTCAACTTCTTTGGCAAACGTGTCCGCCATGACGGCAGTTGATGGAATTTCCACCATGATCCCTGTCTCAATATGATCCGCTGTCTGAATCCCTTCGCCAGCAAGCGTCTGCTTTTCTTCTTCAAGAATGGTTTTGGCCGCCCTGAATTCATCAAGCGTTGCAATCATTGGGAACATGATCTTCAGGTTTCCGTAGGTGCTTGCCCTTAGCAGCGCACGAAGCTGTGTACGGAAAATACCCTGTTCTTCCAGGCATAGACGGATTGCCCTGAAGCCCAGGAATGGGTTCATTTCCTTAGGAAGATCGAGGTACGGCAGTTCCTTATCTCCGCCGATGTCCAGGGTGCGGACTACAACCGGCTTGCCTTCCATGCCTTCAAGGACCGCCTTGTAAGCTTCGAATTGTTCATCTTCTGTCGGCAGCTGGTCGCGGCCCATGTAAAGGAATTCGGTGCGGTAAAGACCGATTCCCTCTCCGCCGTTTGCCTTGACGCCTTCCAGGTCCTTAGGTGTCCCGATGTTGGCAGCAAGCTCAACATGACGTCCATCAGCAGAAACCGTCTTTTCATTTACGAGCTTTGCCCATTCAGCCTTTTGTGCTTCAAAGGCTTTATGCTCGCTCTTATATTTTTCAATCAATTCAGGTGTGGGATTTACGTGAACTTCACCATTCAAGCCATCCACAATGACTAAATCGCCATTTTGAATCTGCTCGACAGCATCCTTTGTTCCCACTACGGCAGGGATTTCCATGGAACGCGCCATAATGGCTGAATGCGATGTACGGCCGCCGATATTCGTAGTAAAACCTTTTACATATGTACGGTTCAACTGTGCTGTATCAGATGGCGTCAAATCTTCAGCTACGATGATCACTTCCTCAGAGATCATGCTTGGGTTAGGAATCTGGACTTCCAATAGGTGTGCAAGCACCCGCTTGGTAACATCACGGATATCTGCAGCACGCTCTTTCATATATTCGTTGTCCATCTGCTCAAACATCATAACGAACATATCCGCTGTTTCCTTAAGGGCAAACTCTGCATTGACTTGTTCATTATCAATTTTGTCTTCGATGGGTGAAATCAATTCTGGATCGCTTAGAACAAGAAGGTGGGCATCGAATATGGCTGCTTTGTCCGCACCCAGCTCTTTTTCGGCATTATCACGGATGGCTTGTAATTCCTTCTTGGAGACGCTGACTGCATCCTGGAAGCGGGATTTTTCTTCAGCTGTTTCTGCAACGGTCTGTTTTTGCACCGTTAAATCTGGCTCAATCAGGCGATATGCCTTGGCAATCGCAATTCCGCTTGAAGCCGCTATCCCTTTTAACATGCTTGCCATTATTCAGCTAAACCTTCTCTTTTTAGGGTTTCTTCAAGAGTGTTAAGCGCATCCTGCTCATCGCTGCCCTCAGCTGTGATCTTGATTTCTGCACCTTGGCCAATTCCGAGTGACATTACGCCCATGATTGATTTCAAGTTTACTTTTCTTCCTTTATATTCAAGGTTGATTTCTGAATCAAACTTTCCTGCTGCCTGTACCAACAATGTTGCCGGACGTGCATGGATACCTGTATCCGCTGTAACTGTGAATGTTTTTTCTGCCATTTTGCTCGACTCCTTTTAAAATAAAATAGATTTGCAAACCGCCTGTAATCAATTAAGCTAATCGGCCAAAGCTTTCTCCTAAATGTTCCCCTGAAATGGGATATCTATGTTTAACTCCGCTATGGTAATTACTAGCCATCGTGAGCGGTGCCTATGCTATTTCTTTATAGTATTAAAGGACGAAATTTGCCCTTTTTTTAAAGAATATCACTTTGGTGATATTGTGACAATCTTAACGAACTAATTTTTAAATTTGAAAATCTTAAAAAGATTTTAAATTGCATTTCTAGTAAGCGCTCTCAGGCTTCTTAACCGGCCCCTTCTAAAATGACACCGTTATCCCTCGAGCCTCATTTTGCAAAATATTTTCTTGAACTATCCCCATATTTTTTGTACAAATGAGATAGACTTTATTTTATGGAGGAGCAATATGCAATATAAACGCGAAGAGCCATTCAGGTTCTCCCTGCAGACGCCGGTGCCGGGAACTTTCTCAATCAGCCCTAACAGCAGCAAAAAGGGAAAGCTGGATATTGTGGATATAAGCCCGAATGGCCTTAAATTCCAGACAGAACTGGAACTTCCCGACAAAGACCTTGAGCTCACTGTTTCTTTTCAGCTTAACGAAAGCGTACTGGTAATGCCCGGCACCATAGTTTGGAAAAAAAGGCATTTCGGAAAGTACCTATATGGTTTTGCTGCTGCCGGAACCCCTGAAACAAAGGAAATTATCAAGCAGCAGATCATTAAAGAATTAAAGATGTTCATTAAGAAATAAAGAACGTACGTACGCGGCTGTCATGTTTCATGGACATGCCATTTTTTTATTCCCTATATATCATTTTCCGGGTCATACCTCCGTCAATGACTATATCTTCTGCTGTAATAAAGTCATTCTCAGGATGGCACAGGAACAGGCACGCCCTTGCAATGTCAGATGGCTTTCCCACCCGGTTTGAAAAGTGCTGTTCATGATCCTTTTCACGGAGCTTGTCATAGTTTTCAGTTTGTATCCAGCCTGGACTGATGGAATTGACGGTTATTCCAAGCGGTGACAAACTGGCTGCGAGTGCGTGTGTCAGGGCGGTTATCCCCCCCTTTGATGAGGCATATGCTTCAGACCCCGGCTCTGACATGGATGTCCTGGTGGAGGATATGTTTACAATTCTGCCGCCTTTCTTCATCCTCCGGGCAGCCTCCCTTGAAAGGATAAAGGTACTCCTTAAATTAATCTGGATGACATTGTCCCATTCTTCTGTGGTCAGCTCAAGCAGGGGCTTAAACTCCGATACTCCCGCATTATTGATCACATAATCGATGGAATTGAATTCTTCCATGACATCTCCAAGCATCTTCAGGATATCTTCCTCTTTCCTGACATCTGTAAGGATAAAACGCGCCCTGCCCCCACTCTTGATAATTTCCTCTTCTGTTCCGGCGCCTGCGGGGTCAATATCTGCAATGATAACATTGACACCCTTCCTTCCAAACTGAAGTGCCACTTCTTTTCCAATTCCGTTTCCCGCACCTGTCACTATGGCAGTCTTCCCTGTCATTTCCATCCATTATGCCTCCCTGCTAAAAATTGTTCCTTTCCTGTAAAAAATGCTTGTAAAAATCCGTTTTTTTTAAAAGATACATAGTAAAAAAGCGGTTATCCCCTGTATTTTCTTATAAATTCCGGTTAGATTTCCCTTTCTCATTCCATTACGTTTGTTTTACCCGGGAATAAACAAAGGTATGCCTTAGTCAGGAAAACAAATGGAAGGATTCACTGAAACTGCCCTGCTTTATAGACCGCTCATCAATAAGGTCATAAGAACGCTCAGAATTTATAAAGAGAAGGATGAGTATTTTCAAATCGGTCTTATCGCGTTATGGGAGGCAGCAGAAAAGCATTCGTCCGCTAAAGGGCCGTTTCTGCCGTTTGCCTACTCTGTTATAAAGGGACGGATGCTGAATCAGCTGAACAAGGAGCGTAAACATGAAGAAAAATATGGAGCCGAGTGGAAGGAGGAAAGCACCAGTTCATCAGCAGAAGACTATTTTAAGGATGAAAAATTTGATTTTCTTTGTACACACCTTACTGATAATGGAATAAAGTGGCTTAGCGGGGTTTATGAAGGAAAGACTATAGAGGAAATTTCCGTACAATGGGAGGTTACGAAGGATTCGGTCAAATCCTGGAGAAAAGCGGCTTTGAAGAGATTAAGAAAGCCCGAAGTACTGGATGAAATTTAATACATTAAAAAAAGGCTGTCCGCCATTCCAGGGCAGGTACAGCCTTTAATATTTTTTACGCGATTTTTCAGCTTCGCGGCTCCGTTAAATATTCATAGGTAACTCCCCCATGATGCCGGGCGATTCCCCGGAAATGTTTAAAATCCTCTCTTGCCGCCAAGACAGCCCGGAAGGCGAGAAAATCTTCCTTCTCTATTTCTATTTTACTGATCTCGCCATTTGAAAGCTGTGTCAGGAGGCTGTCAGCCCATTCTTTATCCATATTTACACTCCTTTGTACCGAAGACCCGCAAAAAATGTATGCCTTTTCATAAGTTATGCTTGCTTCGTCTGATGTTTGCCATTAAAATGTTTTTTAATAGTCTAATTTATTTTCATAAAATACCAAATAATATCTACCATTCATACAATAGTGATGTTAATAAATTAGAAATGCTCTTTTCACTTTATATGATTTTCCTCCGAATGGAAAGAGCCTGATAAAGAGTTTTTATACTACTTTTGATAAAGGTTGTGATTTGGTTGAAGAAGGCAGAAGTGGGAAATGTCATCGAATTCCGTGAAGGTTTAAAGGGAATCGTTGAAAAAGTTAACGAAAATTCAGTAATAGTCGACCTGACATATATGGATAACTATCGCGAACTTGAATTAGAACAAAAGACAGTTGTCAACCATAAAAATTATAAGATTGTCAAAGTTGCGGAGAATGCTTGATAACGGGGCCATACTGGCCCCTTTTTTTGTGTAAAAGGGGCGCGGGGCTGCATGTATCATCAGGCTTAAGGCGATAGAGTGTGTGAACATCAGTTATCTCCTGACATTCCTGCCTGCGCCTTGCTCAGCTCCACCGCCATATTATGTTCGGTCTTGTCTGGTTTCTTACCTTGGGCTGGGGTAAAAAACTCACGTATGTTATAAAATCTTGTGAAGCAGGTTATGTCTAAATGCCTATATCAAATTTTTACATATTTTTTATAATAAGGAAGACAGGCGTATAAACTATGTCGAATTTGTAACTTTATAAGATGAAATACGTCTACTATAGCAGAGACCAGAATTTTGCTTTAGTTACAGCCAGGCGATAACAGGGAGGAAATGAACATGATAAAATACGGAAAAATGATAGCAGCAGGTGTCCTGAGTCTGGGTTTAGCCGGATGCGGCACTTCATCACAATCCGGGACAGAAGAG
Source organism: Paraperibacillus esterisolvens (assembly GCF_046237625.1). GTDB lineage: Bacteria > Bacillota > Bacilli > Bacillales > DSM-1321 > Paraperibacillus > Paraperibacillus esterisolvens. The sequence continues at coordinate 1,244,730 of NZ_CP143545.1, read as the reverse complement.
AAGCCGAAGGAAGAAAAGACTGAAGAAGCCGCTTCAAACGGCACCGGGGCTGAAACAGAAGTGAAGGAAGAAGCGAAAAAAGAAGAAGTCAAGGAAGACACAAAACAAAAACAGCAGGCGAAAGAACCGGAAACAAATCAAAAGCCTGAACAGCCCTCAAAAGACAGCAGCGCCGGGAATACTATGAGGGTAATGGAGCAGAGCCTGAAATTTACTGTTAACGGAAAAGTAAACCAAAGTACAGGATTCTTAAAGAACAGCAGTAATCAAAAATATTCCATGTATGTTCTGCAGGTCTTTCAATTAACTGCAGAAGAGCCGAATAAGGATATCGTTTTCCTCAAAAAGGATGACAGCATTTCCATGAGAATCGAGCTCTTGCCTGTTGATGCCAACTGGGAGGAACAGGAAGGTATGGCTAAGGCACAGCTGATGAGTGTATCAGAAAGCATTTCATCCCCTTCACTTCCCGGCCTGGACAGACAAAACACCATTGCCATGGAGGCTGCAGGCGGTGATGAAGTGGTCACTGCATTATTGATAAAAGATAAAGAAACACCCGTGAAGATCACCATGTTTACTAAAAAAGGGCAGGATTACCGTTCTCCAATGCTCGAAATGGCAAAAACCATTTCAAAAAGCACTGCAAAATAAAGAAAAAACGCCTGAGTCATACAGGCGTTTTTTCATGGACTTTTCTGCCTTTCAGCCAAAGAAGGAAGAGGAACACTGCGCTGATTTTCCCGAACAAGGGATACAGATATGAAAGGAGACTTCCATAATTAATCAAGCTGAGCGTATAGGCAGCGATGAATAATAAGATATAAATGGTAAAGGAAGGAATCTTCAGCCAGTTATGGAGCTGCCGTTCAATGCCGTAAATATTCCCTATGATGCTCGTGAAGATTTCACCATAAACCACCAATACATAGATCCAATAAAATTGGATGGCAAATTGTTTCATTACTGCCGCTGTGGGGATTTCATATTGTGATATATCCGGAAGGCTGATTAATGACAGATGGCTCGACAATAATATCAGGCTTAAAAAGAGACCACCGAGAACAGCTCCCGCTTTGATTGTACCTTCCTCTTTAATTTCATGGGCAACCGGTACAAGCACTGCCTGGGATAAGGCCAGGTTGAAGGCCGTGTATAGAAATGGGGATGCTGCTGCCGCCCAATAACTCTTTATTTCCGGTATATGATAGAGGGACTCTGTTACGCGTCCCCCTTTCACTGAATATATGCACATCAACACACTGAATATGATCATGATGGGAACAATCACCGTGTTGACCAGGAAAAGCCCCTTTAGACCGCGCAGTAAAATGATCAACGCGAGCCCCATTGTAAGGATCACCCCTATCGGTTTAGGGATGCCAAGCTGTTCCTGAAACACTGCACCTGCCCCTGAAAACATGACCGATGTTACCCCCAGGAGCATAATAAAAAAGAGAAAGTTTAAAAAACTGCCAATTTTACTCCCGAAAATATAAATATTAAATTCTTCATACGATTTTGCCCCTGTTCTGCGGGCAAGCAGCATGAGCTTTGTCCCTCCGGCCACAAACAAAAAACCGGCAGCTCCAATTCCGAGCAAACCAAGAAAACCATAGCGGGTGAAGAATTCAACAATCTCCCGGCCGGTGGCAAACCCGGCACCTACTATGGTTCCAATATAGACAGCTCCAACCTGGATGGCTCCCGGCCAGCTGACCTTCATACCGATCACCCCTTCTTGTCAACTATATGAAGAAGGAACCGTTTTTAGACAAGCTCTGCAGCCTTTATTTTTCTTGAAAGTATAAGAAGAAACTGCGTTATTAATATTAAAGTATTAAAAAAGTAAAATATTGAAAATCTTGGGTGATTATGGATTGTAAATAATCATCTATTTTTGTAAAATGAAGGTAGATAATTGTAGAACGATGGAGAAAGGCAGCGATTTATGGTTAAAAGTGCGTTAATGCATAAAAGAAATAAAACAATTCTTCAATTTTTATGGATTATCAATATCCTGGATTATTTATTTTATATTTTTAACGAATATGATTATAAAATTGTCTGGCCGCCAATAGGCATCCTCATAACTCTGGTACTGACCCTTTTATATGCCTGCCGGATTCCTTCACTGGCATTAATGTATTTTATTTTGTCAGGAGTATTTGCTTACACATTTTATTTGAATATGGTGTCTCCCCATTTTATTAATTACATATTTCTTTATGCCGGGCTGATTGTGTCAGCCTTTTATCTAAGCGTCCCCCTCCTGCTTGTATGCGGCGCAGTGTCCCTGATTCTCATTGCAGTTGTATACATGATCATGGGGGACTCTGTTTTTGCTTCAAGGGGGCTTGAGGATCTCCCTTATTTCTTACTCTTCGGCGTCTTTATTGCAGCCCTTTTGTACATACTTCTGCGGTTTACCATTGAATTATGGAATAAAGCGATCGAAGGGGAAAGGCAGGCAAAAGATGACCTCCGCTCAACAAAATCTTATTTTGAATCTTTATTTACCTATTCAAGGGATGCGATCTGCATACTCGATAAGAATGGTAGAATACTAGAGGGAAACAGAGCATTCAGGGACTTGTTCTCAAAACCGGCTGAAGAACTCCATTTAAATCGATTCACTGACTTGTTCGATTATCAAGAGCCGTTTTCGTTTCCCGAGCTTATAAAAAGGCTTAAGTCAGGCGAATCCCTGGATGAACTGGAATTGAGGCCGGCAGGGAACTTCAGCGGCCAAAGGGTGATTGCGGAGGCTGCATTTTCTCCCATATACGGGGAGCACAATAAATTGATTGCTGTATCTGCAATCATCAGGGATTTGACAGAAAAAAAGCAGATAGAAGATTATATGAAAAACTCTGAAAAACTTAAAATCACAGGCGAAATCGCCGCCGGTGTAGCTCATGAGATACGCAACCCCCTGACGGTGATCGGAGGCTTCGTGCAAATGCTTTTAGAGGAAGATTCATCCCGACAGCATTACTATACGATCATCCAAAAAGAAATAAACAGGATGAACTCCATCATCAGTGAGTTTCTCATGCTTTCCAAGCCGCATGCCGCTCAAATGAAAATCCATGATATATACGAGCTGGTTCAGGAGGTTGTTCTCCTTTATCAGCCGGTAGCACATTTCAAAAATGTGAATATTATTCTGGATCTGCCACACGGGGAGCATTTTATCCTTTGTGAAGGGAACCAGATGAAACAGGTGTTTATTAACATTCTAAAAAACGGCTTCGAAGCCCTTACATGCGGAGGATCCATTAAACTCAGCGTCCGAAGAGATAAACACATTCATATAGTAATCGAGGATGATGGAGACGGCATTCCGGAACAGATTCTTTCCAAGATAGGCAAGCCTTTCTTTACCACAAAGGAAGAAGGAACAGGCCTTGGCTTAATGATTACGGAAAGAATAATTGAGCAGCATAAAGGTAAGCTGGAAATAACCAGCAGAGTTGAAGAAGGAACACGCCTAACAATCACCCTCCCTGCTGCTTCGATGCCATCGGACTAAAATAATTCTTCCGAAGGAGCTGCACCCAGGGTGATATTATTTTATTCTCGTCTAATAAAGATCCCCTAAATCATGCTGTACTGATGCACAGCTGTTAATGGGGAATGGGGTCCCCGGAAGACGGCAGTTACCGCATGTCCTGTTACACAGAAAACAACCATGAATTTTCTACTCCCAGCCTATGCATTGAAAGGAATCCAGCCAGGTGCAGGAACAAAAGGCGCAGGCAGAAATGCCAGCATGATAAATAATGGTCACCTCCAGCTTCATAAAGCTTTATGATACATGCAGCTCCGCCCTTACCCCCAAAAAAAGCTGCAGGCAGACCGATTCCCCGGGTCTGTCTGCAGCTTTTTTCCGAAACTTACTGATCAGCTTCAGCTTGAGCTTCCTTAACGCTCTGTAAAAGTTCCTTTTCTGTGAGCAGGCGGAAGCCGGTCAGGGCCAAAGCCTTTGCCGCGGTTATAAGCGATTTGTCTCCAAGTTCTGAAGCAGCAGCTTCACGGAACTGGTCTGTGTGGGCAGTCAAATCATCCGGCCCGATCTTAATATAGGCATGAACAGTGGGAATAACATGGCTTACATTCCCTGCATCTGTTGAACCGATTCCTTCCCTGCTGCCGCTGATGTTTTCCCCAAGAGCAGCCAATTCTTCCGAGATGGCATCATTCAGGGGTTTATTGAATATCAGGTTATCGATTTCATTCTGATACTGCACAACCTTTAGCTCCGCTCCTGTGGCAAGGGCCGCACCCTCTGCTATTTTCCTTACTTTTTCCGTCGTTTCTTCACATCTTTTCCTGGTAGAGGCCCTGATAAAGAAACGTGCCGAGGCAAATCCCGGTATAATATTGGGAGCTTCTCCGCCATGGGTGATGATACCGTGGATGCGCACATCCCCAGGCAGCTGCTGTCTTAGTGCATTAATTCCGTTAAACAGAAGAATGACTCCATCGAGTGCATTGATTCCCTTCTCTGGAGAAGCAGCAGCATGGGCTGGACGCCCATAATATTGGAAATCCAGGGGATCGACCGCAAGCGAGGGGCTTGTTGGTGCTGTCTTGCCGCTTGGATGGATCATAAGCGCCGCATCGACTCCGGAAAAGAGCCCTGCTTTGGCAAAACTTGCTTTGGCACTTCCGTTCGGACCCCCTTCTTCAGCAGGGGTGCCGAATACAACCACTTCTCCCCCCGTCTGATCGATTACCTTGCTAAGGCTGATGGCGGCTGCGGTACTGGCAGTCCCAATGATATTATGCCCGCAGGCATGGCCCAGCCCGGGCAGTGCGTCATATTCAGCCAGGAAGGCCACCGATGGCCCTTCCTTTTCACTTTTCTTCCGAGCTATGAAACCTGTTTCATGACCCGCGATATCTTTTTCAATGCTGAATCCGTTCTGTTCAAGCAGGGAAATAAGTTTTCCCGAAGCAAAATATTCCTGGTTCCCGATTTCAGGATTTGCGTGGATTTCATGGCTGATTGTTATATATGTTTCCCTGTTTTTATCTATTTCTTCTAAGATGTGCTTTCTGTTTATATCAGATGTAATGACAGACATTCATCTTCTCCTCCATTCTTATAGGTTTTCAATTTCTTTGACAGGGAGCTTGGTAGGAATGGTTGCTCCTTTGTAGGTTTTTTTAATGAAATCTGTGACAGATTTGCTCTGGTAAATTTCTACAAGGCGCTTTAATGTTTTATCATTTTTGCGGTCTGACTGGGCAGCGATAATATTGACATACGGGACAGCCGTTTTATCTTCCCTGAAAATCGGATCTTCTTTTGGATTTAAGCCCGCATCGACCGCAATTCCATTATTAATGATGGACGCAGCCACATCATCAAGGGCCCTTGGGGTCTGGGCTGCTGTCACAGGTGTGATTTTAATGCCATTATCTTCCGTGATGTTCTCAAGGCCACCCTTGCCATCAAAGCCTTCTTTTAATTGGATAAGTCCTGCCTTTTGAAGCAGCAGCAGGGCGCGCCCCAGATTTGTCACATCATTCGGTACGGCTATTTCATCCCCCTTGCCTATTTCATTGGGACTTTTCACTTTCTTGGAAAATAGCCCCATAGGTGCTAGTACAGTAGTACCTACAGCTGAAAGATCGAGGTTATGGTCCTTTTTGAATTCATTAAAGTAGGCTACCGTCTGGAAGGAGTTTGCATCGATTTCTCCTTCAGCAAGGGCCATGTTTGGCTGTACGTAATCGGAAAATTTAACAATTTCAATTTTGATGCCTTCTTTTTCTGCCTTTTTACTGATGAAATCCCATACCCTGGTGTCAGAGCCGCTGATGCCAAGCTTCACTGTTTTAGTTTCTTTTCCTGAACCTGATGAGCTGCAGCCGGCGAGGGCCGCCAGTACAAAGACTAGAATGATAGATAGTATTTTTTTCATAATGTTATCTCCTTCTGATTTTTTTAGATAGTAAATTCCCAAGTGACTGCAGACCCTGGACAAATATGATAAGCAGGGCAACCGTCACCAGCATAATCTCTGTCTTAAACTGCTGATATCCGTAAGTGATGGCAAGGTCACCGAGTCCGCCGCCTCCAACTGCTCCTGCCATCGCTGAGGCACCAATCAGGCCGATGGTCGCTATGGTCAGTGCCAGGACGAGAGAGCTCAGCGCCTCGGGAATCAGAAAGCGCCAGATGATCTGCCATGGAGATGCCCCCATCGCCTCGGCGGCTTCGATGACTCCTTTATCCACTTCAAGCAGTGAATTTTCAATCAGCCTCCCGATGTATGGTGCAGCATATACAATCAGCGGTACGACTGCTGCAGCTGTGCCGATGGAAGTACCCACGATAAATCTTGTGAACGGTATGATGGCAACCAGCAGGATGATGAATGGAACAGATCTCAGTATATTGATGATGGTATTCAGTATGTTGAAGACCACCCGATTCTCAAGGATGTGCCCGGTTCTTGTTACTACCAGGATCACCCCAAGCGGAATGCCTATAAGTGCCGAGAATAATAATGAAAAAGATACCATGCTGACGGTCTGTTTTGAGGCCTCAGCCAGCTGCGGCCAAAAAGCCTGCCAATCAAACGGCATGAGGAAGCACCTCCTTTATCCAGACCTGCTGTTGTTCAATATACAGCAGAACCCGGTTAATCTCCGGCTGTTCACCAGCAAAATCCACAATCAGATTGCCAAAGGGCACCCCCTGCAGCTCCGTGATCGTTCCGTGAAGTACATTAACATCCACATTGAACTTCTTGGCTATCCTTGACAGCAGCGGCTGGGTGGTTGAATTCCCCCTGAATACAATTCTGTATACATGGTGGGTATTGCCGTCTTTATCTAAAAGGGATTTTATTTTTTCCGGAATTTCCACATTCAGCACCGTCCGGACGAAATTACGGGCAATATCTGTCTTTGGGTTGGAGAACAGATTCAATATAGAATCCTGTTCAACGATTTTTCCATCCTCCAACACGGCCACCCGGTCACAAATATCCCTGATCACATTCATCTCATGTGTGATCATAAGAATGGTAATTCCATAATCCTGCCGGATCCTTTTCAATAGAGCGAGGACCGAAGCCGTAGTATCCGGATCAAGGGCGGAAGTTGCTTCATCACACAAAAGGATGGATGGATCTGTTGCCAGCGCCCGTGCAATGCCGACCCTTTGCTTCTGCCCGCCTGAGAGCTGCTCAGGATAATGCCGGGCTTTGTCCTCAAGCCCTACAAAGGCCAGAAGCTCCTTTACCTTCTGTTCAATTTCCCGCTTTGGCCGCTTATCTAGCAGCAGCGGCATAGCCACATTACCAAAAACCGTCCTTGAGGAAAGGAGGTTAAACTGCTGAAAGATCATTCCGATTTTTTTCCTTTCCTGTCTTAGCTCCTTCGGTGAAAGCTTCTGGATATCCACCCCGTCAATTTCGACAATGCCTGAGCTCGGCTTTTCCAGCAAATTCACACAGCGTATCAATGAACTCTTACCAGCCCCGCTGAATCCGACCACACCAAAGATTTCTCCCTTTTCAATTTTCAGTGAGATCCCCTTCAAGGCTTCTACCTCATTTTTGCCAGTAACATAGGTTTTCCGGATATTTTCTAAAACAATCAACACGTTTCCTCCTAGCCCACTCGTATTCTAAAAACAAAAAAGCCTCTTTCTGGAGTCAGAAAGAGGCGCGTCAGCACAGCATAATAAATATACAAGCTTCAGTCTCTTCCTTATCTCCCAGGTCTAAAAAGCCTGCTGGAATTGGCACAGTATTCATAAGAATCCGCTGCCGAGGTATCATAGGGCCAGTCCCTCCACCTCTCTGGATAAGAAAAATCTATATATTCAGTTTTGAGTGTTTTTTTTGAATTGAGTATAATTCTACTTCCGCTATTTGGATCTGTCAACAGTTTTCATACACGAATTTTTAAAGCCCGGAATTTATCAGCCTATAACTGTGTATCATCAACAGAATTAAGCCATTCTGAAATGACCCCTGTCACCGATTCAACGGTCCCGTCCTCAAAAGGGGATTTTAAATTGGCTTCCTTCACGAGGCCAAGGAATGACTGGCTTCCGCCAAGGCTGCAAAGATGGAGATAATCTTTCCATGCTTCCTGTTCGTTTTCCCTTGAACGCTTCCAGAATTGAAACGCACAGATCTGGGCAAGAGTATAGTCGATATAATAAAATGGCGTGCTGTAAATATGACCTTGACGCTGCCAGAAACCACCTTCCTCAAGGTACTGCATTCCATCATAATCCCGGTGAGGAAGATACTTTTCTTCAAGCCTTCTCCACGCGGCTTTTCTTTCTTCCGGGGAAGCTTCAGGATGTTCATAGACAAAATGCTGGAATTCATCTACCGCAACTCCGTAAGGAAGGAACAGCAGGGACTCACTCAAATGTGTAAATTTATATTTATCGCTGTCTTCCTTGAAGAAATGCTCCATCCAGGGCCATGTTAAAAACTCCATGCTCATGGAATGAATCTCACATGCTTCATAAGTCGGCCAGGTATATTCAGGAACCTCGAAATCCCTGCTCATATATACCTGGAAGGCATGCCCGGCTTCGTGTGTGAGGACATCAATATCCCCTGAGGTGCCGGTGAAATTTGAGAAGATGAACGGCGCCCGATAATTATGTATATATGTGCAGTAACCGCCGCCGGCTTTCCCTTTTTTGGCCACAAGGTCCATCAGACCATCATTGATCATCATATTGAAGAATTCATCTGTTTCCGGTGAAAGTTCAGAATACATCTTCCTGCCGTTTTCAATGATCCAATCGGGACTTCCTTTAGGATTCGCATTGCCGGTCTTGAACTTGAAGCTTTCATCATAAAACTTCAGGCTGTCGACACCGATACGGTCTGCCTGGCGCTTTTTCAGCTGTGTGGCAAGCGGGACGATGAACTCAGCCACCTGAGAGCGGAAATTCGCGACCATTTCTGCGTTATAATCAGTCCGGCTCATCCTGTAATAGCCAAGTTCCACAAAGTTTTCATAGCCCAGTTTTTTAGCCGTTTCCGTCCGAACCTTTACGAGCTCATCAAAAATTTTATCGAGTTTTTCGGCGTGCTCGACCATGAATCCATTCCGGGCCTCATTCGCCCTCCTTCTCATGTCGCGGTCCTCTGATTCTGCAAAAGGCTGGAGCTGGATCAATGTCCTTTCTTCGCCTTCAAACATGATCTTTGCCGAAGCCATTAGCTGCTTGTATTCGGTAGCCAGCTTATTCTCCTTCTGCAGCATGGGAATGATCTCAGGTGAAAATGTCTTAAGCTGAGACTCGGCGAGAGCAAAAAGCTGCCTGCCCCACTGCGATTCAAGCTCGCTTCGGAAAGGGGAGGAAGTTAGTGCCTTATAATATTCTGATATGTATTCTTCAAGCTCCGGCGCCATTTCATCGAGATAATCCTGTTCTGCCTTATAAAATTCGTCCTCCGTATCAACGGTGTGGCGGATATAACAGATATTCACCATGGTGTCCACATCGCCGCGGATTTCATTGATCTGCTGCATGATTTTATTCTGCTCCCCAGCAGAGGCTGCTTTCTTGAACCCGCTGATATACTCCCCGAGTTTTGCCTTTACCTCTTCCATATCCGGGCGCTTGTATTCATATTGTTCAAATTTCATCTATTCACACATCCTTCTATTTAATCAATAAAATATTCTGCTTAAAGATTTAAAAATCCTTTTAATTATAGAAAAGTATTTTCATTGGCGGCCATCCCTGAATAGACGGGAAAATGTCCTGTGCTATGGCACAACTCACGCCGCAATCCGTGTAAAGCAGGCTATTTCCATCTTCAGGATCTTTTTTTGAAAATTCTGTTCCCGCCTTAAAACTATACCATTAAACTATTAAAAAGTGCTCCCGCTGGCGCCTATAATTCAGTCAGCACTCTTATGTAATTGTGCTGCTCCTACAGAAACAAGACGCAAAAAGCCCGCAGAACTGTTGTCTGCAGGACTTTTCATCATCAATATTTATTAAGGTCTTGTGCAGCTGTCATAATAATAACTGGTTTCTTGCTGGGATCTAACCATTTCATAACAGAAACTACATTTGACTCAGCTGTTGCTACACACCCAAGAGTATAGCTGCTTCCAACATGAAAGAAAATAGCACTGCCTGCTCCTGGTACTCGTGCAGTATTATAATCAATTACAAATCCATTAGTATATAGTCTATGGTTCATATTTTCAGCACTTTTCCACTGGCCTTGTGTTTTCCTTCTAGATTGCCAAGTGTTATAAAGCTTAGAATTAGAATCATCTACCCATACGTCATCACTTGTAATTTTTCTAAAAGGCATTTTTGTTCCTGGATTACCTTTTTGTCCAAATGTTGTACTAATTGTATATTTACCTGCTGGAGTTTTAGCATCTCCTTCTTTTCCTTTACCAATTCCCTTTTTGCCTACATATCCTCGAACTGACATTTTCTGAACCCATTTTCCCTTAGAGTCTTTTTCAAATGTCTTAATACCCGCTGCTGTAGTTGTATATCCATTTGTTGTAACAAGAATCAGTTGTTTATTTGCACCAACTGTCTTGAGTCTATCTGCTAGATTACCTGCTGATTTCGGAGCAGTTGAAGCAAGATATTTGCCGGAAGCCCAACCTGTTTTACCTCTAACTGTTATTTTCTTCCAATACCCGCTTGTTCCAGATACAACAACTGCTTGGTTCATTTTAATTACTGCAATAACTTTATGTTCTGTACTGGGACCACTCCGAACATTTAGAGCACTGGCTGTAACATATTTTGTCTCACCTCCAGCTGAAACTGGATTTAACGATACGAACATTGAAAATAGAATGACCATAGCTGTTAAAATGGCTAGAATCTTTTTTGACATTGAAGCATTCCTCCTACTATTTGTTGTTTCATGGGTTGATCATTATATTCTTTTTCTTCTAGTCCGATATTTTTCAAAGTAATAGAACTATCTTTGTTTTAATAGTTTTATCATTTTAGATATGGCAGAGTCTTTTAACCACGTTCCTTTCCATTAGATTTGAAAGGATAGACATATCTCATACCCGTTTCTCTTCCTTTTTTTCCTCCTTGTTCCATCCAGTTAGAAACACAAAAAAGTGTAAAAGCCAATAAGAGTATCTTTTTCTTAATTTTACCAAGTCCTTGGACTGTTTTATATCCTATATATTATGGTAAATGATGGAGGATTGATTTCAATCGATGTTCTAGTATGGAAACTTACTCGTCCACAACTCCAAAAACAAAAAAAAGCCCTCCGGAGGGCTTTTAAGTCAATCAGCGGGAAGCGGCATGCTTGCCCAATTTCTTGAGGATATCGATGGCTGCCTGTTTTTCTGACGGATCGAGGACGCTGACAAGTTCGTCTATGCCTTCTTCGTGTTCGGGGAAGACAGATTCGATAAAGGATTTGCCTTTCTCGGTAATCTGGGCATAAGTTACCCTTCTGTCTTTTTTACAGGCCACACGGACCAAAAAGTCTTTTTGTTCCAGCTTGTCCACCACATAAGTAATACTTCCGCTTGCAAGCAGGATTTTTCCGCCTATTTGCTGGAGAGGCTGATCGCCCTTGTGATACAGAAGCTCGAGGACGGCAAATTCCGTCGGGTTCAATCCCTGGGCAGCGATATGTTTATTAACATGATCATTTATGGCACGATAGGCCCTTGACAGCACAATGAATAATTTAAGCGATTGCTGAATGCTTTCCTGGCTCATGCATTTCACCGCCTTATCATATTGATTAAAATTTGGATATCTTGAATTCAAGACTTATTATAAGAAATTTGGCTCCCTTTGTCAAACAGCTGAAATAGTGAGCTTGCTGCTTTCACCTTGCGGTAGATTTGTTTTATAATTTATCCAAATACTTAATCAAGTAAATAAAAAGTTAGGAGTCTATTATGAACCTCGCTGCCGCAGCAAAAAGAACCGTTCCATCCCAGCAGCCCGCCTTCAAGGTGCTGTTAATCCTGGGCTTGTGCCATCTATTGAATGATACACTTCAATCGGTGGTTCCCGCCATGTTTCCCATTCTCGCAAAATCTATGTCTCTTTCTTATACACAGCTGGGCATTATCGCGTTTGCCCTGAATATCACATCATCACTCCTGCAGCCTGCAGTGGGGTGGTATACCGATAAAAAGCCCATGCCCTATGCCCTTCCCGCCGGGCTGACCAGCACACTCCTTGGAATTGTGCTGCTTGCTGTTGTCAGGGATTACTCCTTGATCATCATTTCCGTCCTATTGATCGGCATCGGTTCTGCCGTTTTTCATCCGGAAGGATCCAGGGTCGCATTCCTGGCCGCTGGTTCAAAACGGGGTCTTGCCCAGGCCATCTATCAGGTGGGAGGCAATACCGGACAGGCCCTGGCGCCGCTGATCACGGCACTCGTGCTCGTTCCGCTCGGCCAGATCGGCGGTCTGTGGTTTGCGCTTGTAGCTCTTGCGGCTGTGCTCCTCCTCTTTTATATTGCCGGCTGGTATACAAGTGCGCTTGGTGCCTACCGGAAAAAACTGAAGGCTGGCGGAGCCGGCGGCCGGCCGCTGACAAGGAAAATCTGGATTTCGCTTTCCATCCTGTTATTTCTTATTTTCGCACGTTCCTGGTATATATCAGGAATGACGAATTTCTACGCTTTCTATTTAATTGAAAAGTATTCTTTCAGTATACGAGAGTCGCAGGTTTATATTTTCGCGTTCCTTGCGGCCGGGGCGTTTGGCACGTTCTTCGGCGGGCCGCTTGCCGACAGATTCGGAAAAAGAAATGTTATTCTCTTTTCCATACTCGGCAGCAGCCCCCTTACCATCCTGATTCCTTATGTGCCTGCTCCTCTTGCAATCATCCTGTTATTGCTGACCGGCTTTGTTCTTATGGCAAGCTTCAGTGTGATGGTCGTGTATGCACAGGAACTGGTTCCTGGAAAAGTAGGCACGATGGCCGGCCTGACAGTCGGCCTTGCCTTCGGAATGGGTGCCATCGGCTCAGTGGCACTTGGGTCATTGTCTGATCATTTCGGCTTGCTGCCTACAATTGAGTGGGTCGGCCTGCTTCCGCTTTTCGGAATCCTGGCACTGATGCTGCCTTCAGACCGGCTGCTTGAAAGCTGGAATAAATAAAAACAAAGGGAGCTGTCTTTTCAGCTCCAAAAATAAAGCCCGGGATTTTTCCCGGGCTTTGCTGCGTACATCTTTGCTGTGGCTGTTCCGTTCCACAGAACTGCAAGTAAATGAGTCAGTTCCGCAAGTAAAGTGCGTTTCACATAGTGTTAAAAGCTTCCCGTATAGGAATAAATGAGTCCTTATGATGAAAAAACAGGCTCCACAAGCAAAATAGAGCAAAAACTGGGTCAAAACATACAGAAAATGTGTAAAAAACTTTATTGGATCTTTTTATCCGGCCCGCGCCAACCCTGTACGTTGTTATAACAAATAGAGGATGCCCCAGACTCCTGGGACATCCACTTTTTTATACCCCCTGCATCCGTTCACGCGAGAAATACTGCACCATACCCAAGTGCCCCAATAATTACAAAAGCGGGATGCACCTTGAGCTTTTCCATTAGGATAAAACTGGCTGCACTTAGCAGTACCGTCTGCAGAATGCCGATGTCCAGATATGAGCCATTGAAAAATTGAAAGGCCATGATGGCAAGCATGATGGCAATCGCCGGTCTGACAAATAGTGTCATCTTTTTGACGCGCGGGGAATCCTTGAATTTGTATAACAAGCTTAATAGGGCAATCAGCAGGATAAGAGAGGGCGCGACAGTGGAAAAAACACCGGTAATGGCGCCCAATATTCCGCCCTTCTGATATCCTATATAACCGGCCATCTTTGTAGCGATCGGACCCGGCAGAGAGTTGCCGAATGCGAGAACTTCACTGAATTCTTTGACAGTGAGCCACTTATATCTGTCGACCACTTCATTTTCAATCAGCGGGATCGAAGACGGCCCGCCGCCGTACCCAAGAATCCCCGGGATGAAGAACGCAAGGAAAATCTTCCACTGTATCATCATACCGTTTTCCTTTCCGACGCAGCATCCTCTTCACCGGCTGCTGCCCTCTGCTTTTTTACAGGAGAAAATACCGCCCAGGCAAGCAGTCCTGCTATCAGGAAGCCGGGATGGAGACCCAGTACTTCCATGGCAATAAGGCTTGCGGTAATCAGGACTAGATTAAGCTTCCAGCCCAGCCCCTTTTCTCCGTTCTTATAAAACTGCCAGGTCAGGACTGCCAGCATGACACCCACCACCGGGACAACTGCCTTAGTCATTCCGAGCACCCAGGGCTTATCCTTATAGGCGGATAGCGAAGAGAGCAGTACAATCATCAGGAGGATGGTCGGAATGACAGAGGCAGCCAGGGCATTTAACAGCCCAAGGATCCCTGCATTGCGGTAGCCGATATAGCCGGCCATCTTGGTTGCAATCGGGCCGGGAAGAGTGTTGGCAAGTGCCAGGATATCGCCAAACTCTTCATCATCCAGCCACTTGTATTTTTCTACTACTTCCTTATGGACAAGCGGGATGGAGGAAGGGCCGCCGCCGTAGCCCAGCATGCCCACCCTGAAGAAAGCCATGAATATCTGTATATGTTTCATGATTATCAGATCCTTTGATGTTCATTTATAAAGCTTACCAGACAGCAACGGCCCCATCAGTCCTTGGCTCGGTCCCTCCATGGAGCACGCCGGTTTCCGGATTGCGCCAGATAATCTGGCCCCGGCCGAAGCTGCCTGAGTCTGCCGCCGTTTTTATAATATGGCCTTTCCGGATAAGCGAGTCGACGATATGCTGAGGAACCGATCTTTCAACTTGTACCGTTCTCCCCTCCAGCCACTGCCATCTGGGTGCATCAAGGGCAGCCTGTGGATTCAGGTGAAAGTCAACCGTATTCATGATAACCTGAACATGGCCCTGCGGCTGCATATAGCCGCCCATCACCCCGAATGGGCCAATGGGTTCGCCGCCCTTCGTCAAAAATCCCGGTATGATGGTATGATACGTCTGCTTGGAAGGCTCGAGGCTGTTTGCATGGTCCTTCTCCAGGGAGAAGTCGGCTCCCCGATTTTGCAGCGAAAGTCCTGTGCCGGGGATGACAATCCCTGATCCGAATCCCATATAATTGGATTGAATGAAAGATACCATATTCCCCTCTGAATCAGCGGACGATAAGTAAACGGTCCCTCCGGATGGCGGTGTTCCCGGTACCGGATCCAGTGCTGTGCTGCCGATCAGCCTGCTTCTTTCGTCTGCATAGCCCCCGCTTAGCAGCTGTTCGACAGAGACGGTCATTCTGTCCTCTTGTGTGATATACTTCTTGCCATCACTGAAAGCAAGCTTCATTGCTTCAATCTGTTTATGATACGTATCGGCACATTCCTTTTCAGCAAAATCAAATTTTTTCAGGATATTGAGTGCCATTAAAGCAATCATCCCCTGCCCGTTCGGTGGGATTTCCCAAACATCATATCCCCGGTAATTGACACTGACAGGATTAACCCATTGGGGCTTGAATGCCTGCAGGTCTTCTTTTCTGATAAAGCCGCCATGCTCTCTTGAAAAAGCATCAATCTGGTCGGCAAGCTTTCCGGAATATAGGGATTCTGCTCGGGTTTCAGCAATTTCCCTTAAAGTTTCAGCGTGGGCTGGCGACTTCCAGATGTCTCCGGGAGCCGGCGCTTTCCCTTCCGGCAGGAAGGTTTCAAACCAGGATTCAAATTCCCGGCCTTTCAGCGCCTGTTTAAAAGCGGCGGCCGCCCTTCTCCAATATTTGGCCAGCACAGGGGAGACGGGGTACCCATTCTCCGCATAGTCAATGGCAGGCTCCAGGACCTCTGGCAGCGGAAGCTTCCCAAACCGCCTGGAAAGCTCTGCCCATGCACCCGGGGCACCGGGAACAGTAACAGGGACAAGCCCGAATTTGGGCATCTTTTCATATCCCATTGCCTTCACTTTATCAATACTGATCGATGCGGGTGATTGGCCGCTTGCATTAAGGCCGTACAATTCCCCCTTGGTCCAGATGATGGCAAAGGCGTCGCCTCCTATGCCGTTTGACGTTGGCTCAACAACTGTAAGGCAGGCTGCTGCAGCGATTGCCGCATCAATCGCATTACCTCCCCTTTTTAATATATCCAGGCCGGCCTGGGCTGCCAGCGGCTGGCTTGTCGCTACCATCCCTTTCAGGCCTATGGTTTCCATTCTCTGGGATGTGTACGGATAGTGTAAAGAATCGTAATCTGCCATAATGGTCTCCTTTTTATCATATTCAATCATATGCTTAAGCACTTTGCTCTAATGAAAGAAGCAGAGGGAGCCTGTATAAGGCCGCTCCGCTTCTTTTCACTTACAGCTCTCGCTCCCCTATTTATGATGACATGCTATAAAATGGCCTTCCTCTATTTCGCGCCACTGGGGCCTCACAAGCTTGCATTTTTCAGTGGCCAGCGGACAGCGTGTATGGAATGCACAGCCGGCAGGGGGATCTGTGGGACTTGGCAGATCTCCTGTCAGGCGGATGCGTTCCCTCCTTTTACCGACGACCGGCCTAGGGATGGCTGATAAAAGGGCTTCTGTATAAGGATGGACAGGATTTGTGTACAGCTTCTCAACCGGTGCCAGCTCGACCATCTGGCCGAGATACATAACTAGGACCCGGGTGCAAAGGTGGCGGACCACGCCTAAGTCATGCGAAACGAACATGTAAGTGAGGCCGTGTTTTTCCTGGAGGTCTTGAAGCAGCTTGATCACTTGTGCCTGAACGGAAACATCAAGGGCCGACACCGGCTCATCACAGACGATAAAGGACGGGTTTATGGAGATGGCCCTGGCAATTCCAATCCTCTGGCGCTGGCCGCCGGAAAATTCATGCGGATACCGGTCATAGTGTTCTTCCTTTAACCCTACTTCCCTCAGGAGCTCAAGGACTTTTTTCCTTCTCTCATCAGGACTGAGCTTTGTGTGAATTAAAAGCGCCTCTTCAATGGCATCGCCAATCCTTTGCTTCGGGTTCAGGGAAGCATACGGATCCTGGAAAATCATCTGCATTTCCCGTTTGTACGGCTTGAGCTGCCGGACTGTTTTTTCTGACAAGTCGTCTCCCTTAAACTTCATCTTTCCTTCTGTAGCTTTTTCCAGCCCAAGGATCGTGCGGCCAAGAGTGGATTTTCCGCACCCGGACTCACCGACCACCCCCAGGGTTTCTCCTTCATAGATATCAAGGGAAATGCCGTCGACTGCTTTTACATGACTTTTTACACGCTTGAGGATCCCGCCTTTGATCGGATAATGCTTTTTTATATTGTTAAGGCTATACAGCACTTGTTGGCTTGTAGTTTGTGTACTCATGACCTTCCTCCTCATGAAGCCAGCACCTTACCGAGTGGCCATTTGATCCTTGTGTGACATCCGGCGGCTGGACCTTGCATTTTTCCATGGCGTAAGGACAGCGGGGATGGAACCGGCAGCCGCTGATCTGTTCATTCAAGCTTGGCAGCGAGCCCGGAATCGGATTCAGGCTGAAATCAGGATCATCGACATTTGGCACAGACGAAAGGAGCCCTATCGTATATGGATGTTTTGGTTCTGTGAATATATCCTCCACAGGACCTTCCTCAATAATCTCGCCTGCATACATGACAATTACCCTGTCTGCCGTCTCTGCTACTACTCCCATGTCATGAGTGATCATGATGACACTTGTTTCAAATTCGTCCTTCAGGTCATTCAGCAGATCGAGGATCTGGGCCTGGATGGTGACATCCAGTGCGGTCGTAGGTTCGTCTGCAATCAGCAGCTTAGGATTGCAGGCTAGTGCTATTGCAATCATAACACGCTGCCGCATGCCTCCTGACAGCTCGTGGGGATATTGTTTCATCCTTTTTTCAGGAAGCGGGATGCCGACCTGGCGCAGAAGTTCCACACCTTGCTGGATTGCAGCTTTTTTAGATAATTTCCGGTGGATCATGAGCGGCTCACACAGCTGGAAACCGATGGTGAACGTGGGGTTCAAGGCCGTCATCGGCTCCTGAAAAATCATGGAAATCTCATTCCCCCGGATTTTCCTCATCCTGTCGCCATCCAGCTTCAACAGGTTTTCGCCCTTGAACTCGATTTTCCCCTGGGAGCTTGCATTTCCTGCAAGGAGGCCCATGATGGAAAGGGCAGTGATGCTTTTGCCGCATCCAGACTCCCCTACAATGCATAATGTTTCACCCTTTTGTAATGAAAAGGAGATTCCGCGGACGGCAGAAACTTCCCCGCCCCCGGTTTTGAAAGTAGTCACCAGATTTTCAATCTCCAGGATTTTCTCGGCCATACTATCCCTACTTTCTTTCCGCGTTGTATAGACTCCATTGGCCGGTAGGTTCCAGATTGATTCCCTTTACGGATTCATCAGCAGCTATCGATGCAACTCCATGGTAAATAGGGATGACTGGAAGGTCTGAAAGCACAAGCTCGTTAGCCTGTTTCAGGATTTTTTTTCGTTCGTTCTGGTCAACGGTTGAACGGGAAGCTTCTATTAATTTATCAAGCTCCGGGTTCTTATATCGTCCTACATTTGTTGAGCCTGCATTTTTCGAATGAAGTCTTGGGAACAGCAGTTCACTGCCATCCCCCGTCACATTTGACCAGCCCGCGACAGTAAGATCAAACTTGCCGTTCTGTGAGGCTTCAAGGTATGTTCCCCATTCCAGTGTTTCAATCTTGACTTTAATTCCCGCCTCCGCTAACTGGGCCTGGAACACTTCAGCCATATTCATGTAGCCGGCCGTATTTGCGGCAAGCAGTGTGATTTGCTGCTTGTCAAAGCCGTTTGCCTTAACAATCTCTTTCGCTTTTTCAGGGTCATACTGAATGGCTTTTTGCTCTGATGACTTGTCATATCCGAATAGCTCGGGACCGATGAATGAGCCTGATTCCACTCCAAGCCCGCGCAGTTTTTTTACATAGCCCTTTGTATCAATGGCATAAGCTGCGGCTTTTCGGAATTCCGGATTATTCATAGGAGCCTTATCCATATTGAAGGCAATATAATAGACTGGTGTACCTGGCTTCTTTTCAATGCCTGCACCTTTTATTTTTTCTACACGGGGCAGTAATTCAGCGGTAACATTGTCCAGGAAGTTCACTTTGCCAGTCTGCAGCATTGAAACAGCCGTAGTAATCTCAGGCACCACTTTGAATGTGACTTTTTTCAGTTTCGGGGCTTTCTGCCAGTAGTCTTTGTTGGCCTCGAGCACTATGTCCTCTCCATTTTCCTTAGCCTTGAACTTGAATGGTCCTGTACCGACCGGATTCTTCATTAAATCCTGCTTTTTATCCGCTGCCGGGCTGACAATGGCAGCATTGGAATGGGTCAGGGCTGCAAGCATTGGTCCATATGGTTTTTCGGTCTTCAGAATTACTGTTTTTGCATCCTTTGCTTCTATTGATTTAATCGGCTCCAGGAGTGAGGCACGAGGAGCGGCAGTTTTGGGATCTTTAATTTTATCGAACGTGTATTTAACAGCCTCTGCATTGAAATCTGTTCCATCCTGAAATTTGATTCCATCCTTCAAGGTGATGATCCAGGTATTGGGGTCCGGATTTTCAGCCTTTTCAGCAAGGAGTCCTTTTATTTCATTAGTCTTGGAGTCCCGGTAAAACAGAGTTTCATAGATTTGTTCATTCACGGCGGAAGAGACAGAATCATTGGTCAGGATCGGGGAGAGGCCAACGACTTTGGAGGTCGTTGCATAGGTGATTTCCTGGGCATTCTTCCCGCTTCCGCTTTGACCTGATGACGAATTGCTGCTGCATCCTGCTAAAGTTAAAATCAAAATGAAAAGTAAGGCCGGCCATTTAGTCAAAAGTTTTTTCATTGTTATTCCTCCTGAATTTTAGTTTTCTACATTCATGCCTGGATCGAGGGCATCACGCAGGGCATCCCCTACCACATTGAAGGCAAAAACCACAAGCATGATGGCAATTCCCGGGATGACGATCATATGCGGCGAGGTCCACATAAAGTCCTGTCCTGCCGATATCATCGCCCCCCATTCCGGAGTCGGCGGCTGTGCCCCAAGCCCCAAAAAGCTGAGCGAGGCAGTCGACAGGATGGCGGTTGCCATCCTCATGGTGGCAAATACGATGATCGGCGCCATGCAATTGGGCAGCACATGCTTGATCAAGATTCTGGTGTCGCTTGCACCGAGCGATTTCATGGCCAGTATGTATTCCTGTTTCTTGATTGAAAGAACACTGCCGCGGACAATCCTTGCACAGGTCGGTATCGACCAGATACTGATAGCAATGATCACATTAACCAGGCTCGTACCAAGAATTGCAATGACCAGCATAGCAAGCAGGATTCCTGGAAATGCAAACAATAAATCTACAATTCTCATAATAATTCCATCTAATCTCCGGTAGTAGCCCGATATCA
Organism: Paraperibacillus esterisolvens; assembly: GCF_046237625.1. Lineage (GTDB taxonomy): Bacteria > Bacillota > Bacilli > Bacillales > DSM-1321 > Paraperibacillus > Paraperibacillus esterisolvens. The sequence continues at coordinate 1,224,279 of NZ_CP143545.1, read as the reverse complement.
ATCCAAGGGTGATTCCACCTGCCAGGCCGAATGTGACTGCGCCTATTCCGACAATCAGAGAAATCCTGGCTCCGTAGACGAGCCTGCTCCACATATCGCGTCCATAATTATCTGTGCCAAGCCAGTGACCGCTTGTACCGACTCCCAGTTCTGCCATTGCCAGATCCTGTTTCACCGGATCATGAACAACAAAGGCCGGTGCAAAGACAGCAAGGGTGACCTGTACGAAAATGATGATGAGGCCCACCGCAGCCACTTTGTTCTTTACGAGTTTTTTCATTATTTTCATGAAGGCTGCGTCCTTTTTTTTCACTGGCAGGACTGCAGCTGCTTCACTGACTGTTTCTGCTCTCATAGCATAGTCTCCCTTACTCAAAACTGATGCGCGGGTCAATGAACGCATACACTAGATCCACTGCCAGGTTGACGAAAACAAATAGTGTGGCGACTAAAAGGACGGCCCCCTGCACCATCGGGAAATCTCTGGCAGCGATGGATTCAATCATCAGCCTGCCTACCCCATTTATAGCAAACACCTGTTCTGTTATTATTGTCCCGCCAAGCAAAAATCCGAAATTGAGGCCGATGACCGTTATAACTGGTATCATGGCGTTCCGCAGACAATGGACAAGAACGACTGTCCTTTCTTTTACACCCTTTGCCCTTGCAGTCCTGACATAATCTGCCCGGATCACCTCAAGCATGGCCGACCGGCTCATTCTGGCAATCATCGCGGCTGAACTTGTCCCCAATGTGATCGCCGGCAGGGCAAGCTGCTTCATTCCTTCAATCGTCCAAAATGGTTCAGTAAGCCCCCCGACAGGGAACCATTGAAGATTGACCGCAAATACAAGGATCAGGATTGCCCCCAGCCAGAAGTTAGGGATTGAAATCCCTGCCAGAGAGACAACCGTTGCGGCACCGTCAAACCAGGAATTATGCTTAAGTGCTGAAATGATTCCCGCCGTGACACCAATGATGACAGCGACAATGATACTGGCAATGGCAAGATTGAGTGTATTGGGGAACCTGCTCAATAAGGCTTCGGAAACGGATTCCTTTGTTTGGAAAGAGAATCCAAAATCTCCCTGTATCACTCCCTTTAAATAATCCACATATTGAACCAATATGGGCTTGTTCAACCCCAGGTTCTCCCGGATTCCTTCAATATCCTCCTTGGTGGCTGTCGGTCCCCCGATAATATTCGCCGGATCTCCCGGTGCAATATGCATGCTCATGAAGACGATGAAGGAGATCCCAAGAAGCAGCAGCAGCAATTGAAGAAATCTTCTGATAATTAAACCCAGCAACTTTTTCCCTCCTTTTTGAATTGAAAGCGCATTCCAATAATTTGTATTATGCATACTTTTGGTTCCGTTTGTTAATTAAAAATATGAAACCATTTAACAATGGGAACCAATAAAGGTTTTTTTGATTTTAATATATATTCTGACAAATTACCAGTAGGTAAATATAATTAATTTTAATTTCGAAGAACTACGTAGAAAAGCCCCAGATAAGTTATCCGGGGCTGCATCATTTTACTGATTTCTTTATAGTCTTAAGCCTGTCCTGCTTTTGAACCGCCTCAGCATGATCTGGCTCTCCACTCTGCTGATTCCTTCCACTGCATAAAGTTCATTATTGATGAACTTCTCCAGAGAAGCAAAGTCCTCGACGAGTACGTGCATATGAAGGGTGCTTGGCCCTGTCATCTGGTAGCAGCTGGCCACACTGGGGTTGTTGGCAAGATTCTCAGCCACCGATACCAGGAAAGCCGGCTCACAATCCACCTCAAAGAAAGCAGATACCTTTTTTCCGACTGCTTCGGAATTAATAACCACACTGAATTTTTCAATAACTCCGTTTTCCTCCATCCGGTTGACTCTTTCTCTTACCGCTACCCTGGAAAGACTTAATTCCTTTCCGATTTCGGCATAGGACATCCTTCCATTATTGGATAGCAGGCTAAGGATATTCCGGTCTGTTTCATCGATTTTCAAAAAGTTCACCACCTGAAAATTGCACTTGTAACACTTATTTTAATCAGAATGGATTTGAAAATTCAATATATTTTATAAAGTGAACTTTTTGGGCGAAGCCGTCAAATAGTATATACTGACTAGGACTATCCCTTTGAAGTCTGTTCAAAGCCTGATTGGGGATATATGATATAAGTAGGTATTCTCTTCGAAAATGGCAGCCCTGTTCCATAAAAATAAAGCACCTTATAAGAAGGAGAACATGATGACAGAAGTATTACTGGGAAGTATTCTATCCGCGATGTCTACCGGCGCCGGAGCGCTGCTAATTTTATTTCTTCCTGGGTCCATAACCCACAAGTGGAGAGATGTAATTTTAGCGCTTACAGCAGGGATCATGATGGCCGCCTGCATGTTCGGCCTGATTCCGCAGGCCATGGATACCGGCGGATTCACCGCTTTGACCATCGGTATGTTCCTTGGGGTCGGTGCCCTGAACCTTTTAGAAAAAAACATACCACATATAGATTTGCAGCATTCCAAAAGCGGCATTGAGTTTGATCAGAAAGCTCTATTAATCATATCGGCTATCACTCTCCACAATATCCCGGAGGGACTTTCTGTCGGAGTAAGCTATGCCTCGGATGTGGAAGGAACGGGAAACCTGATTGCACTGGCAATCGGTCTGCAAAATGCTCCGGAAGGCCTATTGGTCGCCCTATTTCTGGTTAACCAGAAAATTGACAGATTCAAGGCTTTTATTATTGCCACTCTGACCGGCGCCATTGAAATCGTGACAGGACTGCTCGGCTACAGTCTCACAGCCTATCTTGGCTTCCTGGTACCCTATGGCCTAGCCTTTGCTTCGGGTGCTATGCTGTTCATCATTTATAAGGAACTTATCCCCGAAAGCCATGGGGACGGTAATGAAACCCTGTCAACCTATGCATTTATCGCTGGGCTTATCTTTATGCTGCTATTATTGCAGATATAAGTTTCAAGGCACAGGAAAGGCCTCCGCCTTTTGGCTGGAGGGCTTTGACCCGTGCATAAAATAAATCATTGGCAGACACATACATACCGCAACTGGTCTATACATTGAAACGCTTCATGGGTGTGAAAGCGAGATATTCATTGATCAGCTTGTCTAATTCCTGGCTGCTTTTAATCGTCTGTTCGTGCGTCAATCCATAATCTTTTGCCGTGATAATCAATTCACTGCGTTTAATCCGGATAACTTCCTGTAAGTTTTTAAGGGGCATGGACTCCATGATTTCACATACTTCCTTTTGAAAAATAGTATTATACTATAGCATTATGGCCAGTTCCCTCCCCTTTGTAAAGGGAATCGCAATACTAGACAAAAGATGCTAAAAAAGGGTATAAAACTACATCCATTCATAAAGCCGCAAAGAAGATACAGCTCCCAATCCTTCTGTTTGCCCGAACTGCTTTTGTGGTAAAGGAGCCAAAAGAAGGTGGGAAACATGCTAAGAAAATGGTTTTTTACAAAAATCGCATACCGCCTGTTCAGGATTCAGGCAGGCAAAATGGCCGGAGATAAAGGCAGAAGCCGTACTCTATTAAAAAGGGCGGCCGGGAAAGCAGCAAAAAACGAGACTGCCTTAAAGGGTGTCTGGAAAAGGCTGCAGCTCCTGATGGAGATGGCCAAATCGTGGGCGGCGGGAGATTACAGACGGATCCCATACCGTTCGCTCATCATCATCCTGGTTGGGATTATTTATTTTGTCTCACCTCTTGATTTCATCCCGGATTTCCTTTTGGGATTCGGCATGATGGATGACATCGCAGTCCTCGGATTTGTGCTTTCCCAGCTTGATTATGATATCGAGCAATACCTGGAGTGGAAAATAACGGGAAGAGAAAAAACGGCAGTAAAATTATAAAAAGGCTTTCCCGGTGCATTCCCGGGAAAAGCCTTTTTATTAAGCCTGCAGCTGTTCTTTCTCGTAAATCGGCACCCAGCCTTCACTTGTGACAAAGATACGCACCGCTACCACTTTGCGGTCTTCCTGAAGGGTAAAGTAATGGCGGGTATTGACAGGGACACTGATTAAATCGCCGGGATTCAGGTTAACATCAAACCATACTCCATCCTTTCCTTCGATCGCAAAGATGCCATGGCCGCTGACGATGAAGCGGACCTCGTCATCTGTATGGTGATGCTCCTGCTTGAAGTTAGCAAGAAGCTGGTCGAGATTTGGGGTAGCGTCTGAGAGGGAAATCACGTCCTGTGCCTGATAGCCGCGGCGTGCGGATATATCAGCGATCTCTTCAGCAAAGCTGTCGAGAATACCGGCTTTTTCTTCATCATTCAAATCGAATTTTTCCCTTAGGGAATCTGGCAGCTTATTGATATCCCATATCTCGTAAATGACTCCCTGTTCTTCAAGGTAATTAACTACCTGTTCGCGGTTTTCAATGGTTTCTTCTGTTTGCTTGATGTAAATCGTTGCCATATTCTTTCCTCCCTGTTTCATTTTTGGTTTACTATAAAAGCTGTTTTGCTTTGGAGCAGCAGCAGTTCATACCCGAATAAAAATTCTGCAGCCTCGAGCAGTTTTTTAGCTTCAAAGGCTGTTTTGCCCCAAACTGTAATGCCATGGCGCCGGATCAGTGCCACACCGGAATCTCCTTCTATGTGGGGGATCAATTCTTCTGTCAATGCAGGGATATCTGCATGATTGAAGATGATGGGAATTTTTAACTCAGCATCCTGCTCCCATTTTCCAAATGCCTTGATTATTTCCTGTCCGGTGAAGGTAATGCTCCCGGAATCTCCATACAGTTCTGAAATCACATTGTTTTCCGCCGTATGTACATGCAGGATGCAGCCCGCCTCTGTCCGCTCGTATATCGCTGCGTGGAGCAGGGTTTCAGCGGACGGCCTAAGGGCGGTATCTTCTGCTGCATTTCCGTATTCATCCACGAGGAGGAAGTCGTCAGGAGTCCGTTTACGCTTATCTTTTCCACTTGCCGTAACCAGGAAGCGATTGGCTGCCACCCTGATGGAGAGATTGCCGCTCGTTCCCATGAACCAGTCACGGGCGGCCAGCTCGTCTTTTATGTCAGCCAGTTCTTCCCATTTCTCACGATAATCCACTATACAGCCGCCCCCAATTCTCTGGCCACTATTTCCATGCAGTCATAAAAGGTTGTAAAAGGATGATAGGGAATGCCTTCCTCCGCACATCTCTCACTGAGATAATCCCTAGCTATGACAAGGTCGGCGATCTTTGCTGCTTCAAGGTCTGTTATTGAGTCACCGATCACAATCTTAAATTCCTTTTCTGAAGCAATGCTCCTCATAATACTGGGTTTGCAGCAGCCGCAAGCCTTAGAACAGGAAAGGTCACACCTGTGCGGCCATTCTATTTCAATATTATCCTTTTTAAAGCTGGCGTGGTTACAGTAGATTCCAGCAATCCCATCGAAAGGTTTAAGCATAGGCTTTACAAAGAAATCGATTCCTCCGCTGACCACATAGAAGGGGATGTTCTGCTCTTTTGCAAAGCCGGTAAATTCACGGAACCCGGGCCTGATGACAGCGCTGGATTCCACAAAGCGGATGATTTCATCTTTCTTGCTGCTTTCCAGCAGAGAAAACATCTTCCCCACTCCTTCAGAGATGCTGATTTTCTTGTTCAGGACCGCATCAGCCAAGTCACGCCAGCCTTCAGGGCCGAATTCCTTCATCAATGAAATGATGTTGTCCGATTCTGTAATGGTGCCGTCAAAATCACAAAAAATGATTGGTCTCATATCCTACTTTGGGACACCTCCCCACAATTCAAGCGCCTTCCTGAGTTCAGGATGTTCTTCGGAATAATTCAGGAGGCCGCTCCCGCTTAAGACTCCATCTACTGCCTGCCTGAAGGCTCTGCCGCCACCCCTGGCCCCATCTGGATGCCCATGGATGCCGCCGCCGGCATTGATGACGCTGTCCACACCAAAATCTGCAATCAAATCAGGGACCATGCCTGGATGTATGCCTGCCGATGGTACAGGGAAAGTCTTTTTCCACTGTGCATCTTCAGAAGTCAGGTTTCTTCTGATGCCGAGTGCATCCTCTCTTGGAATGGCTACACTTCCATATGGAGAAGGAAACAGCGAGAAGTCTGCGCCGGCAGTGCGGACCAGTGTCCCAAGCAGCAGCGGATTTCCCACTCCATAGATTCCAGAGGATGTCAGTCCGCCGCTGAAGGCAGGGTGGGCCATGAGCGGAAGCCCGATTTCAGGATCCTCCCGCAGGGCCTGCAGCACATCAAGTCCATATGAGAATACGTTGAACAGCAGGGCATCTGCCCCTGCTTCTGCCGCTTTCCTGGCTTTGTCCCTAAGTTCGAAGGTCCGGCCGGTCAGATTGACAGCATATAATGTCCTATGCCCGGTCTCTTCATAAATCGAATTTAAGAGATTCCGGCTCAATTGGATTCTTTTACTGAAAGGTGTAAGCGGATTATCGAAAAGGATTTCGTCATCCTTGACAACATCTACACCGCCAAGTGCCTGTTCCTTCAGCTGCTCCTCCAGATACGATTGATCCTTTCCCAGAACTCCCTTGAAAATGCTCATGACAAGAGGACGGTCCTTCACCCCGAGTTTTTCCCTGATGCCACGGGTCCCAAAGCGCGGCCCTGGAAAAGCGGCCTTCAGGGTGCCTTCAAAACTCAGGTCGATGAGCCTGATTGCCCCGTCCAGTGAGAGCTTTCCAAAAACGGTTGTCAGGATGGCCGGCAGGTCGCTCGAAAAGTTTACTGCTGGATAAGCGATCTTGATCAATGACCGCTTTGTAGGCTTCCCGAAATACCTGCTGGCAGCTTCTGATTCTTCAATTTCTGAGACAGATACCACTCTCCCCTTATGTTTTTTCAGCTGTTCCTTTTCAAGCTGGGGCAGACTTGTCCAGGTCCCGACTGTGAGACCGAGGGCAATCCCTTCAGCTTTTTTCTCTGCCTCGGTGCTGGATTCATGGATCAGGTAGGCTGCTATCACTTCGCTCATAAAATCTCTCCTTAGACGTGCCGCATGCTATTATGCCAGAAAAATAAATAAAGCCCCTTCATAAGAAGAGGCAGTGACACCAGCTTCTTATCTCTCAGCCACAGGCTGCAAGAATTAGCACCGTGCCCTAAGGAATTTTCATCCCGGCGCAGGAAAAATCTTGCGCCCCATTTCACAATGGAATTACAGTCGGTTGCCGGGCTTCATCGGGCTAGTTCCCTCCACCTGCTCAAAATAAGAATATGATATATAAAATTAATGAGCGGATAAAATCCGCTGCGTTATGTCGGATTCATGTATCCTTAAACAATTAGGATTATGCCAGTAAATTTGTCCACTGTCAATACCATTTTATAAACAATTTAATCATTTGAAAATATTCAGTCTCTTGATCCGCTCTACAGCCTCGGCCAGTCTTTCCTCAGAGGCCAGCAGGCCGGCCCTTACATAGCCCTCTCCATACGTCCCAAATCCGTTGCCGGGCGCAACTGCCACATGGGCTTCTTCGAGCAGCAGATTGGCAAATTGTTCAGATGTATACCCTTCAGGCACCTTCAGCCAGGCAAAAAAGGAACCTGCCGGCGCACTCACATCCCACCCAAGCTTCTGCAATCCTCCGACAAAAACCTGCCGGCGCGACTCATACATGCCAAGGAGATCATCCACGCACTGCTGGGAGGAAAGCAGCGCTTCCGCTGCAGCCTCCTGCACGGCTGGAAACAGACTCACATACAGATGGTCCTGCAGCAGTTCAATGGCTTCAATCACACTGCGGTTCCCGACTGCGAAGCCGACTCTCCAGCCTGCCATATTATAGGTTTTTGACAGTGTATAAATTTCGATCCCCACATCCCTTGCCCCATCACACTGCATGAAGCTCAGCGGCTTTTTCCCATCGAAGCCAATGGCACCATATGCAAAGTCATGAACGATGCAGAGGCTGTTCTTCTTTGCAAGCTCGACTGTATTCTCAAAAAAGGCTCTGTCGGCTACAGCGCCTGTCGGATTATTCGGGTAATTCAAAAACATCATGCCCGCACTGTCCAGAACTTCCGGACTCAGTTTATCGTAATCCGGCAGGAAGTTATTTTCCTCGAGCAGCGGCATATATTCCATCCTTACCTTGGCGATGGCAGCACCAGACCAATAATCAGGGTAGCCCGGATCGGGAACCAGGATTGAACCCCCGGGATTCAGGAGGCATTGCGGAAGTTCCACAAGCCCGGCTTTTCCTCCGAACAGGATCGCTATTTCCGTTTTAGGATCAAGCTCCACTCCATATTCCTTTTTATAAAATTCTGCCGCCGCCTCCTTAAGGTACGGATAGCCCTGAAATGGAGAATATTTATGGTTGACAGGGACAGCCGCAGCCTTCTGCAGCCTTTGCACGATATGTGCGGGCGTCGGCATGTCCGGGTTGCCCTGCCCTAGATTGATGACATCATGCCCTTTTGCCGTGATTGCCCCGACTTTTGCCACTAAAGATGCAAAAAACTGCGTTGGCAGAGACTTCAATAAATCCGATTTTTCAAAATGAAGCATCTTAAACACCTTCTCTGAAATTTCTTGAAATTCTAATCACAAATGATATATCGTTAATATGAGATTGTAAAGATAATCTGACGCTAAACAGAGGTGTTTAACTTGAAATGGAAAATTGCCTGTATTCAGATGGACATTGCCTTTGGCAATCCGGAAGAAAATTATAAAAAAGCTGAACTCCTTTTGGCTGAAGCAGCCAAAAGCAGGCCTGACGCTGTGGTCCTGCCGGAACTGTGGACTACGGGCTACGATTTGACACGTCTTGACTCCATTGCAGACGACCGGGCAGAGACCACCCTCTCCTTTCTGAAAAATTGTGCCCTCAAGCATGGTTTCCATATCATTGGCGGTTCTGTTGCCAAGAGGACAGAAGATGGTGTCTACAACACCCTCCTTGTTGTTGATAAAAATGGCCGGGAAATAAAGCAATACAGCAAGCTGCACTTGTTTCAGCTGATGGACGAACATCACTATCTTAAGCCTGGCAGCAGTGACGGGCATTTCGTGCTGGATGATACATCCTGCGCCGGCTTTATCTGCTATGACATCCGTTTCCCTGAGTGGATGCGTACGCATGCGGCTGATGGCGCTGAAATCTTATTCGTCGCGGCAGAATGGCCGGCGCCGAGAATTCAGCACTGGAAAAGCCTCCTGATCAGCAGAGCGATTGAAAATCAGGCTTATGTGGTAGCGGTCAACCGATCCGGCTCCGATCCGAAGAATGCCTTCGGAGGCTGTTCGTTAATCATTGACCCGTGGGGAGAAATACTCGGAGAGGGCGGACAGGGTGAACAGATTCTCTCCGCTGAACTGGATCTTGCCAGGGTTCAGGAAGTCCGGGGGATGATCCCCGTCTTCCAGGACAGAAGAACTGATTTTTACAAATGACTTTCTTTTTTTACTAAAAATGGTTGACAAAATATTTTCAAAATTGTTATGATTCACAACGAGCCAGACAAACGGATGGCAGTTCTTAATTTCATACTACTCTTATCAAGAGCAGGCTGAGGGATATGGCCCGATGAAGCCCAGCAACCGACCGTAATACCATTGTGAGATGGGGCGCGATTAAATGAATGCGCCTGAATGTTCAGTAAGGCACGGTGCTAATTCCTGCAGGAACCTTGGTTTCTGCCAGATAAGAGGTGCAAAGCTGCTCTTTTCGCCTCTTTCTGTATAAGGAAGAGGCGTTTTTTTATGGAAATCTGATTAAAAAGAACATTTTGGGATCAAATTGAACCCGTCTAGGAGGAATGAAAAATGGGAGAAAGCATACAAGCATACGAGCCGTTGAGCGGGCCTGCTGCCATAGCCCTAGTTATCCGCTTAGGATTATTTGAAGAAGGAAGCTCACTTTCGTGCAGTGAAATTGGGGATGGAAATTTAAATTATGTATTTCATATAAAAGATTCACTGACTGGCAAAGGGGTCATCATCAAACAGGCTCTTCCATATGCAAAAGTCGTCGGTGAATCCTGGCCGCTCACCCTGAAGCGCGCCGTGATCGAAGCGAATGCGTTGAAGATATTCGGCAGCTTCTGTCCGGAGCTTGTACCTGAGGTCTATTATTCCGATGAGCAGCTCGCCGTTACAGTCATGGAAGATCTGTCACGGCTGACCATTGCCAGGTCAGGTTTGATTTCAGGGCAGAAATATCCCGAATTGTCCAGGCATATCGCCCAGTACCTGGCAAAGACCTTTTTTTACACCTCCGACTTCTTCCTGGATCCTGGGAAGAAAAAAGAATTTGCCAGGCAATTCACAAATCCAGAGCTTTGCAAAATCACTGAGGACCTTGTGTTTACCGACCCATTCTTCAATCATGAAACAAATGATTTTGAAGAGGCTCTTACACCCTATGTCGAAAGCCTTTTTGCCGATCAGCACCTAAAGGTTGAAGCCGCTAAGCTGAAAAGGAGTTTCATGACGGAACAGGAAGTACTCCTGCACGGAGACCTTCATACAGGAAGTATTTTTGCAAGCCCTGCCGAAACAAAAGTGATCGATCCTGAGTTTGCATTCTATGGACCTGCCGGATTTGACCTGGGCCAGTACCTCGCTAACCTGCTGTTTCAGGCCATTTCCCGGACGGAAGACGGAAAAGGGGTGATATACCAGCATCTTCATGAGGTATGGAGCACGTTCAAAACTATATACACCGGGCTCTGGCATGATGAAGGGAATGAAATATACTGCACAACGCCAGGCTTTTTGGAAGCTGTACTTGAAAAGACCTTCCGGGATGCCCTTGGCTTTGCGGGCTGTGAATTGATCAGACGCACGATCGGCCTCGCCCATGTTCAAGATCTGGATGGAATCGAAGATGACAGCGAAAGGCTTGCAGCAAAAAAATCCGCTTTAAGAATCGGGAGAGAGCTGATCCTCCAGCGTGGGCAGATTGATGATATTAACGGCCTTATCAAGACCTCCCAGGAACAGATGAAGGCCGCTGCTTTTTCATAATGTGAGGACCAGGCACAGCCCCGTAACGGTAAATAGGGATTGCGTGACCATGAGAAGGAGTTAATCAGAGATGCAAAAAACAACACTGCCATTATCCATTCAATGGAATGACACACATATAACGATTTTGAACCAGCAGGCTCTTCCGCAGAAGACCGAATACCTGGAACTTCGTACCCTGGAGGATGTCTATGACAGCATTGTGACACTTAAAGTCCGCGGAGCTCCAGCGATCGGAATTACGGCAGCCTTCGGGACGGCACTGGCTGCAGGGTCCTTGGAGGATGAAAATTTCCCTGAATTTAAACAAAAGGTTCAATCGGCCATTTCCTATCTGGCCGGTTCGCGCCCTACTGCAGTAAACCTGTTCTGGGCTTTGAACAGGATGGAATCGGTCCTTGACGGGGCTGTCACGGTAAACGAAGCAAAAACTGACCTGGTACATGAAGCCCTGAAAATATACCTCGAGGATGAAGAAACCTGCCGTCAGATCGGCGAGCATGGCTTATCACTTTTTAAAGCCGGCGACCGGGCGATGACCATCTGCAATGCCGGCGGAATTGCGACTGCCAGGTACGGAACTGCCTTGGCTCCTTTCCATCTGGCAGCTGAAAAAGGCATAAACCTGGAGGTGTACGCCCTGGAGACCCGCCCTGTTCTTCAAGGGTCCAGGCTGACCGCATGGGAACTTATGCAGGCCGGTGTGGATGTTACATTAATCAGTGACAATATGGCCGCCCATACCATATTAACAAAGGAAGTCACCGCCATCATCGCAGGAGCTGACCGGATAGCGGAAAACGGAGATACCGCCAATAAGATCGGGACATTCGGCCTTGCGGTACTGGCTAAACACTTCAATATTCCATTTTACATTGCAGCCCCTTCGAGCACATTTGATTTGTCGGCTGCCTCCGGAGAATCCATTCCGATTGAGGAACGAAATCCGGAGGAAATCACCCATATTCACGGCATCCGGATCGCCCCCGAGGGAGTTGATGTTTTTAATCCCGCATTTGATGTAACGCCGGGAAGCCTGATAACGGCTTTTATAACGGAGAAGGGGATCATCTATCCCGACTACAGGCAGGAAATCCAAAAAGTGATTAATCAATAAAAAACCAAGGGAGGAGCTCTCCTTTGGTTTTTTCACTGCCTGCCCTTTTACAGTGCCGCTGTTTATGACAAAACCCCCTCACGTCCATCAATTGGAAGATAGATATGGAAGGTTGTCCCTGCACCCTCTTTGCTTTCCACATCGATCCATCCCTTGTGCTCCTCGATGATCTTGTAGCTTACCATTAGCCCAAGGCCTGTGCCCCGCTCCTTTGTGGTATAAAAAGGCTCCCCTAATTTCTTGATTTTTTCCTCCGGGATTCCCTGCCCCTGGTCACTTATTGAGATCCTGACGAATTTATCCAGGTACTCGTCAGTCTTTATGGTGATGACCCCGCCTTTTGGCATGACTTCGATCGCATTTTTGATAATGTTTATGAATACCTGCTTAAGCTGATTTCCCTCGCAATAGATTTTCTCCACCTTTTTGCTGTAGAGAGAATCAAATTGTATATTCTGCATCAACGCCTGGGCTCTCATCAATTCAATGGTGTCGGTCAGAATTTCTTTTACATCCTTCTGAAGGAATTTGACGGCCTGTGGTTTAGCAAGCACCAGAAACTCGGTGATGATGGACTCAATGCGCTGGAGCTCGGATTTTATCACACGGAAGTATGTTGTATAGTCCTCCTGGATGCTTCCTTCCAGGAGCTGGATGAATCCTTTTAGAGCGGTCATTGGATTCCTTATTTCATGGGCTATCCCGGCAGCAAGCTCCCCTACTACATTCAGGGTGTCCGACTTCCTCAGCTGTTCCTGCATCTCAAGCTGACCCGTCACATCCCGGAAAACTGTCAAGGAAAGACCCGTATTGATTCTGGTGGAAAATTCAATATGCTTGATTGTGCCATCATGATAATGAATGGGGATGATGGAACTGCTGAATTCAAATTCGTTCAGCTCCTCAAGATACTGCTCAAAATTGCGGGCATTCTCCGGCATCAGATTGATAAGGTCATATATAGAATTGGCCGGGATACTTTTTGGGAGATCGAGTATTTCTAATCCTGATTCATTGATATCGGCAATTCTTCCCGAACTATCCCAGAGAATGAGGCCATCGATCGAATCTTCGAATACCTTCCTGAATTTTTGTTCGCTTTTCCTGAGCTGAAGTTCCATCTGATACTTTTCGCTGACATTTCGGAGGATGGTAATAACATGATCGTCCTCCTCATGGATACGGGATGTGAATTCCAGGAGCTTCTTCTGCCCATTTCCCATCAAGAAAAACATCTCTGCCCGGATCGCCTTCTTTTCCTGCAGCTCGTTCTGCAAATAATAGTACCGGGCATCCCTGGTCAGGACAAAGTCTGAAAGTTTCATTCCAATCAAGTCCTGTTTTTTGGTTTCAAAGATTTTTGCCGCAGATTGATTTACATGCTGAATAACGCCATCCTTGTCATAAAAGACGATGGCATCCAGGGCCTGTTCGAATAACTCAGTAAAATTCCTTTCACTTTTCCGGAGCTTCTTTTCTATGCTCAGCTTTTCTGTCACATCCCTCATGATGCTCATATAAAGCCCGTTCAGCATATTCGTGCTTGTTATATATTCATAATGGGTATATCCCTTGGCATGGCGGAAGACCACCTCTCCTTCGACGGAGCCATGCTGGTCCACCGAAAGTTTCTCAGCCTTCCATTTCTCTCTATAAGCCCCATCGACAAACTCATCGATGCTTTTGCCGAAGAGAGCTTCTTTTGCCTCACCGACAGCGCGGCAGAAGGACGGATTCACATCAACTATTTCCCCATCCTTATTGAAGATTACAATATTATCGACCGCCTGGTTCAAGAGGTCCGCAAACATTTGGACAGAGATATTCCGCTCCTGTTCCCTCTTCTTTTGAATGGTAATATCCTTGATGCGGTATATCCGCTTTTCTTCTAATTTGTCCAGGGTCGCTACATATTCTGCATATTTAACAGAACCGTCTCCAAGTTTGATTGTCCACTCATCGGAATACACGCCTTCCTTTTCGAGCATCTTATCCTGGTATTCCCGGATTTCCTTTGGCACAAGCTGAAGAAATTTATTTAAATAAAGCCGGTAAAGTTCGTTTTCCTGAAGGTTGAACAGCTTACAGGCCAATCCATTCACATATACAATTTGATCATCTTTATTCACTATAATCAGCGCATCCGAAATCACGCCGAAAAAATCATAGTACATTTTCACCTGCTGCCTCAAGGACAGCACCTCTGCCTGACACTCCTTCAATTCCTCTGTGTAAATTGCTTTAGACAAAAAAGCACACCTCCGCCTGTCCTGGTAAGGGCAATTCCTTCTTTTTCTGACACTATTTATTCTACATACTTTTACAAAAATCCTATTAAATTATGAAAAAACAGGAATTATTAACTAATTTAGGATTGCCAGCCTAAAAAGGGGTCCTGGGGGCAGGCAGGACCTGCCATTGATAATCAACAGGTTTTCCCTTATAGTGGTTCGGGTAAATAAATACTGCTTTTGAAAAGCCTTACACCAGGAGGACGTTATGAAAAAGCGGGATTACTTCTTCGACAATGCAAAATTCATTCTAATGGTGCTGGTTGTGTTCGGCCATCTCTTAAGGACTTATATAGAAGACGACGAGATCATCTATACCATTTACAAGGTGATTTATACCTTCCATATGCCTGCTTTCATCCTTGTTTCCGGATTTTTTGCTAAAGGGTTCTATGAAAAGGGCTATGCGGGTAAATTGGCAAAAAAATTGATCATTCCCTATCTGATTTTTCAAGTGATATATACGGTTTACTACTATTATCTATATAACAAGCAGGAAATTACCTTCAATCTGCTGGACCCGCAGTGGGCGCTCTGGTTCCTGGTCAGTCTATTCTGCTGGAACCTAATGCTTCCCCTGTTTGCTAAGCTCGGGACCTGGCGGGGGTTGGGACTGTCACTCTTAGCAGCACTCGGTGCGGGCTATATCAATGAAATATCAAATTTTCTCAGCCTGTCCAGGACGCTTGTTTTCTTCCCGGTTTTCCTGCTTGGCTATCACCTGGGCAAAGAAGATATCAAGCGGCTGATGTGCAGCAAGGCCAGAATCATTTCTGCACTAACATTCGCAGCAGTCTTTACCTGGTTCTATTTCAATAAAGACATCGATTATAAATGGCTTCTTGGCTCCAAGCCGTATGACGAGCTTGGCGGTGCAGAGGTATACGCCATGTTCAAGCGGCTGGGATTGTATGGACTCAGCCTGGCGATGGTACTCAGCTTCTTTTCATTCGTGCCCAACAAGAAATTTTTCTTTACCAATTGGGGAAAGCAGACTCTGTATGTGTATCTGCTTCATGGTTTCTTCATCAAGTTTTTCAAAGAAAGCTCCCTGCACAGCTTTTTTACAGATGCCGAGAATTTCATTCTGCTTGCTGGTATATCGCTGATCATCACCATAGCTCTCTCAAGTGACATAATTGCTTCTCTTGCACAGCCCATCATTGAACTCCGGACAAACAGGCTGAAATTTCTGAAGGTCAAGGCAATAGTCTACTTCCAGTTCTTAAAAAACCAATTAAGGAAGCCATTTCACGGCTGAAAAACGGCACCCCCCAGGAGGTGCTGTTTTTGTTTCACCTTTTCCCAAGTTCCCCTTCATAGGCTGACAAAGCTTGTAAAACTCTCGGTCAATCTGCGGTAGCTTCGCGGCCGAATGCGAAAAGCCGGGAAGGCCTGCCGTCCGGAAGTAGAGCCCCTTCCATAATCAATCACTTATTGTTTTGGCGTAAATGCCTGGCAAATTGCGGGGAAAAAGGAATATCCCCATGGAAAAATGGTATAATAAGAAGTTAAGTCAGCCTATTACCTGAGAGGAGTGTCATGCGTTAATAACGCAGCTCACATGAATATTATCTGTACAACCCTTAATGCCAAATATATCCATACCAGTCTTTCCATACGCTATCTAAAAGCCTGCGCGGAGCCTGAATACAATGTCGGCATCGCTGAATACACCATCAAGGATCCCGCCATCAATATCGTGACGGACCTTTATAATAAAAATCCTGATGTCGTCGGCTTCAGCTGTTATATCTGGAATATTGAAGAAACGATAAAAGTCATTTCAATCTTGAAAAAAATAAAGCCGGAACTGACAATCATCCTCGGGGGACCAGAAGTAACCTACGATGCTATTCACTGGCTGGACAGGATTCCGGAAGCGGATTTCATCGTCATCGGCGAAGGCGAAGCCTCCTTCAAACAGCTGCTTATCCAGCTTGATGGAAGCCGCGATTTCTCTGCCATACCCGGCCTTGCCTACCGGGTAGACGGCAAAAATAAAATTCAGCCGGGGGCGGCAAAGCTTGATTTGAGGGAAATGCCGTCTCCCTACCGTTTTGTTGAAGACATCCCCCATCTGTCCAAACGTGTGATTTATATCGAAACCAGCAGAGGCTGTCCCTTCAGCTGCCAGTTCTGCCTGTCATCCATCGAGGTTGGCGTACGCTATTTTGACAGGGAAAAGATCAAGGAGGATATCCGTTACTTACTGGCAAACGGTGCGAAGACCATCAAATTCGTGGACAGGACCTTTAACATCAGCCGAAGCTATGCTCTCGAGATGTTCCAGTTCCTGATTGACGAGCATGTGCCGGGCAGTGTCTTCCAATTTGAAATTACAGGGGATATTATGAGGCCGGAGGTCATCGAATTCTTGAATCAGAATGCTCCCGAAGGGCTTTTCCGGTTTGAAATAGGTGTCCAGTCCACCAATGACCCTACCAACGAGCTTGTGAAAAGAAGGCAGAACTGGGAGAAGCTGACCCGTACCGTCACGATGGTCAAGGATGGAGGAAAAATCGACCAGCATCTCGATTTGATTGCAGGGCTTCCTGAGGAGGACTATGAAACCTTTAAGAAAACCTTCAATGATGTTTTTGCCCTCAGGCCCGAGGAGCTCCAGCTTGGATTCCTTAAGATGCTTAGAGGTACCGGACTTAGGCATTCCGCTGCGCAGCATGGGTATATCTATATGGACAAATCGCCGTATGAGATCCTGGGAAACAATCTGCTGAGCTTTGAAGATATTGTAAGAATCAAACAGGTAGAGGATGTTCTGGAAAAATACTGGAATGACCACCGTATGGACCGGACCCTGGAGTACCTTGTTTCACATACGTTTCCCACTGCCTTCGACTTCTTCCAGGAGTTTGGTTCTTATTGGGAAGAGAGGGGCTGGTCAAGAATTGGACATCAGCTTGAAGATCTCTTCAAACGGCTTGAAGAATTTCTTGCTGCAAGTGCCAGGAAAAGCCCAGCTGCTGATGGTCTGATGAGATATGATTACCTGGCCGGCCATAAGTATAAGCCGCGCAAAACGTGGTGGGAGACTGGAATGACGAAGGAAGACCGGAACGAAGTATACAGACAGATCCTGAAAAACCCACTATTGCTCGGCAGTGAGTTCAGTCTCCTGTCCCTAGGTGAGAAGGAACTTTATAAGCATACTATGGTAGAAAAAATCGAGTTCGATATTGCCTCAGGCACAGAAACGCCATCCCTGCTGATCGCCTATTTCCCTCCTTCTGGAGAAGGGGCAAAGCTATTTACAGTATCCGAACATGAGCTAAGACTCCATGCTGTCTGATGCCATATACCTAACACCCCCCCTGCAGCTGCAGGGGGGTGTTGTTTTTTTATGCTCGTAACCGCTGACACTATGACTTGCCTAAAGGAATCAACCCTGTTCTGCTCCTACAAGGAGCTCGTCCATCAGGCTGATGATTTCCTTCCTCAAACCTGGATCCTGCATCGCAAATTCGATCGTTGTTTTGATAAAACCGGCTTTTTCCCCTACGTCATAGCGTCTGCCCTCAAAATCATAAGCAAAGACGCGCTGAATTCCATTCAGTTTTTCAATGGCATCAGTGAGCTGGATTTCACCGCCGGAACCTGCTTCATGCTTCCCTAAGAACCTGAAGATTTCAGGAGTCAGGATATATCTTCCCATTATCGCTATATTGGAAGGAGCTGTACCTGGTGCAGGCTTTTCCACAAGGCCCTCTACCCGAATCCGTCTTCCATCCCGGGAAGCGGGACTGATGATTCCGTATCTGCCGGTGCTTTCTTCAGGTACAGATTGAACCCCGATGACCGAAGCTCCAGTTTCTTCATACACCGCTGCCAGCTGTCTCAAGCATGGCACATCACTTTGTACAATATCATCTCCAAGCAAAACCGCGAATGGTTCGTCGCCTATGAAGCTCCGGGCACACCATACAGCATGTCCCAGGCCCTTCGGCTCCTTTTGCCTGATATAATGAATATCAAGGTTTGAAGACTGCTGGATTTTTTCAAGAAGTTCAAACTTTTCCTTTTCAATGAGGTTCTGTTCAAGCTCCACAGACTTATCGAAATGATCCTCGATTGCCCGCTTGCCTTTGCCCGTCACAATGATAATGTCTTCTATGCCGGAAGCGACAGCTTCTTCCACAATATATTGAATGGTGGGTTTATCCACAATCGGAAGCATTTCCTTTGGCATTGCCTTTGTGGCTGGAAGGAATCTCGTTCCAAGCCCGGCTGCCGGTATAATTGCTTTTCGGACCTTTTTCATGACTGATGCACCCCTTGTGTTAAAAGTACTTTTTATTACTATCCTTCCGGTACTTCGGAAAAACAAATGAATAATACAGGATCGCCAGAAAGCAGAAAGTGACATGAACAAGGAACAGAAGATTTAGAAAGTGTAACATCTCATTCCTCCCGCCAGGAATTTTCAAACAGGTATTGCTGGCCGATAGATGCTGCCTGTGATATTCACCCTCATTCTACCCTTCCTTTAAAGATTTACAGTTACCACCATGTTAATATTTCGTAAACCTGGTTTAAAACTTCCCTCTGACCTTTACAATGCTCTCGGCTTTGGGTACTCATCTAAAACAATCGCAGCCATCCTTTCGAATACAGTTTCCCAATCGAATGCTTTGGCCAGCTGTTTACGTTTTCCTTCAGTTTCCTTATCGGATATAGCAGCCAGCTTTTCGCATGAGGCAATCAAAGCCTCTGCGTCACTGTAATCAAGATGAGAATAGATCCCTTCTCTGCTGTATTTCTCTGTGGAAGGAAGATTGACACCCACAACCGGCTTGCCTGCCGCTAAAAATTCAAACAGCTTGAGAGGAAAAACAGCCCTGTTATATGGTGACTCTTTGTATGGCATGATACCGATATCGATAGCGTTCATATATCTTGGCACTTGGTCCGGCTTAACGCTTCCTGTCCAAATTATATTGGGCTCTGCTTGAAGTTCTGTAAATGCCCCGTCCCCCTTTGTTCCGTCAGGGCCGACAAATAAAAACAGCCAGTCCGGCTTTAATTGTGCCGCTTTTTTTATCAATTGGAAGTCCAGTTTCGGTTTAATCCCCCCGATAAATCCAAGAACAGGACCGTCAAAGCCGGCCCGGATTATATCTGCTTTTTCTGTCTCACCTGCAAAAAGGTCGTATTCCACTCCATTTTCAAAGGTGAAAATTCCCTCTCCTTTGAAATCATAGCTTGCTGAAATATGGGCGGCTAGAAAGTCAGACGTACAAAAAATATGATCAGCACTTCCTGCAATCCGGCCTTCTGCCTCAGAAATGACCTTTTGACGGAATTCCATCAGCCATGAATGTGAACCATCGATGGAAGAGGACCAGAGATCACTGCAGTCATATACGATCTGATCCCAGGGAATCTCTTCTGCAAGGCGTGGAAATCCTGGGAATGTATACCACAGCGAACAAATGGTATGGTCCGGCAGTTGTTCAAGATATTCCCGGATCCTCCGAAGCTTTGTTTTATAAAAACGATCCACATATCTGCCGAACCGGAAAACTCTATGAGGCAGCAGGTCAGGAATAACCCACTCTGTCAGGCCGCCGGGCAGCTCCCGTACTGATTCCTGCTTTCCCGGACAAAGCCAGATCACTTTCTTTGTCCCTGCCTTCTTAAGCAGAAATTCAGCGAGCCGGTGCCGCCGGTATCTTAACTGATCCTGCTCCCATGTTCCGGCAGCCACGACAACATGTACATATTCCATTTCAACTTCCCCTTTCAAAACCTTTTCAGCACGGCATGTACCGCATAATTGGAAAAGCACCAGCAGGCTTTCGCCAGGTGAAGCTTTTCAACCTTGCGATAAACAAACCAATTCATCTTCGCAGCTTTCCACTTATTTTGCGATATAGAGCTGTTTCCCGTCCTGTACTCGGCCAGGACCTCATTAAGACCGAAAGCGGTATGACCCCTTCTCAAAATAGAGAGCCATGCAGCCAGGTCCTGTCTCGTCCTGATATCCGGCATCTCAAAAGAGCCGGTCCTCTCTAGATCAATCATCACAGTCAAACAGCCGACAATCGTGTTTTTCAGCATCTTTTCGTAATTGATGAAACGCGGGGCATCAACAAGCTTATGAAGAGGCGTACCATCTTCTGATATCATTTCATACGCTGTGAATGTAAAGGCATATTGGTTCAGCTTCATGAATGTAAGCTGTTTATCCAGTTTTTCCGGCTTCCAGAGGTCATCACTATCCAGGAAGGCAACATATCTACCACCCGCCATTTTCAAGGCAGCATTCCTGGCTGCAGCTGCGCCGCTGTTTACTTCGAGAAAGACTGGCCGTATCCTTGAATCTTCCAAGGCAAAACGGTTGATGATATCCCGCGTGTTATCTGTCGAGCAATCATCGACAATGATCATTTCCCAATTCTGATAGCTTTGTCTCATTACAGATTCAATAGTTTCTGTTATATAATCTGCCGCATTGTAGGCAGGAGTGATAATGGAAATAAGCGTCTGTTCCTGATGCATACCAGAGTACCTCCTGTAGTTAAACTTTCCTTACGAATTCTGGAAGCACGATCCAAAGAAATGCCAGTGTAAGGCCGATCAACACTCCAAGAACCGCCCTTGCCTTTGAATCGAAGCCCGGGGCCGCTGTACGTCCAAGATCATCCGGCAAAAGAAAGGATGCCGGCCTCAGCGACATTTCTTCCGTTTTCAATTCATAGAGAAAGCGCTGCTGATCCACTTTCGCATCCGGCCCTACCGTTTTCCCTTCTAGCGCATGGATGGAATCTGTTAAGATCTTTTGCTTTTGCTGGAATCTCTGGCCGTCCAGTTTTAAAAAGGCCCGCTGAACTTCATGCATGATCACCCTGGTTTCTTTCTGAGGCAGACTGCGCAGGTCTAGTCTGATGCTTTGGTCTGAGATTGGTGTCACCGATAAATTCTTCAGCAGGATGCCCTGATGTTCCTCCCAGACACTCCCGGTATACTCTTTATAGAATCGGGGACTCGACATGAGGGCGATCACTTTTTTCGAATCATTCAGCTCTGGCAGACCATAGCTTCCAAGAGTGATCACTGCCTCTCCCTCCCGCTGCTGTGCTTCCCCCTTGCCGGCGGGAATCCAATAGCCTGAACCCCCGAGGAGGACAGGAAGCAGACATATCACAAGAAGATATCTCCTTGCTTTGCCCAAGATTCTCTTACCTAATGTCTCCATATCCGCATTGCTCCTTTTCAGGGAAATCTCGATTCTCTATGTTTCAATACTGAAACAAGGGCGATCACAATGCCCAGGAATACCCAGTGAAAGTAAAGATTCATAACTGAGCTTGGGCTTATAGAAGAAACCAGAAAGCCGGCAAGGGCCGGCAGGCAGGCTTCTATCAGCATCCGGCCTTTTTTCGTTTCGCTGCCATGCATACGGAAGAGGATAATCATTAAGCTTCCATACATCAAGATATAACCCCCAAAGACAAATATCCCAAAGCTGCCCAGTATTTCAGCCAGCCAATTATGAACTTGAAGGACTGCACCTGTATAGTAAATCGGTTCATGCTCCAAGTAATATGGCAGATTCCCGGCACCTACCCCGAAGCCGAGGGATCCTGTAAAATACATAAAGGTGTTCTTAAGCAGGTTAATCCTGGCTGTATTGGAGGGAAGAACTCCATAGGTCTGGAGGACTCCGCTTTGAAAATCAGAATGGAGTGCAGGCAGTTGATATAGTATGAACAGCACACCTGCAGCGATAACGGCTGTAAGAAAATAGACAGCTGCTTTTTTTAATACACGCGGCAGGACCAACATCATATAAACAGCTAATCCACCTGCAGCCCCAAGAAGGCTTGCCCGTGATTCAGTCAGATCAATTAAATATATGGACAGCAGGGCAAGCAGGCAGCATCCCGCCTTGATGAAGCCATTGCCCACATTTTTTGTTCCACTCATGTAAAAGAAAAAGGTGATGGTCAAAAAAGCTGCAAAATCATTCTGATTGAAAAAAACAGATGTTGGATAATTTAATTTGTATGATGGCCCGCCATACAGGGAAGAAGTAGGAAGCTGGTAAGCAGCAGCATGATTATATACACCTATTGCCATTAATAGGACAGACATAGCCATCCAGACGGCACAAGCCGTTATCACCCTGTTAAGCGTGGTAAAGGTAAATGCCGCCAGGTAAATAAAAGCCGTCCCAAAGCAAAGGAGAAACCAATACTTGATGCCTTCTGCCGGATCCTTTGCCCACAGAAGCGAGAGCATTCCGTATCCAAGCCAAAATAGAAGAAACAAAAGCGTCCCTTTTACTCTGGTATTCTCCCAATACACCGGAAGCATTTTGTCACCCACAACGTGCCAGAGGAAGAGAAGCACACTGCCTCCTAAAATAATTCTGTAGAGGAAAAGGGTGACAAACCCCAGATCCAGGCTTGGACCGGATTGATTCAGGAAAGACGCAGCAAGCAGCATATATACAGCAAGCGTCGAAACTGCCCGCCTCGACATATACTTTTTCAGCCAAATAACGGGAAGGACTGCCATACAGAAGGCAAGGGCTGCAATGAAAAAGACAGATACCCCGGCCCAATAACACACAGCACCCAGTCCGATAAGGAGAAGGGATGCTATCTGCGCACCCCGCACTGCTCGCTGCAATCCTTTCACACCAGACTGTGAGCCGGGATTAAACGGCTGCATGGTTTACACAGACCCTGCCGGCTGGTTTAAAGTATGCTTAAAGGTTTCCTGCAGACCTGACGTTATATCAAAGGCCGGTTCCCAATCGAGCAGGATCTTTGCCGCATCATTAGTCAGCAGGCTGTGGCGGATATCCCCTTTCCGCTCTTCACGGTATTGGGCTTTTAAGGCTGTGCCATTCACTGTGTTAATCGTATGTAACAGTTCATTTATGGAGATGGACCTTCCGGAGGAAATATTCACCGAAATATTCCCTTCCGGATCGATTGCTTTTACATTCGCAGCGGCTACATCCTCAACATAGATAAAATCCCGGGTTTGTTCCCCGTCTCCGAAGATTACAGGTTCCTGTCCGCTTTGGATCCGGTCGGCAAAAATGGCGACTACACCGCCCTCTCCCTTCGCACTCTGCTTTGGTCCATAGACATTGCTGTAGCGCAGAATGCTGAATGCCAGGCCATATAGCTTGTGTGCAAGCTTCAGGTAATTTTCTACCGTCAGCTTTGTTAGTCCATATGGAGACTCCGGCCTTGTCGGATGGTTCATGGACACGGGCAGTGCCACAGGATTTCCATACACTGCTGCAGAGGATGCAAAAACCAGTTTCTTCACCCTGCTTTTTACGGCCGCTTTAATCACATGCAGTGAGCCCTTCACATTTACCTGCTCGTCATACACAATATCCTGGATGGATTCCGCGACACTGACCTGGGCCGCCTGATGGATAATATAATGAGGCTCGAGAGATACAATCAAATCCATTACCTCCGGACTTGTGATATCACATTCATAGATGGAAACATCCAAGCCCCTTAGATTCTCCCGTTTTCCCGTCGAGAAGTTATCTATAACGGCAATTTCATAACCTTTACGGAGCAATTCCTTCACAATATGCGAACCGATAAATCCTGCACCGCCTGTAACGACTGCTCTTTTCATCCGGATCCCTCCCTATATCACACTCGAAATCATATTTTTCTCTCTTTGTGAAGGCCGTCCCACAGACAGGTAAGTCAGCCCTGATTCCTGCATCTCTTTCAAGTCAAAGATATTGCGACCGTCCACAACGATCGGCTGTCTTAAAACACTTTTTAATTTAACAAGGTCCATTTCTTTGATTTCTTTCCAATCGGTTAGGATGATACATGCATCTGTGTTTTTCGCTGTGTCATATAAATCATCCCTGAATGCACAGATCTGGCCAAGCTCCCTCTCTGCTTCTTCTCTTGCAACTGGATCATAGGCTTTAACAAAAGCCCCCATCCCAATCAGGCGGGGGATGATGTCCAGTGCCGGCGAATATCTGACATCATCGGTATCAGGCTTAAAGGCAAGCCCCAGTACTGAAATGGTTTTACACTTTAGGGATCCAAGGGTTCCCGCAAGTTTCTCTACGAGCCTGTCTCTTTGAAGCCTGTTCGTTTCCATGACCGCCTTCAGTAAATTAAATTCATAGCCGCAGTTTTCAGCTATGCGGAGGAGAGCTGCGGTGTCTTTTGGGAAACAGGATCCCCCGAATCCCACACCAGCCTGCAGAAATTTCTTTCCAATCCTGGTATCGAGGCCTATTCCCTCAGATACGCGTCCTACATCGGCCCCCACACGCTCGCATATATTGGCGATGTCGTTGATAAAAGAAATTTTTGTGGCCAGGAAGGCGTTTGCGGCATACTTGATCATCTCCGCGCTCTCCACTGACGTCTTCAGGATGGTCTTGGTGAATGGTTCATGAAGTTCCGCTATCGCTTGGTAAGCGTATTCACTGGATGTTCCAATCACAGCCCGCTCCATATTCATCGTTTCATAGATGGCAGCTCCCTCCCGGAGAAATTCGGGATTTGATACGATATCGAAATCTTGTCCCTCCACTGCATGTTCCTTGATGATCCCGGCAATTATTTTACCTGTGCCCGCAGGGACGGTGCTCTTGGTTACAATGATTTTATAGCCATTTAAATTTCGGGCAATTGTCATAGCTGCTTCCTTGACGAAGGTCAGGTCTGCTTCCCCGGTATCAGACATCGGGGTGCCGACTGCAATGAAGATAATGCTTGCCGTCCGGACTGAATCCGGAATACGGGTAGAAAACTCAAGATTTCCCATCCTGGTATTTTTTGCAATGAGCTCTTCAAGGCCCGGTTCATGGATGGGCATGATGCCGGCTTTCAGGCTGGCAATCTTTTGCTCATTGATATCACAGCAGATCACCTGATTTCCTGCTTCGGCAAAGCAAGTTCCGGAAACCAATCCTACATAGCCGGTTCCAATAACAGTTATTTTTTTCAAAGTAATCGATCCCTTCCGAATTATTGGCTTTTATATGGATATGCCCGCACCTTGTATGACCCTGCTGTATTCTTCCTTTAAAAGAAGGGCGTTCCTGCCGGCATGGTAGTGTTCATGAATCTTCTCAAACAGCTCCTTTTTCATGGCCTCCAGGTCCATGCCACCCTTTAAATATTCAGTGATACGCTCGGCAAGCTGATCCTCTTGGCGTGGTTCAAACAGCAGCCTGCTGTATTTTCCAAACAGTTCAGGCAGGCTTCCCACAAGAGTCGCGGCCACAGGAAGCTTTAAGGCAAGTGCTTCTATTACAACGGTCGGCATGCCTTCTGTATACGAGGGAAGTGCAAATACATCACTGGCGTTCATATAATCCCTGATTTCCCGATTTTCCACTTCGCCTGTCAGAAACAGTCTGTCACCAAACTCAGGGTATTCCCGCAACCTTGCAGCTGCCGGTCCTGCACCTGCAAAGACGACGGCTGTATCGGCCCTAAGTCTCTTTAGCGAATCAGCCAATTCAAATACCCCTTTTTCCCTTGTCAGCCTTCCTGCAAATAATACAATCTTCTTATCCGCAGGAAGGCGAAGGCGCTTTTTAGTGACAGCCTTGGGCTCCGATGTTGTCTGGAATCTGGCCAAGTCCACCCCGAGCGGCAGGATCGAGCTGTCCCTTCCTGAAATGGAGAGGGCCTTTTCCCTCAGCCTCCCTCCGACACTTAAGACCGAATGGGCATCCCTCATAGAGTGTATGAAGGCAGCCCTTGCGCTCCTGCTGTAATGAGGATACACATTCACATCGCTGCCATGAAGCGTCAGCAGCCACGGCAGGCCGGTACGTTTTGAAAGAAGCCTGGCTGCCCCACCGGAAGGCATCGCAAAATGAGCGTGAATCAAGTCAGGTTCCAGTTCTTCGATTATTCCAGTCCTATAGACTGCCTCAGCAATCCGCTTTCCAGGCTGAGCCCAGCGGAGCTGCCCGGGCAGTGCGGTATATTCCGGACGGAGCACTCTAATTCCGTTCCTGATATACTCTTTTGGGATTTCTCCAAGTTCCCGGTATCTTTCTTTAAGCGGGAGAAGTGATGATATCCGTTTCGGCACGGGGCATACGACACTCACCTCGACCCCGAGTTTTGTCAGGGCCTTTGCCTGGGTTTCATGGAAAACACCGCTCCCAGGCTGAATCTCGCTTGGGTAGGCACTGGTTATCCAAAGTGCTTTCATAAAGACCTCCCATTTTTGATAAACTTTCTGACATGATGTGGATATGCCGCTGCCAGAAGGACGAGATATAAGGCGGCAGCCGATAGAATAGAAATAGCCAGAGACGGCAGGATTCCTGCTGAAAAATAGCCTGCTGATATATTCCTGGCACCAACTGCGGCGGCTGAAATGAACAGTGACAGCAAAGCCGGCTTCTTCAGGGCATACAGATACCCCCCCCACTTCAATCCAATCAATTTAGAAAGCAAGTATCTTCCCAGTATAAAGTTCACCAGACTTACACCGGTATAGGTCCAGGCAACAGCTTCAAGGCTGCCTGACTGGACGGCTGCAAATATGGTGGAACCATATAATAAGAGCATTCCTGCATCCCAATAGAAGGCAAGTTCCGCCCTTCCCTTTGCAAGCAGGATGGCTCCACTCGGATTCATCAGCACTCTCAAGGTTCCCACTATTGTCATGATCTGCAGGATCGGAACGGCATCCAGCCACTCCTCTCCGAAGACGGTAAGGATAAAGGGACTCGAAACCGCCGCCAGGCCGGACAGCATTGGAAATGCCGCCAGGGCCAGAATCTTCGTGATTAGCAGGTACCCTTCCTTCAGCGCTGTCGGACTGTCCTGATTTTTTGAAAAAACAGGGAAAGCAACTCTTGTTAAAATCGGATTGAATTTCAATACCGGAATGGTGATGATTTGATAAACAAGATTGTAGATTCCAAGGGCCTCTGCTCCCATAAATCTGCCAATCAGAAACACATCCATATTAGAGGCAGCCCGGTTTACAAGCCTGGATAACAGCTGGAAGCCTGCAAACCTGAAGATGGTCCGGCATTCATTCAGTCTGAAAATAAAAGCTGGGTGCCATGTTTTATAGGATAATGCGAAATACAGGAAACCTCTTATGGAATAGAGGACAGTCTGTGAAATCACGAAAGCATAGAGCGGCTCTATTCCAGCGGTCAGGATCAAAAGCATTAAAAATGAAATGACGGCAGCTCCTGCCTCGATCTGTCCCAGTTTTTTAAATTCTAGATTCCGCTGAAGCAAATATTGGCTTTGCTGCCCAAATGGTGCTGCCAAAAAGAGCAGGGACAAAATCTTGAGCAGACCCGTGAGCTCCTCCTGTTTAAAGAAGATTCCGGCAAAGGAGCTGGATAAAAACAGAGTGATACATATCAAGAACCCGCAGAAGACATTCAGCCAAAACAGGCTGGATAGGAGCTCTTGAGTAACTTCTTTAAGCTGGATGATGGCCGATCCTGCACCAAGATCCAATATAATTTGTGCAAATATCAGGATGGCCGTCACTATTCCCACCGCCCCGAATTCCGCCGGGGACAGGAGATTCCCCAGGAATAGAAATTGTATGATCTGGACGGCGGTAATGATTGCAGTGGATATTGCGGTCCACCTGCTCCCTCCGGCAAGATCGCCCCTCATGGTTCCCATATCAGCGGGCTCCTTCTCCGGTGAAGACAATTCTGAAGGTTTTCAGCAATATCTTGACCTCCAGCTCGAATGCCAGGTTTTGAATATATTCCAGGTCATACTTAAGCTTTTCGCGCGGTGTGATATCGTAGCCGCCATTCACCTGTGCAAGCCCGGTCAAACCCGGCTTCACCAGAAGTCTGTTCTTGAAACCGTATATTTCCTTGTTAAATTGCTCAGTGAACATCGGCCTCTCGGGGCGCGGCCCAATCAAGGACATATCTCCTTTTATCACCAGCAGCAGCTGCGGCAGTTCATCAATTCTTGTCTTTCTGATAAACTCCCCTACCTTAGTGATCCGTGGATCATTGATAGCCGCCCATTTTGCACCATGCATTTCGGCATCATTCCTCATCGATCTGAGCTTGATGATATTAAAGCATTTCCCGCCCTTTCCCACTCTTTCCTGGAAGTAAAAAGGCGACCCCGGTGATTCCAGTACAATCAGCACCGCAAAGATTATAATGAGGGGAAAGGTCAGGACTATCCCTGTCCCCGCCAATGCGATGTCAATGAGCCTTTTAATTACAAGATACTGCGCTGCCTTTCTTGGGAGTGTGAGATGCCGGACTTGAACTTCCTGGTATGGATACGACTCGATGACTTTTTCTGTTCTCACTTAAGACTCACCTCTGGAGACGTATAGAATAGTTAACCTAAGTCGAATTATAGGGAGCATCTTTTTAGCTGGTATTGAGAGGAGATAAATAATTGTTAACTGTTGTTAAGAATTTTCAAATATTTTAACAAACACCACTCCTCCTTTTTAACTAGGGAACCAGTCCCCATCCGCTTTTTTCATGATTTAGCCTGTCATAGTCTTAACGTTTCTTTATTATTTTTACAAAAAAGATACCGGCAGCATCGCTTCCGGTATCCCAAGTAATTATTATTTATTTTGTTTTTCTTCAGACCTTTTAGTGTTCGATGAATTCAGGGCTTCATATATTTTGGAAGCATTCATATCACCTGTCAGCTCACTGCCGAATTCCACATGGGA
The DNA here is from genome assembly GCF_046237625.1 of Paraperibacillus esterisolvens. GTDB lineage: Bacteria > Bacillota > Bacilli > Bacillales > DSM-1321 > Paraperibacillus > Paraperibacillus esterisolvens. Next base: position 1,195,162 of record NZ_CP143545.1, on the reverse strand, counting down.
GGCTGGCTGAGAAAGTCTTCTTAGATGGCGGATTATCCGGTCCATAGAATTATCCTCTGCCCTTTCTTCCCTGCTTTGAATTGCGGTTGGCGCCTTTCATGATATTCTCGCCATGGGCATATTCTGTTGAAAATTCTGCTTCCTCTAAATTTCTCTTTGGTGTTTTGCTTGATTTTGCAGCCGCATTAAACTCTGCTTTCCTTTTTGGCATGTTAAATCCCTCCCTTTATATAGGATAGGCTGATGTGGCGCATTTATATTCGTTCCATTTATCTCTATAAATTCCTGATTTAATTTCAAACTTTATACGATTATTTTAAAAAATTCGTTTCAGGAGGAGATCGTTTGATAACAGCTGAAGCGAAACAGAAAATTGCCTCTGTGGCGGGAACTGAAAATTATGTTGATACCACAGCCGGGCGGCTGGTCTATTCCTACGATGCCACTCCGCAATTCCAATCCATGCCGTGTGCTGTAGTGAACCCAAGAAAAACAGAGTTCGGTATCCCAATTGTGCCAAGAGGCACTGCACGCTGATTATATTATCACCAATGCCGGAGGCTGCGGCGCCTTTCTTGGATTATGACGGCCTGCTGCAGGATAAGCCCGCATGGGAAGAGCGTGCACGATCTTTTAAAGTAAAGATAAAGGACATAACCCAGATACTGTTTGAAATGGACTTTCACAAAAATTTTAACCTTCAGTTAGAAGGGGGAGTCATAACTTATCAGGATTCCAGCCATCATAAAAATGTAATGAAAACAGTAAGTGCCCCGCGTCCGCTGCTAAAGTCCATAAATGGAATTGAATTCCGTGAAAATGAAGGAAGCAGGCAGCTGCTGTGGTTCGGCTGGAGTTTGCCGGAGATGTCCATGAAGATCCTAGATGGCAAGATGAAAAAAGTAAGCGAAATGATCCCGGACATGATCGTCACGGCCTATCCCGGCTGTCTGCTCCAGATGAAGCTCGGCATTCAGCGTGAGGGGCTGGAGGAAAGGATGGAGGCTGTGCATAGCAGATCTTCTTTATCTGGCAGCTGGCCAAAAAAGTATCTAACGGCTGCAAAAGGAAAACACACCAAAAACTTTTGTGCTTTCTGCTTCATATGATACCCATTCACTCTGCATACTAATTGTACAGAGAGGTTGATTCTCTGATGCTGATTATGCGGAGGTAATACAATGGCAAGAAGAAATTCACTGCTGGTGCCAGGCGTAGAACAATTCCTTGATCAATATAAATATGAAATCGCACAGGAATTCGGAGTAAACCTTGGCGCTGATGAAGTATCCCGTGCCAACGGCTCTGTGGGCGGAGAAATCACCAAACGCCTGGTTGCACAAGCTCAATCACAGCTAAATGGTAACCAATAATAATTGAATAACATGGATTAAAAAGAGGCCGGCATCCGCCGGCCTCTTTTCTATTTACCCTTCTTTTCCTTATGAGGGTGTTCGGGCTTTGGTTTTCCCTGTTTGATCTTTTTAACTTTTGCCTTTTCATTTTTTTCTTTCTTTGGTGGAGCTGGTTTCAATATTTGTTTATGTGGCAGCCCATGGGGATGTTTTTCCCTGGATACATGCTTTGGGACCTTTTGAACCACCTTTTCATTCATTTGTGGTCCCGGCTTTTTCTCTTCAGCAGCCTTGTTTTTATGCCCTCTGTTTTGTTTGTGAGCCTTTTCCTGGGCCGGCGGGGATACCAGCTTCCGCTTATTTTTATTAGCAGCTGCAGGGTTCTGCTTATTTTTACTGGCAGCTGCAGGGTTCTGCTTATTTTTGCTTGCAGCTGCAGGATTCTGCTTGCTTTTGCTGGCTGTGGTAGCGGGCCTCTGCTGTTTGGCACCGGCCTTTGGCACAGCCCGTTTTACCGGCGGCTTATCCTGCTTAAACGGCGAACCGTTTTCTATTGCCATGGAAGCTTGGGGAGTCTTATCTTTTGGCTTATCTGTTTTTTTGTCTTCCCTCTTTTTCATGTATACCCCTGTTGAAACACCCTTTTCCTTGGCCTTAGTGCGGTCGGCAGGAGTAGCCTTGATGGACGTGACTTTTGAAGATGGAATTTCTTTTTTTATTTCTGCTTCCGTTTTCTTAACAGAATTATTCAGTCTGCTTTGCAGTTCTTTGGAATCATCAAGCGGTACAGCCGCCAGGATGATTTCGTCCTCATCCTGCAGGAACCCGCTCTTCCTGCTTTCTGTCAGGATAATATCCATGACCTTCTGGACACTTTTATCCTTCCAGCTGGCGAGACGGGCCGCCAGCTTTTTTCCGTCGCCATTGAGTCCATGGAGATTAATAACCTTTAATTCGTCATCCAGACTAAGCTCAAAGCTCGGGTTCACATCAAGGGTCATGTAGGCCGATGCTTCCTTTGAAGAAAACATCGGCAGCAATCCAAGCATCAGCAGAAACACGGCAGCCGCGGACAAAAGAACTGCACTACGCCGTCTTGGAAGACTTACTTTTCCAATCCTTTTGCCCTCAGGCACCGGGTTAAAACTGATTTCTTCACCCACACTATAACTGCCATGCTCATTATACGCCTTAAGAAATTGGCCATCAGGGGTTAATAATGTTACAAAGCGGCTGTTGATGTCCATGACGATGCCTTTTTTCATTCTTCCAGCACCCCTTTTATATAATCCTTCATAAATATATAATCTCCAGATAATATTAGTGCAATTGCTATGATATACTTTCGGTTGCGTTCGATGGTTTTGCGGCTGACTGCCACACGCTTTTCCAGCTGCTTAATGGGCAGCCGTTTTTTCTCAGCCAGCAAATCACCCAGCTCTTCATCCTCTGCAATCAGCATCGCTATTGAAATAGCGTTTTTTCTGGCATCTGCATGCTTGGGGCCATTCTCTGCCAAATCACTGAAAGCGACATCGTACCCGGCAAGCTGAGCCTGAAACCTCATGATTTCTTCTCTTCTTCGTTCAGCCTCTTGATGCTGGTTATATTCATCCAGTGACTTTTCAGCATCGTAAAGCTGCTCTTTTTCAAGATTATCATCCCTGCCGGCAAGATCTGCGGAAAACTGGCGGTGTTTCGCCTGGCTCCTGATATAATCGATAATTCTCCTTTTAATCAGGGTTTCTGCAAATGAAAGGAGAGAACGTCCTTTATCAGGACTGTACTTATCGATGGCTTCGTTGAAGGCAATAAGACCAATGCTAAATTCATCATCTGATTGGTGAATGTATCTTTTGCACACAGAAGAAACAGTTTTCGCAATAAATGGCTTAAAGCTTTCGATTAATTCGCTGCGGAGAGCGTCGTCCCCTGTTTGGATGTTTAAAATGGTTTCATCCAGTGATTGCTTCCGTTTAAAAGCGGTAAATAACAAACTTAGCATCAGTCTCACCCCTATCCATACCGAACATTATATCATAGAGTACAATATTACATTCTAAGGATAGGCTTTTAAAAATCCAGCCCGGAAAGTATTGTTTTATTCATGACTGGATACACGGTTTTCAGTGCTTATTTTGATTTCCTGCATTCCATTTAAAGCATCCCGCCTGATTAGTGCCTGCTTCACTGCGTCCCGCTTTAATGATCCGCCAGTCCATTCCCCCTCCCATGACTGCCTAAAATATGTAAGCGGCCTGCCAAGAACACTTATACGCTGACTCTCTGTCCATTTAAGGGGGTAATGGAAAAAATATAGCATTCTGCACACTAAACAGGTATTAAGTATGATAAAAAACATCCGGATAATAAAGAAGCCTTCCCCTGAGCAGCTTGGGAAAGCGTCTACCATTCCTCTGTATTCTCTAATAATTGGTCTATGTCTATCATGCAGCAGCTGCCGGAATCGATCTGTTCATCCATCGTGGCTTCAAGCAGCCGGTCTATATCTATCATCATCATAGCGGTGCCTGCACCTCCGTATTATGTAAATTTTCTTACTATACAGTTCGGAGCTGGCTATTGATTTACGGGGGGAATTTGTTGTTTTTTTAAAAAATTTGACGAAGGAGAAAATGAATTTTTCAAGTCTCCTCTTTCAAGCTAGATAAAACATAGCAATTCTACTGGAGATATTATCCAAATATTAATTGTTGCTTTTGATGATTATATAAATAATAGACAATTTAGGATGTTACCTGTAGTATCGTTATAAAGCGTTTTCTTAGATATTTCAGAATAACTTCTAGTGTAACTTAAAGGAGAAGATAAGTATGAGCAGCAAGAGCAATGAATTGCACCGCGGCCTTGAGGAAAGGCATATAACCTTGATGTCCCTGGGTGCTGCCATAGGGGTTGGTTTATTTTTGGGATCGGCCAATGCCATTAAACTGGCTGGTCCAGGTATTTTGTTTGCCTATGCCCTTGGCGGTTTGATGATCTTTTTTATCATGAGGGCACTTGGAGAAATGGCTATACATAATCCTGTGGCAGGATCATTCAGCCGCTATGCCAATAATTACATCGGTCCCCTGGCAGGGTATATAACCGGCTGGAATTACTGGTTCCTGTGGATTGTAACATGCATGGCTGAAATTACGGCGGTCGGCATTTATATGGAGTTCTGGTTCCCCGGAACACCAAGATGGCTTTGGGCACTGGCTGCGCTTGTTATCATGACTGGGGTGAACTTCCTTGCAGTCAAGGCGTATGGAGAACTTGAGTTTTGGTTTGCCTTGATAAAAATTGTGACCATCGTTCTGATGATCATCATCGGAGCGGGCATGATCATTTTCGGACTCGGACTTGGAGGCGAGCCTGCGGGCATAAGCAATCTGTATAAGCATGGCGGCTTTTTCCCAAATGGGATTACTGGCGTATTGATGTCCCTTCAGATGGTAATGTTCGCTTATCTCGGCATTGAAATGATCGGCGTGACAGCTGGAGAAGTAAAAAACCCTAAAAAATCAATTTCCCGCGCCATTGATTCTGTCTTCTGGCGCATCCTGATTTTTTATGTTCTCTCACTTGCAGTAATCATGTCGGTTTATCCATGGGATAAGATTGGTGATCAGGGCAGCCCGTTTGTACTGACATTTGAAAAAATTGGGATACCCGGTGCTGCCGGAATCATAAATTTTGTCGTCCTGACAGCCGCTCTTTCTTCCTGCAACAGCGGGATCTTCAGTACCGGCAGGATGCTTTTCAATCTTGCACAGCAGGGCGAAGCGCCTAAAAGCTACGGAATAACGAACAAACGGGGTGTGCCGGGAACAGCGATCCTTGTATCGGCTGCCGCCCTGCTTGCTGGTGTCTGCCTCAATTATCTTGTACCCGAAAAAGTGTTCACCTGGGTTACAAGCATAGCGACATTCGGGGCAATCTGGACATGGGGTACCATACTGATTTCCCAGCTTAAATTCAGAAAAGCTCTCGATTCCACTGCTGTAAAACAAATGAGCTACAGGATGCCGCTGTATCCTATCAGTTCATATATTTCCCTGGCATTCCTTCTATTGGTGATCTGTTTGATGGCTTACTTCCCAGATACCAGGATCGCCCTGATTGTCGGACCGATCTGGATTCTTCTGCTCGTTGCTTTTTTCTTCGGAAAAGGGCTGCACCGCAGGAAAAAGGACATTTAAAATAACATAAACAAAGAGAGCTGCCAGCGTCGTCTGGCAGTTCTCTTTGTTTATATGGAAAAGGGGCAGAGCTGCATTGTATTATAAGGTTTCCCGCTGCTGGGTATGAACATCATTGATCTTGCTGGCATTCCTGCCTCCGCCTTTCTCCGCTCCACCCTTGATGGTGTTTGTTCCTGCTCCTGTCCAGGGCCCTCATGAATGGGTTCCCGAATACAACCATAATGTTTGTTTTATGCAGGGATTTTTTTTCGCCTGATTTTTTTATAAAGGCGGTAGCCCTTCCTAACCGAATCAACTATCATAAATGGGAATGGCGGATGGAATCTGTATATCAGCGGCTTGTAAATCCGGTAGTATGCTTTTTTCATATCCGGCCACTTGCTGCAATATCCCGGCTTATAAAAATCCGAAATATCTATGATATAACCCCGGCCATCCTTCATGGCTACGTTTTTTCCATGTACATCAAAAGGGTTAAGCCCTTTTTTCCTTGCAAAATGCATGGCTTCTTCAATGTCCCGGATGACTCCCTCAGGTATCTGTATACCTTGAATCAGAGCGTTGAATAAGGTGATTCCTTCTATTTTTTTCAGTATTAAGTACGTATTTCCAGATCCATACAGCTCTGAGTATGCAGGATGCCTTCCCAGGCGTTCATAAACGGTGATTTCCTTTTTCAGTGCCTCCAAATTCCTGGCATATACCTTGACCACCCAGTCTGGCTTTGATTCGTGTGCAAAAACGGCAGCATAATTCCCATTCCCCAACAGCTTCCATTGTTTTGCCCGGCTGTCCACGACAATCGGTTCAAACGGATTGACTGAACGCAGGCTGATCTGGGGCAGCAAACTGGATTCAATTAATTCTTTAAAATCTCTTACGCTCATAAGAACTCCTTTTTAATTGGGCAACTGCTTCACTGTATGATTTAACCTTAAAATCATACCACAAAAAATCTCTTCAGACAGAAGAAAGGGAGCCAAAAAGCAGCTCCCTTTTTTATTATATAGATTTTTCAGCTTCCCTGGCAGCATCCGCTTCTTTATTAGATAAGAGGAATCCTGCGATGACTATTCCGATGAGTACAACCCAAAAGGCAAGTTTCCAAGGAGTCGACTCCGGAAAATGATTATTGAGGACGCCGATGCTTGGATGAGCTAGTGTAAACACTGCGAGCTTGACGCCGACCCATCCAACAATCATGAAGGCTGCAGTTTCAAGTGACGGTCTGTCCTGCAGTAATTTCACAAAATAGGTAGCGGCAAACCTCATGATGACAAGTCCGATCAGCCCTCCGAGGAACATAACTGCGAACTGGCCGCCATCGATGCCCCCTATCGAGATCCAGCCGGTTTTCGGAAGGGTCACTGCAAGGGCAACCGCCGCAAGCATAGAATCAATGGCAAACGCGATATCAGCCAATTCCACTTTGAGCACCGTCACCCAAAAAGAAGACTTTTTCTCTGAAGGTGTGTGTGCTGCCTGTTCCTTGCCCATATACTTCTTGATTAAATGGCTAATGGCAATATACAGAAGATATAAGGCACCCAGCGCTTGTATCTGCCACACATCTGCAAGGAGCGCAATGAGGAAAAGACTTGCAAATCTGAATACAAAGGCTCCCAGCAATCCATAAAATAGTGCTTTTTTCTGCTGTTCTTTAGGAAGATGCTTCACCATTACGGCCATGACGACTGCATTATCAGCTGCCAGTATTCCCTCGAGACCGATGAGTACAAGGAGAACCCACCCATACTCCAAAAACATTGATGCTTCCATATTTCTACCTCCAATAAATTTTTTGCCTTTACCGCAGACTTATCGTCAGCCAAAATATGGAAACAAACAAAAAGACCCTTGCCTGCGGCAAAGGTCTTGCTAAACATAGAATCATGTCAGCAAAGCCGATGGATGGTCTGGTCCATGTATTGACGACTTTGCTTTAGGGCATACACCCTAACGCTACTCCCCCTTGAAGAAGTTATCCCTATTCAATTGGTTGATTTCAGTATACATACATCCTTTGAGCAATCGCAAGTTATTTCCCTAGAGGATATGAATTTGATAGGCTGGATTATGGCGGTTTTGTGAATAAAAGCCGACCATGGGCTGAATCCCTTCCGACAGAGCTGCCTGAAGTGCGGCTTCTCTCTGGGCTGACAAAACAAGAAAATATGCCTTTTCAAAGGATAGATCTCTTTCCAGCAGCTCCCTTATCAGCTGATTGCTGATGAATCCTGGAAATCCGGTAATGAAATATATATTCCCCATCTTAATATCCTCCGGCACTGGGTTCTCATGCTATTTATCCATTCTAGAAATTTCTTTCTATCCCTTCTATAAAAAAAAGCCCATGGGTTATTTACCCATGAGCAGTTCAGCAGGAGCCTGCCTGCTTTTTACTAAAGAAATCCCAATTCCTGAATAGCCGCTTATGATGGAGAGCACCGGACATAGAAGGCAGAAGAACGCAAACGGAGCATAATCAATCACAGGAACTCCAAGCACTCCTGCCAGGAATACCCCGGAAACCCCCCAGGGAATCAGGGGATTCACCACGGTTCCGCCATCTTCAATTGCCCGTGCCAGGGTTTTGCCTGTTAAGCCCGCCTTCCGGTAGCTGTCCTGGAAGGTTTTTCCCGGCAGCAATATTGACAGATACTGTTCCCCAATCAGTATATTGACTCCTATGGCTGTTAACACAGTGGCTGCTATGATACTGCCTGCCCTGCGCATGCCTGATACTGCTTTTTCAAGGATTGAAGGAATGATCCCAAGCTGAAATAACAGAGACCCCATTCCAAGAGCAAGCAGAACAAGTGAAATTGAGAACATCATAGATTCAATGCCGCCGCGTGAAAGGATTGAATCAAGCTGCTCTACGCCGCTGTCCATTTTATAACCGGAGAACAGTACACCAGCTGCTTTGGAAAGCGTGAGATTATCAATGGATACGAAGGCGACGAGGACAGCTGCTGCTGTACCCGCGGCCAATACGGCAATCGCTGATATTTTCCTGAAGGCCATGATTGTGACAATCAGGAATGGTACGATTGCCAGCAGGCTGATATTAGCCTCTTTTTGCAGGGTTTCAGTAAAAAGGTCTATTTCTTTCACTTTGGGAGCTTCAAGGCTCGGTGACATAAAGTAATACAAAATGAACGATAGGATGAAACCAGGTATCGTTGTCCAAAGCATATTTCTTACATGTTCAAACAGGTTTACTCCAACCGTCTCAGAGGCAAGATTGCATGTATCTGACAAGGGTGACATCTTGTCGCCGAGATAAGCGCCAGATACCACTGCCCCGGCAGTTATCGCAAGCGAGACATCCATAGCCCCAGCCATGCCGATAAAGGCAACTCCAATCGTTGCAGAGGTTGTAAACGAACTTCCTATACATAATCCAATCAGTGATGCAACTGAGAATACGATAGCATAAAAGGAGGAGCCTGATAAAAACGAAAATCCATAATACATAAGGGTTGGAATGGTACCTGCCAGCATCCAGCTGCTTATAAGCATGCCGATAAAAATAAAAATATATACTGCACCGAGAGCAGAGGAAGCGCCGGCAATCATCCCTTTTTCCATTACTTTAAAATCTACGCCCTTTAGTTTTCCAAAAATAAAAAGAGCCATTACTGATGAAATGATTGGCACCTGCGGAGGCAGCTCCAATGCTATAATTCCATAACCGAGGATGGCCAGGACCGCTGTAAGCACAAGGACGGCTTCCCTCAAGCTCAGTTTTAACCTAGAATTTACCATGATGATCCGCTCCCTTTATGTCATTCTAAAAGCCTGGACGAAAATATAAATTCCCCCATAGCCGGATAGGGACGAAGAAACTCCGCGGTACCACCCTATTTGACAGACAGCCGCTGCTGTATATCCACTCTTTTATCATAACCGTCCTTTTCATGCAGGTGTATTTCGCACAGGGGCTCCCGGATTTCCACCAGCCATCCGGTCTCTGTCTGCTGCCTGCTCCATGTACTACTGAATGCTGCGGACGGGTGTTTACTTATTTGCTTAAACGCTTTTAAGTGTTAAAGCGTAAAGATAGATTATATGAAATCTCCGATGCTGTCAACCAGTTGTAATCACCCTTTAATTGCCATCCGTTTTTGAGTACCAAAAAACAGCGGCTTTCTGGCCGCTGCTTCTGTCTATTATTTCATATCCATAGGATTATAGAGCTTAACGTCCGGATTTTTGTCTGTGAACCATCTTAATGCAAATTCATTTTCAAAGAGAAAGACATAATTATCATAACGGTCTTTGACTAAAATGCTTCTGGAATTTGACAGGTTTTCGTCGACTTTATCACCCTCGACCCATCGCACCACCTTATTGCCGGCCCGTTCCATCAAAACATCGACATTGTACTCATTTTTCATGCGGTGTTCGAATACCTCGAACTGAAGCTGGCCAACGGCACCAAGGAGATATTCCTCCATACGCACGGTCTTGAAGAGCTGAATCGCACCTTCCTGGACTAACTGCTGAATGCCTTTATGGAAATGCTTCTGCTTCATCACATTCTTTGCCGTTACTCTGACAAACATTTCAGGAGTGAACTGCGGAAGCCGCTCAAACTGATACATATCCTTGCTTGTGGTGATGGTATCACCGATCTGATAGTTCCCGGTATCATAGAGGCCTATGATATCGCCGCTCACCGCTTCATTTATGGTGTTGCGGTCATCAGCGAGGAAACCGGTAGACTGGGAGAGGTTGATCTGCTTGCCGGTCCTGCTGAGAAATACAGACATTCCCCGTTCAAACTGTCCTGAACAGATCCGCAGGAATGCAATCCTGTCCCGGTGCTTCGGATTCATATTTGCCTGGATCTTGAAAATAAATCCTGAAAAATCTTCACTGACCGGGCTTATCTCGCCTGTTGTGGCACTTCTCGGCTGAGGCTCAGGAGCGAATTTCAGATACGTATCGAGGAATGTCTGCACGCCAAAGGCAGTCAGTGCACTGCCAAAGAAGACAGGCGTAAGCGTTCCGTTTGCAATCCGTTCCTCTGAAAATTCATTTCCTGCTTCAGACAGCAGCATGATTTCTTCCATTGTCTGTTCATACAGCTGAGAGTCTTCCAATTCATGTCCGTCTTCCACTTCACCGTCTTCATTCAATGGAATGTATGGTTCTTCATCATCCCCTTTGAACAGTTCGATACGGTTAAAATAACGGTCATATATCCCCATGAAGTCCTTACCCATGCCTATCGGCCAATTCATTGGATAAGACTCTATACCAAGCACCTCCTCAAGCTCTGCAAGCAAATCAAGAGGCGGCTTTCCCTGTCGGTCCATCTTGTTGATGAAGGTGAAGATTGGAATCCCCCTCATGCGGCATACTTTAAAAAGCTTGATGGTCTGATCCTCAATCCCCTTGGCAGAATCAATGATCATGACGGCGCTGTCCACCGCCGTCAGGGTCCGGTAGGTATCTTCACTGAAGTCCTGGTGGCCAGGGGTATCCAATATATTGACGCGGAATCCTTCATAATCAAATTGCATAACACTTGATGTAACGGATATTCCACGCTGTTTTTCTATTTCCATCCAGTCACTTGTCGCATATTTCCCTGTTTTCCTCGCTTTTACTGTACCTGCATCACGAATGGCACCGCCGAATAACAGCAGTTTCTCTGTCAGCGTTGTTTTCCCGGCATCCGGGTGGGAAATAATTGCAAATGTCCGTCTGGATTGCACTTCATCCTTAACAGAACTTTTCATCATTTCTTTCCTTCCTGGTTAGTACTCTGAATCTTCATCACATTACTATACCATATCCACCCCTCTTTTTCTATGGGCGCTGTATACCTGGCACCATACTATGCATAATCCCCATAAAAAAACTGCAGGCACGCCCCATTCAAGCTCGGCATGCCTGCAGTCAGGCCAGGATATACCTGGAGTTTTCTGCTGATTATTTTAATTTTTATAAGTCCTGGAAGGCAGACTTATCCAATAGAAGCAGCAGTAAAAATAGTCTTAGAATTTAGCTGCCAGTGCGCGTGCTTCGTCTGAAGCAGCCGCAGTGATTTCTTCAGCTTTTGAAGGGTCAAGGTTGACGCCCTCAATCAGGACGGTTTGTACATTTTGTATGCCAATGAAGCCCATCACTGTTTTAAAGAAGCTTTCTGTATGCTGAACTTCAGCAGCAGGTCCTTCAGAGTAAATGCCGCCGCGTGCTTCAATCAGTGCCACCGCTTTATCTCCTGCAAGGCCGACAGGTCCGTTCTCTGTATACTTGAAGGTTTTTCCAGCAACACACAGGGAATCCAGGTATGCCTTCATAAGCGGAGGATAGCCAAAATTCCACATTGGAGCTGAGAATACAACTTTATCTGCAGCCAGGAACTGGTCGACTAATTCAATCAATCTACCTATCTTGGCATTTTCTGATGATGTCAATTCTTCCCCGGCTGCCGCTTTGCCCCAGCCATTCAATACTTCACGGTCAATTAAAGGAAGGTCTGTACTGTATAAATCGAGAATTTCTACTTCATCGCTGGAATTTGCTTCTTTATACGCTCCCACAAACTCATTGGCCACCCGGGCTGAAAATGAGTACGCATCTTCTTTAGGATTAGCTTTTACATATAATAATTTTGTCATTCTGCCACCTCTATCATGATATTAGTATCTAAGATTTATCTTCAAGATATTTATCTCGAATACAAGATATATGATATAAAAGGAGTGTGCGAATGTCAAGAAAACTGACCCGAATAATCCGGCTTCTTCGTGGCTGGATTATTTGGGTCAGTTAAATGTCTATGCTGTGATCGCTGCTCAACGTTTTAGCGAAGCCTTGAAAACCGTCAGCTTCCTTGCTGTATCCTTGCTATGCCTTTCCAGATTTTTCAGGTCCGGGGTATCCTTCTTTGCCTCAGCAATCAATGGATATAAACTGGATTCAATATCCCTGTATACAGCCGGGTTCATTTTTTCCACCTTTTTTTCAATGCCATCCCATGCCGTTTCAATGCTGATGCCTATTTTATTTATACTTTTTGCTGATTTACCGGTATTGATTTCCTTGTCGAGTTCTAAAAGCAATGCGAGTATGGATTCTGTAACCATTTTGATTTCTCCCGCGGTCTGTCCTGCAGTTACAGTCGCTGCCGCCTGATACTCTTTCCCATACACGTCTGCATTGACAGCCATGCTGCCACAGAATGCAGTAATAACTAAACCAGCCGAAATCAGGCTTCTTTTCATGATAAAACCTCCCTGGATAAATGTTTTTTTACTATCCCCAGAGAGGCCGCTTTTTATTAAGGGCCGGGCGTGGCAGAGCAAATCAGGTTCTTGTTTTTTTAAAAAAACCATACTATAATTTAGTCAGAAAAGTCCGATAATAAGGGACTTGTTCCATTATATTTCATGTTTGGAGGATATTTGAAAATGACTGTAACAGGCAGGGTGAAGTGGTTTAACAGTGATAAGGGATTTGGCTTTATTGAAGTGCCAGGGGGAAATGATGTATTTGTCCATTTTTCCGCCATCCAGGGAGAAGGATTCAAGACTCTTGAAGAAGGCCAGGAAGTTGAATTTGAAATTGAGGAAGGCAGCCGCGGTCCTCAGGCTAAAAATGTCGTGAAGCTATAATTCCCGCATCGTGAAAGGCCGAAATGAGGGTATCCCAGGATCCAAGGGATACCCTCTTAATTTGGGCTGAATTCGGAAAATAAGCTGCCGGTTTTAAAGTGGTGCCGCTGTACCTTCGTCCCTAATCCGAAGAAGTATCATAATTCCGATCAAGGTAAGAATCATCATCGAACCAAGTGCAAGCCTGGATGCAAGGGTTCCGTAGTTTGAGAAAATCAGCGTGATGGTTCCATACAGGAAGGGGCCGATGATGGCTGATACCTTGCCGGAGAAAGCAAACAGCCCGAAAAACTGTCCCCGCTTCTCATGAGGTGTCAGCTGGACGATCAATGTCCGCGACGTCACCCACATGGAACCGAGGGATACTCCGAACATACTCCCGGCAATCCAAAACCAAAAGGCATTCTGAGCAAGGACAGCCACAGCGAGAGCCGCCAGCAGCAGGACCGACACATACAGGATAGATCTTCTGGCTCCCTTTGCTTTTGTTATATAGCCAAAAATAAAGGAACCGATAATGCTGGACACAGTAGAAACTAAATAGAGAAGAATGAAGGCTCCGGAAGAAAAGCCGACGACAGCCCCTGCGTAAACGGCCATCATGGCAATGGTAGTCGACAGTGCATCATTGAGGAAGAAATACGCAATCATAAAGGTGAAAATGTTCCGGTACTTCTTCATTTCCTTAAAGGTAGATGCTATCTCCTTATAGCCGGACAAAAATCCTGAGCGTTTTACAGACGGGGTTTCCGTCTTTTCTTTTATGAAAAAGAATAGGGGAAGTGAGAAAAGAAGGAAAAGAATCGCAGTTGGAATGAAGGCATCTTCATTGCCGCTCTTGCCTACGAACGGATAGACAGCGAGCCCGACAAGCGTACCGATATACCCTACAGCCACCCCAAATCCTGAAATAAGCGGAATATCCTCTTTTTTCCCAAGATCGCCTATCATTGCATCATAGAAAACGAGGCTGGAATGGTAGAAAAACTTGGCGAGCACGAAGAAGACAATGACCAGCCCAAGTGATGCCGGCAGGCCCCCCCAGTCCCCACCCGGACCCCATTTGCCAGAGACGCCCATAAAAAAAGTACAGCCGACAGCAGCAAGTGTGAACGGAATGACATATTTCTTCTTCCTTCCTGTCCTGTCTATCATGACCCCGTATAAGGGAGAGAACAAAACAAGGAACAGACTTGCCGCTGCATTTGCATAGGAGATGAAGGTGCTTGCTATCTGATCGAGAGCTGCATTACTGCCGATTGTTTCCTGAATATAGAAAGGGAAAAAGATCGTATTAATGTTGGAAGAAAAAATGGTATTCGCAAAATCGTACAGAGCCCAGGAAACAATGGGCAGGGTGAAGAACACACCAAGCCTCCGCTTAGGCGCCGCTTCCTCAAACCTCACTTTCGGTTCCATGCTTTATCCTCCTTGGATTGTTTATTATCTATTTCCATAAAGGAAGCCCGAACTCCTTTGTCTGCTGAAAATTTCCCTCCTTCCATGCTGGATGAACTCTGCCTTTACAACCGGCTTAATCTTTATGGACTGATATCACTTCTCCCAGTCTATGTTTTTCCAGGCCTCATGATGAAAGGCCCTGATTCTTTCCACGATTCTCAATTCTTCACAATTGGCCTTTTGAAGCTTCGCCAGTGTCTTCTTCTGTAACCTTAAGACTTTTTCTTATCGGTTAACTGGTCTGGGGCAAATTGTTCAATCTCAGGATATTTGCCGGCCCCAGCCAAAAAGAGAGCAGACTCCGCTCGAAGTCCGCTCTCTTTTTTGGCATTCTGCCTATATTCTGTTTTCCTTTATCAGTGAAGGAAGGTCTTGAATGGTGTTGATCAAGATATCAAGCTTCGTCTCTATTCGGTACAGCAGATATAATGAAACAACGATAGGAAAACCAACTTCACTGATAAAAGAGATCAAAGCTTCCAAACCGGATCCCCTCCCTGGTTTCTAAAAAGGAGGCCCGGCCCCGGGAACCAGGCTCTCCTCTTCAAGGTTTAAGTTAATTCAAATTCCTGGACAGAACGGTCGATGATCCTTGCAGACTTTTTCCCAGCCAGATCTCCGGAATTAGTCATGAATATATTGGCGGCCACGACTGAATCCATGGCCCGCTTGACTGCATTTACATCAGCAGGCTCCCTGGGATCCTCAATATTGATCCTCGACTCTTTTCCCTCAGCTGTCAAAAAAATCAGTTCCAATGTCTTTGCCATGGTTTAACTTCCTCTCATTCAATGGTTTTTTGATTAAATATTGATGCTTTGCAGGTCCTGTCTGTTAACATCGACCAGTGGGAACTTACTGAGTCCCGCTAATGCCTGGGCGGTCTCCAGAAGCTGGTCAGGCGTAGCTGCAGGCTTAACATGAGGAAGAGTCTTCTTTTTGAAAACCGGTTCGTTTTTGTCGTTCATCCCTGTCTGCAGTGTATACTGCAGTGAAGAAGTTACTAGTGATTGGTTTGCCATTTGTTCACCCCCTTTCACTCTATATATAAAGGGGAGCAGACAAAAAAGGGTCGTCAAATCAAACAAAATTTCATTAAATTTTCTTTATCATACTGCCATATAAAAAGACTGCAGGCAGCCCCCGATTCAACGGGGCTGCCTGCAGTCTTAAATACTTGGATACACTGACTCAATTCATATATGAAGGCTGGAGGGATTCAATAGGTTATGTATTCACCTTATATGATATATAGTAAAATCATGGGTGCAAAATGCAGACTAAAGCTTTTCTCCTTTTTTATCAGCAAGAACCTGATAATCTTTTTTTCCAAGGAGATTCGCGAACATTTTTTTGCGCGACATCACTTTTTCCGCTTTGATTCCCTTGTTCAAGAGTCCTTTAATAACATCATTGACTTTTGGCATAAGTATTTCCCTTCTATTTCCCTTAGAGAATTGCAAATGAGATACTTTGCATAATAAATAAAATTATATGCCTCTCCATTTTAAAATGCAAACCCCTCCAGAACCGGTGATCGTGCTGCAGCCCGCAAGTTTATTGGCTTTTTCAGCATAAAGTCTAAAAAATAAAAAATTATGGGGCGTGATTTTTTTTGGATCTATTGCATGATATGTTTATGAAAATAATAGGCTCGGGTGCTGAAGCTGCTACTCATACCCCAGTCATTATTGCTCACAGGGGCGCTTCCGGTTATTGCCCGGAAAATACACGGTCAGCTTTTCTGAAAGCGATTGAAATGGGAGCTGATTCCATTGAACTGGATATTCAGCTCAGTAAGGATGGACATCTAGTGGTCATCCATGATCCTTATCTGGGAAGGACAGTGGATGGGAAGGGCAGAATACGGGATTTCCTTTATTCCGAGCTTTCTCTCCTGGACGCCGGGAGCTGGTTTGGCCCGGCTTTTGCAGAAGAACGAATTTTGAATCTTGAAGAAACATTGGAACTGCTGGACGGGAAAGCAGACATCTTAATAGAAATAAAAAAGCCCCGCCTTTATCCCGGTATCGAAAAAAAATTAGCACAGGCCTTAGAAAAGGTCAGCCATTCCAAAGTCATCGTACAGTCGTTTGATCTGGGCACAATGCAGACATTCAAAATGCTTTGTCCCCATATACAGGCCGGTCTGCTTATTAAACGTTATCCGTGGATATGGACCCTTAAAAGGCTGAAGGGCATTTCCGCATCCATTCAGTACATTAACCCGAAAAGGAACATTGCCGGCAGCCGGCTGATCAAAAGGATCAAAAGAGCAGGACTCCATGTGTTTGTATGGACGGTACGGGACCGTGAAGAAGCACACAGGCTGGCGTCTTTAGGTGTCGACGGCATCATTACAGATTTCCCGGATCTTTTAAAGTTGAATAAGTAACGTGTGAAATGGATAGACTTGAGCCATATTCAGAAGAAATGGGAGGATATGGTGAAGGGTCTATTTTTTATTAATGATAGAATGCCATTGGAGGGCTGCATCAGCCTCCAGGAAAGTAAAAGCAGGCAGCTGAGTGCCTCACTGTCGTTTATCCTTGAACATGATCTCGAGATTCTCAGACTGAATCCCTTTCAGGTTAATGACTTTTATACCCTCCCCCATGCCATGCTGTTTGACTTGAATCTTACAAGTGCAAAGCCTGATTTTCTTTTGGTGTACTCCGCAGAGGCTCTGCATAAATTCCAGCATGTTTTTCCTGAAGAATGGGAAAAGCTGCACAACCGCATCCCTGCAGTGTTACAGTGCCGGATATGAGTTCTATATGCCAAAATGAAAGCTGCCCCATTCCGGGACAGCTTTCATAATTTTATTGTTTATTCTGCCGGGCTTTTTTCATACCTTTCAGCAGAAAGCCGCCTTTAAATTTCCGGGGTTCATAGGATATGATGAAAGCTCGGGGCTCATATGTTTCAATGATGGTCATGAGCTCTTTCTCACGATCCCGCCGTGTCAGGATATCAAGCTGATACCTAATCCCGTCCCTGCCTTTTCCTTCAAATACAGTGACACCGAAACCAAGTTCCCTCAGTTCAGCTATCAGCGCTTCATTATTATTGGCAAGTTTTACGTTTAAATTGGTGTAGCCTATTGCAAGCAGTGATTCAACATATCCGCCAATAAGGATTCCCAGGCCAAAGCCAACGGCATAGACGACCATCGCGATCCCGCTTTGATCACCCGAAAAGACAAGTGAAAGCCCGAATACATAAATCAGTGATTCAACCATCCCAAACAAGGATGAAAACAGAGTCTGCCCTTTTACCATAAAAATGGTCCGCAGTGTGAGGATGGGTACATATACCAGTTGCAGTATTAATATTAAGATAATTTCCTTCAAGGCAAGCCCTCTCCCATAGATGATGCTGACATAATCAGTTTTACAATAAAACCATAACATATTTTGCATGTTTTTTTAACAGCACTTTTTTCCTTGTTTTTGCTTATTTCGCTCCATAAAACGAAAAAGGAATACCAGGCTGAAGTTTGGCCTGTTCTGTAGAAACAGGATTGATATATTCCAATTTTTTCATTATGATAAATAGAAAATGGGAGATTAACAGAATGATAAGACAATTATCAGACAGAGACCATGAAGCTGTTTCTGTGCTCCTTAGACAAGAGCCTGCCTTTAATTTATTCATAATCGGGGATATCGAGGCCTTTGGGTATAGCGCTCCTTTTCAGGATATTTGGGGCGAGTTCTCAGCTAATAATGAATTGATCAGTGTATTGCTGCGTTTTCATGACTCCTACATAATCTATGGACCAGCAAGCCTCGATGCAGCAGGATTTGCAGAGCTGCTCCCAAAGGACAAACCTCTCAGCATTTCCGGGAAATCTGAGACTGTGGCGCTATTTGAAGGGATAGACTGTCTTCAGCTTGGAAATAAAAAAGAGATGTACTTTGCTGAGTCCAGCGAGCTGCCCCGTGAAGTACTCACTCAATCCGGTAAGATAAAGGAAGCTGGGCTGGTTGATGTGGATAAGATTATGGAGCTGAGACGAGCTATTCAGGAATTTGACGCAGATGAAGCAAGCCGTAAACTCCTCACTCAGTCCATGAAGTATAAAACAGGGAGAACCTTTTATTTTGAGGAAGATGGCAGGATTATTGCAAGTGCCTCCACAGCTGCCGAGAATTCTATGTCGGCCATGATTATGGGCGTATGCACCCACCCTTCCTTTAGAAATAGAGGGTATGCAACTCAAATATTAAAGCAATTGATAGCTGAATTCGTTGTTCAGCAAAGCAAAACGCTGTGCTTATTCTATGACAACCCGGAAGCCGGCAGGATTTACCGCAGGCTGGGTTTCAGAGAGATAGGAAAATGGACGATTTACAGATGAAAGGGAATGGGTTTGTGGACTTTTTTAAGAAATGGAAGAAACCTATGCTTTTCCTGATTGCCGCAGGCATTCTTTATTGCGGTTTTCTTCAATTTAAGATGAACCAATATGCAAATGCTGCCGTACCAGAGAAAGCAGATTACATCATCATACTCGGAGCCAGGGTAAAAGGGACAACTCCCAGCCTATCCCTTCAAAAAAGGATTGATGCAGCTCTTCCCTATTTAAAGATGAACAGAGGAACCATGGTTATTGCTTCTGGCGGAAAGGGCCGCGGCGAGGATATATCCGAAGCACAGGCCATACAGGAAGCCTTAGTAAATGCTGGCATTGAAAAGGACAGGATCATACTTGAAGACAGATCCACCACTACCTGGGAGAACTTCAGCTTTTCAAAGCCGCTGATTAAGGGGAATGGCAGAAAAATAGTGTGTGTGACCAATTCTTATCATATTTACAGGGCGGTGCTTATGGCGGAAAAGCAGGGGCTCCATGTCACTGGCCTGGCGGCAAAGACGCCGATTGAATCTGTTCTAAAATCATATGTTCGGGAGTATCTGGCCATAACGAAGTATAAGGCAGCGGGGGAAATATAAAAAGAGGCTGGAAGGCCAGCCTCTTTTCATATTATTGAACTAATTTAACAAGCATGTGAGAAAGGGCATGGCGCTGTTCTTCATCGCCGGATTTCCACAGCTGCTGAAGCAGATATTCTTCTCTGTTGCGCGGCTCTTCATGCTCTGCGAGATAGCCGGCAACTTTGTCTGTTAATTTTGCAAGCTGTTCTTCGCCCAGTCCCAGTTTTTCACCTTTTGATACTTTATCATGCAAATAAGATTTGAATGTATCAAAGCTTGACATGATATCGTCTTTCTTTTCCTCGCTCATGTTGTTTAATTTGGATTCTACTCTTCCTTCAGCTTCTGAATTCCCATTTAATTGGCTCATTATTAACATCTCCTTTTTTGAAGTTATATACTTAATATCCCATTTTTCAATGCCTCAAACATTGTACAAATATTAAATTAACATTGTACAAACTTTTTGAAACTAAGATTCAGCCTTAATGCCCGCCCGGCAGCCTGTTAATAAGTACTCAAGGACTCCTCGGTCTGACTCAGCAGGCAGCCAGTATTTTTCCTTATACCGTTCCGGCCCTTTTCCCGACAGAAGTACCACATCCCCTTCCTCCACTTGTCCCCAGGCTTCTTCTATTGCCAGTGTCCGGTCAGCGATAATTTCGGCTGTGATGCCGGCTGATTCTGCCGCTTCTATCAGCCCCTCTATTTCCTGATCTGCTGACAGTCCATTCCGGTCGTCCCCAGTCAGAAGAATCCTGCTGCTGTATCCGGCTGAAGCCTCCAGCATTCTCTTCCGCTTTGAAATATCCCTTCCGCCGCGGAAGCCCAGGATATGAATGATCCTTTTTGCACCCATTTCTTGTATCGTTTTAAGGCAGGCTTCGATTGCGTCTTCAGTATGTGCATAATCAATAACAAATATACCGCCGGACGGCTGCCTGAAAATCTCGAAGCGGCCCGGCACACCGCTGAATGATGCCATGGCAGAAACGGCCAGATCAACGGATATCCCGGCTTCAACACAAGCAAGTATGGATAAGGCGGCGTTATACACATTATGTATGCCGGGCATATTCAGATGGACAGAATATTCTGCCCCGCCCATAAAAAAGGTAAATCTGCGTCCGTCAATTCTCCCAAGAGATAAGTCAGAACCCCTCCTGCCCAGAATCTTTACTGCTGCATCTCCTGTTTCAAGCTGCAGTGCGAGTCTCTGTCCATACGGATCCAGTGTATTGATAACAGCTCTGCCCCTTACTTTTAAATAGCTGAACATTTTACTTTTAACCTGGAAATATTCTTCCATGGTATGATGATAATCGAGATGATCGTGTGAAAGATTGGTGAACAGCCCTAAATCGAGCTGAAGTCCCTCGATCCTTGATTGATCCAATGCATGTGACGAAATTTCCATAACTATAAACTCATCTCTGCTTTCAGCAAGCATTTCCTGGAGCTTGAGCGAATTTGGTGTTGTATTTTCAGGAGAAAGTTCAACCTCATTTATTATGTAGGAAATCGTCCCGATCAATGAACAGGTTTTACATGCAGTCTTCAATATATGCCGGATCATATAAGAACAGGTGGTTTTGCCGTTCGTGCCGGTGATCCCAATGATTTTGTGGTTTTCGGATGGATAGTTATAAAAAGCGGCGGCCAGTTTTGCCAGGGAATTGCGGCTATCCTCGACCTGGATATATGGCACTTGCAGGGAGAGAGGCTTTTCCCCTATCACAATCCCCGCCCCACGTGAGACAGCTTCTTCAATATAGTCATGACCATCCACAACGTATCCTGAAATGGCCACAAAAGCATCTCCCTCTTTGATCAGGCGAGAGTCAATCTGCAGTCCTGTAATATCCAGCCTGTCTGCTTCTGTATCAGTCAATATGCATCCTTGAAGAGCATTTCTCAGCCCGGTCATATTCATTATCCTGTCTCCTTACAAATTACTTAAAAAAAGGCTGTTTTCACATATTTTGCGGCTCTTTGACAAGAAAGTTGATTTCCGCTGCAGGCACACGCTTCCCAAGGGGCGGACGGTGAGCCTCCCCGGCATTACTACCTGCGGGGTCTCATCCTTACGCTGCTTCCGCATAGTCTAGCTCGCTCCTGAAGCCGGGTCCACTTTGCTTATCAATTTAATCTCCATACAGATAACAACAATTTTTTAGAAAAAAGCCTAAAAAAATGTGCTTATTTGTAAGATAAGCACATCCAATGAAACTATACCCGTTTAAAGATCAGAAAAACTGGCTCAGATTACCCCTTATCCTTACAAAATAAACCTGAATTTCCCTATTAACTATACAAAAGACCTAAAAAAAGAGAACCCATGCCTAGGCTGGTTCTCCTTTTGATAGTGACCGCCACTTTATGCATTCCGAAACAAATTCTGCAAAAAGGGCATTCATGACTTCGTCTGTTTTAGCCATATCTTCAGGATGCCATTGAACTGCCGACATCCATCCCTTGCTGAAATCCCTGGATTCAACGGCTTCAATGATTCCATCGGTGGCGGAAGCAGTAACAACAAGTTCGTCTGCAATTTTTTCTATCGCCTGGTGATGAAAACTGTTCACACGGATAACATCCCTTCCTGCGGCACGAAACAGACGGCTATTCCGGTCGATGGAGATGCTGTGGCTTGCGCTTCCTCTGGGAGCCAGCTGTGTATGCTTGATTGACTTGGGCCGCTCGCTCTCAATATCCTGGATGATTGTCCCGCCCAATGCAATATTCAGCACCTGGATTCCCCGGCAGATGCCAAAAATGGGAATCCCCCGCAGCCTCGCATGGCGAATCATGCCAAGCTCCGCTTCATCTCTGTCCGGAACAACCTTTCCAAGTTTCGGATGCGGCTCCGCTCCGAAATAATAAGGATCTACATCCTCCCCGCCGCTTAAGCAAATACCATCGCAGAGCTCTACCATCCCTTCTGTCAGCCCTGCTGGACCAGACGGAAGTACAACCGGTATCCCGCCTGCTGCCATGATGGATTCTGCATAGCTGTAATGGAGATATATAGAGTCAAACCCGGATATGTTCATCGTAGTGGCAGAAATCCCTATAATCGGCTTATTCGTGTTCATGATACTTCCCCCTGTGCTTATTCTTTTTTCTCGTTTACTTTCTTCTTATTTAAGGAATATATAAAAAGACTGAACTAAGAGGAGATGAAGAAAATGAATCAAGAAGAACTAAAATCAAAGGTTATGGAACTGCTTGAAAATAATAAAATCGGTACGCTTGCTACTGTGCAGGACGGCAGGCCCCATTCAAGATACATGACCTTTTTCAATGAAGATTTGACGCTTTACACACCAACGAGCAAAGAAACCTCTAAAACGGACGAAATTGAAAACAATCCATATGTGCATATCCTGCTTGGCTATAATGGTGAAGGCTACGGGGATGCCTACCTGGAGATTGAAGGAAAAGCATCGGTAAGTTCTAAAGAAAGCCTGAAGGATGAATTATGGAAGGAGAATTTTGAAAACTGGTTTGACGGCAAGGATGATCCCGACTATGTGGTACTTGAAATCAAGCCTGAGTCGGTAAGGCTTATGAATATCAAAGATAAGGATCCGCAGACACTGAAACTTTAATTAATGTATTTCAAAGAAAAAGGGATACCCTCCCTTTTTCTTATTCTATGCTTCCTCTGGCCGTTCACCCCTAAGAAGATCATTGATCGTCAGTCCAAATGTCATCTCAAGGTGGGGATAATCCTTGAATCTCACCCAGTCTCCCCCCCATTCAAAGCCTATATCCTTGGCAATAGCAGCCACTTCGAACCAATCAGATTTATCATTTCCATTTCCATCATAATTTATATCCCAAATAACCTCGCCGCCTTTGTTTCTTATAGCATAGTCAAATGCCAGCCCAAAGTTATGGAAGGATTCCCCTCCTTTAACATGGGTGACTATATTCCCGGGTGCACCACGCCCTTTTTCATATAATTTATTCTGCTCCTCCACACTGCGAAAATCATCGGTTATAACCATTTCAATATCCCTTTCGGCTGCAAGAGCAATTAATTCATCCTTCTTTTCCTTTACTGCCGGATGGAGTTCAGTTGGAAGGTCTGATTCATCAAGTGCAGGAGCCTTAGATAATTCAGGCCTTCCCATTCCGAGGTATGATGCAAGCCAGAAGGCCAGGGCAATAAGCAGGAGCAGCCAGATCAGAGTATTCTTGACTTTCACTTTGGTTAATTCCTTTCATGCAGTTAAAATATGTATCTACCATTTTATCACCTATGCACGGAACACAACAAGGGCCCCGCACATAGGGGCCCTAGAAATGATAATTATTTGCAATTCGATCCGCTATCAAATCATACCCTTTGTCATTGACATGCAGCTCATCAAAAAAGTATTCGTCCTTCTCTTTATCTTTGAACAGATTGTTTGTCGGAATGTAGGCAACATTCCGCTTATGTTTGGCCAGTGAATATACAGATTTGTTCCAATCATCAATATAATGTTCAATCTTCCTTCCGCTTTCCGGGTATGGATTATATAACCCGATAAGGATAATGGGAACATCCTGATTCAGTGTCTTCACTCCGTCGATCATATGATCCAGGTTTTCCAGATACTCTTTTTTGGCAGCACCTGCACGGTCAGGCGAAAGGTGCATGAGATGGTGCTCCTTGGTGCTGTTGACAAGATCATTAGTGCCGATAAAGATGATAACGTAATCAGAATGGGCCACAGACCTTGCCAGCTTCGGTTCTGCCAGCCTTTTTATCAGTCCGCCCGATTCCAGACCGACAATGCCGTAGCTTTTGGTTCTATACACAGCCTCGGCATGATCCCTATTCAATTGTTCCTCCAGTGCATCCGTATATCCATTGCCCTTTGCATCACCCAGGCCATATGTCAGTGAATCACCAAGGGCTGTGATTACCTTTTCATCCTTTTCCTCGTCTGGCTGGTTCATAATATAAGCACCAATCAATGCTATGGCCAGCAGCATAGGCAAAAAAATCCAATTGAACTTCTTCATGATGATTCCCCTCTATGTGGATTAAATAAAATTCAGTTAGAGTTTCTATTTACCCACTTCGCCTGCCTTTCTAACTCAGAAAAAATCTTTCGGCCCTGGGCGCGCGGATGCATTGCCGTCAGGCCTTAAAAAACTCCGTCTGCCTGGATGTTAAAAAGCCGAGTCTGCCGGCAGCAAACGCTGTCGACTCTTCCATGAATAAAGTGACTTCCTGATTCCATTCCTGTACAAAGCAGGTTATGTTGAATTCCATCGCATAGCATGTTTGGTCCCTGACCGGGTATTCTCCGCGAACCGGTACATTTCCCTGGAGGTCATAAAGTCCAAGGATCGGACCGGCACCATGGCAATGCACCCCGATTGGATGAGAGTAAATCATTGCTTTAATACCCTCACTCTCTGCTTCCGCCATGCTGTCATGAAAAATTCTGTTCCCTGTTTTCCCCTCGGCAAAATTCGCTGAAATGAT
This sequence comes from Paraperibacillus esterisolvens, assembly GCF_046237625.1. GTDB lineage: Bacteria > Bacillota > Bacilli > Bacillales > DSM-1321 > Paraperibacillus > Paraperibacillus esterisolvens. The sequence continues at coordinate 1,170,075 of NZ_CP143545.1, read as the reverse complement.
ATCCTCTAGCCGGTTTGCAATTGAAATGGCCTTCTTGAGCCCTTCCGGCGGTTCGGTTTCACCAGGCTTCAGGACATATGCAAGCAATTGTGTATCTGTGGCAAGGCCCAGGTAATGAAGGCCAAAGTCCAGATGAACAATATCTCCTGGAAGGATGATTGTTTCCATGCGTGTGTTCCCTTCCCCCTGCCTCTGGACATCAACTGTCGGGCAGAAAGAAGTTTTCAAGCCCAGATCATGAACTCTTTGCCGTATCCACTCTACCATATCCTGAGTATGTGTATTTCCAGGTATAATGGTTCCTGTTAGAGCTTCAACGGCAATTTCCCTTGTAAGCCAGGCAATTTGCCTATAGACCGCAAGCTCCCTTTTTGTCCTTGTTTCCAGCCATTCCACTGCCATTGCTTCAGAACTCATGATTTCTGTATCAGCCTGGCTTTTCAGGGCTTCCCTTATCTGTTCGAACAGAGAATGAGTGGCACCGTCACAGACGGCATGGACACTGGAAAAGTTTAGGGCTGCGCGCCCGGGGGAACGTTCTTTTACAATTCTGCTCAACGCCTCAAACTGGGTTTCCCGGGACACCTGCCAATCTCTTTTATAGCAGGGCTCCCATTTCGGATCAGAATGGAGGGCCAGCCTCTCGACCCTTCCGTCATCAGTCCTGGAAAAAACGAGGATGGTAAGCCGCCTTGAACTGTCTATCGCTGAGGGAAAAAAAGTCTCGAACAAAGGATCTTCATTATATTCCCTCGCGGCCATGATCCACATATCCGCTTTATGCCTTTCCATAATGCCCGGCAAGAAATGATCAAGCCTTTCCATCAGCTGCCCATCGGTAAATTCAGCCCTTTTCTTCAGGGAAAGGATGCCGAGTTCTTCCTTTGTCCTCCATTCCTTCATACAAAACCGCCCCTTTTTTCTAGGTTTTTTCGCATAAATTACAAGAAGGCTGATTACATCAAATGGCGCGCTTCCGCGAAAACGGGCGTTTCGCACCTTGCGCTGTAATCAACCTCATTTAGCCATGAAATTGCCTCACCGAACTTATAAAACAATAAACCCGTGTTCTTTAAGGAACTGCTGAAAAGCTCCATGCAGCGCGGGGCTGTATAGGATTGCCCGCCTTATCAGCAGCTTCAATTTCCACTGTATGTTTTCCTGCAGGGAATAACTTTGCGGGCTTATAGATTACCTCCCCTGTTTTACTATTATATTTAAACGGCTGTGACTTTCCATCCAGTTTAAGAATCAGGGAACCGGCATCGACTCCCGTCCCGCTGTCTTTTATGACCGCTGAAATAACCGGGGTGCCCGCTTTCACACTGCTTCCATTTGATGGTGTGAACCGGGATGGAGAGGGCCCGGTAACATCCTCCGCAGAGCTTGTATAGATGGCCCTCAGCTGGTCAAAATAGACAACTCCTTTATTTTTATTCGCACTGCTTGTCTCGACGATATAGATCTGTTTGATTTTAACCGGCATCGCTGCTCCAGCCGGTATGGATGCATACACATGCTTCCAGCCTTCCCAGTTCAGCTTTCCCTGGCCAGTAAAATCCACAGTAAATGGGGTGCCTTTACCGTCGGTGAGCGAAGCTCTTAGCCAGTGATTCCCCTTATCTCCATAGAGCCATAATCCTAGCTTTGCCGGTTTGCTTGGAATCTCAAGGCCTGCACCGGTTTTGCCTTTAAAGTTTATATATACAGCCGAAGATCCTGGCTGGTCTGTGAAATCATAAGCCAGCGAAACTGCATGTGTTCCTTCCCTTACCGGATTCGGCCTGCTAGTCAGTACCAATCCTGAATTTTTTGCCTTTATGGCAGAATGCGAGATTCCCGTGGTGCTTTCAAATCCATTTAATACAACAGGGGCCTTGCCTACATTTAAGGAAACTTCTGATCTAATTTTTCCATATGATACGCTGATTTTTCCGGACTGCACGGTCCTGCCTGCAGAAAGAATGCCTTTTGAATCTATTTTTCCGATATTCCCTTTGGTCTCCCATTTTAACAGTTCTGGAGACAGCAGTACTTCTCTCCCAGATTTATCATAGCCTCTTGCCGTAAATGCCTGCCTGCTGCCAGGGTTGATTACAGCATCCTTCGGGGATATGGAGAGGCTAGCCAGTTCCTTGACCACTTCAATGTTTATAACTTTAGAAATGCTGCCGCTGCGTGCGGTCAATTTTCCCTTCACTGCCTGGCTGCCGGCAGTAAACGCACCGCTTCCATCCACCCTGCCCAATCCATTGGCAGTGGACCAGATGACCTTTTTTGAATCGATGGTTATTCCATTATAATACTTGTCCTGCCCCTTCAGCCCTATGACAGTCTTGGATCCGGCCAGTATTTTGATAGAATCCCCCCTAACAGGAATGATTCTTGCCAAAGGCGCAAGAGGTGCGGTTGAAACGACCATCAGGGTATTGGATACAGACCGTTCATATCCATCAGATGGCCTGTTCAAAAGAGACAGGCCGTTATTCCCCGGCTCCCTGAGAGTGTAAGTGGTCGAACCGCCGCCATCCATATTCATGGCATTCCTCATTCCCTTTTTGGCCAGATACAAAGCACCTTCTTCAATCGTGACTCCATTGCTGTACCCTGGCTGACGGCCGTCAAAGGAAGTAATGTACAGCTTTCCGCCTTTCTCTGAAATGAAGGTGCGGGGATGCCTTTCGGCGTCATCCTTCTTTGCCTCCTCAGTAATCCTGCCATCCTGAATCATCAGATCCCCGCCGGAAATGGCCTGAAACGCCTTGTCCATACCGCCGCTGTATGTAATTTGGAATTGCACTTTGCTTCCCGCATCCAGGTTTGCAAGCAGCCAGTCTGCCTGTTTCCCGCTTGCTGACATCACCCATTTCCCTTCGGGTATGACCGTATCATCCCCTGGGGCAACTCTCTCTACTTCTGCTGTCAGCCCTTGCCCGGGAGCAAGAAAATCCTTGTTTGGCTTCATAATGAATTCTGTTTCTTCCCCGGAGGTTTTAGTCGAATAGCTGAATTTAGACGTGAATAGGATAATGCTGTCTTTCTGGGTTTCTTTGTTTCTCCCTCTGTTTATTCCATTTAATATTTTACTTCCTGACACACCTGAGATCGTGACCTTGCCAGTCATCTTCACTCCCGGTACAATATAGGCCTCCCCGCCGGTTGTTATGCCAAGAACACTCTTAGATGTCCCTGGAGATGTAATGATTTCGCCATTCGTAATCTGCAGCCCGATCGGCTGGCCTGTATAAGGGGCTGCAGTTTTATAAAAATCCCCGTTTACCCCCGCAATCACTCTGTGCCCGCTGCGGTCAATCTGCTTTGCCTGGCTCCTCACTGTATCCAGTCCGAGAACCCTGTCCCTCCCTGAAACGGTCTGAAGCTTTATATATGGATTTTTAGGATCCACTTCCAATGTATTGACAGCCTCTATTTGATTTTCCCCCTTCAGCGTATAACTAGAATGAATGACTCCGGGGCCTGCTTCATAACCGGCATTTTTCACAGCAGAATATGCATTCAGGTCCACAGCCCTCACTTTTATATCCACACTTAGAGGCAGCAAAGAAACTATCAACAGCACTGCAGCAGCTATCTTTATAAATTTTGAAATTCCCTTTTTACTCTCAACTCTCACCAGTTTACCTCCATAATTAATCCTTATAGTAAAATATGACTCTTTTAATTGATAATTTTACCAGAAAATCAGGACGAAAAGTGGATCGCTTTAAATTTTTGGATAATTTTGTATGATTTTATCTGCTAGTTGTACTATGAAGGATGAATTACCTGAGCAGAGGGAATCAAGAGGTGATGCTCCAATGGCTGGAGTGAAAAGAAAATAAAAATCAGGCCATAACCAGCCTGATATGTTTATAGAGATATTTATCATATAAATGAATTATTGAGCGGGGGTGAAAGATAATCCCTCAATTCTGCAGCTGTCAATTGCAACTAATTCACCCGGCAGTTCAACACTGTCCCCGGTACCGGTAATGAAAGCTGAAAGCTGCCCAGCAATCACCACTACGGATGCTGGTAAAAAGGAAGGGACCCGCAGCTATGTCAAATACACACTCGTACCTGGAGTTAAATCTTTCAGTTTGCTGCATACACAATCTTTAAGGCTGCATTTCTGTTGAACAGCTGCTTCACTGCATACAACCCCATTATGACAGCTCATTTTCTGTTCCGCTGCGGAATCGGCTGTCCTCCACAATATAATCTCCTGGTAAACTCAAATATATTAGCAAGGACTTTATGAGCAAAATATATGACAATATTAAAGGCTGAACAAGCAGAGCTGTCCCGGGAACGGGACAGCTCTGCTTGTTCAGCTTGTGATGTGTTGATACAATACCTTGCCGATACGGCTTATGGCCTCTCTTCCATCTTCCTTTTTCTGAAGACGATCTGTCAGGACGGCGGCATAAGCCCTTCTATCTCCATAGGAGAAAATGCCGCAGTCATGTTCCGCCCCTGGCAATTCGCCAGTTTTATTGGCAGCATGCACTTTTTCCAGATCCATCCCGGAAGGCAGCTTATCTATGAACTGCTGGCTTTGCATGATCTTCATGGCTGCCGCACTGCTTTCCTGTGATAGATAGCTTCCTTCACTAAATGCTTTCAGACAAATAACTATATCTTGAGCGGTTGTGAAATTGTCCCGTCCTTCATTTATGGCATCCCAATCCATCATTTTCCTGGAAAGGACAGTATCCTTCATTCCTGCCTCCAGGATCACTTTGTTTATTTCATGGAAGCCTATCAAATCAATCATCATGTTTGCGGCCGTATTATCAGATACAATGATCATGAGCGCCAGCAGATCCTTGACCGAAAGGGAGGTTTCTTCTGATAAAATATGGAGAACTCCGGCACCGCCGGCCTTTTGCGAAAGGGGGATGTTCATTCTGCGGCCGAGCGGGAGTCTGCCCTGCTCATTCAAGCGGAAGGCAGCAAGCATAATAGGGAGCTTGATCAGACTTGCAGCCGGCATGACAGCTCCGCCGTTCCACACAGCTGCCGCCCCGTCGATCTCTATATAAGCTGCGATCCTGCCATCCAGCTGTTCGGAAGCAGCCTGCAGGCAGGATTCAAAGTCAGCCATGGAATTCTTTCTCATGCTCATATCTTTCACCGGGAAGCAGCTTTTTCCAGTTGCTCTCTTCCTTCCATGATTTCACTATTGTATAAATGGCAGGCAACATAATGCCTGTTCTCCGCTTCCTGCCACCGGGGCTTGATGCGGGCACAGACCTCCATGGCCACCGGGCATCTTGTCCGGAATACACATCCGCTCGGAGGATCAATCGGACTTGGCAGTTCACCCTTTAGAATAATTCTTTCGCGGGAGTCTTCCACATCCGGGTCAGGTATCGGGATGGCAGACATTAACGCCCTTGTGTATGGATGGAGCGGTTCTTTATAAAGACTGCCGCTGTCTGCAAGTTCAACCAGGCTCCCAAGATACATCACTCCGATGCGGTCGCTGATCTGCTTGACCATGGACAGATCGTGGGCAATGAACAAAAATGTTAGATTCTTTTCCTTTTGCAGCCTCTTCAGCAAATTCACCACCTGCGCCTGGACTGATACATCGAGGGCTGAAATAGGCTCATCCGCTATGATGAACTGCGGATCAAGCGCCAGTGCCCTCGCTATTCCTATCCTCTGCCTCTGCCCGCCGCTGAATTCATGCGGATAGCGGTTCGCATGATCCCGGTTGAGCCCTACATCTTCAAGAAGCTCATAGACCCGCTGTGTTCTTTCTTTTTTGTTGCTGAAAAGGCCATGAACCTCCATAGGTTCTGAAATGATTTCCATTACCGTCGAACGGGGATTCAGGGAAGCATAAGGATCCTGGAAAATCATCTGCATTTTCCGGTAAAAAGCAAATTTCTCTTTTTCACTCAGTGTGTGAATATTCTTTCCTTCAAATAACACTTCCCCATCAGTCCGGTTGTAAAGGCCCAGGATGGTCCTCCCCGCTGTGGATTTACCGCATCCTGATTCACCGACAATTCCAAAGGTTTCACCCTTCAGAATATCGAAGGACACGTCATCAACTGCCTTTAATACTTCCTTTTTCCCAAGCTGGAAATATTTCTTTAAATTTCTGACTTCCAACAGCGCCTGCCCATTCATTGATTATCCCTCCGTCTCTCTCCCATAACGCCTGGCTGCACATAATTCCTTTTCATAGATGGTTCCGGCCATATCGATAATCTCAATGCTTTTCCCTGTGTTCGGTGAATGCAGGAGCTTTCCTTCTCCATAATAAATACCCACATGGTGGACGTTCCCTTTTCCTTCTTCATAGGCAAAATATAATAAATCACCAGGCTCAAGCTTATCCAAATCTATCTCTTTCCCTGTATTTAGCTGATCATGTGCATCCCGGGGGATTATATGGCCATTTGCCTTGCACATGGTGTAGCTGAAACCGGAACAATCATATCCATAGCTGCTCATCCCGCCCCATAAATATGGAAGTCCGACAAATTGTTCTCCGCATGCCGCTATATCGCTTCCGCTGCCTTTTGTCCGGCTGTCCACCGAGGCATAAATCGCTATGTCACTCCTCTGCAATTGACCTTCACCCAAAGGAGTCAGCACAGTCACCTTATCGCTTTCTTCCGAAAGTACTGGCAGGGCAGTTTGATATGAAATCTCAATTTCTCCTGTTTCAAGCCTCAGGACGGCTTTTTTACTTTGGACAACCGCAGCCGGACGATTTCCTGCGTCCCATGTTTCAAGCTCTGCAAGCTGGACTTTTGGCACCCAGCCCGGATAGCCCCTGCTGTCTTTGGAGGAAGGCTGATTTATGCAGATAACATGGGCCCATTCCTTTTTTTCTTCGGTCACCAAAACCTCTTCACCGAACAGAAGCTGAGTCTGCACAAGATTTTCATTACACAGCCCAAGTCTTGCTTCATAGTCAAGACCATCCAGCCAGCCTTCCAGCTGGACCGGATTCGTTAATGCCTTCCGATCGATTTCCCTGGCTGAGTCCGGCTGGGTCCAGACAGTTGCCGCAGGAACATTTACCACCCATTTACTCATGATAGACTTCCCCTTCCTTCTTCAGAAAGACCCTTGATGCCAAGTCCCGGAGCTTCCGGGAACGAAATGTTTCTTCCATTATATTCAATGCCTCCCTCTGCAATATCAAAGGAAAGCAAGAGCGGCGCATCAAAATCATATCTCGTTATATTCTTTTTTGAGGCCGCAAAGTGCGCTGCAGCTGTCAAACCGATCTTGGTTTCAATCATGCTGCCAACCATGCATTCAACACCGCAGCTTTCCGCAAGCACATTGATTTTCTCTGCGTGATATATGCCGCCAGCCTTCATAAGCTTGATATTGATCAGGTCGGCACTTCTTGTCTTCAGAACCTCAAATGCCTGAAGCGGTGTAAACACACTTTCATCTGCCATGATAAGGGTCTCCACCCCGTCTGTTACCTGCTTCAAACCTTCTATATCCGCTGCATGGACCGGCTGTTCCACAAGCTCAATATCAAGTCCCGTGTCTTCCATTTTGCGGATAATCCGGATAGCTTCCTTTGGAGACCAGCCCTGATTGGCGTCCAGCCTGATCTTTACATCATTTCCGGCAATTCTTCTGATTTCCCTGATTCGTTCAAGATCTGAATCGGCATCCTTGCCTACCTTGATCTTCAGGACATTAAATCCCTGCCGGATGATGGAATCCGCGTCTGCGGCCATCTCTGCCGCACTATTGACGCTTACAGTAAAGTCAGTCTCCACCTCACTGCGGAATCCCCCGAGATACTGATAAAGCGGGAGTCCCGCATTTTTTGACAGGCAGTCGTATAAAGCCATATCCACAGCCGCCTTGGCACTGCCATTCCCGATCATAAGGGCATGCATCCCCTGGAACAGAGCTTCATAGTTCAACAGATTTCTATTCTGCAGGTAAGGCTTTAATACCGAATGGACTGCCGCTTCAATAGATGGGAGGCTTTCTCCGGTAATGACATGGGTCGGCGGAGCCTCCCCCCATCCTGTTACTCCATTGTCACATGTGATTTTGACGATGACTGTATCTGCCGCTTCCACTGTCCTGAGCGCCGTCTTAAAGGGCTTGACAAGCGGGACCCTGGCCCTGTATGTTTCTAACTGAATCATTTTCATGTTTATTCCCCTTTAATCATCATGACTGTCAGTCTCCTCTATGGCCGTTAAGAAACCCCGCTCTCAAAGGCAACTGACTTATCTCTAGTATCCAGCAACGCATGTACGCCAAGCGGCACGGCATAATGCGGCGAACAATGCCCGATTAAAAAGCCCTTCAGACAAGGCTTGCCCGCAAGCTTGAAGTAATGGTCCAATACTTCATCAAGAGACAGGGACAGCTTTCTCTCGGAAACGCAATTGTTGAAATTCCCGATTACAAATCCAGCCGCCCCTGTCAGCCGCCCAGCCATATAAAGCTGGTTCAGCATGGAATCCACTGCCCTTGGCTCTTCGTTGATATCTTCTATAAGCACTATTTTATCCTTGGTATCAATCTCAAAGGGCGTGCCTATTGAACTGGCCATTAAAGATAAATTGCCTCCGCAGAACAGTCCCTCCGCCTTCCCTTCAACAAGTGTTTCAAGTCTGGAAATTTGTTCTGAGTACACAAAACCTTCACCATTGAATAATTGTTCGAAGGAGGCTTTTGAATCCTGATGCACGTCCTGCTTGCCAATATCAGAAGCAAGCATCGGTCCATGGAAAGTCACCAATCCGGTTTCTTGATAGATAGCCGTATGGAGGAAAGTTATATCGCTGTAGCCCCAGAAAATTTTGGGATGCGCTTTAATAATGGAATAGTCTATTTCGGAGGCAATTCGAGCCGTCCCGTACCCTCCGCCGGCACAAATGACTGCCTTCACTTCATCATCGAGGAACATTTCGTGCAGGTCCTCGAGCCGTTCGGCATCAGCCCCTGCAAGATAGCCATATTCTTTTTTTACATACCGGCCCATTTTGACCTTAAGGCCCAATCCTTCCAGAAAAGACAGCGACCGCTGGAGGCTTTCCTGATCCGGCGGGCTTGCCGGCGCGATTATCCCCACACAATCCCCAGCTTGAAGGCGTCCTGGTTTTATTGACATGAGACTGCACTCCTTTTCATGTATCTTGCATTATTTCCAGCACCTGCTGTCATTGCTAATATCCTGGCTCCTGGAGAATCTGGTTGAAGCAGGAGGAACAATTTAACGGGCTCTCATAAACAAACAAACTGTCAGAAAGCTGTTTTTGCATATAGTATGACTATTGAATAATAAAGGGGATTTCCGCTCCACTTGCTTATCAGCTGAATATCCCCCCGGAACTTGCTGAAAAATCCTCTGTAAAAGAGGGATGTTCCGGCGAACATCCCTCCAAGCATTAATTCTTCTTATCCGCCCATTTCAATTCCATATATCCTACAGGGTGGCGTACAATTCCTTCAACTTTATCGCTCTGTAAATAAGAATTGTTATAGAAATATAATGGGAAGATCGGGGCTTCGTCCATCAGCAGCTTCTCAGCCTTGTACATCAGCTCGAAACGCTTCTTTTCATCTGATTCTGACTTGGCATCACGGATTAGTTTGTCATACTCTTTATTGCTCCATCCAGTCCGGTTCATGGCAAGTCCGGTAGTGAAGTTTTCCAGGAAGTTGATCGGGTCGCTGTAATCAGCCAGGAATGAACTTCTGGAAAGCTGGAATTTAAGCGCAGTCTGTTCTTCCGTGAATACAGCCGCTTCCATATTGGCAAGCTTCACATCGACCCCAAGGTTTTTCTTGTACATTTCCTGCATGGCTTCTGCTATCGCTTTGTGTGTATCGCTTGTGCTGTAGTGAAGAGTCACGGCAGGGAGCTTGGAATATCCTTCTTCTTTAAGACCTTTGGCCAGAAGGGACTTTGCTTCTTCTACATTTGTCTTAATAAGGTCGCCGCTTGCTTCACGGAAATCCTTGCCGTCTGGATCCTTGAAGCCATAGGCTACAAAACCGTAGGCTGGCTTTTCTTTATTTTTTGTTACGAAATCGACGATATCCTGCTGGTTTACAGCAAGGGCAAACGCTTTACGGATATTTTCATTCTGGAACGGTTCCTTTGTTACATTAAAACGGAAGAAATACGTTCCAGCCTGTCCTGATGATTTAACTTTTCCGGATTTATGAAGCTCTTCTGCGTTATCCGGGGGTACACTGGAAGAATCAAGCTTGCCGGTTGTAAACATTTGATATTCCGTATTGGTATCACTGATAATGTCCCAATGTACTTCATCCAGCTTCACTGACTTGGAATCCCAATAATTCTTGTTTTTCGCCATTACAAAATTGCTGTCATGCTGCCAGGATTTTAAGGAGAATGGCCCATTTCCGACAAATGAATCTGCTTCAGCGAACCATTTAGGATTTTCTGCTGCCGCCTTTTCATTGATCGGGAAGAAACAAGGATTTGTAATGACACTCAGGAAGTAAGCCTGCGGGCTTGTCAGTGTCACTTCAAATGTCTTATCATCCACTGCCTTGATCTTTACATCTTCTTTCTTGCCTTTACCAGAATTATAGCTTTCTGCTCCTTCAATGAAGTTTGCAAGAAAAGCAGCGGGCGAACCTGTCTTTGGATCCATCAGGCGCAGCCAGGAATAGACAAAGTCAGAAGCCTTCAAATCATCCCCGTTTGACCATTTTGCGTCCTTGCGGATATGGAAGGTATAAACCTTGCCATCACCTGAAACATCCCATTTTTCAGCTGCCGCTGCTTTTGGTTCATGAGATTCGTCAAGGCGGGTAAGTCCTTCCATCAGGTTGTTCAGCGGATTCCAGGAAACCGCATCGAATCCCTGGGCTGGGTCAAAGGATGTAGGCTCAGTGCCATTATTGAGATTCAGCACCTTTTTCCCTCCGCCTTTTTCTTTATTTCCATTTGTGTTAGATTCCGTCCCCGCATTTTCCTTAGCGGTACATGCAGCCATCGTAAAGATTAAAAGAGCAGCCATTATCATTGTTAAAAGCTTCTTCATGCATTTTCCCCCTCTTTTTTTTTACAGCATACATTTATATGTTCTTACCTTGCTGCCAGAATTGCCTTTGCCCTTTCATCTTGAAGCCAGCAGTCCACCCTGTGTCCGCTGTTTGGTTCTGTCTGATCCGGATAGAGCCGGTCACAGACATCCATGGCATAATCGCACCTGGCTGCAAATGGGCAGCCGGCAGGGGGGGCAAATAAATCAGGCGGTGAGCCATTGATCGGGATCAATTCTGCTCCCTCTGCGTCAAGCCTTGGAACGGAATTGAGCAGTCCTTTTGTGTAAGGATGCTGCGGATTATAAAAGATGTCCCGCCTGCTGCCTGTTTCCACTATTTTTCCTGCGTACATGACCGCTATCCTGTCTGCCACCTGAGCGACCACTCCCAGGTCATGGGTGATTAAAATGATTGATACCGCCGTTTTCCTCTGAATCTCCTTGAAAAGCTCTAAGATTTGGGCCTGAATGGTGACATCCAGGGCAGTAGTAGGTTCATCGGCAATCAGCACTTCAGGCTCGCAGACAAGGGCCATCGCAATGACTATCCGCTGCCTCATTCCTCCGCTGAATTGATGGGGGTACTGCTTTAGCCTCGCCTCCGGACTTGGTATGCCTACTAAATTAAGCATTTCGACAGCCGCCAGCCTGGCCTCGGAACCAGTGATCTTCCTATGCTGCCTGATTCCTTCCGTAATCTGCTCACCGACTGTGAGAGTCGGATTAAGGGCAGTCATGGGATCCTGGAATATCATCGATATATCTGATCCGCGGAGCTTCCGCATCTCCGGCTCCGAAACCTTTGTAAGATCACGCCCCTTATATAGGATCGACCCCTCTGCTATCCGCCCGGGGGGCATGGGAATGAGCCTCATGATACTCTGGGATGTTACGCTCTTTCCGCATCCCGATTCACCAACGATTGCCAGGGTCTCTCCTCTATGGAGGTCAAAGGTTACCCCTCTGACTGCTTTCACTTCACCGCCAAATGTTGTGAAGGAAACATGAAGATCTTTTACTTGAAGTACAGCCTCATTCATTGCGGTTACCTCCTCAGTCTTGGATCGAGTGCGTCCTGCAGTCCATCGCCGACCACATTAAAGGCAAACATTGTTGCCGAAATGAAGAATGCAGGGAATATCAGCCTCCACCAATGGCCGGTAAGAATGGATGACAAACCATCATTGGCCATCATGCCCCAGCTCGTATAAGGAGATTGAATGCCGAGCCCCAGAAAGCTGAGGAAAGCTTCCGCAAATATGGCGGAAGGTACTGTAAGGGTGATCTGCACAATGATCGGTCCCATCGTATTTGGCAGCAGATTTTTCCGGATGATTCTGGATGTTTTTGTTCCAAAAGATTTTGACGCCAGCACATATTCATAATTTTTGAGCTGGAGAACCTGGCCCCTGACAATCCGCGCCATACTGATCCAGCCTGTAGCTGATAGTGCGATGATGATAGTCAAAAGGCCCGGGCCCATTACAACCATGAGCAGGATGACAACTAAAAGATAAGGTAGTCCATATAAAATCTCTACAATCCTCATCATGATATTATCCGTCCTGCCGCCCTTGTATCCCGATACACCGCCATATATGACTCCGATGAGAAAATCAGTAAGGGCTGCGACAATCCCTACAAATAGTGAGATACGCGCCCCATACCATACTCTTGTGAACATATCCCTTCCGAGCTTGTCTGTCCCGAACCAGTATTCACCAGAGGGTGGAAGGTTTTGATTGCGGAGATTCTGCTCCCCCACTGAATGTGGTGACAGCGAGGGGCCGATGACCGCCATGACCGCCAGCAGTGCAAGGAAAATCAGGCCGGCCATTGCCAGTTTGTTTTTCCTGAGCCTCCTCCATGCATCTTTCCAGTAGGAAAGGCTCGGCCGGACGACAGCCTCCTCCTCCCCCCTATTCTTCTCCCTTGGGACGAACCATTCATCAGGAACTTCGGCTGAAGCAGGTTGATCATGCTGTTTTCTGATTGCCACTTCTATCCCTCCTTTTTCCCAAGCTTAATTCTCGGATCAATGATTCCGTAAGCCAGGTCCACTACATACAGCATGACAATCAAAACGGCACTATAAAAAATGGTTGTACCCATGATGACCGGGTAATCACGCTGATTGATGCTTTCTACGAAGTATTTTCCCATCCCTGGGATTGCAAAGATCTTTTCAATAACGAAAGTTCCTGTCAGGATACCTGCGGCAAGAGCCCCCATCAGGGTTACCACAGGCATCAGTGCATTTCTAAGTGCATGCTTAAATACTATTTTTACTGGTGAAAGTCCTTTGGCCCTTGCCGTCCTGATATAATCCTGTGCAAGTACTTCAATCATGCTGGCACGGGTAAGACGGGCGATGATGGCCATCGGACCGGTGGCAAGTGCCAGGATTGGCAGGATCATATGCTTCGGGCTGGACCAGGTAGCCACAGGCAGGATGGGCCAGTTGACCGCAAACTGCTGGATAAGCAGCGTAGCCATTACGAAATTGGGGACAGATATTCCGAGGACCGCGAATGTCATGGCCAGATAATCAATGATACCGTTATGCCTGAGCGCGGCTGCCACTCCAAGGAGAATTCCGGAGACAGTGGCCGTAAGCAGCGTCCAGAACCCCAGTTCAAAGGAAACAGGGATGCCCCTTCCTATAAGGTCATTGACCGTGAAAGCAGACTGCTTGATGGATGGTCCGAGATCAAAAGTCAGCAGCGATTTTAAATATACTCCGTACTGGACATACAGAGGCTCATCCAGGTGGTAAAAAGATCTTAAATTATTCTGTACAGCCTCGCTCGTGTTCTTTTCAGAGGTAAGCGGACTTCCGGGAACAGCATGCATTAGAAAGAAAGTAAGCGTTATGATCAGCCAAAGGGTGATAAACATGGCGGCGAGCCGCTTTAAAAAGTATGTATTCATAATCCTTCACTTCCTAACAAAATGTCGTCCTCATAGCCAGTTCAGTCATGACCAGCATCGCCTGGTATGCCTCCAAAATGTCTTTTGCCTGGAAGCAGACGCTTGTTGTACCTGGAGTGATTTCCGCCCCCGGCATCAGTGCTGCCCATTCTGCCTGTCCATAATTGGCAAAGTCAATAGTCAACAGCGGCCGGTCCGGAGGACTCAGCGGCCGGATTTTATCACGGTTTTTGATGGCCTCCGCAGTCTTTTCCTTAAGGAGCCTGCCAGCCTTTACAGGTGTCAGCGATTTGGCAGCGGAGCGCGAAATGGATTCTTTCACAACAGCTGTCGTGATCCCCGGAATAAGCTCTTCCGCCTCTCTTGCCGCCCCATCATCGCCGGCTACCATAATTAGAGGCACATCATAATATCCGGCTACATATGCATTGAACCCGAGTTCTCCCAGGGCTTTATCATTGATCCAAAAATTCCTCACCCCAAAGATCATGGAATGGGACATCACACCTGCCTGGGAGGCACGGGCATGATAGCCTGCAAATATAGCCCCCGAAAAAGTGGCATCCAGTCCCTGCACCATGGAATAGGGTTTTACATCACCTGTAATCAGCTGTGTTTCAGGGTGAAGCTTTTCGATCAGCAGATTATTCATTTTTGAATGGCTGTCATTCACAACTACCTCAGTGCATCCAGAGTCGAATGCAGCAGAAATGACGTAATTTGCTTCGTCAGTCATTATATGCCGGCTTCTTTCATAGTTATGCCTCCCCGAATCTACATGAGTATGATCCACCAGGCCTGTAATTCCTTCCATGTCGACAGAGATATAAAGCTTCATGATCCGGTCCTCCCGTAAAATACTTAATATTCTTAAAATTATAAAATATAACATCTATTCTGACAATAGTAAAAAGGTATATGAAAGAAATTATATTTTAACTTTAAGTAAATAAATATTGAAATTAAAATTCAATATTAATAGAAGAAAAAATCATGGGTTTTCTACTTGCAAACCACGCATGAAATAAAGCTTGAGAAGAGCAGGAACAAACACAATAAGCCGGGTGCAGCAGGAATGCCAGTAATATAAATGATGTTACCTGGCTGCAGGAAGCCTATAATACATTCAGCTCTCCCTTTTCCACAGGAAAAACGGCGGCACAGGAGTGCCGCCGTTTTCATTCAGTAACCTGGAGAAAGTCATATTTTTTTAACATAGACAAGCCTTGAGTATGTATGACCGGCTGTCAGCTTTTGTTTCCTGATAACAGTTAACTCTTCCTGATCCAGCTCCTTGATTCTCTGAAGGAGTTCTCTTCTTTCACTATGTATTTCTTCGACAATCTTCTTTTCATAAAATCCAAGCTGTTCGAGTCTTTCTTTCAGGGCCGCTCTTTCATTGAATATCATATCCTCACCCATGCCTTATATGTAATATAGGTTTAGGATAGCATAAATCAAATTGCACCCTTTTTCGTCAATTTATTTAAAATAATGAACATGCTGAAAAAGTTTTCAATTTTTAAGAAAACTTTCATTAAAACAGACAATAAAAAGTGAAAAAAAGATGAATATCAATCAAATTTTCTCAAGTTTTCCTCATCTTTCAACATACATGTATTGTCCGTGTGTTGCTTTTTTCAAATTCTTCTCTTTTTTAGCCAAATTCGTCATAAATAAAGAAATATTTTTAATAGAAACGCCCGTTGCTGATTCTATTTCCTTCTTTATCTGCATCAGGGGGACTGCTGTGGTATGTTTTTTGAGGATATTTAAGGTAGCATCTCTTAATATGAGTGTTTTTTTATGATAGCCTTTGGGAATTTCCTCTTCATACGACTTTGAATCTGTTTCCAGCACATTCTTTTTCCCTTCATCTCCGGCTTTTCGTAACGCATATTCTTCAAGCGAGTATTTCCTTTGCGGCTGATCCCGGTGGGAAGTGATCTCCTTCCCGCTGTCCATAGAGTCAAGCTCCCTCAGCCTATTCAATATTTCTCTGCGCTCCTCGCGGATTTCTTTCATGATCCTTTCCTCTGTCTCCATTAATTGGGCAAGCCGAAGCCTTAATGCATCTCTTTCATTGAACATAAACTCTTCCCCTTTTTAAGGATTTTTTTCGCTTATTCATATTTTCATATATAAAATATATAACTATCATTATTTTCTTGATAATAACATTTTAAAAAAATTATTGTAACTAATCTTTTAAATTTTCTATAACATTAAAGAAATCTAAAAACTATAGTCATACTATCGAGTAAGAAATAGGTAATAAAGCCATAAACAGCATGGATGCCGGACCGCCCTATTATTATAGCTGTCTATCTCTCCAGCATAAAACGAGAGCTGTCCGCTGACTATGCCGCAAATTAACAGAGACAGTACCAGGGGCCTCGTATCCAAAACCGGGTGTATGGCTTCCAGCGGAAATCTCCTAATACAAAACTATGACATTTTTACGAAATTAAATCATTCTAAGTATGCGAAACTACTCCTTATCCGCCGGGACTAAAGATCGAATGAAATAAAATATTGTCAGTCTTTCCTATTATTTGTAACACAACCGTAATATTGCTGTGATGTTTTCGTTATGAAATTTTGTTTATAATAGGTTTAGCAAATCGCACCAGGGGGTAAAATACTAAATTGAAGAAATTAATCGCATTTTTGTCTCTCGCTCTGATGATAGGAAGTGTTACACCTTTAGCTGGTGAAGCTTCCGCTAGCACAAAGGTCACAACTAAATATGTCAATGTCAGCTCCGGAACCTTAAATGTCCGTAAAAGTCCTTCAACTAAACCTAATGCCACTGTTATCGCTAAATTAAAAAAGAACACAGCTGTCACTGTCTATTCAGAATCACGCGGCTGGGCTAAAGTAAAAGCTGCCGGCAAAACTGGGTATGCCAGTTCAAAATATCTAGTATCCAAGAAGACTCCTGCTCCATCCGCCAATTACCGGGCAAAGGCAATTTCTGTTGCCAAAAGCGAACTGGGAACTCCCTATCGCTGGGGCGGAATGACACCAAGCGGTTTTGACTGCTCAGGCCTTATTAAATATTCATTTGGGAAAGCAGGCAAAGTACTTCCCCGCACTGCGGCTGAAATGTACAACAAAGGAACCAGGGTCAACAGCCCTTCGACAGGCGACTTGATGTTCTTCGCACCAAATAAAGCGTCAAGACCTACTCACGTATCCATATATGTAGGAGGCGGCAATATGCTTCATGCCCAGTCTTCATATGGTGTATCTTATTCTAAGACAAGCAATTCTTACTGGAAACCTAAATTTATTGGTGCCAAACGCATCTAATTCCAAGACCAATGGCAGCTGCCATTGGTCTTTTATTTTGCAGATAATTGAAAAAGCATTAACTTATTAAGGATGATTTGCTGACTGAAAGCACCTGCCGTGACAGAAGCTAAGCCGCCTGTAGAAAAGAACTTATATTTTAATCGGATGTTAAGAGGGAGAAATCGATGAAATTTTACATAGCCTCAAGTTTTAAAAATATTGGCCTGGTAAGGAAGCTTGCAGGGGAGCTCCGGGCAGAGAACCACATTCACACCTACGACTGGACGAAAAATTCCCGTGCAGCTTCGTTTTCAGAGCTGAAAAGGATCGGTGAGGAAGAAAAACAGGCAGTATGGGAGTCAGACGTATTCATCCTGATATTGCCTGGTGGCAAGGGAAGTCATATCGAACTCGGCATGGCCATTGGACAGGGAAAACAAATCTGGCTTTATTCACCACCGGATGATGCCAGTTTTTCTCCAGAAAACTCCAGTACTTTTTATCATTTGTCAGAGGTGCAGAGATTTAGGGGTTCCTTTGCTGATTTTATTCAGCATATAAAAAATGAGTCAGCTTAGGCTTCAGTTTTAGATCAAATACAGCCTAAGTTTCTCCTTCTTCCTAAATGGGTAAAATCTAAGACATCCATTTTAAGGAGGTTACCAAAATGGCAGAAAAAAATAAAGAAGAACGCGATGAATATTTTAAGGATAGGGCCGGTACAGACGAGGCAAGATTTCACGTCGTACCCCACGATGAAAAAGGATGGGCTGTAAAAACCGAAGGAAAAGACGAGCCAGAATTGACAACTGGTTCCAAGTCCGATGCGGTTGAGGAAGCAAAGCGCCTGGCTGAAGAAGCCGGCACTATGGCTATCATCCATAATGAACATGGCCGGATTGAAGATCAGATTAATTTTGAAGAATGAGAACACGGCGCCGTTAATTAACGGCGCCGTGTTCTTAGATATAGCCCGCTGAATACAGCAAAGCTAGCTGCCTTTAATTTGTCCCATTAATTTAGTGATATCTTCATCAGCCATCCACAAGGCTTCCTCCACTGTACGGACCTGCATGGAAGACCAATGGTCATACAGCCGGGCTAAATCATTTCGGTCATAGACCACTCCGGCGTAAGTCTGATAAAAGTAGGCAATCAGGATATTTACAACAGGAGCCGGGAGCTTCTGACGCTGCCGCAGCGCTCTCAAAGCCAGCATTTCAAGACCGCGGACATTCCCGTTCGTCAGCTCCCATACCATCTCAAGAGGTGTTTTACTCTTACATGCCGATAAAAACTCCCCATCCTTCAAATTAATAATCATGCGCACTTCTCCCTAAATCATCCTGTTCTAAACTGCACGCATTTTCCCTTGTGATGCAGCCAGGATGGCAGTCTGCAAAGGAATTCACTTTACAGCCTTATTGCAATCTGATGGCTGATGAATTGAGGGCATTTGAAAGTGTAGATTTTATCGATATCTTATCAAATGACAGTCCGAGCTGGACAGCTGTCTGTGCTATTTCCGGACGAAGCCCGGAGAGTGTAGTCTTTACACCGATCAAACTCAGCGCTTCAATCAGCTGAAACAGCTGATGGGCCACCATCGTATCAACCATCACAACTCCGGACAGATCAAGCAGCAGGTTGTTGACCCCAAGGCGGGAACAGTGCTCAAGAGTATTTTCAAGAATGAACTTCGCACGGACTGTATCAATATCCCCGACGAGAGGGAGCAGTGCCACCTCCTGGTTCAGGCTGATGACAGGTGAACTGAGTTCCATGATCAATTCCTGCTGACCCTGCAGCCTTCTCTGGGAATGATTATAATTTTCCTGTGTAAACCAAACGAGGATCCTGCTGAAAGCATTGATTATTATCCGGTACCAGGCATGGAAGTCCTTCCTGGTATATGTGTTTTCGTTTTTTTCAATGAAATCATCAATCAAATCCAAATACTGTTCCTCAGTCCTGAAAAATTCCCTCAAAATATAGTGAATCGGTGTCCTAAGATGCTCTTCATCCTCGGCAATTTTAAGAATCCAGGTTTCCAGTTCATTAATAAAGACTGATTCTTCGAGGATGAATATTTTACAGAAATTAAGGTGAAATTCATAGTTTTGCTTTTTGACTGTTTCGATGACTTCTGGATCCTTAGAAGAATATACTCCTTTTGAATCGGTTTTATCCAGGCTTTCATACCATTGTTCTGTCAGTTTCCATGTATTATCAAGCATAAAATTGTATAATTCCTTGTTTCGGTGCATTATTGCCTCTCCCAACATATGTAAATCGACATAGCTCTACTGTCAGTTTAACTCATTTATAGTAGCATGTCGATTTTAGGGCCGTTGTAGTCATCTCCCCCCGGGTAAAGTGAAGCAAAATAAAAAAGACCCTCCTGCATCCGCAGAAAGGTCCTGGAGAAATCATTCCCCCAGATCTACATTGTGGTAAACCTGCTGTACATCTTCAAGGTCCATCAAGGCATCCACCATCTTTTCAAACAGTGCCTGAGCATCCTCCGGAAGTGTAATATCATTCTGTGCAAGCATAGTCTGCTCTGCCACGGTGAACTCTGTTACACCTGCCGACCGGAATGCCTCCTGGACAGCATGAAGCTGATCCGGTTCTGCATAGACGATGATCTGCTCTTCTTCTTCAAGGATATCCCGGACATCCAGGTCTGCTTCCATGAGCAGTTCGAGAACTTCCTCAGAATTCTTCCCTTCAACCCCAATCACTGCCACAGCATCGAACATATAAGAAACCGACCCGCTTACGCCCATATTGCCGCCGTTCTTGCCGAAGGCTGCCCTTACATCTGACGCGGTCCTGTTTACATTGTTAGTCAGCGCATCGACAATGACCATGGAGCCGCTCGGCCCAAAGCCTTCATAACGGAGCTCGTCATAACTTTCCTCCGATCCGCCCTTTGCTTTTTCTATCGCCCTGTCAATGATTGCCTTGGGAACGCTGTAGGTCTTCGCGCGCTCCAATACCATCCGGAGGGCCTGGTTTGATTCGGGATTCGGCTCTCCCTGCTTAGCCGCCACATATATCTCGCGTCCGAACTTTGCATATATTCTGCTTGTATTGGCATCCTTTGATGCTTTCTTTTCTTTTATGTTATTCCATTTGCGGCCCATATGGTTTCACTCTCTTTCATTACTTGTTGCTGTATGGATAATAACAGCACTTTATTTCCATTATACCTCATTTCAGGGTCCCATCCTAAATAAAAAGCCCCTTTTCCGCCTTATATAAACAAAAAGCAAACATGAGTTTTCCACTCCCCGCTCCCTCACCAATCTTGGAAAGGAATTAGACGAGAGCAGTAACAATCACAATAATGCGGCGGTGCGTTGGAGCGGAGTAAGGCGCAGGCAGGTATGCCGGCAAGATAAATGATAGACATACAAGGATGGAGGAAGCCTTATTATACATGCAGCTCCGCCCCTCTTCTACAGAAAAAGGATGACGGCCAGTCTGCCCCGGCTTATAGTTATTATAAAAGCTGTTGATGTCTGAATATTCCGAGCGGTCCTTCCGGGTCAGGCAGAAAGCATTAGACAAATATAATAGAAGACAGGGGAAGATGTTTATGAAATATGATGCGATTATTGTAGGTGCCGGGCTTGCCGGCCTGACCGCTTCCGCTGAACTGGCTGATGCGGGCAAAAGTGTACTGCTGGTTGATCAGGAACCGGAAGCTTCCCTTGGCGGCCAGGCCTGGTGGTCATTCGGGGGACTTTTCCTGGTGAATTCACCAGAACAGAGAAGGATGGGGATAAAAGACTCCTATGAGCTTGCATTGCAGGACTGGATGGGTTCAGCCGGCTTTGACCGGGAGGATGAAGATCACTGGGGGAAAAAGTGGGCTGAAGCTTATGTAGAATTTGCGGCAGGCGAAAAACGGGAATGGCTGTATAAGCAGGGCATCCGTTTTTTCCCTGTAGTGGGCTGGGCGGAACGGGGAGGCTATACAGCGGAAGGCCACGGCAATTCTGTCCCCCGCTTCCATATTGTCTGGGGAACCGGGCCCGGAATCGTAAAACCCTTTGAACTCAGAGTCCGGAATGGAATAAGAGCCGGCCATACCGTCTATCTGCCCCGCCACCAGGTGGATGAGATCATTATGGATAACGGTGCCGCCGTGGGTATACGGGGAACTATCCTTGTAGAGAGCGATGCAGAACGCGGGGTCGAAAGCTCGCGTAAAGCCGCAGGTTCCTTTGAATATTTTGGGGAAGCGGTCATCATCACAAGCGGAGGCATCGGCGGGAATCATAAACTTATCAGGAAAAACTGGCCGGAAAGGCTTGGTTCCCCTCCAAAAACGATGATATCAGGTGTTCCTAAGCATGTGGACGGAAGAATGCTCGAAATAACCGAACGGGCAGGCGGCAGAATCGTCAATAAGGACCGGATGTGGCACTATACAGAAGGTATAAAGAATTGGGACCCTGTCTGGCCGAACCACGGCATCCGGATTCTGCCCGGCCCTTCCTCCATCTGGCTGGATGCAGAAGGAAAACGGTTCCCAGCCCCTAACTTCCCTGGCTTTGATACACTTGGTACGCTGGAGGCCATTCAGTCGACTTCTTATGATTATTCCTGGTTTATACTGACACAGAAGATTATCGAAAAAGAGTTTGCCCTGTCCGGCTCTGAACAAAATCCCGACTTGACAGGCAAGAGCATTAAGAAGGTACTCTCCCGTGTACTCCCAGGGCCTTCTGCACCTGTTAAAGCCTTTATGGATAAAGGGGAAGACTTTGTCATTGCCTCCTCTCTTACAGAACTGGTTGCCGGGATGAACAAACTGGCAGGAAACTCACTTCTTGTTAAAGATGAAATAGAAAGACAACTCCTCGCCCGCGACCGGGAAATGGACAATTCCTTCTCGAAGGACCTTCAAATCACAGCACTCCGGGGTGCGCGGAATTATCTTGGGGACAGGCTCATACGTGTCGCTTCTCCCCATAAGATTCTTGATCCGGCAATGGGTCCCTTGATTGCTGTGCGCCTCCGCATAGTCAGCAGAAAGACTTTGGGCGGACTTCAGACCGACTTGTCCGGACGAGTTCTGGATCCATTTGGCAATGCCATCCCCGGTCTTTATGCAGCCGGGGAGGCTGCCGGGTTTGGAGGCGGGGGCATCCATGGCTACCGGTCCCTGGAAGGCACTTTCCTTGGCGGCTGTTTATTCAGCGGCAGACAGGCCGCCCGATCGCTGCTTTAACAGCATGGCGTGTAAGGGCCCGGCTCATTGCAGCGGACCCTTTCCTGCATTATAATGCAAGATAACACGACCATAAGGAGGGGCTGTCCATGAATGATATTGAAAAATTAACTGAATTGATCCGACAGGCAGAAAGCATAACCTTCCTGACTGGTGCAGGCATCAGTACAGAGTCAAACCTGCCCGATTTCCGCAGCTCAAAAGGACTATGGACGAATAATCAAAGTTTTGAAAGCCTGATCTCCCGCTCATACTATAAAAACAATCCAGCTGGTTTTTGGAAAAACTATAAAGAAATTTTCGCCATGAAGCTTCTTGATTCATATGAACCGAACCGGGGGCACGAGTTTATTACCTTTCTTCAGGATATGGGCAAAAACGTAGTGGTTATCACTCAGAATATCGACGGCCTCCATGAGAAGTCAGGTACAAGCAGGATACTCGAGGTGCACGGCACCCTGAAGACTGCATCCTGTCTTTCATGCAGTGCAAAATATGATTTAAATTATATCAATGAACAGGCAGTTCCCCGCTGCTCCATCTGCGGGACAATATTGAAGCCGGACGTCGTTTTATTCGGAGATCCCATCCATCATTGGGACCAGGCGGCAGTGGCGGCGGAGACTGCCGATTTATTCCTTGTTATGGGTTCTTCACTTGAGGTTGGGCCAGTTAATTTCCTTCCTGCCATCGCCCACACAGCCGGAATCCCCATGGCAATCATCAACAAGGAAAGAACACAATCCGATGATCTATTTGATATTAAAATTCATGCAGGAATTGGAGAAACAGTACAACAAATCAGAGAAGCCTTTTGATAACGGGCTTCTTTTTTTGACTCAGGTCTCCCATGGTATCCTTATCAATTCGGCTTTTATGCAGGCAAATGAAGGTCAGAAACTGCTCAAAAAAATTGCAGATGCCGGAAATGGCGAATTTACATATGTGAATTCTGAAAGAGAATTGAAGAAGTATGTGAGAAAGCAATATGGAGCCCTGCAGGAGGAATGGTTCCAGTGGAAGGAAGCCGAAAAAGAAGCTCCTTATGCACAGAAGGAAGAAAAAACTTGCCTATGATACGAAGGACATCATGAAAGCCAAAAGTGAACAGGAAAAGAAACGGCTGAAGGCTGCCCATGAATATATGAAGAATAAATATAAGGATGACATAAGCCACCCTGTACGGGATACATTTTCCCTATTATTGATTATTCCGGTGATGTATGGTCCTAGTTGTAATGGAAATCCCCGGGAAGTTCTGTGAGCCGAGGGATAACAATATAAGATGGAGGGAACATGGGAATGCATTCCGACATTCCCCGTTAAATGCGCCTTCTTCACTGATCATTCTGCATCTAGTGAAGCATAGAACAATGATATAAGAACCATTCGCTGTTTTATTGAAGACAAGTTTTGTGATCTTGTCTCTTTTTTTCTATATTATTATTATGATCCTTACACCTGCTGCTTTGAGTATCCGATAGCACTGCTGATAAGCTGGATATCAGCCAGGATGGCTTTCTTTATATGAGGGAGTCTGCATCTTCTATATTCATCAAGCAGGCGGTCAAGCTCCTGCAGAAAGACCAGGCATTCAGCATTATTTTTCATAAGGCACCCCTATCTGTTCAGGCTGTCACGTCTCATCCGACTACTACTTTATACCCATATTATACATATGTAGACACCATTTGTTAAGGAAATTCTATTAATTAGATATTACGTGCTTTACCCATGCCATAGATCGGCTAATGTTATGCAGGCAAGGAGAATGATCATCAGACCTGCTGCTTTGTTAATTAACGGAAGATGGCCTGAAAATTTGCTGCGGAATTTGCTGATTATGATAACCAGTAAAGCCCACCAGGTGGATGCTCCCAAAAAAACCCCAGTTAAGAGAGCTGCACCATGGGCAGACGCCCCTGCTTCCCCGGCAGCACCAATTCCGGTGAACATCACAGCGAAATTAAGAATCGTTGAAGGATTTGTCAGCATAAGTAGAAGTGTGGCTGCAAACATTTGATATGGAGTCCTGCCTTTTAGAACCGCTCCTGAAGCTGGTTCTTCTTTCATAAAGGCTCTTATCCCGATATAAATTAAAAATATGGAACCCATAATACTCAAATACATTTCATATTTTATCAGGAAGGAAGATATAGTTGAGAAACCCAGAACAGCTGCTCCCGCATACAGCAGATTAGCCGCAGCCGCCCCGAATCCGGTGGCAAATCCAGCCTTCCTGCCTAAATCCAATGTACGCTGAATACATAATAAACCAATTGGCCCAAGCGGGGCTGATACGGAAAAACCGAGAATGAGGGCTTTTAAGAATAACATGCTGTCTCTCCAATTCTTTTCATTTTCATTATACTAATATATCTTAATTCACCGGGTAGTTAAATGATTTAAAAATGCTAAATTTAAGCACTTCTTCAGGCCTCCTTCAACATTCAGAAAACACAACAAAAAAAAACTGCCTGCGGCAGTCTCATCATTGATTTTCATAGATATATATTTTTCCATCTTCCGGTATCCTGAATTTAGGTCCTGTAAAGCGCCTTTTGACCAGGGCTTTCAGCATGAACATCATGACTCCCTCCATGCCCCACTATGAGTACATCTGCTCTTACCTCGGATCATCTTAAAATGGCGCAGCAGTCCCACATTCATTTACTTTCCCTCGCAAATTTAAATGCAGTATTGCAATAATCAATTAAGTAATGCAAGAACTGGATGGCCTGGTCAATTTCGTCCCGGGCCGGCCGATTCAGACTACCCGGCAGCCCGCGGCGGATTTCAATGGCGGAGCGGATGATGGGATGCCACTCCACCGGCAGGGAATTTAGCCCATATTCCCCTGCCCCTATTTTAGAGATAATTTTATTTTCCTTAAGTGTGTAAAACTGTCTAAGCACTCCCAGGACCGACCAATCAATCTCTTCATTTATAACAGCAAGGGGCAGCTGCCCAATATCCTCAAAATGTTTTTTCATATCCATGACCCTTGGTCCCCAGTAACTGTTCATATTGTCCATTACATAGGCAGCTGTCTCTCCTGGGTCCAGGTGAACCTCTAGATCCTTCCACGGGATACCAGTTATCGTGATGCCATTGGAGTTTAAGATGAGTTTGGTGACCGGGTTGTATGCATGGCCGGGAACGAGCGCTCCTGATTGATAGGTGAAGGTTTGGCCCTCCTTAGGAATGCCGCTTATATCCCTCTGCAGTATATAACTTCCATCCAGTTCACAATCATGATTTTCTGCCAGAATTCTGTGTATACCCCTTAACACTTCAACCTCACCAGAATCCAGGGAACGGCTCGTCAATGCCAGAAAATCAATATCGCTGCCGGGCCCGAATGCACCAAGTGCAATTGAACCATGAAGATACAGTCCATTTAATACAAGCGGAAGCCTTCTCTCCATCAATTCCGTAAATTCCTCTATTACCTGCCGGGCAGGAATCGGTATATGTACCATCCAAAATCTCCTATGATATATTTTACATACAGAATTGCCTCTCATTTTTCTTTTTTCTACAGACTATCTCTCTATTAAAAACCAGCCGGAAGGTCTTTCTGCCAGGAAATACCCTGCCCATGTGTAATTCACTGAGTCATATCTATTACTTTTTCTGCTACAGACCATGGCCGTATATCCAGTCTTGGAAAATCGCCAATGCTTACCCAGAGGGGCTGATATGTTCCTCTATCTCTTTCCGGATCGGTATATTCCTTTCCCTCGCCTGAGATTATTTCACCATTATTGATTTCTGCAAGATAATAATGCTGTGTTCCCTTAAACTCCAAGCTCATAAAGAAATCTTTGATATTGATAGAAACGCCGATTTCCTCCATGCATTCCCTGATGGCTGCTTCTTCCGCGCTTTCTCCTGCCTCGATCCCGCCTCCGGGAAACACGTAGTATACTTCATTTTCTCTCTTCCTTCTAATCAGCACCGCTCTGCTATTATGGAGAATGACGGCCGCACTTCTTTTCCTCATGAAGTTCCCTCCTATTTTAATGCATCAGCGTACATTAAGTTTCTTTTATCAATAAATGCAGAAATAACGACAACATTAACATTTCAATATAATTTCTTTAAATCCTTTTTTCCGCATAAAAAACCTCCTTCCATTTCTGGATGAGGGACTATTCTCAGTCTTCCAGCAGCCCTTCTCGATCCGTGGCAGTGGGAGGCTGTTCAAGCCATTCATTTTTTATCATGATATTTGCGCCGTCCTCCGCAAACAGGGAAATTTCTGCAAGAAGCCGGGCATAATCAATACTAAGATCCAGCCTCGGACTCATGGCTGATGACTGACTGTAAAAGCCGATACTCAGCGCTGTAAGAGCAGTCGTAAAGAACAGAGTCAATTTATCAGAAAAAGTAAATTCGGTTGACTGTTCCGGTTCCTGCCCCCAGGACTCTGAAACCGGCATGCCGCCTTCTTGAAGGGAGTCACGAAAGATCTCTTTATGTTTCCGGGATATTTCAACACCCCTCCGGAAGTAGGCCTTGACGTCTTTCGACCTGGCAACCTGTGCAAACCCCAGCAGGGCCGCTTCCCCCAGATTATTACGCTGGAAATTCAAGTATAGATGGGCAATCTCCAAGGATGTCATCGGCCTTTTTTTCTTCAGCCCTTTCAGAAAACTCTTCCTCGCAACAAAGTCTATTTTTTGGGGAACCGGGATATATGGCGCCCTCTGATAAACACCTTTAGCTAGCTGTAAACTCTTTGAGCGTTCCTGAATTTCCATGGCGTCAGATATGCATTTTTTATAGAAAAGAAAAATATCTTTTCGAACTGCCAGATTCAAACTCAGACTATAACCAACCAGCGCTATATTGGACATTTGGCTTGTAAAATTCAAATAAAAAATGTCAGTGAACAGCCGTGGGGAATCAAGGTCTGCATCTTCTTCTTTGAAAGCATATGGAATTGCATGATTTTCCTTTTTATAAACTGCCTGGATGAAGGTAATATGTTCTTCAGATATTTTTTTTGCATAGAGCAATAGAGCAATAGATCTTTCACTTCTGGATCATCCACTCTGGCCAGAAATTGATTCAACATGCACAATAATGCACTGTCATTCATATAAGCGGACCAAAGCTGTGATAATTCCCCTGATGTTAAATGGATATTTGTATGTTCCATTATCCACCTGCCCGTTTCTTTTTCTGCTTATCATTTCCGTTACAATCATATTTATGAACCCTGGCAAAATAAAAAAGCCCCCAGCACTTGGGAACTTCTATGTCTTTCAGACTTTCAGCCATATTCTAGAGTTCAGGCTTTTCGTCATGTATATCTTTTGTGGGATCGGTCACAGCTACAATGATCTTTCCATTCTTTATGTCCTCTACATATTGACGCACCTGCTCTTCATTCAGGCCCACTGCATCAAGAGCCTTTGTGAGTCCGCTTGCCCCTGTGGACATCCCGGCCACTGCGCCTCCCAGAATGGTTATGATGGGGCCGGCTGCCAGGATCGGCCCGATTCCCGGTATGGCTAAATAGCTTAATCCAAGGAATAACCCTGCAAGCCCGACTGCGCCCCCTGTTGCGGCCCCCGCCACGACTCCATCCTTGTCCCCTGCTTTTACCTGGTTGGCTTCAGGTCCCAGACCTTCAATGTCCTTTGCCACAATCGAGATTTCATTCTGGCTGTATCCCTGCTTCTTCAAATCATCGACAGCTGCCTTGGCTTCTTCCTGGGTATCGTATACGCCAATCACTTTTTTGATCATAATGACTATCTCCTTTATCATGCTGTTTTATTAATTAATACCCTGTTCTGATCTCATTTAATCAATAAAAGACTGTCAGGCAGAAAGAGCCTTTGCAGTTTTCCTATTAAAAGCCTGACTCTGTTGGTGCCAGAAAATCCGGGAAGCACATTTAAGCCTCCGGTCTATTGCCGCAGATGCAGGAGGGAAGTTTTCCACCTATAGATTCAACGGACTTACCTAATGAAATTATGGGTAATAGTATTAGATCGGAAAGCTGAGAAGTAACATACATATTGCAAGTCTAAGAATCATCTAAGGGAGGGACCTCCATGGAAACAGGATTGGCGTTTGCCGGCGGAGGCATTCCTGGGTGTGCAGCCGTAGGTGTGCTGCGGGCATTCAAGGAGTGCGGCATTAAAGTGACACATGTAACAGGAACAAGCTCCGGCGCAATTGCAGCCGCCCTGTATGCTTATGGATATGAGGCGCAGGATTTGGAAGAAATCGTCCCGGCCTTGAGCAGGCGGTATCTTGATGTCGATTACAAAGCGGTTATGCTTAGGGCTCTGTTCCTGAAGCCCCATATAAATGGCTGGCTGAAGGGAAACCGGCTGCGTAACCTCGTCGGCAGGCTGACAGATGAAGCACCGCTCTCATCCATGAAGCTTCCGTGCGGTATTGTGGCGACAGATTTAGAGAAAGGACAGCCCTTCGTTTTCACACAATCCCATATCCCAGATTTTGATTATGATACAGACGCCCTCATTTCTGATGCTGTCCGCGCAAGCTTTGCCATTCCCCTGGTATTCAAGCCCTGGGAGCATAAAGGACAGACACTGATAGATGGAGGGGTAACTGTCAACTGCCCTGTCCAGGTCTGCAGAGCCCTGGGTGCAAAAAAAGTGATTGCCATTGACCCGATTACACCGATAGCCAAAATCCGGGGTCATGGAAGCGGAACATACCGGCTCATGCACAAAATCATTTATTTGAATCTTCAGCTGCAGATGGAAATTGAAAATAAATATGCAGATTATGTATTGATGCCAGAGACAGGTTTTGTAGGCGGCTTTGAATTCAAGAAGGCCGTACATTGTATAGAAGCCGGCTATCAAGCCGCCATGAAAAACATGGAGGCTATTGAGAGCAAGCTGACTGATGCCTGATGCAAAGAAAAACAGCTGCCGCCGGCAGCTGTTCTTTTCTTATAGAGATGGGACGGCAGCGTTTTCCGCCGCCTCTTTTCTTCCATGCAGGAAATAGTAAAGCACTCCTCCTGCTGCAATGGCTGCCGACATCAGCATATACAGGAGCGGATAGCCTGTATGGGGAATGATCAGCCCAAGAATATAAGGGCCAAATCCCAGGCCCGCATCAAGAAAAATAAAGAAAGTGGAGGTAGCAAGGCCCATCCGGTGCGGCTCTGTCACCTTGATGGCCACCGCCTGGGTAGTGGACTGCATATTGCCAAATCCCAGGCCGATCAGGGCGCCTGCTGTGAGTAAGGCAAAGCTTGAGCCGGTTTGGCTGAGAAGGAGCATGCCGGCTGCAAAAAGGATAAACGCCGGGTACATTACGAAATTCGCTCCCCTGGCATCCATAATCCTGCCGGTAAACGGACGTGAAGCCAGTACGGCAATCGAATATACAATGAAGAAAAAGCTTGCCGTCTCTACCAGATTGATTTCCATCGCATAAAAATTGATGAACGAGAGCACGCTTGAATAACAAAAAGCTACTCCCAGTGTGATGACGGCTATCGGCAATGCTTTTGGTTCGACAAAGCTTGAGAGGCTGAAGCCTTTTGCCTTTTGTGTTCCCGGTTTAGCATGAAGGGTTGGCACTTTGACAAACAGTGCAATGACAATACTTAGAACTCCAAGTGCCGTACAAAAGGAAAAAATGACAGAAAAACTTGTGTGCTGGCTCATATACAGCCCGATAAACGGGCCAATGGCTGTGGCAAGAGTGGCACTCATGCTGTAATAACCAATTCCTTCACCTTTCCTTGCCGCAGGAATGATCTGAGCCACTATGGTTCCTGTTGCTGTTGAGGCCATACCCAGAGCGCATCCATGAACTAGGCGGTTCAGCATCAAAAAAGCGACCCCAAAATCTGCAAAATACAGCAGGGTGGTCAACGTAAAGAATATAAGTCCAATGAAGAGAGTCCTTTTTCGTCCAATAACATCAATAATCCTGCCAATGAACAGGCGGCCAAAAAGTGTACCGATGATAAAAATTCCGGTTACAAGGCCCGCTTCACTTGTTGAGGCATCAAATCTTTCTACGGCAAAGACTGCGATCGTTACCATCAGTAAATAAAAAATAAGGGTCAATATAAAGTTTACAGACGATACAACAATAAAATCCTTTGACCATAATCTGGGCTGTGGTTCAATCAATTCCTTTTCCCCCGTTTTATCAATGTATTTCGTATCTCGGCCATGGCTTCAATCATTTCTTTTTGCTGTTTCTCCGGAATCCCTGCCAAAATCTCCACCTCAAATTTATCGATGATCACTCTCATCTCCTGGTAGACGCCATGCCCTGTTTCTGTGAGCTGAATTCTCTTTTCCCGTTTATCAGCACTCGGAACCTGGACGATGTAGCCGAGTTCCTCCAGACGATGTACTGTCCTGGTTATATTCGGCTTCTCAACTCTCTGGTAATTGGCCAGCTCGACAAGGGTTGCGGGTCCATATGTGTGTAAATAAAAGAAGACGGTCCATTGAGACCTTTGAAGCTTATGACATGATAGAAGCTCATTCAAGCGGCTCTCAAATGGTCTGTACAGCATCAAGAGCCCGTGAAAGAATGCCTGAGATGTTTTTATATGAATCCCTCCATTATTTAACCACATTAATTATTATCAATGATAACCATTTGATTATAGCAAATATCATCCTCTCAGTCCAGAAACTGTTTCATCCGGTAAGACTGCAAACTCATTACATTGCCCGTAACTTAAATGTTATTTGACTGTGATGTTTTTAACGTTTTACCATGCTATGATAAAAAAGATGAGTAATGAATAACCTAGGAGATCAATGGCGATGGATAATGAACAGAAGAACATGATGGAAGAAGAATTAGAGTTATTGAAAGCTGCCCTCCAGCTAGAGCAGCTGAAGGTACGCAGCCTCAAAAAGATGTTAAAGGCGGAATATGACCTCGAAGGTGATAAATTAGATAACTTTAATTACCTCCTCGGCCTGGACCGCTATGCCCCTCCTGATGAAATCAAACGGGAGTTCAAGAAACTGCTGAAAGCACTTCATCCTGACCGCGGCGGAGATGACAGGCTTTTCAAGGTGTTTCACAGCCACTATAAGAGGGTCAAGTAACCTTGCAGCAAAGCAAGGAAAGAAACCAGTGCCGATTCTTCTGCTTTAATATCATTATCATTCGGCTATAAAAAAAGACCGCCAAAATGGCAGTCTCCCTGTTAGTCTGCAGATACTTGTGAAGGCTCCTTGCGCGGTGCATCACAAAATATTGCTGCAGTATCCGGGAGTTTGTGGCATATTGATCGTGCCCTCAGTCAAAGCCCTAGACCAGATAGGAGTCTTCTTCCGTCTTACGCACTACTTCCCAGACATTTATATCGCCGGAAGTCTTGCAGGCCTGATTCCTCCATTCCTTCCCCTAAAGGTCTCGATATAGACAATTCTTCCAAGATTATGATTCACATTAAATGATATTTAGAAATTCCATAGGCATCATATATACCCTTTATATTAACCAGACGGTCATGATCCCCCGGACGCCAGATAAATCAATACACGCAGGGAATAAAGTGAAAAAAAGGTCAAACGCCTCAATCCCCCCATATTGAATCCATCCGATAATCTTGAAACTGAATATGCCAGCCCTCCTCACGGTATTTACGTTCGAGTGCTTTTTACGGTTCACGGTCAATGGGGGAAGCGATGTAATCGTTATAGGTATCGATATACAGGCTCCCGTTTCCCCCTAAGACTGCATAGAAGACATCCTTTTCGGCGAGGTATCGCTTGTCCAGCTCGGATTGCAGCCAGGAAAGGCTGATCTGGTTCTCCTTGAGGTTGTTGTGAACAATCTGCCCATCCATGATCACCTCAATTGGGAAGGATTCTTCATGTGTAAACAATGATAATGACTGCATGGTAACATGCCGGTACTGAGGCTTCTTTAAAACCGTCATTGTCCCATTGACTTCAAGGATCGCAAACAATACTTCATCTATATTAAATACACTTTTTTCCCGAAGCTGCTGATTCAAATAATCCAGGGTATATCGCATCTTTCTCATGTTATGCTCCAGCACTTTGCCATTTTGAATGAGGATGGTCGGATCTCCTGCAAAAAAACGCCTTGCCCTTCTGCTTTTCATGGATAGATATGCAAGCAGGAAAATGACGAGAACATACCACGTGAACGAGAGGACAAGATGGTGCGGCTTTATGGTTAAATTAAATGATAAATTAGCAATGATGGCACCCAGTGTTATGGATGCTATAAAGTCGAAATAAGTCATTTGTGAGATTGTTTGTTTTCCTAAAAATCGTGCTGCTAAAAATAAGATGCTAAATGCCAGAATTGTCCTCAATATAACGAGTACATGTTCCTCCATACCCATGCCCCCTGTAACAGAATGCTCTAGGATTAGTATGCAAAAAAAACTATTAATTAACCTGGGTTCATGACTGCACAATAAAAAATAGGGCCCTTATCGGCGGGGCCCTTTACCAAAATTTCAATTTATTAGAAGGAATCCATGTTCAGGAAGATGAGGATTGCACCCAGGATCAGAAACAGGATCGGAGAGATACATTTTGAAAAAGAATCCCTTACACGCAGATGAGTGAGGATGGCTCCCGCCATGGTAACCACAATAATCAAGGCGCCCCATGCCGCCAGCTGTTCCAGCCAGAGACCGGCGGCAGCAAGGGCACCCGCTGCAAGCTCAACGATCCCTGTGAATACTCGAAACCACGGCGGCAGCCCAAAATGCTTAAATCCTTCAGCCATCTGGCGTGAAGTAAATTTCATCAGTCCAAAAAATATAAATGCAGCACCCAGAAAAATTTGAAGAATTGTCGATAAAAGCTCCACTCTGCACATCTCCCTCCAAATCTTATTCTGTAACATTCTATTCAGGAGAATGAGCGATTAGAATGAAAGGGAGGAAGCTGCAGTAAGACCTGTCTCCCGGCTTCCTTTATGTTCAGGTCCGGATTATCGCTTCTGGTATTTAATCCATCATGTCTTTAATATAAGCTTTATTTTTATTTCGGATTTCCCGCTCTCTACAGCAGCTGACATAACCGGTCTTCATATTCCCCCTGTTCCGGACAGCTATAAAGGCTAATTGTGCAGGATGCCACGCCGGATGAAACCAAGAAACCTTGTGCCTTGATAATCAAGAACGCCTTCATCCCCCTCAGCCAGCAGTCCGTATTCTCTGTCTTTCAGCTCAAATTCCATCCGGGAGCCGCTGTCCGTCTGAAAGGCTGCAAAATAATACGTGAAGGCCCGCCGGTCACCGCCTCCAGATATCTCGGTCCTTTTGGCAATAAGCCTGGCATTTGCGCTGAGTCTTGGAGAATTGTTGTTCTTATTCCATTGAACAATGGAACTAATTATTGCAGTCACGATAAGGGCAGCAACTATAAAAAATATAATGCCGATGAAAATAGGCACTGCCTGGAACATAAAATCATCCTGTGGTTTTTCAAACATTTCCATTCCCCCGTTGTTTTTACCTAATTTTACCACACGGTTGATATAGGATGACCTCTTTTTTACATGGTTTTTGTCGCATTACAATGTGGCTTTTATTTGAGAAAGTTGATTTCCGCTGCGGGGTCTCACCTGTCCCACTGTTACCGCATGAGTCCCACGCCTTATAACTTTGTTTAATAATTATTCTTCTGAAATTACTACAATCTTTTTAGAAGAGAAATTTTCACATAAAGAAAAGCTGCCTCAGCAGCCAATGATTTCCTTTTGTTTTTAATCTGATTCCTGAGTGAGTTTGTTTAAACTTTCTATCATATCCTCCAGGTTCCCAAAGCTGGAACTGATGTCTCCAATCCGCTCTGTCTGAAGGCCCAGTGCGGCACTAATCTGTTCAATTGCGGCACTCGATTCCTCTGTTATCCAGTGCCAGGCTCGATGCCAATTGAATTTGAAACGCCCTCTAAATATGCGGTATACCAGAAAGCTAAGACACAGGCCATAGGGAAAATACTATATTTCTGCCATGACTTTCATCTGTGCAGGAAGCTTCATGATCAGCTCCGCCCCTTTTCCATAGAAAAGAGTCTAACTCTATGATTATTTTAACTTCCTAATCCACAGCAAAAAGAAGAGCTTCCGCTCTCCTTTTTGAACTGGAGTTATTTGGATTGGCCGAGCTTTTTTCTTCTGATAACTGCTGCAGCCGAAAAAGCAAGCAATGCTGTCAGGGAAGCTTCCATCCACGGTGTTTCGGATCCTGTTGTTTCACTTGCTCCGCCTCCGCCAGTCTGTGGCATCTTGCCTGGCATCGCTGTTGAAGCAAATTTATCAGGCATTTGCATTACAATGCCATTGCCAAGTGCCTGGCCGACACCAAACATTGCTTTATACCCTTCCCTCCATGACTGATAGGCAGCAGCATAATCTCCTGTAACAGCGGCATCAAAGGTGTTAATAACGCTTTCCTCGTGAGCTAGTACCGCATCCTGGGCGGCCTTTTCAGGGAGCTTGCCTTCTGTTGCCGTACCAAGGAAGGTTCCGAACTCCTTCGAAAATTCCTTCATTCTGTTTTCAGCTTCCATTCGGGCATTATCATCTTTTTTCTTTACTGCCTGGACCAGGTCACTTTGCGCATCTATGTGGTTTGGCTGCCAAACATTTACGAACTGGTTTCCTGCCTCGGCTCCATAGATGGACGAAATGGCAGCTTTAAAGTCTGCAGTATTGGCATCCTGGGCCCAGTTAACGAAATCGAAATCCTTGGCTCCCCCATATTCCTTCTGCATTTCCATCGTGGCAAGGGCAAAGTGCTCAGATGCCAGTCTGTTCAAAGCTGATCTCAAATCGCCTGCAGGCGTATCAGGTGAAGTATTTTTGACTTTCTCAGGCATTTGGGCTGCAATCGCTCCTGATAGCGCCTTGCTTATATCAAACATCTGCTTGAAGCCTTCACGATATGTCTGATAGCTACCCTTAAAATCTCCATCCACATAGTTGTCAAATGATTTTTGAACCATATCTTCATGTGCTTTCAAAGCCTGTTCAGCTGCCTGCTGCGGGAGTTTCCCCTCAGTTGCAGCAGCAAGAAATGCCGAGAAATCCTTAATGAAATTATCCACTTCCATGTCTGCTTTTTTCTCTGCAGCTTCATCTCCAGCTTTGACGGCCATTGCATAATCATCTGTGGCATCATTGTGAGCTGTAAAGATTCTTTCAAATTCAGCCGCTCCTTTTTCTCCATAAAGCGAAGCGATAGCCGGCGTCATATCGAGCGCGTTTTGATTCAGTGCCTGCATGGCTTCTTTAGCTGCTTCAGATCCTTCATAGGCAGTGGTCATGGCGTTGAAGGCAAGCGCAAAGTGTTCAGACAATAAATGATCCAATGATGCCCGCAGGTCTACAGCTGGTGTATTTACCGTAGGAGCCGGTGCTGCTGCGTTTCCCACAACCGGAAATAATAAGGTCATTCCAAGTACCGGGGCAGCGAGTTTTTTAAAGTTTGGATTTACTTTCATAATAGAATCTCTCCTCTTTGTTTTTAGTATGCAGTTCATGAATATTACTTTCATGCAGCTGGCGGTCCTGCTGCAGAGTCTTATTTTCTTAATATTCCGACTCTTTTTGCGGCCGCTTTCTCTTTTTCACTAAGTAAACGCCCGGATGAAAAGTTTGGATCACTTACGCCAGCAATTTTTGTGACGGTTTCTTTCTCTCTTTCTTTACACTTAGTAAACGGAAGACTTTGAAAGCTGGATCACTTTTTGTAAAAATTCTTTCAAAGAATTAAATTCATCCTCTTTCTCTTTTGTTTTTACACTAAGTTAACGGAGTGTCTGCCGGAATGGATCAATTAATTATGAATTTTTAATCGTCGTTGCTTTATAAGGTTCGATTGTAAAATAGCCAGAGTAATTCAGCAAAACTGTACCTGATTAATTCACCATTTGAAGTTGAGCATCGAGTAAATATCTTTTACTTCCTTTTCAATTTAACGGCCGTTTAGTTGTAAAAGGAAAATATTTATAATAGGAGAAATAGATATTAGACTGTCTAGTTTTAATAATGAATGACAGAAATAGAAAGCAGAGGTTATTAACTTGGAGATTGCATGTAAAAAAATATTATTACTGGGGTAACTGGAACTTTAGGTGAAAGGGCAGCTAAAGATCTGTTGATGGAGGCACCCATGTCAAAGGATTGATAAGAAATCGAAAGTGTCAGGATATAGGGATCACCCCCATGGCAGGAGAATTGAACGATCGGGAGTCTTTATAAAGTGCCATTATAGATATAGATGTCGTGTCTTGAAGCACTGTCTATGAGTCTTGCTTTAGTTGAATAAAATCGCAAAAGGACTGTCTGCATGGACAGTCCTTTTTGAAATAATTTAACAGCGGCTTAATAAAATAAACCTGCCCCAGGACAATGGCTGCAGGAATGTCATCCTGAAGCGCATGCATGGAAAACAGGCTATTTTTAGTATGTTTTTTATGGACTTGTGAAAGGAGTGTGTTTAGATTCCTGACCATATATATCGACTGAGGCGACAAAATAGCCGGCTTTCGATGAATCGGGCAGTGTGTAGCTTTTACGCTGCAAGGTTGAGATGCTTTTTATTTTTCTCTGATTTCCGTCCGGAAATTTTTTATATATCCTGTAGCCTGCTATGGTATCTTTCCTTACAGCATGCCAGGTGAGGAGGCTGCCATTTATGGATGTATCGGCAGGCGCCTCGGGCGGCGGCAGGATTTTTTCTGGCTGCGGTCTTGTTTTTAATTCGCTGTAGACCACCAGGCGCTTTTCATGGTTATTTGTAGAGCGGTCATACAGCCCTGTGCATGTAATCAGGTTCAGTCTCGGTTTGTCCCTTGTGCCGAAAATCTCTTTTATCGGTGCACCATTATAAGGATAGCTTTTTTTTCTATCAACAGAAAAGACCATTCTCTTAGACTTTTTATCCAATAGAATGATTTCTGCCCCCGGCTTAAGCTCCTTCAGCCTGAAGAAAACAGCAGGTCCAGATTTATTGTCGACATGTCCGTCAATTACGGCACTCCCGATACGGCCCGGCTTGGTTCCCGGCTCAAACCAGGCTGCATTTTTATCATCTTTAGGTACATCAGGCTGATTGTTTTCAAGGAGCCCCACTCTCTCAATCTTTGCATCTACCTTGATGCTCGGAATGATGATCCGGGAAGGTTCCAACCCTTCTCCGGATGCCATTGCCGTTCTCTCCAGTTCAATCCTTTTATTAATGTAGTTCTCTGTCTCCTTTTGAAGGAGATTGAATTCCTTAAACACAGGATCTTCTGAAACCTCATCCCCCGGCTTTTCTTCTTTCTTCACTTCTGCCGTTTTTATATCATTTGTCCCGGCTCCGCCATTTTTCATGAATGAAGTATTCAGATCCTGGCATCCTGTAAGAAGCAGGGCGATTCCGGCAGCTGCCAGACAGGGTTTTAAAGCTTTCATTTATTTTACCTCCATTCAGAATGCTGTCCGTTCTTTTCAGACTTTCTTGAAGAGTAAACGCATATGACGGTCCAAATGGATCACTCAGGAAGTGAGGAAAATAATATTTTTTAACCAGAAGCAAAAGTTTCTGCAATAGAACATAAAAAACTCCAGTTTTTTTATACTGGAGTTTATATTGAATTTTTTAACAAAATCTTCTAAACTTTTTCAGCCTCTAAAGTTTGCGGATATAAAGGCATATGATGCAATGCCGAAAATTACTATTAATCCTTTGATGAACGGATCCGTTAAGTTTTTCATGGTTCCAGTTTTTGGTAGACATTATAATTAAATCATACACATTACTTGAGATTAAAACCATCAGAGCAGCCCCTGCAGCTTTGAAAACAATGTTATCAAGGCTGAATATCACTGCAATAGCTAACATTATAAAGCTGTGAAACAAAGTCTTACCAAACAGCACCGTCTATCCCTCCATTTTACGTTTATTTCCTGTTATGCCAGATTGCTGAATTCTCTATTTCTTCCACATACGATTAGCAGACTATTAACATTTCCCGCTTTTCCCGCCTCTATCTTCAATTTCACACTATAACTAATTCCATTTCTGATCTATTTCTCCTTTAAAAGAGGTTTCATTTCTTTGACAAAGGGTAAATAAACATGTTCACTAATACATATAGACTTTTAGACCAATGGAAGAGGGAAAGAAAAATGGCTATTTTGCTTGTAGATGATAATGAAGCCAACCTATTTGTGATTGAAAAGCTGCTTAACCGCGCTGGCTACACCGACCTCCTGTCTTTCACAACAGCGCAGGACATGTTTACATATCTGGAATCTGATAAACCTTTTATAATAGAAGAGCAGGTAGACGTAATCCTGATGGATATCATGATGCCTGAAATTGACGGAATTGAAGCATGCAGAAGACTGCAGGAATGCGATCATCTGAAGGATATTCCGATCATTTTTGTTACGGCACTCGAGGATTCCAAAAAAGTTGTTGAAGCCCTGGATGCCGGCGGTATGGATTACTTGATGAAGCCTATTAATAAAACGGAGCTTTTGGCGAGGATCAGGGTAGCCCTCCGTCTTAAATATGAAAAAAACTGGCACAAAAAGCAGGATGAAAAAATCAGAACCGAACTGGAACTTTCCATGCAGGTTCAGACGAGCCTGTTGAGCAGGCCTGTCCAGAAAGAAAATCTGGTCATCAAAGCTTCATATATCCCTGTTTTTAAACTCGCCGGGGATTTATATTACTGGTATGAAATTGACGAAAACCGCTATGCTGTCATTCAGCTTGATATGATGGGCCATGGGATTTCAGCTTCACTTGTCTGCATGTTCATCTCATCTGTCCTGCGTGATTCGATTCGCAATAACCCCGATCCAGAGTTTGTCATTCAGGAGTTGAACCGCTGGATGAACTCTCTCAATCTGCATAACCCAAAAATCCCATATTATTTCACAGCCCTCTATTTAGTTGTAGATACATCCAAACGCCAGGTTGAATATATTAATGCCGGTCATCCGAGCGGTTTTGCCCTGATCAACGGGCATACTCCTGTAGACCTGGCCAGCCATACCTGTGCCATCGGTTTCTTTGAGGATATGAACATCCGGAAAAATGTGATCAGCTACGAAGATTCTCTGCAGCTTTTTCTATTCACGGACGGAGTTCACGAGGCGGTAGATAAATATGATGAGGCTGGGAAGGAATTCCTGAGGAAAGCCTCCTCAGTGTATCTTGAGAATGCCGGCGATATTGAACCCATCGATGCCATTCTGACAAAGGAACAACAGGAGGCCGCCCTGGATGATATGTGTGCGGTGCTGATACAGGCAACTTAACGGGCAAACAAAAAGCAGAAATCCATTTTAAGGATTTCTGCTTTTTTTGCGGAATAGCTTTTCCAGCATATTAAAGTTTTCAAAGTCCAGCCCATCCGACCGGATGGACTCCTTGCTGCCAAGACCCAGGAATCCCTGCGGTGCCAGGCTTTCATTAAACAGCTGCAGCACTTGCTGCTGCAGCTCCAAATTGAAATAAATCAAGACATTCCGGCAGATGATTACATGGAATTCATTGAAAGACCCATCCGTGACCAGGTTATGCTGGGCAAAAATGATTTTGTCTTTCAATGCCCCATCGATATAGGCACGCTCACTGTCTGCGGTGTAGTATTCCGAAAAGGATTTCTTCCCGCCGGAGGCCATGTAATTCTTTGTATACTGCTGCATTTTTTGAAGCGGCATGGTTCCGGAAGCAGCCTTTTTCAGGACGATTTCGTTCATATCGGTGGCATAGATCTTCACACGCGAGGAAAGGCCCTCCTCATGAAGGAGGATAGCCATTGAATAAGCTTCCTCCCCAGTGGAACAGCCGGCATGCCAGATCCTGATTTCCGGAAGGCTTGAAAGCAGTGGCACCACCTCTTCCCGGAAGCTCTTGAAAAAAGAGGGGTCCCTGAACATTTCTGTGACATTGATTGAAAAATCACCTAATACTTTGGCAAGAACCGTTTCATCATGGATGATTCTCTCAGTCAGGGAAGTGATGCTCTTCAGACGTTCCATATTCATCCGGTTGTGAATCCGGCGCATCAGGGAAGAGCGCATATACTGCCTGAAGTCAAACCCGCTAAGCCGGTATACTGCTGACAATAAAAGGTCCAGCTCGAGTTCTTCTGTATTCATACTCATCCCCTATTGATATTACTTAGTCACGACACCCACACACGCATTGCGGAAAGAAGCTGGTCCACTTTCAGCGGCTTGCTGATATAATCCGTTGCCCCCGCTTCCAGGCACTTGTCGCGGTCGCCTTTCATGGCTTTCGCAGTCAATGCAATGATAGGGATGGAGTTTACAGTTTCGTCCATATTCCTTATTCGCTGGATGGCTTCATAGCCGTCCATAACCGGCATCATAATATCCATAAGGATGATGTCGACCCCAGGATGATCTGCCAGTTTATCGAGGCACTCTACCCCGTTTTCCGCTGTGATGATGTTCATTCCTTCTTTTTTAAGAAGATTCTTCAGTGTAAATATATTACGATGGTCATCATCCACAACCAATACAGTTTTTCTCTTCAATACAGCAGTCTCATCTTCTTCCATAGGAGGTACTGCCTCATTGATCTTAACCTCTGCAGCCGGTTCAGCCTCAATAGTGAAAGCAGACACAGCGGCTGCCTCGAGAGCCGAGGCTGCTTCCGCCTGGGCCAGCTTCTCCTCGGCAAGCTGCGGCAGACCGTCAGGAAGATTAGGGATGATCAGCGTAAAGGTGCTTCCTTCCCCT
Organism: Paraperibacillus esterisolvens; assembly: GCF_046237625.1. GTDB lineage: Bacteria > Bacillota > Bacilli > Bacillales > DSM-1321 > Paraperibacillus > Paraperibacillus esterisolvens. Next base: position 1,128,816 of record NZ_CP143545.1, on the reverse strand, counting down.
TCTCTGCTGTCGACAGTGCACGCTGCGCCCAGCAGCTGGGAGAATTCTCTTGTAATGGAGAGTCCAAGCCCGGTTCCGCCATATTTCCTCATGACGGCCCCATCCACCTGCTGGAAGGCTTCGAAGATCATAGCCTGCTTATCCTGCGGTATGCCTATTCCTGTATCGGTTACGGAGATTTTCACCCAGGTTTCTACAGATCCTGAAAGCGGCAGTCTTCTGGTTTCCGTTTCTGCAGCTTCACTTACCTTGATGGAGACCGATCCCCGCTCCGTAAACTTAAACGCGTTGGAAAGCAGATTTTTCAGGATCTGCTCAAGCCGCTGTTCATCTGTGTAAATAATGGGCGGCACAGAGCCGTTGAAATCTATTTTAAAGTCCAGGTTTTTATTTTTGGCTGTCTGGGAGAAATTACGCTCCAGCCTGTCAAAGAATTCATTCAGATAGACTTCTTCAAAGTTGATCTCGAGCTTGCCTGCCTCAATTTTAGAAAGATCAAGGATATCATTGATCAGGTTCAGCAGATCCTGTCCGGAAGAATGGATAACCCTCGCAAATTCCTTCTGCTCCTCTGCAGGAGCTTCATCCGATTCATCTGTCAGCATTTCCGACAGAAGCAGGATGCTGTTTAGAGGTGTACGCAGCTCATGTGACATATTTGCCAGGAATTCTGACTTGTATTTAGAGCTCAGCTGCAAATCTTTTGCCCTCTGTTCAAGCTCCTCCTTCGCCTTTTCCAATTCCTTGGACTTAAGCTCTGTCTCGATCGACCGTTCCTCAAGCCGTTCATTTGTCATCCGCAGCTCTTCTGTCTGCAGTTGCAGCTCCTCGGATTGTGCCTGCAATTCTTCAGATTGCGACTGCAATTCTTCCGACTGCGCCTGAAGCTCTTCCGTCTGTGCCTGGGCCTCGATTAACAGGCGCTCAATTTCCATCCTGCCTGCAATATTGGTAATGCCCATTCCGAGGGTGTCCAGAACATTCTCGACCAGCTTATGCTGCGCGGGGGTGAATCGCTTAAGACTGGCGATTTCTACGACTGCAACCACTTCATCCCTAAGCAGGACAGGTGCTATCAGGATGCTTTTGGGCGCCGCTTCTCCAAGGCCGGTTGAAATCATACGGTAATCTTCCGGTATGTCAGCAAGCAGGATGGTTTTCTTTTCGGATGCTGCCTGGCCGATAATTCCTTCCCCAGGCTTAAATACCTGCCTTCCTGCTGTTCGTTCAGGGTCGGAATAGGAAGCAATCTTCCTGTATACATACTCCCCTTCAGAATCATCCTTCAAGTAGAACGCACCGAGGTTCGCCTCGACGGCAGGTGCCAGCTTCTTCATGAACTCCTCTGCAAGCGCATTGACGGAAACAAAGCGGCTGTATAGATTCACAATATCGACTGAATTGGATTCAATCCAGTTCTGCTCCTTAATTTCAGCCGTATATTTCAATTCCTTTACATTATAGGACTCAATGGAAGAAGCCATCGAGTTGAAGGCCAGGGCAATATCGCCGATTTCATCCCTTGCCTTGATAGGAATCCTTGGAATGGAAGATAGGTTGTTAAAGTCGACATTTTTGATAACATGCGTGATGGAGTTAATATTGCGGGTAGTACTCCGTATCACCCAGAGCATTACACCTGCAATCAATACCAGGGCAATCGCTACGACAACAATCAGGGCTGTCACCAGCTGGTTATAGGTGTCAGTCGCTTCTGCAAGGGAATCCTTCATCAATGATTCTTGATAGGCTTTGAAATCTTCAATTTTACTGAACAAGCTGTCCCGGGTTTCTGCTTCATTGCTGTAAATTCCGCGGAGTTCTGCCAGGCTCGCCTTGCCTGCTGCTTCGCTGCGGATATTGGTCTCCATCCGGGCAAAGTTTTCATATGAGCCCTTTATATCGGCTATCAGCGCATCAGACTTTTTCCGGTTGGAAGACTGCTCCAGCTGGGAAAGCAGGGCGGGTATGTCACTACCTGCTTCCGCTCCGGCCTTTCTTTCATCGCCGTTCCCTGAAAACAGCTTCAGCAGGTCACGGTCCTTCTGATACAGCTTCTGCCTGATCTCGGTTGTATAATTCACCTTCTGATAACGATCCTGTACAATCTCAAGAATGCTTGCCTTGATAGAACTCATCATCATAAGGATTACAGACATTAATAGGAGCATAAAAAAGACGGTCAAGCCCAGCCCGATATATTGCTTTTTCTTGAATCCCACACTTTTTTCCTACTTTCCTATGATTTGTATATACTAAAAGTCTTTTATACTTAACTATAGCAAATATAATGCTGTATATCTAGTTTGCTTGCTTTTTATGTTAATCTTATAGGTTTATATGGCGGTGGAGCAGAGTAAGCCGCAGGCAGGTATGCCAGCAGGATAAATGATGTTCACACCCGGGTTTTAGGAAGCATAAGATACAAGCAGCTCCGCCCCTTCTACACAGAAGAACACCGTCAGATATTCTCTGCGGTGTCCCATGCAGCAGGATGGCTGCCTTCTATTTTGGCCTTATGGCTTTTAGTCTATGAATATCGGGTCAGAGAATTGTTGGGCATCCGACTGCCTTGAACCTTTTCCGCAGCTTACAAAAACGTTTAATGCCTTCCCTTCAATTAAATATCCGGTTTCTGTATACGATCCGGAACCTGACCCGCCCCCTGCCCTCCGTTCCTAATACTCCGGGGCATCCTCAAGCTTTATTTCAGTTTTGATGGACCATTTAATGTCAAATACGTCCTTAATGTACTTCATAGAATATGCTTTTCTTCAATTCTCAGCTTGTTCAAAATACTCTTTCTTAAGCAAGCCATAACAAGTGCGGTCCAGGTATCTTCCGTTCAACAGCTCATAATCCCTGATTGTGCCTTCCTCTTTGAAACCAAGCCGGCGGGGAATGGCCCTGCTTTTGTGATTCGCAGCCGCTGCGTTGATTTCTACTTTATTGAGCCCAAGGTTTTCGAATGCGTTCTGTATCAGGAACCGGCAGCTTTGTGTTGCAAGCCCTTTTCCTTCAAACTCGCTGCCCAGCCAATAGCCTATCTCTGTCTTCTTATTTTTCTTGTCTATATATAAATATCCGATAGAGCCGGCAAGCTTCTCTTTATGCCATATGCCTGCCCAAAAGCCGCCGTCACCATGGAATCCGGCCAAGGACCTTCGGATGAATACCTCCGTATCACTCACATCCTTTGTATATCCGGGAAAGGATAGCCATTCTCCTAGAGCCTGTCTGTTGCGGACAATCAATGAAAATAATTCTTCTGCATGAGCATCGTCTAGTAAGGCTATGTATGTATCAGAATTTATATTGGCTTTAAACATGCTTCTCCCCAACGCCTTTTCAATATATTTTCATAAAAAATCCGGTTAAAAAGCCACAAGCCCCACTATGGTATTGTCAAGTTTTTTAACAGCTGATCTCTTTTGGCACCGCTTTTAACTTTTGGTGCATGATAAAGCAGAATCCTGCGCACATAAGCGAAAGGATAGCAACAAAACCATAGCCAGCCTGCAGACCTGCTGCCTCACCGGCAAACCTTCCCACCCAGTCAATAATAAAGCCTATGGCAAGATTGCCAAGCACGCTTGCCACACCCAGCAGGGTTACCGTGAAGGTAATAGCATTGCCTATCCCTTTTACATAGCGCTTGGCAAGCAGGGCCATAACGGTTGGGTAAATCGGTGCTATGCCAATCCCTGCCAGCGCAAAGAGAATGGCTCCTCCCTCGCCTGCCAGTATGCCGGCCAAACTGCACACCCCTGAAAAGGCCGAAAAAATCATAATTGAAAGGGAAAATCCGATTCTGTCAATGACCGGTCCGGCAAGCAGCCTGGTAATCGTAAAGAACAGGAAAAACAGTGACAGCATTCCTGATGCATCCTTCAAGCTCCATCCATACGAGTTTTCCAGGTAATATACAAGCCAGCTCGAAATCCCCATTTCCGACACAGTCCCGCAGGTAAGGACCGCAACAATAAGCCAGGCGACAGGATCTCGGACGAGGCTGCTGACCGAAGCTTTTTCTCCTTCCTCCATATCCTGTTCAGGAAACTTACCGAACAATGCCGGAATTACAGGCAGCAGAGAGAGAAGCAAGACAGCCAGATACATTCCTCTCCAGCCAAATTCTTCTCCGGAATATGCCCAGCCCATCATGGATGCCCCGATAACAGGAGCACCAATTGAGCTCAGGCCATAAAAGAAGTGGGCGATGTTCATCATCGTCCCGGTGTTCCTGATAAAAATGCGTGCCGCCATAATGCCAAGGCCAATTTCAAGAACTCCATTTCCCGCATATAAAAGAAAATAAGAGGCTGCCAGAGCCAGGAAGCCTTTGGAAAAGAACATCGCTACTCCTGCTGCAGCCATCGTTATGAAGGCGATGATACCGGTCCACTTTATGCCCACTCTATCCGCAATGCGGCTGGTAAATGAACATGCCAGCAAAAAACCAAGGGAATTTAATGCCAGGAGAATTCCCAGCTGTGATTCGTTCAGGCTGAAATCCGCCTGCATTTTAGGGAGCGCCGGCCCTTTGACGTTTTCGGAAAGCCCAAAAATCAAAAATCCTCCAAAAACTACAGAAAACAAAATAAACGCATTTACCCGATGTCTTCTTCCCATCTATCTGCCCCCCATAGCCGCTATAAATGATTCCTGTTAATTATAACAAAATATTCCTGTCTCTATTTTGTTCATGTTCTGAAAAAATTTTTTTATAAACACAAAAACCCTCCACAGGGGAGGGTTTTTACAATCAATTTCCAGCCGCTTCAGGCTTTTTATCTTCACGGGGAGGCTGGTTTCCGATAATATCTTCAGCCTGTTTGGCCCGCTTGATGAAAAACGCCAGGAAGAGCGCAAGGGCTGCGATGAATATGGAGATGAAGAAAGCATAGTTAATTCCTTCAAGCAAAGCCTTCATCCCGATTTCCTGTTTCATGGCGGCCAGCGCCTCCGGAGTCGGCTTGCTTGTGGCATTTTTCATGGCATTCGCAGCCAGTTCTTTGCCATAATCCTCCGCCCTGTTGGACATGATGGTAACAAGCAGGGCAGTACCAATTGCACCTGATACCTGCTGCATGGTATTATTCATGGCCGTTCCATGAGGATAATACTTTGGCGGAAGCTGATTCAAGCCGTTAGTGGAAACAGGCATCATAACCATGGACATTCCGAACATCCTGAGTGAGTAGAGTATGATCAATTGTGTATAAGTAGTTTCAAGAGTCAATTTACTGAAATAATACGTGGTGATGACCGTTATCGAAAGACCGGTGATTGCCAGAATACGGCCGCCGAATTTATCAAACAGCCTTCCGGTGACTGGTGACATAAGTGCCATCAGGATGGCTCCCGGAAGCAGCATCAGACCGGCATCCAGCGGTGATATGCCGCGCAGCGTCTGTACATATATAGGAAGCAGCAGCATCCCTGAAAACATGGCCATCGTAATGACCATCGATATGACAGAAGATAATGCGTACATCGGGTAACGGTAAATTTTAAAGTTAAGCATCGGACGTTCCATTTTAAGCTGGCGGGTGACGAAGATAAATAAGGCGATCACGCCAACCGCAATGGTTGAATACACTTCAGGCGCGTCCCAGCCCTTATTGCCCGCGGAGCTGAAACCATAGAGAATTCCGCCGAATCCAATGCTTGATAGGATCACTGAAATCGTATCCAGCCTTACATTGGTTTTCTCCTTTTTATCATGAAGCATGAAAAGTCCGACTATGAAGACTCCAACCGCAATAGGTGTCACAACATGGAACAGCATGCGCCAATCATAATGCTCGATGATCCAGCCGGAAAGTGTAGGCCCGATCGCAGGCGCACCCATAAGGACAAGCCCGAATACTCCCATGGCTGTCCCGCGCTTTTCAATAGGAAAGCTTGTAAGCATCACATTCATCAGGAGCGGCATTAGAATTGCGGATCCTGACGCCTGTATCATCCTTCCGGTCAGCAATACCGGGAAGATATGGGCAAATCCGGCAAGCACTGTACCAAGGGTGAAGAGTCCCATGGCAGTAAGGAACAAGTTCCTGACAGAGTATTTTTGGATTAAATAGGCAGTGGTCGGAATCATGATTCCGTTGACGAGCATAAAGCCGGTTGTCAGCCACTGGACGGTTGCTGTCTCAATATCGAGATCCTTCATGATAGAGGGCAGCGCAATATTAAGCAGCGTATTGTTCAGGAACGCGATGAACGCTCCAATCATTAAAACAGCAAGAATGGCATATGGCGGCCTTGCTGGCGGTTTTAGAGTCTGATCCATGTTTTTTCTCCTTTGTACATTCAGTTCACTTTTTTATACTAATATTTCACATAGATAATATCTTATACTACAGGTACAAAATTGACAATATAATTTTTTCTTTTTTTTTCCGGTTTGTGGCTTCCCTTATTTTAAGGTAAGATTACTTTTGTACTCATAGTCCAATGAAAAATAAGGTGAGGAAATGATTGAAAAGAGACAGCATGTAATAAAGGCAGCCCATCAGCTTTTTATAGAAAAAGGTTTCGCCGCTACTTCCATCCAGGATATCTTGGACCATAGCGGGATTTCCAAAGGTACCTTTTATAATTATTTCGCTTCCAAGACAGAATTATTAATAGCGCTGTTCAAATCCCTATCGAAACAGATTGAACTTGCCCGCAATGAGCTGCTCATTGAGGGAGATAAATCTGACATAGACCTTTTTGTTAAGCAAATAGAATTGCAGCTTCAAATGAACCGGGCAAATAAATTATTCACCCTTTTTGAGGAAGTTATTGTCTCCAATGACCCAGATCTTAATCAATTCATGAAGAAAGCGAGCCTTATGTCTCTCCGCTGGGTTTATCTCCGCTTCCTTGATATTTTTGGTGAATCAAATAAAAGGTTTCTGCTTGATTGTTCCATCAGCTTCCTCGGAATCCTGAAATCGAACATCAGATACCATTCAGAAGACAGCACGGCGAGCTTCCAGCAGCTCGTCCGTTATAGTGTCAACCGCATAGCCCGCATGGTTGAGGAGCTGTCACAAACAAATGAGGTATTGTTTGAACCTGAACGGCTGGATTCCTGGCTGCCGCGCTGCAAAAGCAAGAATCAGAAATACAGGAAAGACCTGAAGGAAGTTGTCGCATCGTTAAAAGCATCGCTGCCCGGCTCTCAGGAAACAGATAAATATAAAGAGCTTCTTGAATTCATCAAGGAAGAGATTTTGGGTACAAATAGTCCCCGGAAGTTTCTTATTGAAACTACCCTCCATACGATCACCGGAAAAAAGGAAGATTTCAGGGGAAAGGATCTTGAAAAGCTGGTTGTTCTGGTGGAATCTTTTCTGGCGCAGGGAACGCAAAAAGAGGACTTGTCCTATTAATTGGGACAGTCCCTTTTTTTATATTGCCCGTTTTTATAAATAGTGCCGCTGCTGAACAACAAGAAGGATGATTTCCGCTGCAGGGACTCTGCCTTCCGCCGGACGGAAGGTAAGCCTGCAAACTAAAAGACGACCCTGCTATGGAAAGTGCTCTTTCTCCAATAGCCTGAGGTCGCCCGGCTCTTTGCATTACAGCATAATTAATGACTCTCATATTGTACAAACCAAGTCAAAACGATTCCGGTCCTGAAGATAAAAAAATTTTATTGCTTCCTCGCATTGTATCGCTGTCTGAAGCGGTCTACGCGTCCGCCTTTATCTGCGAATTTTTGTACTCCTGTATAAAACGGATGGGTATCGGAGCTGACTTCAACCTTAAGCAGAGGATAGGTGCTGCCGTCTTCCCATTCGATTGTTTCATTTGAATTTTTTGTAGATCCGCTCATGAATTTGAAACCGCTGTTTGTGTCCATGAATACGACCTTACGATAGTTAGGATGAATATCTTGTCTCATGAAATCACCTCATTAGTAGTATAATTATATTGTAAACGTAATGATTACGATTTTCAAACAATATGATTCAAACCCTTATATAACTTCTAGAGATTAAAATATGGTCTTCAGCAGGAATAGCCCCGGAACGTGAAAGTCCTGGGGCTGCTTCTTTTTAGCACCTTGAATCAATTCCGTATGACTTTGACTCTTCCAACCTGGCCGTCAGTCAGCCTGACTTTAATTCCATGAGGATGGGTCTGGGAGTTTGTCAGGATATCCTTTACAATCCCGCTTGTTGTCTTTCCGGACCTCTGGTCTGCCTTTAACACGATGTCAACGGCAAGGCCTGGTTTTATATCGCTTCTATTTTGTCCGTTCATTAATTATCCCATCTTTCTTATGGCAATATCTAATATAGTATAGCCCACTGGTATGCAAAAGGAAAACTTGGCAAAATAAGAAGGCACCTCTAAAGAAGTGCCTTCAAAGATTCATGCAAGTTCGATCCCGCCGGTCACTCCATACGTCTGTGCGGTCACATAGCTTGATTCTGTTGATGCCAGGAACACATATACTCCGGCCAGTTCAACCGGCTGCCCTGCACGCTTTAATGGTGTATTCTCTCCGAATGCAGGAATAGCTTCACCCGGCTGTCCCCCGGAAATTTGGAGCGGTGTCCAGATCGGACCCGGAGCCACCGAATTCACCCGGATGCCCTTAGGTGCCAATTGCTTGGCAAGGCCCCTGCTGAAGCCATTGATTGCAAATTTTGTTGCAGCATAATCCAGGAGATTCGGGCTTGGGTTATATCCCTGCACAGAGGTAGTGGTAATGATGGAAGCTCCCTCCGGAAGATACGGCAATGCAGCCTTGATGGTCCAAAACAGGGAATAAACATTGATTTCAAACGTTTGTTTCAGCTGCTCGGTCTGAAGTTCTGCAATATTTTCGACCGCCTGCTGTTTGCCGGCAACCAAGGCGAGAACATCAAGTCCCCCCAGTTCCTCATAGGCACGCTTTACCATTTCTTCATTAAAAGCTTCATCACTTAAATCGCCCGGTATAAGCACAGCCTTTCTTCCCTCTGCTTCAATCAGCTTTTTCACTTCTTCAGCATCCGGCTGCTCAACAGGAAGATAATTGATGGCAACATCCGCCCCTTCACGAGCATAGGCAATGGCTGCTGCCCTCCCTATCCCTGAGTCACCGCCTGTCACAAGAGCCTTTCTTCCTTCCAGTTTCCCGGAACCTTTGTAGCTTTCTTCCCCGCAATCAGGCAGCGGGCTCATTTCCCCCTGGACGGCCGGCGGCTCCTGATATTGCTTAGGATATTTCTCGTTGTAATATTGATTTAAGGGATTTACAGGCTTTGTCATAAAATCTCTCCTTGCCGGCAGTTAACATGTAACTGGCATTTTTATAGTCACTTGTTTTTAATTCCCCGATCATTCGTGGAGTAAACAGTCACTGAAGGCAGAATGCCCCAAAGGGAAATCCGTTCCAGATTTCCGGCAATGAAAACAAGTGCTTCTCTCAAGAACGAAGAGTGGCATGGTGACATAGTAAAAGTGGAAAAAAACAGCTCAAAAATCATTTATTAATACAAGGAGGAAAAGAATCAAAAAAAAACTGGGTTCATTATAATCAATGAACCCAGCTTCTTTACAATTAATAATCTGAGAGGGATTCGAACCCCCGACCCCATTCCTGTCAAGATAGTCCAATATGATCAAATAAGAAAAATAAGTATAAACTAGTATAAGAAAGACTGTAATTAAAGGTTTTTTACTCCTTGTTATTGCAATTATTTTTAGGAGATTAACTGAAAACAATAATTATGTTAGTAAATTGTTAGCATGTTCCCTAAGGTAATAAAGTAAAAAAACAAGCCGATATATAAAATCAACATACTACTCTTTTCGTCTTATAAATTCCTACTTTTACATAAGAAGTCTTTTTACCAATTCTGGTATTGACACGATCTATTTTAGTGCGCCCTTGTTTGCATTAAAAAACTTCTTTACTTGTTGTAATGGAAATAGAAAACATTGCTCTAAATCCTGGGCATATTCCTTTGTAAAAAGACTGATGCCTATTGAAAAATCTAAATAAATCATAGCGAATTCCACAAACAAAAAGCAAAGTCCTTGGACGATTGTCCGGCTTTGCTCTTACTTTCTTTATTTGTTGCGCTGGGCATATACCTGTCCCGGCAGTGGTAAAGAATCATTTATATAAAAATAGGAAACGCTCATTTTAACTCCGGTATAGATTTACATCCGGTCTTTCAGCTGACAAGGCCCTTTACTTTTTTTAATTTCGAAACCGCTGCCGAGTCAGCAACGACAATCACATTCGGATGGTTCCTCAGAACGGATGCCGGGCAGTCAGTGCTCACGTTGCCCGCAAACATACGGAAGATTGCTTCAGCCTTCTTTTCTCCTGAGGCGAGAAGCAGGATCTCCTTGCTTTTTAAAATGGTTGAAATCCCCATCGTGATTGCGTAAGCCGGCACGTCTTCCTCATCGCCAAAATAGCGGGCGTTGGCCTTACGTGTCAACTCTGCAAGTTTGACGATATGGGTTGGTGTATCAAAAGAGGTGCCTGGTTCATTGAAACCGATATGGCCGTTTTCGCCGATGCCCAGCAATTGCAGGTCCACACCGCCTATGCTGTCAATGATTGCTTCATAGTTCTTTGCTTCCTGTTCGATGTCAGCTGACTTTCCATTTGGAATATGGACATTTTCCTTCGGGATGTTGATATCGTTAAACAGATGTTTATACATGAAGTAATGGTAGCTGTTTGGATTTTCTGGAGAAATTCCCACGTACTCATCCAGGTTATACGTACAGACGTCCACGTATGATGTCTGATTTTTTTTAAAATCATCAACCAGTAATTCATATGTCCGCACAGGAGTGCCGCCTGTCGCCAGGCCCAGCGCCGCATCAGATTTGGACTTTATTTTCTCCAGAATGTGCTTGGCGGCAAAAATGCTCATCTCTTCGTAATTTTTGACTTCAACAATCCTCATCGTTCCACTCCTCCCTTAAAGGCTGAAATGATTTCATATGATGTCCTTTAGAAAACTTTTTCCATATTCAGGCGGTTCAACACCCGTAAATTCTGCCAATGTTGCCGCGATGTCTGCCATTGTCTCTCTTGTTCCAATTGACACCGGCTTCACATGTTGCCCTACCACCAAAATAGGCGTTTGTTCCCTCGTATGGTTGGAATGCCCGATTGTCGGGTCGTTCCCGTGATCCGCTGTTATAATGAGGACGTCTTCTTCACCTAATTCCGGGATAAATGATGTCAGGAACCGGTCTGCGTCCTCCAGCACTTCCTTGTACCAGACGCTGTCCTCTTTATGGCCAGCCAGATCTGTCTCCTGCACATTGACAAGGAAGACCGCATTGTCTTCACTGTCAAGGTAAAACTTCCGGTATGTTTCGAGAACATCCTTTGTATTGACAACTGGATCATTGAACCCGCGTGCCTGGATCACATCCGCCGTTTTGCCGATCCGGTACACAGGGATGTTATTCATTTCTGCCATATGGGCAAATTGTTTTTCAAAATCGACACCGTACCCTAAATGGAGCACCTGGTACCCTTCTCCGTAAACATTGGCTTTTGGGGCATCGACGCCCCATTGCAGCCCGGAATTTTTCTCTTTTACAACAGAAAGGATTGTCTCAATGTCTGATTTTTCATTGCCAAAGACAATGACACGGCTTGTGTCGACATTTTCCCGGACAATTTTCCCTATCTGGGATACTTCCTGAAAGGTGAGCTGTTTCAGGTCCCCGACGACATTGATGATATTGCCGACCTGTGACTCGAGGTTGTCGCCAATGACGACTGCTCCATTCACAAGCAGGACGGTTGCCCCCTCGACAGGGTGGGTGACTTCATAGCCTTTTGCTTCCAAAGACTTTTTAATCTTTGGCCCCACTTCACTCATCAGCCGTTTTTTTGGCACTCCCGGTTTGCTTCCCATTAATTCCTGGTGCCCCATGAATGTGTCGGCTCCAGGATGGGCGAGGTTACTCTTTCCATAAGCGGCAGCCGGCGTACCTGCATCGTCTACAATTTTCCCTAAACCAAGTCCATACAGAGTCGGAATGCTTAGCTGGACGGTTTCCCTGATATGTTTATACGTATGGGCGGTTACGTCTTCAGGCTTTACTTCCCTGCAGTCTGCCATTGCGCCAACACCAAATCCGTCCAAAACGAGCAAGGTTATTTTAGCCATATTCTACATCCCCCTTCTTTGAAAATGAACGAGCTCAGGCTGCCCGGAATTCACATTTCTAATGAATGCGACATGGGCCCTTGTGACAAAGATTTGCGTCCGGAACGCGTAAATAACCGTATCACCGGTAACCATCCCGGCTTCTCGCCGCAGGCAGCCATAGTAATCGATGTTTTCCGGCGATACACTATCAACACTTGTTCGTTGGTTCACAATATCATTTTCATTGCTTCCAAATAAGGCGCCTTCCATGTTGGAACGGGCATAAAATCCTCCCGCAATCGTATAGGCATGTTTTTCATCCATATGCGAAATTTCAGAAACGTAGACAATGCTTGGGATTTCAGGCAAATCTTCGCGATACGCATGCAAAGGAGTTGTCCCAGTGATAGCATGTCCTGGCTCGCCATGGGTGACTCCCCATTCCTTCAGCATCGGGATGCTATGGCAGCTTGTGGCGCTAGGAGCGTTCACATGGCTCACCTTAACTCCCTTTCTTTCAAGAATTTCACGGGCAATCTTTATCGTTTCGATGTTTGAAGTAAACCTGAAATCATCTTTTTGTTCATTGATCTGCAGTACCGGGAAGCTCGTAATCCCGATCACACGGATCCCTTTTAGCTTGAGGAGTGTATCAAGACTTTCTTCAAGCTGTCCGTTCAAAAACCCGCCATACTGCCCGGGGTAGACCATATCATCCGGTTTGATCACACGGAGAATGACGTCTTGTGTCAACCCCAGTTTTTCCGCTGTGGCAGATAATTGCGCTGCCCGCTCAACTGAAAACAGGGTGACAACTTCCGGCTGCAGCTTTGTCACTACATCTTCCCATTGGGATTTGCCTGGCTGGACGATATGGCCGATATTCCCAATCTGGCAATTTTCCTTCTTTAGTTCAAATGCTTCATCAATATCGACAGCGACAGCTCGTTCAATCCCGTTTTCCTCGATTATCCGGCCAATGAATCCGCTTCTGCCGATTTGTTTTGTCATATAATACAAGTTGAGTCCGTGCTCTTTTGCTGATTTAGTGAGTTCTCTGACGTTATGCTCAAGAGAATCGAGATCGATCGCATAAGTATTGGCCGGGATGATACCCTGTTGATGGAGTTTGGTGGCCGCCCTGATCAATCCTTCATTACGCTTGAGAGTCATATTTAAAAACACCGCCAGGTCACCTCCTTGAGATTTCTTCCATTACCTGGTGTAATATTCGGATTACAGTGCTTGCAGATGATTTCATCGGATTCACACGGGCTCCATGCAGTTTTAAGTCAGGCCTGCTTTCCAAAAAGCTGCCTGATACCCGATATATCAATGGGACTAATTCGTAACGGGATTCCGCTCCGACCGGATAGGTCGCTGCCCCGAATTCGGAAGCCAGCTTAATTACTTCTTGTGCAATTGGCTGTTCAAACTCGACTATCACGTTTTTCGATTGTGAGTTTGTGATGTACGCTTCCTTTATGCCCTGGACTTCGCCATTATTCAAACGGTGGCACAGCTCCTGTACCTGCTCATTTTGGATCGCGATCATGACCGGGGCAAATGCGAGGCTGCGCAGCAGTTCATGTGCTTCAAACCCCTGGACCTGCCCGCCGCCGGAGTAATTCCGCCCGTGCAGCAGTTCGATCGTATCTTTCCGGCCAATAATTACGCCGATTCCCTCCGGGCCTAAAAGCTTAAAACCAGAGAAGGTTGAAAAATCTGCTCCCATCTGGCTGCCGATTTGTTTCATTTTCATCGCGCAATAATTGTCATCTACAACGACCGGCAAGTCCGGGCGTCTTTCTTCTACTAAAGAAATGATTTCTTTTAAATCGTAAGTATCGTCAGGCTGCTGCCGTGAATGCTGCACGTAGAACACCTTCGATACTTTATCATTTTCAAGTGTTTCGACAAGGGCATCATGGTCATTAAAGTCAACACGGTTTTGCTTTAACCCGAGCAGCCGGAACGTTTCCTTTGTGGTTGTATACATTGGCGCAGAATGCACGATACACTGCCCGCCAGCTTCAAGCAGCATGCTTAAAATGATCCGGATCGCTCCAGTTCCGCTCCCCCGCACCAAGGCACATGCCTCGGCGCCGAATGTCCTTGCCAGCACCTTTTCGACTCGGGCCGTCATTAATGGCCGGTGGTATTCCGGGTGGAGCCCGACGTCACCGATGTGAAAAAACTCGTTATTCTTAAATTCCTTCGTGACCTCATCCAACAACCTGAATTGCAGGTTTTTTGCTTCGTCCAGCGTCATATTTTTTAAAACAGACCGTTCATATTTTAGACTCATTTCCTGTCCTTCTTTCTAATTTCAGAATAGAGGGCGCCTACGGCCCCCTTTTACTGAACTAAAAGTAAATTGACATTAAAAGGCTAAGAATTTGCGTGGATTGTGAACCAGCATTTTTTCGATGATTTCATCGGTGACGCCATTTTGACTGAGAGCCGGGGTGAAATTTTCAAATAGGTGGTTATAACCATATCCCCCGGTCGCTTTTAAATGTGATTTTCTCGTGATGTCACAGGAAAGCATGATCTGGTCTTCATAACCGCGTTCGAGCAGGGCAAGCAGGTTATCCACCTTGTCGGAATCCTTACGGTAGCTGTTCTTGCCGATTGTGTCGAACTGGATATAGGCTCCGCTTTGCAGCAGCTCCAGCTGTTCTTCCATATCTTCATTTAAGTCCTGGTGCCCAAATGAAACACGGTTCATCTCGACATTATGTTTCTTGAAAAGTGCCAGCTGCCCTCGGCCCATTGTGCCAATTTCGCAATGGGTGCTGATAGGGGCGCCCGTCGTTTTATGGGCCATGATGGACGCTGTAAAAACTTTCTCTTCGGTTTCGGTAATTCCATTCAGGCTGCTGCCGATTTCAGCAATCAATCCAGCCTTGATTGTTGTGTCTTCCATTCCCGTTGTGATTTCACGAATCATGATGTCAGCAAGCTCTTCCGCAGATTTTTCAAATACAAACGACGGATAGACGGACTCCTTATAAAATCCGGTGGAGGCAACAATGACAAGATCATGTTTGTTTGCGATGTCAAGAAGCGCCTGGGCATCTCTTCCCATCCCGATGTTTGAAACCTCGATGATTGTATTGCAGCCTGAATTTTTAAGCTCCTCAATCTCCTTAGCCAGTGGTGGTGTGTTCTCCAGTTTTGAGTCCTGGTCCTGTTCCTTCCTGACCCCTGAAAGGTCAAAAACAAGATGCTCATGTATCATCGTTTTCTTAACAGTATTAGGGTCGACAAGCCCAGTTACGGCATGAATCTTCATTATGAAACATCTCCCAAAACGAAAGGCAGGCATAAAACCTGCCTTTCAGTGAATTTAGATTAAATGAAGGAAATACAGCAGGTTAAGGACAATACCAGTCAATATGATTGCTACCGGACCTGCGGCCAGCTTCATGATTGGACGTCCCAAGCCTTCATTTGCAGCATATAGCAGGATATAAATCGTTAATGATAACCCGATAGCCTCAGGCGCCATCTTCATAGCCGCAAAAGCACCGCCAATGAACAATGCCAGCTCAATCATGGAATTCATGGATGAGCGGATGTTATCGGATGATTCACGCAATGATGGAAAGCGCTGCAGGAAGCGTCCAATCCCGCGAAGGGCAGCTACTTCAAGGCAAATCCACAATGCACCGACGATACCGGCAACAACTGGGTTTGGCAATAAATATCCAATCGGGAAAACGAATGTTAAACCAACAACTCCGTATACCCCTGTAGCAAGGGCAGTTGTAACAATCAATGGGATAAAGCTGATACCCCGGATAAAGTCAGCAATCGCGGCACTTTGCAAGAGGTCCCGCTGCTCCTGGCCGGACGCATCCCATGCCTGTTGCAGGATCGGCCCTGAAACCTCTGAACCTGTCATCAGCCCAAGGTTGGCAGCCATCGCCAGAAGTGCGCCTATTCCCGCAAGGATTGGAAGTCCCTTGTAAATCCTTTTCGTACGAGCTTCAAAGATATTTTCTTCCTCTGAATCTACTGAAATATTCCCCTTGTTCTTAAGGTCTTTCGCAATCGCAAAGCTTACTAGAAGGATCATCCCGGCAAGCATCAGAACAGCGATCTGCATCGTAAAACCGCCGATGGTCGTGCCCAGGGAAAAATTATTGTTTGCCTGGGCTATTAAATCCTGTACTTGTCCATTCCCCCCGGCTTCTTTCAGTGCATTTATTTTAGCCGCAAAATCAGCGTCTTTTGGAAAGGTCACATCTGTTAATTTTCTTGCTTCCTCGACAGCTGAATTTGCTTTATCTGTGTAAATCCCGCCAATAAGAGGGAGCAGCTGGCGTATGACCAAGACGATAAGACCAGAAATAAGTGCTCTCACCCAGCCAAACTGATATAAAATTGCGATGATCGGGAATGCAGTAAAGGCGACAAGAACTGGGGTTGACAGTTCGCCCAGGGCGCCAAGCAAATCTATTGGCAAAGCGGTAAATGCCGCTTGTACACCAGTCAGGCCAAATAAGGCAACAAGCCCCCACGAACCACCAAGCGCTGCAGCAATCCACCATCGGGCGGCCATAACTCCTAAAATATCAGTCGGAAGGAAAAGCAGCCACGGGTTTAATAGTTTAAAAGATACCGCGAAGGAAATTCCGACAGACACGATAAAACCAATACTTAAACCAAAAGAAATCGAGGCAAGTTCAGTCCTCTTCATCCTGCCTTCAAGGTATTCTGGAAGGATGGGGCGGATTCCATCATGGAATACTGCTTTCCCCCAGTGTGCTGCCAATGCAGTAAGCGCAGTCAGCAAAACTATAATAACGATTTCAATTAACGAAGTGTTTTGAAAAATGTCCATTCTCTCCTCCTACTGAAGACCGTGTTTTTTTAGCAGGCTGCCGACAATAATTGGCACAGCCTGTTCAATGCTCTCTACAGCCATCCCGAACGCAATCTTGCCTTCGTTGACCAATTTCTCGATCGCCTCTGCATTTGTTTTTTGGCCATTTTTTGCAACAGTAGAGCAGTTTCCATACCCAAGTATTCCGATTGCAACCGAAAGTGCAGCACCGCCGCCGCTGTTGCAAGCTCCAAGATAATAGTCAGCGTCGCCAGCTTTTACTTTTTTAGCACCTTCAAAATCAGAAGTGACCGTGACCTGGACATGCTCTCCCCCTGCTGCTTTCACAGCTCTTTCAGTTACATCCTTTTTAAGTCCTCCAACAACTATTCGTAACATTATTCATTCCCCTTTCCAGTTAATAAGCCAAAATACAATGTGATAAACGCCGCTTCAGCATCAATATTCGCACCTTTTGGATTGTTAGCCTGCAAAAATTCCTTTGCGTTTTGGTAATACTCCGGGTTTTTTGCGATGACGGTTTCCAGCTCTTCCGAAATCTCTGAGACCGGATTGTTTTCGGAAATCCTTTGCAGTGCAACAGATAAATGGCTTGCAAACGAGCCCGCATTTTCCTCGGCAAGTTTTACATCAAGATAAGCCTCGACCTGATCTAACAGGACAGGCAAGCGGTCATAAATTTTGTCACTGATTTGGTTTGTATCATGCAGTAAGTCAAGTCTTTCTTTTAAGCTGGCATCCATGTTGTTGCCCCTTTCATTTTTGCACTGATGTATTTTCAGGTAAGCTTAGATTTTGACAGCTATTTATAATTACTCACTTCAAAACTGCTGGTGATATTTAAAGTAACCACCCCCTGAAAGGTTGTAATCAATATACAGTATTTTGTACTATGATTTAAAAAAATTAATACTTTGGAATAAGGTCGCCATTGACTACCCTTGTCTGTATATCTACTATTTCCCTGTCCGAAAGCAGGCTGATAATATAGGCCATCTTCCTGTTGTCCTTTTTAATGACACATACCGCCTCGTTCATTTGCTTTTCGTACTCGATTGCCAATGGAGACGTCAGCGGCTGGATATTATGGGCTTCAAAATCGATTTCGTCCACATTCCAAATCATCGCGTCAATCGTACCGGCTTTAAGATGCTGGAGCAAGTGCATATAGTTAAGCTCCAGATATTCGATTTTCATGCCGTTTGCTTCTGCCTGGGTCAGGATCTTCTGGTCTGTCGAAAAGCTGTCAATCCCGACTTTCATCCCATCCTGGAGCCTTTTCTTTTCTGTATCGGAGAATATGATCGCATGCTCTGAAACATAGGTTTTCCCGCCGAATTCAAGCGCAATGGTTAAATCTTCATTTTCATTCAATTCTTCCATGGCTGAAAACCTGGACATCAATGCGAAATCGTATCTGCCTTCCTTCACCCCTTCAAGCCGTGGCTTTGAGCCCCGCATAAAAGCTATATTGAGAGACAGCCCGAGAGATTCCAACTGTGCTGTAAACCCGGTCGCCAGCCCCTCGTACTTTTTGGAATATGGGAGAGGCATCACTCCTTGGATGCGGTTTGCCCCAGAATACGTTAAAAGGTTGGGCACACTTTTATATCTTAAAAAAGTGCCAAGATGCCCCCTCGGTTCCACCTTAATGCAATTTTCACCTTCCAGAATCTTCAGGGCTGTTTGAATCGTGCCACGCCCTACTTCATATTTCTCTGCAAAATCACTGACCTTTGGCAAACGTTCATTAACCTCCATAAAAAGCAGCTCTTCAGCAAGTTTTTGCAGAACAATGCCTTGTTTGGAATAAAAATTCTCCCACATATTTAATCACCATTCAATCAATATACAATTTATTGTACTTTACAGTTGCAGTTTAACACGAACAGAAACCGTTTACAACACTTTTATTATAGTTTCTTTTTTCAGCTGTTTTTTGTGTCTGACGTGCTTGGAAATGATGAAACAAGGAATGTACAATTAATTGTATTCTAATTGGTTATAGTGTACCATTTAATTAACCGCTTACAATATTTATTTTATTATTTTAATTATAACCGCAGGTTTCCCTGGTGCTTTTCTGTGCACAATTAGTTATTCGGAAGAGGAATTTCATCCACCAACTGGACTAATATAGGCGGCGTGTACAGTAAATTGTATACTGTGCACAGTGCCGTTTAAATCCTATTTTAGAAACTTAATAGAAAGGGTGATGTTCGATGTATCGAATTGTTTTTCTTGATATCGATGGCACGATTCTAAACTCAAGAGAAGAAATGGATGAAAAGCTTATCACTGCCATTAGAGAACTCCAGCAACGAGGGATATTAATCGGGCTTGCCACTGGACGTTCTTTCGACGCCTCCATTATATACGGCGAGAAATTTGGCTGCTCAATGTATGTTACCTATAATGGCGGTTACGTCATTCACAACAAAAAAGTCATCCACGATGCCAAAATACCTGCAGCACTGGCAAATGAACTTTGCCGCAAAACAGATCAACTGAATGGGACTTATATACATTTCGCTGATCGCCAATCAGTCTCCAATCACCCGCCCCAGGGCATCGAGTATCTACTCCCGAACGCAAAAAAAGCAGAAATTGATGTTACAAACTGTGATGCCCACCGTCTAGTCCTTTATCTCAATGCTGAGGACAGGGCAGCTCTTCAAACGGATATTAGCGGGGCTGCTGTCTTTGATGAGGGTGACCGTCTGGAAGTCTTTTCTACGAAGTCAAAATGGACAGGAATCCTTCCCTTGATCACTGAATTGGGTATCTCTCCGGAGGAGGTCGTCACAATCGGCAATGGCACCAATGATATCGGCATGCTGTCATCAGCAGGTCTGGGGATCGCGATGCGGAATTCACCTGACTGTGTAAAGGAAAGCTCGGATTGGGTGACTGAAGATAACGACAATCATGGGGTAGTTTTGGCATTAAATAAGGTATTTAATTTATACAATGATTTAGTCTCACGATAACGCAGCAGGCTGAATTTTCGTAAGAAAAATACCCAAGTGCACCTTCAACAAGTTACGCTTGTTTGGCATACGATACAACTTCTGGTTTTACCAGTGCAAAGGAAATCAAGATCTATGCGATCAAGCAATATCGGTGGCAGATGGCATGCTGCACTTCATTGTTATTTCGGGATCGACATGATCCCCATGGCGACCAGCATATTGACAATGATGCCGACAGCTATATGGACAATCGGTTCACAAAGCTATCTTGTAACAAATCATGCAGCCTTTGTGAAGACACGCTTATAATGGCGTGTTTGTCATCGTTATACTTTTGGCGAAGACTTTACATCCAAGCTTCTTATTAACCTTCTGGTGTATCAACTTCTAATGGTTCTACACAATATGTTGCATTTTTGTATCCTTATTTCAATACATTCACCTGCCTCCTTACCTCACCTACTATTTCTATCCTTATTATCAAAATATCAATCCCTATATTAAATAATGAAAATCCTGTCTTAAACGGTCAATTACTAGTCAGGATTATATTTTCTGGAATTTTTTATGCAGAAACAAAGATGAGTATTTTAGTGGTGCGGGCTTACTTAAAATAGAAATTTCGGTAATTGTGGTTAGCAACAAGAAGAGTAATACTTTAGCATTATTGGATAATACATTAAAACTAACTTGTATTCCCCTTGGATGTATTTACATGTTTCACCCCAGGAAGTACTCATTTTTTACCGAATACTTTAATCAAACAGAGCCTGTGTGTCTGTTCAATAACAGAAGGGGTGTAAGATATGAAGAGTAAAGGGAAGAGTTTAGTTTCAATGTTGGGATCGGTCCTTTTGGCCGGTTCACTTTTAGCGCCTTTAAATTCCCAGGCTTCGGGTCCTATTGCTGAAGACCATTTTTTATCCCATGAAACGACGGAAAAATTATATGATGCCCGGAACGTGCTTAGGAAAGTGATGCCTTCCGAAGCCCAAATTAAAGCTGCAGATGTTTTGATACAAACTGCCGGCAGCGGAGTAAAACTACAGTGGGATACAAACTCTGGTACCCCTTCTATCATTGTTAAAGATGGTGGATATTTATCCAGCCCTTCTGAAGGGGATGCTGGAACCATAGCCCGTCAATGGCTGAAAAAGAATGCAGCCCTTTATGGTTTAACTTCAGCTGAAATGGATGATTTGAAGGTAACCCGAAACTATAAGATGCCTGGCACCGGGCTGCAGCCTGTAACATTTCAGCAGACTTATAATGGTTTGGAATCTGTTTATGGCGGCCGTGTAATTGTTGCTGTAAATAAAGAAGGCAGGGTTTTAACGGTGACAGGTAACTTAAGCCGGTCCAAGCAGCTGGCGGGAGACTTTAAACTAACTTCCGCTGATGCCCTGCAAAAAGCCCTTTCCATTCACGTTCCTGCTGCCCAGTTAACATCCAAGCTTTTAAAAAAGGAAAACGGATGGGATGTATTTGATGGCGGTAAGGTGCTTCCGACAGTCCAGCGTGTAAAGAAAGCAGCTTTTATCGAAGAAAATGGTGTTCGTCCTGTATTCAGGGTCCTGCTGGTTAAAAAGTTGGATGAAGCATTCGAAGTGATCATTGATGGTGTATCTGGCGAAAGGCTTTATGAAAGATCATTGGTTGAACATCTAGAGCCGGCTGGCACAGTTTTTGAAAACTATCCAGGCGCACCGATGGGCGGTATACAGGTCAAAAAATCATTCAAGGGGGATCCTGGAGCTTCCCCGAATGGCTGGTTATTGCCTGCTAATGAACTGGGTGTGACGACTTTAGGGAATAATGCAAATACCTATGCCAACTGGAGCAATTTTTTAGCACCGGTTGACCAGATTATTAGGCCTGTGGCTCCCCTTGGACAATTTAACTATCCTTTTTTAAATTCATGGCAGAAAACGAACGGGCAGACAGTGCCTCCTTCTTATGCAGATGATGTCAATAGTGCCGCCACAAGTCTGTTTTATCATCATAATGTGTTCCATGATTATTACTACAATCTTGGATGGACTGAAAATGCGGGGAATCTTCAGGCATCAAATTATGGAAAGGGCGGGGCTGAGGGTGATCCTATATTGGGCTTGGTCCAGGCGGGTGCCGTATCCGGCGGGGATCCAACTTTTACAGGCCGGGATAATGCCTATATGCTGACTCTTCCAGACGGCCTTCCAGCCTGGAGCGGAATGTTCCTTTGGGAACCGATTAAAGGAGCATTTAACGGTGCCTATGCGGATGGGGACTATGATGCCGGGGTCATTTATCATGAATATTCCCATGCTTTGTCATCCCGCCTTGTTGCCGGCGGTGAATCTCTCGGAAGCCATCAGGCAGGTTCCATGGGGGAAGCTTGGGGCGACTGGTATGGCATGCATTATTTAGTCAAGAAAGGCCTGCAGGAGAAGCCGATTGTGGGTGCTTATGTCACAGATAACGCCGAACGGGGAATCCGCAGCTGGGCACTTGATGACAGCCCGTTAAACTATGGAGATGTGGGCTTTGATGTCGGCGGGCCAGAGGTGCACTCGGATGGGGAAATATGGGCAGCCATCCTATGGGATGTAAGAGAAGCACTCATAGAGCATTTAGGCAGAGAAAAGGGAGAACAGGTCATTGAACAGCTGGTCATAGATGCAATGCCTATTTCAGCTCCAAATCCATCGATGGTTGATATGAGAACAGCCATTATTACCGCTGATTTTGAAAGGTTTGGCGGTGAACACTCGGACATTCTATGGTCTTCCTTTGGAAAACGGGGCCTCGGTGCTGATGCTTTTTCAAACGGAGGAGATGACACAGATCCAATTCCGGCCTTTAACCATCCAAATAAGAAAAAGAATGGAAATTTAGCGGGTGTCCTTATAAATGCCGCTACGAACAAGCCCATAGAAAATGCGAGAATCATAGTCGGCAAATTTGAAGCCCGCACCAGTGCAGCTGTTACGACCGGTCAAAAAGGCCAATTTGCTCTTCCGATGGTAGAGGGAGCTTATGATATAACAATTCAAGCCAAAGGCTTTGGGTCCAGGACGCTAAAAAATGTAAGAGTGACAGCAGGCAAAAACAATGTTGCACGCTATATCCTTGAGCCTAATGCTGCTTCCTACTTTAATGGAGCCGCAGCTGCATCCACGAGTGAATCAGACAGCAGCCCGGTTAAAAATGCAATAGATGATACAGAAGCAAGTGTCTTTGCTACAGGTACGGAGGAAAGCGGATTTTCTGGAGCGGAAATAACAGTGGATTTGGCGGGAGATCAGCCGGTAACTGTTTCGCACCTGGAGGTCAGTGCGTTTAAGGATATTTCAAAAGGGAGATTCGCAACCATAAAAGATTTCACAGTTCAAACTTCACTCGATGGAGAGAGTTGGAAAACTGTTGCCGAGGACCAATTTACTGCCCAAAAACCACGGCCGGCTGCTCCAGATCTACATTACAAGGGATTGGACCTCGCCCAGCCGGTCCAGGCGAAATTTGTAAAGCTAATTGCCAAGACAGCACAGGATGACGCTGCACAATATGTGCAAATTGCTGAGCTTCAAGTATTTGCTTCCGGAAAATCGAAAATAGAGCCAGTCACATTAGAACCTGAATCTCCTTTTATAACTGAGGGAACTGTAAAAGCTGGTAATGCAGGTACTGGAGTGGGAAGCTTAGCTGGACTTCCGGCAACACTAGCAGTAACAGAAAACGAATTTGTCACAACAAAAAATCCAACGCCGGCTTCTCAGGGGGTTGACGGCTATGTGATTACACTTCCAGAGGCACATGGGGACGGAATCCATACTTTTACGCTGGAAGGTCAAGGGGATTCTGCATCTTACGATTACGATGTGTACTTCTATAATAAGGATTTCGAATTAATAGGCTCTGCAGCATCATCTGGAGCCAATGAATCCGGAGTTATTCCCGGAGGTACCAAGTATGTATATGCAGGCTTATACTCAGGAGCAAACGTACCATTTACGTTTACTTCTAACAGACCGTATTAATATGTAAGGAAAGCCTGGTATTTTGATACCAGGCTTTTCTTGTTTAATGAAAAGGAGAAAGTTACGCTAAAAAAAGCTCTCTGGTTAGGAAAGCCATAATTCAAGCTGGCCGCTGCCGCAAATGTTCTTCTTATTTTTTGGACAAAATACCAGACAAAGAGAAAAAGCAAGGATCTGTTTCTTGCTTTGGTTTAATGCTTCATTTAATAAGTGTTCTTCAAATTCAGGAATAATCGCATAAATATAACATTCTTGCTTGTAAAAGCAATCAATGATGCTAACAAACTCCTTTTGATCAATTTCTTCTTCGAATAATATTTCCTGTTTTTTCGGAAAAAAGAAACAAATGACTCTAAGTCCTCTTTGTTATGCTTTAAACTGAAACCTTTCCCAAAAGGCTTATCTTTATCTAAAAAGGCTTGAACTTCGCTTTCTCCTTTGGCCACGTCCAGGCCCACTACTGGATTCAATTATCATCTCCCCCATTGAATGTACTTGCCAGTAACTAACATAGCCAAAAAAACATAACAGGAAAAACAGCATGAGCATAACTAAACAGCTGCTTTATCCGCGATGCTAATTGTTCTTTATTGATATTGTAATATTAAGGCTTGCCATTCCGAAAATAACGAAAAAAACTCAGGTGCCAAAAACGCTGTATTTAATAAACAAGAAAGGGAACCGATAATATTTTCGAAAGGATTAATTTTCTCTGACATAAGCGCTGCCAATCTATACTAGGTTTTCTTCCGGCAGGCTCCATTTGTTAGCTTCATTATTAATTACCTGGTTGCAAAAAAAAGGATATATAGTAAAATAGTATGATAAAATATTAGTTTTTTCCAAAAGATCATATCTTCATTAGCCAGGTTATTAGGTCTTATGTAACAGACAAGGGTCACGGCCTTTTTACGGAAAAGAATAAGGCCGTGCTCCCTTATTTTCGAAGGGGTAATTCACTATTATGCTGAGAGACAGACTTTTCACTTTTGCATTATTTCTCACATCACTGGCCATTTCTATCCATACTCCCCACCTTTTTATTGAAATGAATGTGTATATCAAGGCCCTTGCCTTGTACTGGTTATTCTCTAATCTCTATTTTCATCTGCGGATTGTCAGTAAAAAGGGAAGCACTCCCATAGACTATGGGATAACGTACAGTCTATCGTTTGGCCTGTTTGCAGGTCCCTTTGGTTTATTCATTTTCGAGGTCCTTTACCGGCTCACTGTTTATTTTAATAAGAAACGCACAAAAACCGCTGATCCATCTGAATTTCTCGACACTGTATATAATATAGGATCCTTCACACTGAATCACTCGATTGCCTATTATTTATACATCCAGTTATCCCCCGTCTTTCATAACATTCCCTTTGGGTTCTGGATTATGATGATTCTGCTGGTAACAATCACTTCCCTGCTATCCGATCTCTATTTCATTATCAGCTTCTACTTCTTAGGGGAATTGAAGACACTGTCCGAAGCCATTGATTTTATTAAAACCAGAAGTATCCTGGACATAGGAAAGCTGTCATTCACCAATGGCCTGCTCCTGCTTTTCCTGCAAGAACAGAAGTGGGACATGCTGCTAAGCTTATTCATTCTCAATTATCTGGTCAGCCGGTCCTTTATCTCTAAGGCGCAAAGCATTCAGGATAAAAATGAACGGGATAAATTTGAACAGATGGCTTATACGGACTTCTTAACCGGAATATCCAATCGGGCATATATGGATAAGAAAATGAAGGAGCTGAACCAGATCGGAGAATGCATAGGAATCGTGGTTGCAGACATCGATCATTTCAAAAACATAAATGACCGGTTCAATCATGCAGTAGGCGACAAGGTAATTCAGCATTTCGCCTTATCCCTCAGCAATATTATAGGAACCGAAGACTATTTATTCAGGAGCGGCGGTGAAGAATTCACCCTCTTTCTCAGGGGTAAAGGCTTTGAAGATCATGTACAAGCATTGCATGAGTTATTAAGCACACTAGAAAAAAGCACAGTCGACGCAGAATTTAACAATGAGCAAATCCCCATTGCCTATACCGCCTCCTTCGGCCTTTATTATTTCAAGCTGGGAGGACAAATCTCTATGGAAAAGGGATATATATTCGCAGACCAGCTGCTCCTGCAGTCTAAAAAACTGGGACGTAATAGGGTTTCCGTAAAAAATGGCTTAGAACTTTAAAGGTCATACAGCCATCTGCCAGGCGGGCGGCTGAAAGTATGCCGTGCCTTAATCTATAATTGTGCTCTGTTATAGTTTAATATTAATATAAGATGAAAAAAGAACTTCCAATTTTCTAGGAAGTTCTTTTTTGTATAGTCTTTATCAGCTAAACCAGCTAATAGGAGTCATTTTTAGTACCTTGCAAATAAGCAATAATGCTTTGATCAACATTTGTTGTCCTATTACTAGTAATAAACAATTTAGGCACGTTAATTTCGGAAAGATTTCCACCGAAGGTCATATTAATATTCTGAAAGTCATTTGAATCTACAAACTCAATATCTTAAATCAACTTTCAACTTAATAAATTAACCTTAAATTTCCACAACAATTATAATAATAGCACGCTGTCCAGCTATGTAACATAGAGCATTTTGGTTAATTATCCCCTCTACCAAATGGTTACAAATCTACATTCACCTAAAGCAGAAAAAGAGGCCAATTCTTTTAAGAAGACATTTTTACAGTTTGTCTTTTTACTGGATTTGATTGACCCTTGATTTTTAATGATTTGTATTCTATTTTAATCTAATATCACACACTTGCTCACATTATCCACCCGAACCTTCGTAGTAACCTCCAGTGCTGCAGGAGGGGTTTAATCAATTGTAAAAACTGATGTTTTATTTCCTGCCGCATCCGGAACACAAGCCTATAATTGCACGCTTTCTTAACTACTGTATCACTTGCTAAAGATTTCCCGTTCAAAGTAACTTTACCTTCGTCGAATGTTATTTCTAAATCTTTTTTAATAAGCATTATTTATAATGCCACTCACTTTCGGCGCCTCTTTCATATGGTGTTGAATTATAAATGTGAGCAAGATGTGAGCAGCAAGATAAATGAACCATGGGAAAATAAATAAGCACACATCAAAAAAGGCTGAAACCGTTGATAAATCAATGGTTTCAGCCTTTTTCTAATAATGATCTGAGAGGGATTCGAACCCCCGACCCCATCCCTGTCAAGGATGTATTCTCCCGCTGAACTATCAGATCTTAATGTCATATATATTATTATAATTATAATAACGGAAAAGTCAATGCCTTTTAACTAAATAACCGGCTAAAATATTCGTTAAATTTTAGATCCGAACATGTTTTGAAATGATACGAACAAACATTCTCTTTTCGTTGGATAAAAAACATATGTTCGCATATAATGAAAGTATAAGTTAATTGTGTAAAAGGAAGTGAATTATATGAAACCATTGCTGTCGCGCTGCCTTAAAGAACAGCGGAGCCTGGAAATCATCTATATGGCAGAAGACCAGGGGCTGTCCCAGCGCAGGATCACTTTATTGGAAATGACGGAAACTCATATTAAGGCTTTTTGTTTTTTGAGAAATCAGAAGCGTACCTTTAAAATTGCAAATATCCTCTCAGCCATACCAGCCCGGAGCACCTATCATGCCGGCACAGGCTCTTAAGCAGCTATAATGCAGCCTGCTTTCGATTTACAGGGCCTGCTCCTGATAATATCTCGGATTTTGCCTTAAATTCCCCTGCCAAAGGCATTTCTCCAGCTTTTTATAACCCTTCCCTCCACTCTTACACAAAAGGGCCTTCAATTTTATCCCGGCTTCCTGCAGAAGATAAGAGCGCTCTCATTTCTGTTATGGTAATATAAAAATAACATTTCAAACATTTTAATAAGGAGGATTTTATGCCGGCACCTCAAGGAAAGATCAAAGAATACTCAATATACAGCAGTGCGCTTGATGAAGAATTGGAATTGCTGGTCTACTTCCCGGAATCCTTTTCTCCCCTGTACAAATACACACTTCTGATTGCCCAGGATGGACGGGATTATTTTCAGCTTGGGCGGATTGGCAGGGCAGCTGATGAGCTTCTATATAATAAGGAGATGCAGAATACAATCATTGTCGGCATTCCATATAAAAATGTTATGGACCGCAGGACCAAATATCATCCTGACGGTGAAAAACAGGCAGCCTACATTCGTTTTCTGGCATCAGAACTTGTCCCCTTCCTGGATCAGGAATTCCCTGTTTATAATATGGCCAGGGCCAGGGTGCTGATCGGTGATTCACTCGGGGCAACCGTATCACTGCAGGCAGCCCTCCAATATCCCCATACATTTGGAAGTGTGATTCTCCAATCCCCTTATGTCGACGGGAAAGTGCTTGCGGCTGTCGAGAAGTTTGCTGATCCATCCCTTATTGATATCTACCATGTTATCGGGAAGGGCGAGACCGAAGTCCCTGTGACCAGCGGCGGAAAGCAAAACTTTATTGATCCCAACAGGGAGCTGAACAAGCTGATTGAAAAGAAGGACTTCTCTTATTTCTATGAAGAATTTGAAGGGGAGCATACCTGGAAGTATTGGCAAAAGGATCTGAAGCGGGCCCTAGGGAAAGTACTGGCTCCTTAATATAAGTTCCTCATTCAAATTGGCTTATTATTCAAATAATTTGTTATAATACTATAACGATATCTTTTTATTATTGGGAGGTAGTTCTATGAAATACGGCGTTGCCATCTTTCCATCCAAGAAGCTCCAGGATTTAGTCAATTCATACCGTAAACGTTATGATTCCCATTATGCCCTGATACCACCGCATCTGACCCTGAAAAATGCCTTTACGGCTACAGATGACAGGATCAAGGAAATCGCAGACCGGCTGGAACTGCTTGCAAGCCAGTATAAGCCATTTACTATGAACGTGACAAAGGTAAGCTCCTTTCAGCCTGTCAATAACGTCATTTACTTAAAAGTCGAGCCCACTCCTGAACTGGAAGGCCTTCACAAGGCTATGCATGATAATTTCTTTGGTGATTCTCCTGAGTATAAATTTACACCGCATATTACCATCGGGCAGAATCTTTCTGAGGATGAACATTCAGATGTATTGAACCAGCTCAAGATGCTGAATATCACACACGAAGAGGTCATTGACCGCTTCCATCTGCTTTATCAGCTTGAAAACGGGTCCTGGACTGTTTATGAAACATTCCGCCTGCGAAAGGAATAGTAGGACGTGGATGTTAAAGTTGTAGAAACAGAAGATGAGCTCCAGGAGGCTTATGCCATCAGGAAGAAAGTTTTTGTCGAAGAGCAGAAGGTCCCTCTGGAGGAAGAAATTGATCAGCATGAAGCAGAAGCTGTCCACTTTCTTCTATATTATAAGGAATCACCGGCCGGGGCCGGCCGGTTCAGGGTTCTGGATGGAATCGGCAAGGCCGAGCGCATTTGTGTTCTTCATTCCGCCCGTAAAAGCGGGGCTGGCCGATTGCTTATGGAAGCCCTGGAGGCATATGCCGTAAACAAGGGCCTGAATAAGATGAAGCTGAATGCACAGATTCAAGCCATCCCCTTCTATGAACGGCTCGGATATACTGCCATTTCCGAGGAATTTTTGGATGCCGGCATACCTCATCGGACAATGACTAAGGATTTAATAAAATAAAAAAGCCGCACCATATGGTGTGGCTTTTTTATTTTAAATATAGGTTTGAAAAAACTGGCCTTTACCGGTTATTTCAGCTGCCTTTTGCAAGATCTCCATTGGAACAAAGTTTTTCTTACTGTGAGATAAGGAAAAAAGGGCTTTACTACTATCCGGTTTATCATTAAAATTATGTATGCTTCCCTCTTTTTCTGCTTCCTGTTTCCTGGCTAATTCTACCCGGAATATAGGGGTGGTGCCTTTTACATACCCATTCGTGTTCTCTAGTTCGCCAGCGGTTCTGGCAGCATATTGAACGGTCTGATAGTCTGTGATTGGAGTTAAATATGACAAAGCAGCATGCCCCTCCTTTTGAACAAATCTTTTTATTATACTATTCTCCCTTTACCCGTTTTTTCTGTCTGTAAAACATATTTTTTTCTAAAGTTTTGTTATTCTTTAGATTTGGCATATGTTTTGTTATGATGAACTTTGACTGTTTTAGTAAATGAGGTAGGACTTCATGAAAAAAGCGATGAAAAATGAAAGATTATTCAATTTAGATACGATAGACCCTTCCGAGCTGCAGGCTTTATATGATGATGGAACACGGGGCCAGCTTTCCTGTTTTGTCTGCAGAGATGCGGTCAAGCTATACTTGGGCATTGAAAACGAACCACATTTCTTTCATTCATCCAATAAGATGGACTGCAGGGAAGCAGGAGCACGGGTGGCAGAACCGGCTGCCGCTCTACACGACGGTTTTCGGCTACCCAGATCCCGCGGAATAACGGCTGGATCTGAACCGGCAGCGGCATGGAGACAGGCAGTCCGGGTAAAGACAAACCCTGTTTTCCGTTCTGCCCTTCAGACAGCAGCATCTTCAGAGGATCCCATTCAGCTTGATTTACAGCAAAAAGAGGCTGTGATGGCAGTCGATGGTCCGGTTCTGGTCCTCTCAGGAGCAGGCAGTGGAAAAACAAGGGTACTGACTGCACGAACGGCCTATATGATTGCAAGGCACGGCATAGACCCCGGGGGAATCATGCTCGTAACCTTCACTGCTAAAGCCTCCAGGGAAATGAAGGAAAGGCTGCTCTCATTCCCCGGGCTTTCACGCCGGGATGTAAATTCGCTCATCTGCGGCACCTTCCATAGTATCTTTTATCGGATCCTTATACACCACGAACCCGGCAAATGGACAAAAGAGGCTTTACTAAAATGGGAATGGGAAAAAGTGCAGATTGTGAAGGCCGCCGGAAGAGAACGTGACCTGGATGAAAAGCTGTTTGCCTACGATCAGGCTCTTCAGCAGATCGGCCTCTGGAAAAACTCCCTGCAGTTTCCAGACAGCATCAAGGCGGGGGATGATTGGGAGGAAAAGTGCTTATTCCTTTATCGAAAATATGAAGAATATAAAGTTAATCATCAGAAATATGATTTCGATGATATGCTTCTCGGCTGTTATCTCCTTTTAGATTCAAATCCGGAAATTCTTGAAAAATACCAGAAGCGTTTCACTCACTTTCTGATAGATGAGTTCCAGGATATTAATAAGGTCCAGTATGAATTAATCCGCCTGCTGGCCGGAAAATCGCAAAATATATGTGCAGTGGGCGATGATGATCAGAGCATCTATTCCTTCAGGGGGAGCGACCCTGCTTTCATCAGTGCTTTTGAACAGGATTTTGATGGAACCAAGGTTATTAAACTGACCAATAATTATCGCTCTGCCCATGAAATTGTGGGCACGGCAAACAGCATCATCCGGCTTAATTCCAACCGGCGTGAAAAATCAATGAATGCCCAGCATGATGACGGCCCTCCGCCCATGCTTTTCTTTCCCTATGATGAAGAACAGGAAGCGACCATGATTGTAACTGATCTGAAGGAAAAAATTGCAGCAGGACGGAACCCGGGGGAATTTGCCATCCTATACCGCACCCATTCCATGTCCCGGGCCATCTTTGAAAGGCTGAGCCAGAGCAGCCTGCCTTTTGCCATCGACCAGGATGCAGATTCGTTTTATGACAGGAAAACAGTCCGGAGCATGCTTTCCTACCTGAGGCTGAGTCTTAATCCAGAAAGCACAGATGCTATCACAGATCTAATGCCTTCCCTCTTCCTTAAACAAAACGTGCTCAGGCAGATAAAGGCGGATTCCATCTTAAACGACTGTTCCCTCCTGCAGGCTCTTTCTTATGTAAAGACCAGCTTTGCCTTTCAGGAGAAAAAGCTGAAGAAGCTGCCTCAGCAAATTGGTTCCCTGAAGGACCTCTCTCCCGTCCAGGCGCTTGAAGCTGTTGAGAAAGAGCTGGGTTTTCAGGATTTCATTAAAAAACGCGGAAATGAAGGCAATTTCATGGAAAGAGGTTCGGATGATGTCAGGGATTTAAAAGTGGCTGCACGCCGTTTTAGGACAATTGCAGAATTCCTTGATCATGCAGAACATATGAAGGGTATGAACTCTGAAGTAAAGAAGCTTTCCAAGCATTTCAGCCAGGCTATCCAGCTTACGACCATCCACAGGTCAAAGGGGCTTGAATATGGGACTGTCTATGTAATCGGCAATGTGGACGGCGGCCTGCCGCATGATTATGCCCTCGATTCCTATCGCAAGGGTGACACCGGTCCCCTGGAAGAGGAAAGAAGGCTGCTGTATGTGGCCGCTACAAGGGCAAGGAATGAACTGTACCTTTCCATCCCACATACACGCAGGGGAAGGGCCGCATCTCCTTCAAGATTCCTGCGCATGCTGAAGAAATAATCTAAAGGCTGTCCATTCCAAATAGATGACAGGCCCCTTTCCCCCGCTGAATATATCCTGGCTGCAGGCTGGATTCATCGGATAGGAAAGGAGCCTTTTTTGGCAGGATCCATTTTATTTTTTATTCAGCATGTTAGAGATCGTGTTAAAATCGAGGTTTTTTCCATCCTTGGTGATCGATTGCACAATTTTATCTTCCAGTTCAGATGAAATTGGTTTATTGGCAATTTTAGAAACGCGCTTTATGACGCCTCTCACAGTCTTTTCATCACTGAAATTTGCCCCTTGCAGAGAATTCGCCAATTCCAATACGTCCTTCATATTCACTCCGGTTTTCTTTTCAATATTCTTAAAGAAATTGTTATCCATTGTTACGCCCTCCTTCTCTGTACAGCTATTTTATGAGCGGAATCAGTGAAGGTGCTTTTCCCGGCAAATATAATGAAAGCAAAATTTCTTGTCCGCACCTTTTTCTGCACCCTTACATAAAATGTTCGTGAAACCATTTGAAAGGAGTCCTTTATCATGATTTTTAATGGCAAAAATTTTGCAAACCTCCCGAACATGGATGATTCAGTAAAGCCGCTTCGCATTTCACGCTTTTTAGATGACAATGAATCTTCCTCTTCCTCTTCCTCCTCATCAGGTGCGGAAGAAAAGGTAGCAGACGTACACGAGGAGCCGGAGTCCTCTGATAAATCTTCGGGCGGCGGCTCTATTTATGATGAATCCTCATCCTCTGATTGTGAGGAATCATCCCAGGAATCTGAAGAAGAGTCCAGCAGCAATGAAGAAAGCGAGTCCAGCAGCAATGAAGAAAGCGAGTCGTCTTCCATTGCCTGGTTCGATGAATCCTCCTCGGACAGCGGGGATGAATGAGAAGTGCTGCGGGCTAAATTCACACACAAAAAAACGGAATGAGCGCTCATTCCGTTTTTTTATTAACAATAAAAACTTGCGCCTACTATAATCAAAAGGATAAACAGCACAATAATCAACACGAATGTTGAATATCCTCCGCCACCGTATCCATAGCCGCCATAGCCGCAGCCTCCATAGCCGTATGACATGCCCATCACCTCACTTTGCTAAGCTCATATATAGACTATGAGATATAGCGCATGGATGTGTAGGCCGGCCGTATTTTTTAAGGCATCAGCCTTTCGGTTTAAATATTAATGCACCAATGAAGCCAAAAATGATGGCAGCTGATATACCGGCACTGGTTACTTCAAACATTCCGGTCACCACTCCTACAAGCCCATGTTTTTCAGCTTCCTGCATCGCTCCGTGCACGAGGGAATTCCCGAAGCTTGTAATGGGAATCGTAGCCCCCGCACCAGCAAAATCCATGAGCGGCTCGTATAAGCCGAGCCCATCCAGGACAGCCCCGGCCACTACCAGGGCACTCATTGTGTGGGCAGGTGTGAGCTTGGCCACATCAAAGAGAAGCTGGCCGATCACGCAGAAAGCCCCGCCTACAATGAAGGCCCAAAAAAACATTGCTAGCATGATATTCCTCCTCTTTTCGTCTTATATCATTTCAACCGCTACTGCATGGGCGATGCAGGGTATACTCTGTTTCTGCTGGACAGTCAGTGGGGAAAGGAGGGCTCCAGTGGCAACAACCAGCACCCGCTTGAATTCCCCCTCCTTCATCCGTCTCAAAATATGGCCATAAAATACGGATGCCGAGCATCCCGGTCCGCTCGCCCCGGAAAAAACCTCCTGGTCATCCTTGTAAATAAGCAGGCCGCAGTCCAGAAATTTTTCAGGATTCAGCTCTACACCGTTTTTCTGTAAAAGCATAAGGGCTGTTTTCCTCCCGATTTTCCCTAAATCACCTGTGATAATGAGATCATAATGATCCGGCCCGACATTTAGATCTGCCAGGTGCTTTAAGATCGTATCTGAAGCCGCAGGTGCCATGGCCCCTCCCATATTGAACGGATCGGAAAGTCCCATATCCACCACTTTGCCGATTGTGGCTGAAGTGATGCAGGGCTGGCCCCCCTCGTTATTATTCTTCCCAATAAGGGCTGCACCAGCTCCGGTTACTGTCCACTGGGCAGTGGGCGGTTTCTGTCCGCCGTATTCTGTTGGATAACGGAATTGTTTTTCAACAGCGGCATTATGGCTCGATGCACCGGTAATAATATATTCCGCACCGCTGTAATTCACAAGGAAAGCAGATATGGCCAGCCCCTCCATCGAGGTGGAACAGGCGCCGAATAAGCCGATATAAGGTATCCCGTTCGCAGAGGCGGCAAAGCTTGAAGGTGTAATCTGGTTGACCAGGTCGCCCGCCAGGAAGAACTGGATATCTTCCTTGGACAGCTGCTGCTTTTCGAGCGCCTTGCTCACTGCTTCCTCAAGCAAAAATTGATGTGCCTGTTCGTAGCTCTCTTTTCCCATCCATAGATCGTCATGAAGTAAATCGAAATCTTCAGCCAGGCGCCCATTTGCCTCGAACGGCCCCCCTGCCACACCTGTGGACAGGATGACTGGATGGTTAGAAAATGTCCAGGTATGTTTACCAGTAAGCAAGTCTTATCCCCCTATCATTCGTGCAAGAGTTTTAATTAAAGCCACCACAAAGGCGGAAAATACCCCGAATACAATAACCGAGCCTGCAAGCTTGAAGATATTTCCTCCAACCCCCAGAACCAGTCCTTCTGTACGATGTTCGATGGCAGCTGATATTACAGAATTTCCAAATCCTGTAACCGGGACGGCACTTCCTGCCCCGGCAAACTGCCCTAAATGATCGTACACGCCAAAGCCGGTAAGCAGCATAGCGATGAATATCATGGTCGCCACAGTTGGGTTTCCAGCAGTCTGTTCCGTGAAATTAAAAAAGTAAATATAAAAATAGGTGATGGCCTGCCCGATTACACAGATGATCCCGCCAACCAGGAACGCCTTCAAGCAATTCTTCAGAACCGGCCGTTTAGTTTCATTCTTTTTCTGAAGCTGCTGATACTTCTCCTGCTCCGGATTCAGCATTTTCTTTTTCGTCATGCCCTTACTCCTTTCTTTATGTGAGCTCTTCTTTCAATAATTTGATCTCCTTAAACCGCTTTTTAGCTGCTTTCATGTCATATGTTCCGTCTTCAATCTTCTCACCAAGTCTTACTATTTCAAGAAAAATCTTATAATCGCTTGAAACGGTGAATTTATAATCCGGGTATTTTTTCTCAAGTTTCTTTATTACTTCTTTCTCAATTTTTTTCATTCGGAATCTATGGCTGTGTTTTACTTTATAGCTGACCAGGATATCATCATCCGAGCGGGCGACCGCTGCATCATAATTACTGTTCACAGAGGCTGCATCCTTGCTGATCTGCTTTAATTCTTTCTTTGCCTGGACGCTTTCGGGAGAAATCATTACAGGAGGAGGTTCCACCCTGCTGATCAGCGCTGCCCTGCTCTTCGCCTCTCCATCCTCGGCTCCACAGCCGGCGAGCAAAAGAAGCGGCCATCCAGTGAGTAAAATCAACCGTATCATCCGCGGGAACTTGGTCATCCATTTCACTTCCTATGTAATAGTCCTTTTATATTCGGCTCTCTTATTGTTAGACAGAGATTGGATTTTTATAACTATTCTCCGGATGGGATTTATTGGGCATCTGTACAAAAAAAACTGCCTCCAGAAGAGACAGCTTTTTGTATTCATGCTTTTTTCTTTCCGCATCCACAGTCATTTTTTTTAATCTTAACCGGCTTTTGCTTTGCCAGGTATTTTTCAAGATGGGAATAGGTTGATTTCTTTTCCATTGAAAACTTCCCCTTTCTAAATTGTGCTTCCTTATATCATATGAAAAAGTTCAGTCTGCTCTTCATGTACTAGCCTAACAGCTTCAAATTAATTGTTTCAAGAAAGGAAGCTATGGCTGATATGGCAAGGATGAGAATGATGGGATTTCCTATCTCTGGATAAAAAAAGTGCAGGGCAAGTACAATTGCACTGCTCCATATTCCGGTACACCAGTAACAGCTCAAGAGCTCTCCAAAAAATTTCCGGATTCCAGCATTTTTAGGTATTATATACACTTCATCATTTCCCTGTTCATCCTTTTCTGTAATTTCATCAAAAAAGGGTGCCCTGATAAAGGAAGTGATTTTATCATATACGAGAAGCCTGGTTAAACGGAAGGCAGCCAAACCGAGTAAAAAAATCAGCAGGAAATTTACATTCATCAAGATCTGCATACCTCCTGACCGTTAAGAAATTAATAAAATTGGGCTAATGACTTATACCACCTTATCCATTCTTTCATAGTCTGTTAATGAAAATATTAACATTTTACCAAGGAGGAGAAACTATGAGTTGCGGTTCGAATTTTGAAACTTCAAATTGTGTATGTGATACCTTACTCGCGATTGTAGAAGCACAAGAAAAAGTAAGTCCCGATGCACCGGCATCCACTTGTACGACAAGCTGCAATAGATCGATCAGAGAATTACTTGGCGGTGTTCACCATCATAATGGCAGCCCCTTCAATACAATACCGGTTATACTGACATGCAAAAGCACATGCCTGCCATATCTTGGGTTCGGTTTCCGCAGGGAGCCGGAGTGCCACGGCTCTAACCAAAGCCATCTTGTCAGCTTTGAAACCATCGTTTTCAGGGTTGTTGATGTAGATGAAGAAACCTGCTGTGCAGTTCTTGAGCTTTTGACTACTGCCTGCTTGATTGAAGATAGAGACGAGTTAGCAGAAATTGACAGCCTGGTTGGAAAAATCCAATTAATTACAGCAGACATTGAAGAGCCTTTCCTTTCGACTGGAATCTGTATCACAACAGATCTCAGCTGCTTCTGCTCTGTCACCTGCCTTCCAGCCACAACTGTCATTGCTGCTGATCCAGTAACGACCCATGATGAATCTCACGATTGAAGATAAGAGGTTAAACCAGCCTGAGGATTGCCGCCTCAGGTTTTTTTTATGATAAGTACCGGTTTGGAGCTCTTTTGTTTTTCTTAATTTATATATATGGCTTGTTTCATAAACGGTATGGACAAATTATCTATTTGTATTAAAAAAAGTTGGAAAAGCTGTTTCACAGAAAAAAGAGGCTGCCTGACGAAGCGGTCCTTAATCGCAGGCGTGCGAGCCTCAGTTGTATTCTTCTTATATTTGTCAGGTATCGATGCCGCTGCCTCACCTGGATTATTCGAGGCTGTCTTAAAAGGTCAGAAAAGTGATATATTCAATTTCTTCCTTTGTGGCTGAAATCAGATTCGTCCCATAGGATGGCCGGATATAGATCGTATCGCCTTTCTTTTTT
Source organism: Paraperibacillus esterisolvens (assembly GCF_046237625.1). GTDB lineage: Bacteria > Bacillota > Bacilli > Bacillales > DSM-1321 > Paraperibacillus > Paraperibacillus esterisolvens. The sequence goes on along the minus strand of NZ_CP143545.1, from coordinate 1,091,138 downwards.
TCTATCTGCCCCCTGATAATCCTTCCGTTTACACTCATCTCGCATAGCGGTTTAGGAACAATACGGGGAATCCTGATTAAATACTCCAGCAGTTCATCACTTGACATGTCTGTAAACTTCTTTTGTATCTTCCTGCGGGGCTCCCTCCTGGATCCTGTCTCCTCCGGTGTTTCTGGACCGCTTGTGTGGACCACAGCAAACCCCTGGGCAGCTTCGTCACCCTCTTGTATGTGATCCTCCTCTTGATCATTCTCCCTGGCGATGCTGATCACGTTAATCTCGGTTATTTCATTAACTGGAGGGATTTCTTCCAGTTCCTGGACCTCATGGGACATTTCAGCGGCCGCTTTCTCCTCCCCGCCTTCCTCTACATCAATTAGAGGGACTCGTTCAGCTGAACTTTTCGGTTCAGGGAGATCCTCTATTTCTATCACCTCATCATGATGGGTCTTCTTCACTCTGATTTCTGATTGAACTGTCGTTTTAGGCGCAGCCAGTTTGGGCTGCACTATATACATGAAAGGCTTCTGCTCCCGGACATCCTTCTTCTCCGTCATGACCTTCCCCCCTGGATTCAAAATAAAAATGGGCATGCTTTTTCCTACATCCTATTCAAGGCGGTGCTGTCCTATGACAATCAATAGGGGGGTAAAAGGTGCAGGCCAAATGGTCTGCACAGCTTAAGCAGCATTCGCTATACACCGCGGAGCCCGATGAAATTCAACAAAAAAAACAGGAGACTCAAAGGTCCCCTGCCCGTTTCATCGTGCCAATATATGATATCCTGAATCCACATGAATGTTTTCGCCGGTAATGCCGCGTGACATATCACTGAACAGGAAGACTGCTGTGTCTCCTACCTCTTCAGGGCTGGTCGTTTTGCGGAGTGGTGCACTTTCTTCTATTACATTCAAAATGGAATTGAAGTCACTGATTCCTTTTGCAGAAAGAGTGCGGATTGGACCGGCTGAAATGGAGTTGACTCGTATTCCTTCCGGACCAAGGTCGTTAGCCAGGTATTTGACACTGGCGTCCAGGGATGCCTTGGCAACACCCATCACATTGTAATTCCCGATTACACGTTCTCCTCCAAGGTACGTGAGCGTCACAATGCTTCCTCCCTCAGTCATCAACCCCCTTGCTTCTTTGGCCACAGCCGTAAGCGAATATGAGCTGATGTTATGAGCCAGAAGGAATCCTTCACGATTTGTGTTCATATATTCCCCTGTCAGCTCTTCCTTGTTGGCGAATGCGATACAGTGTGCGATGCCATGGATTACACCGGCCTCACTTTTGATCTTTCCGAAACATTTACGGATATCTTCATCATTGGTGACATCGCATGGAAGGACGAGTGAATCAGCACCTTCAAGTGAGCCCGCCAGTTCCTTTACACTTTTCTCCAGCCTGTCACCCGCATATGTAAAAATCAGCTTCGCACCGGCGCTGTGAAGTGAACGGGCTATCCCCCAGGCGATACTTCTTTTATTTGCTACACCCATCACTACGAATGTCTTCCCACTTAAAGAAAAACTCATGAAAATCCCTCCTATTTATAAACAGTTATTAGTACCTAGTCCTAATTTAATTATATCCTACTTCACCCCAAGAAAAAAGGCTTTTATCTAATGTAAGAGAGACAATAATAACAATCATGGGTTTTCTGATTGCAGCAGCCCTACATGAAGTAAACTGGACAAGAGCAGGAAAAACACAATAAGGTATTAAGAGCGGAACAGGGCACTGCAGGAATGCCAGACATAATGATGTTCATACCCTCGTGGAGGAAACAGCATGATACATGCAGCTTCCTCCTTTTCATAAAAAAAAAAGCACCTCCCGGACTGTTTCGTTTCAACTGTCCAAACGTTGTATGTACCGTCTCGACATGTCCCGGGGTGCAGATTCATTTCAAATAGCTGATAAAAAGGGAGGCCATCCCAAAGTAAATAAGTACAGAAATAATATCATTGATAGTCGTAATAAAGGGGCCGGAAGCGACTGCCGGATCTATATTCATTTTATGCATGAGAAGCGGGATTAATGATCCGGCAAGTGTGGCAACAAAGAGGGTCACAATGATGGCTGCACCTACAAGCAGGCCGAGATAGAAATCGTCCTGCCAGAAATAAACGACAAAGGTTACGAGAATGCCGCAGCTGAGGCCGATCAGCAGCCCTGTACTCCCCTCTTTTAATATCAGCTTCCACTTGCTCTCGGTCTTAAGATCACCGGTAGCAATTCCGCGAACCACAACCGCAAGTGCCTGAGTCCCGGTATTCCCTGCCATTCCTGCGATCAGAGGCATGAAGACGGCAAGGATGGCTTTCTGATTCAGCGTCTCTTCAAACCGGCCGATGAGACTCGCCGTAAACATGCCGAGAAACAGTAGAATCACGAGCCACGGCAGCCGTTTCCTTGCTGCTGTTAAAGCGCTTCTATCGCCATTTTCTATGTCGGGCACACCGGCAAGTTTAGAATAGTCTTCAGAAGCTTCCTCTTCCATAACATCGACAATATCATCAATGGTAATAATCCCAATCAGGTGGTTTTGAAAGTCGACGACAGGCATGGCCAGGAAGTCATAATCCCTCATCTGCCTGGCCACTTCCTCCTGATCTTCCCCGACTGATACTGAAACGACCCTTTCGCTCATGATTTCCTGGATCATGGTGTCATCATCTGAAACAATCAAGTCTCTTAAGGATATGACTCCTGCCAGTTTCTTATTTTCATCCACCACAAAAATATAGTAAATAATTTCAGCCTGCGGTGCTTCGTTTTTAAGAATATGCATGGCCGAACGCACGGTCTGGTTAGCCGCGATGGCCACATATTCCGTGGTCATGATGCTTCCTGCCGTGTACTCTTCATAATGGAGGAGTTCTTTGATTTCATCAGCGGCTTCCTTGTCCATTATGGTCAGATAACTGACAACCTGTTCCTTATCCAGCTCATTCAGCACATCCACTGCATCATCGGCATACATTTCTGAAAGCATATCGGCGGCATACGCAGGATTCATCTCAGAGAGGATATCGCCGAACTCTTCCTCTTCAGACTTTAAATTTTCAAACAGGGCAGCCATTTCCTCTGGCGACAGATAGTTATACATTCTTGACCTGGTTTCTGCCTCGAGCTGGCTGAAGAATTTTGCCTGATCATATGGATGCATTTCCATGAATTCTTCACGAAATGAATCAATCTGTTCATTGTTCAGCGCATCCAGCAGCATATCCGCATTAAGCTTTATTTCCTTACCTTCTTGTTCAGCCATGGCATTGCCCCCTTTCTTCATGTGTGTTAAGTGATTTAACGTCTGATGGCTTCTTAAATTCCTTCCCCCTGGATGAAAACGGTAAAACAGAATATGATAAAAGGGATGCAGCACTGATGCCATCTTTGATTTGACATATTGTGCGGCCGTGGGCGGGCCTGCTGATTTTGGCTGAAGCGAAATAACCAAATCAAAACACACCTGAAAAGAACACAATCTGATAGCCAGCTGTAAAAGGGGGATTATGAATGAAATTAGATATCATAGGAGATATCCATGGGTGCTATGACGAATTTCATCGGCTGACAGTTTCGCTCGGCTATTCCTGGAAGGAAGGAATTCCAGTTCATCCTGATGGAAGACGTCTTGCTTTTGTCGGTGACCTGACAGACCGCGGGCCGCATTCTTTAAAGGTTGCTGAATTAGTGTGGAAGCTGGTCATAGAGAAAAAAACGGCCTTTTATGTACCCGGGAACCACTGTGATAAATTATACCGCTTCTTTAAGGGCAATCCGGTTAAACTCGCACATGGCCTTGAAACAACAGCGGCTGAATATGAATCATTGAGTCCCGGTGAAAAAGAGAAGATAAAAACCAGATTCATGGAACTCTATGAAGAATCGCCTATTTATCAAATATTGGATGAAGGAAAGCTGGTTATTGCCCATGCCGGCATTAAGGAAGAATTTATCGGCAGGTATAGTCCGCGCATCAAGACCTTTGTCCTGTATGGTGATATTACAGGTGAAACAAATCCGGATGGAACTCCGGTCAGGAGGAACTGGGCCAGGGAATACAAGGGAAAAGCCATCGTTGTCTACGGCCATACCCCTGTCCGGGACGTGCAGAAGACCGGCCACACATACAACATCGATACCGGAGCTGTCTTTGGCGGAGCGCTCAGCAGTCTTAGATACCCGGAGCTGTCCGTTGTCAGTACCGCATCCGGCATGCCTTATCTGCCCGAAAAGTTCCGCGGCTGGGAATAATCCTGATCCCTATATAATTGAAGCAGCTTTTCCATATCATCAGGAAGGGGCTGGCTGAACGAAAGTGTTTTTCCTAAAAACGGATGAAAGAAAGAAAGCCTGCTGCAGTGCAGGGCCTGACGGCTGATCAGCCTGCGGCTGCCGCCATACAGATCATCACCTGCAAGAGGAAAGCCTATATGCGCCATATGGACCCTGATTTGATGGGTGCGGCCCGTCATCAGCTTCAGTGCAATATGAGTGCCTCTCCCCATCCTCTCTTTTATCTCATATCCGGTACAGGCATATTTCCCGTCTTTCCGGACTTCCCTTTCGATTATGCTGGAATCCTTCCGTCCGATCGGCGCTTCTATCCTGCCGCCGTCACCTTCTATTGTCCCCTCGACCAGGGCTTCATAGTAACGGTTTACATTCCCTTCCTGCTGGAGGACGCTTAATAAATGATGTACATGCCTGTGTTTGGCGATGAGCATAAGCCCAGATGTATCACGGTCGAGCCTGGTCACAATATGGATGGTCGAAGCGATCTTGTGCTTTTTATAATACCCTGCCAAGGCATTGGCTACACTTCCATGAGGGCGGTCCCTGGATGGAATGGTATTCATAAAGGGCGGCTTGGCAATGACGAGCAGGTAATGGTCTTCATATACAATATTTAAAGGGATATCTTCGGCCATCAGTGAGGGGCCGGCCGACTCAGGCGGAAAAGAAACTGAGACAAGGTCCCCTTCCTCCAGCTGACGGCGGACAGTTGCAGCCTCTCCATTTACCTTTATGCTTCCTCCGCCAAATTTAATGTCAGTAAGCGCAGCCCTTGAAATGGATTGTTCATTCAAAAACACTCTGAGCAGCTTGCCTCTATCTTCATGAGGGACTGTCCATTCAAGCCTGAAGGGTGTTTCCATCTTTAAATCTTCCTGCATATGTGTACCTACTCCCCAATGAATGAATCCGCCACCCGCTTCCAGAATGGGAACGGCCTGAAACGGGCAAACCTGATTTTTTCTGACGCAACCCTGAATTGGATAGATTTCACATCTTTATGAAGGAGTGTCAAATGATCAATGGTTATCTGAAAATCGACATCATTTACCGGTTTCAGCATGCATCTGTGATGTGCAGGCAGAACAAGGGGAGACCCGATCGTCCTGAACACACGGTTATTGATGGATGCCATTTCTGCAAGCTGGATGGCTGGTATTTTCGGATGCAGAATCGCACCGCCGAGCGCCTTATTATAGGCCGTACTGCCGGTCGGGGTGGAAATGCACAAGCCGTCGCCCCTGAAGGTCTCAAAGCGCTGCTCATTAATTTCCACGTCCATCACAAGCGTCCCCTCCACAGATTTAACCGTTGATTCATTGAGTGCCAGGTACCTTGATTCCCTCCCGGCATGCTGGTAGCGGATGATCACTTCAAGGAGTGGATATTCAACCACCTCGAACGGGGTCTTTGCCACTGCTATCACGAGCTTTTCCACTTCATCCGGAGTCCAGTCGGCATAAAAGCCTAGATGTCCTGTATGGACACCTACAAATGCCGTCTTATCCAGCCTGTTCTTGTAGCGGTGGAAAGCATAAAGAAGCGTCCCGTCGCCGCCTACAGAGATTACCATATCAGGCTGGTTTTCGTCGTATTGCAGATCAAAGTCATTAAGGTATGTTCTCATTTTATGCATCAGCGCGTTTGATTTCGCATCGCCCTTTGATGTAATCGCATATTTCATGGCCTGCCACCCTTCACAAAGTATCTATGATTTCTCCTTGCTTTCCGTTTTTCTTAAGAAGGCTCTTTGTGCCTCTTTAATTTCAGATCTTATCAGGGACATTTCCTCATCCAGCCAGAAGGCCGCTTCAGCAGCCCTGTGCAGCCTTGTCATGATGTCTTCAGGGAATTGCCCCTTATATTTATAATTTAGTGAATGCTCTATTGTAGCCCAAAAATTCATGGCAAGGGTACGGATCTGGATCTCCGCCAGAATGGCTTTTTCTCCGCTGATCGTCTGTACCGGATATTTAATCACCATATGATACGACCTGTAACCGCTTTTCTTCTTATGGGAAATATAGTCCCTTTCCTCTACAATCTCGAAATCGTTCCTCTGCCGCAGAATTTCTACCACTCTTTTAATATCTCCCACAAATTGGCACATCATCCTCAAGCCTGCAATATCCTGAAGTTCCGTTCCCAGCCTGTCGAGCGGTATGTTTTTTTTATTCGCTTTATCAAGGATGCTCGCAATCGGCTTAACTCTTCCGGTAACAAATTCAATGGGTGAGTGGCTGTTCTCAAGTTCAAACTGGCTCCTCATCCCCTTAAGCTTCACCTTTAATTCTTCTACCGCCTGTTTATATGGGGCCAAAAAATCATCCCAGTGCTTCATCCTGCGCCACCTGCCATAATACCATTCTATTATTTCTATTTCGTAATTACGGGAAACCCACTTATCTCAATTTGTTTTTTACGGTATTATTTTACCATACACAGAACCTATTTCATAAGGATTGAAGCAGTCTTCCCCATTTTTGGGCATACAGGCTTCCAGGACTGCCATATAGACAGGAGGAAAGGGCGTTGCAGGAGATTGAAATTGAATATAAGAACTTGCTGACACGGGAGGAATTTGAAGCAGCCGCCAAAAAATTCAATATATCCCCGTATGACTTTAAAACCCAGATAAATTATTATTTTGATACGGCAGACTTTAAGTTAAAGGATGAGAAATGCGCCCTCCGTATACGCAATAAAAACGGGCTGTTCACTCTGACTTTGAAGGAACCGGCTGCAGAAGGACTGCTCGAGACGCATCAGGCGCTGACCGGGGAAGAAGCCGGGGCCATCCTTGAGGGAGGATCTATCCCGGCAGGACCTGTCCGAATGCAGGCGGAGAGGTTCGGAATCGACATGGGAAACATTGAACTTTTTGGAGCACTCGAAACGGATAGATGTGAGTTCCGGTATAAGGATGGACTGCTTGTTTTTGACAACAGCCGTTACCTTGGAAAAGAAGATTTTGAGTTGGAGTATGAAGTAAAAGATGCAGAGTCTGGAAGAAGAAATTTTTACCATTTACTAAAAGAGCTTAACATTCCAGTCAGGCATGCCGAAAATAAAGTTAAACGATTTTATGATGCAAAATTCAATGGATAGACGAAAGAATGCTGTATACAGGGAGTGACCAGGTTGAAGATCCAGGATTTAAAATCGATGATAGATATTCAATCCCTTCAAAACTTTACAGATATTAAAATAAATAAGAATAGCAGTGCCGCCGGAAGCTTATTTAAAGACCTGCTTACAGGTTTCCTCCAGGAAGAAGGCCAGTCAGACGGGGCTGCCTCTCCCCTCGGAAGTACACTGAACGCAATTGAAGGCATATTGGAAGAAGTCGGTGAAAAAGCTGTAAACAGCTATGGGGCCGTTCTCGCTCCTCCAGCAGCTGTGGTGCCCAAAAGCCTTGCCTTTCGGGCTCCTGCTGATATTGATGAGATGATTGAAAAGGCATCCCAGGCTTATAGTATTCCTTCAAAACTCATCAGGGCTGTGGTCAAGCAGGAGTCAAACTTTAACCCGTCCGCCAAAAGCGGCGCAGGTGCCGGCGGATTGATGCAGCTCATGCCCGAGACGGCCAGGGGCCTAGGCGTGACAAATGTCTTCGATCCCTATGAGAACATCATGGGCGGAAGCAAATATCTGAAACAAATGCTGGACCGGTATGACGGCGACACCTCACTTGCACTTGCCGCCTATAATGCAGGACCAGGAAATGTGGATAAATATAACGGAATCCCCCCATTCGAAGAAACACAGAAATATGTCCAGAAGGTAAATGGCTATTATCAAGCCTGACTGCCCTGCCCTTTTGCAGGCAGTTTTTTTTTTGCCTTCGGCCTGTTTTTCTACCGCTGTTTTATAACAGCTTTCTTCCCCTCGAAGCGATATGTTTGAGATATTGCTTTCCAGTTGATAAAATATGTTTACACTTGAGCTGATAAAGGAGCAATCGGGAATGATCGAAGGCAGCAGAACACCCTATGAAACGATTGGCAATGAAAAGTTATCCGAAATCATTGATTTATTTTATTCTAGAGTCAGTCAACATCCGGATCTTGTGCCTCTATTCCCTGATGATCTGTCTGAAACAGCAAGGAAACAGAAACAATTTATGACTCAATATCTCGGCGGCCCGCCTCTCTTTACATCTGAGCACGGCCATCCCATGCTTCGCGCACGACATATGCCATTTGAAATTACTCCAAGAAGGGCGGATGCCTGGCTTTCCTGCATGAGGGATGCCATGGATGAAGCAGGGCTCGAGGGGGAAATACGTGAATTCTTTTACCAGCGTCTCGTTCTAACGGCCCAGCATATGATCAATACACCTGACAACGAAGCGAAAGGAGAAAACAGTTGAACTCTCAAGAGCCCAATTTCAATGTTTCTGAATGGATCAAATCTAAGCATTGTGATGGCATCGGTAATAAACCAATAGAAATCTATATTTTTATTGACCCGCTTTGTGCAGACTGCTGGTCGCTTGAGCCAAGCCTGAAAAAGCTTCAGGTAGAATTTGGCCGTTATATCAGCTTCAGGCATGTACTTGGCGCCAGGCTTGCAGCATTGAATAAGGCTAAAATAGCACAGAGATGGGACCTGGCAGGGAGCGGCCCGGACTCTCCGGTACAGGAGCCTGTTTCCACTCCATATAATGCATCCATTGCCATTAAGGCCGCTGAATTGCAGGGCCGGAAAGCAGGACTTCGTTTTCTTAGGAAACTGCAGGAGATGCTTTTCCTGGAAAGAATGAATATATCTGATCTGGATATTATTTTTGAGTGCGCCAAAGGGGCAAAGCTTGATACCGAAGAATTTATCAGGGATTTCAGGTCGGCAAGCGCTGCAAAGGCATTTCAGTGTGATTTGAAGATTACGAATGAAATGGAAGTATACGAATTGCCGACGCTTGTCTTCTTTAATCAAAATATTGAAGATGAAGGCATTAAGGTGACGGGCTGTTATCCGTACGAGGTGTACAAGCAGATTTTAGAAGAAATGCTTGGGGTACTGCCAGAACCTGATGAACCGCCGCCCATAGAAGTATTCCTGAAGACATTCGGCCTCGCAGCTTCCTCAGAGATTTCCCTCATCTACAACATGGCCTATCCCGAAGTGGAAAGGGAAATGAAAAAACTTGTTCTCAGGCAGCTTGTACAAAAGATCCCTTCAAAGAAGGGACCATACTGGAAGCTTATTGATTCAGCAGGCCGCTCCTGAATTATGTAAAAAAAAGTCCTTGCATCAGCAAGGACTTTTATCATTTTTTACGTACAAAGGGGTTGGGAGAAATCTTCACGATCCAAACAAAGGGGTATATGTTTGTGTGTGATTAACTTCACACTCTCACTATAAATGATTCCTGTTTCACTTACAAGACTTTGTGTTTAAATTCACATAATAGACAAAAGTTAGTATAAACCGCTTCACGAAACATATTCTTTTACAAACGAATATTAAGGAGTGGAAAGATGAAGGTTTTTTTATATAGCAGTATTCTGTTTCTTATTGTCCTATCTCTGTTCTTTCAAATATTAAGCTTCATGCATCTGTTCCCGCTCTATATTTCTTCCCCTTTTCTTTTTCTATGCTTATTCCTCGCTCTCTCTATGCTGAACAACAGAAAAAGATTCAAGGGATTCTAAATGAGAGCTTTTTTCGCATGTATTTTTGGCTATTGAACTAAAAAGTTAATTCCGCTGCAGGCCCTCCGCCTGCGCGGGGCGGGCGGTAGTCTCATCGGCCTTGAGGGCGGAGACCGGTGCTTTTCAAACTGAACCAATGTGTGCAGAATGAAGACGGATATCTTTATGAAGCCATTAGCTTTATGAAAACCCGCAACCTGATAAAGAAGACTTGCTGATTGGCGAGCGCAAGCGAAGACAGAAGCTTAGTCGCACTTATGCGTTAGCGAAAGAAGACTTGCTGATTGGCAAGCGCAAGTGAAGACAGAAGCTTAGTCGCAATTATGCGTTAGCGAAAGGAGATTTGCTGATTGGCAGGCGTCGTGCTGATACAGAAGCTTAATCCCATTTACCCGAAAGCCTTATGGCTCAAAGTTCGAAAGCCTCCAGCTGGATCAGTAGTCCCGTGGGCTGCACTTAATTTTGTTTAATAACTAAATTCCCAAAGAACTGTTTGGAAACAACAATCTACTAGAAAAGATACAAACGATTAAAAGCTGCCCCGTAAACAGTCCAGGCTGAATTAAACCTGGATATAACGGGACAGCTTTTTATAGCGTTCCTTATGATAATAAACTTTCCATCTCATTCAGTTTTTCTTCAAATACCTTGCATGCCTGCTGAATTGGTTCCGCCTGATTCATATCGACTCCTGCTTTTTTCAGGACTTCAATAGGATAATCTGAGCTTCCGGACTTCAGGAATTCAATATATCTTCCCACTGCCGGCTCTCCCTCTTCAAGAATGGATTTGCTCAAGGCTGTAGCCGCACTAAAGCCGGTTGCATATTGGTATACATAATAATTGTAATAGAAATGCGGAATCCTGGACCATTCAAGCCCGATTTCATCGTCAATTACGATATTCGTTCCATAGTATTTCTTGTTCAGCTCGTAATATTCCTTGGTCAAAAGCTCCGAAGTCAGCGCTTCGCCCTCTTGCGATTTTTGATGGATAAGATGCTCGAATTCTGCGAACATCGTCTGGCGGAAAACGGTTCCCCTGAAGCCCTCCAGGTAATGGTTAAGAAGGTAAAGGCGTTTTTTCTCGTCATCCACGGTCTTCAGCATATAATCATTGAGCAGCGCTTCATTGCATGTGGAAGCCACTTCCGCAACAAATATTGAATAATTCCCATAAGGATACGGCTGAGATTTCCTGGTATAGTAGCTGTGTACCGAGTGGCCGAATTCATGGGCCAGGGTGAACAGATTATTCACGTTGTCCTGCCAGTTCATCAATATATACGGATTGGTCCCATATGCTCCTGACGAATAAGCCCCGCTGCGCTTGCCTTTATTTTCATGGACATCCACCCAGCGTTTTTCAAACCCTTCCTTAAGAATTGAGCTGTATTCCTCACCAAGCGGTGCAAGGCCATTTATGATATATTCTTTTGCTTCTTCGTATGAAACCTTCATTTTCACATCTTTAACAAGCGGTGTATACATATCATAAATGTGGAGCTCATCCAGCTTCAGCACCTTTTTCCGCAGCTCCACATAACGGTGAAGCAGAGAAAGATTATCATTGACTGTGTTAACAAGATTATCATAAACCGACTCTGGGATATTATTGGCGCTTAATGCAGCATGGCGTGCAGAATCATAATTACGGATCTGCGCGTTGAAATTATCTTTCTTCACCGTGCCAGCAAGTGTGCTTGCAAAGGTGTTCTTGAATTTGCCGTACGTATTGTACACCGCTTTAAATGCCTCTTCCCTTACCCTCCGGTCCTCGCTTTCAAGAAAGCGTATATACCTTCCATGGGTAATTTCCACTGTTTCACCATCTTCATCCTTGATGGCCGGGAATTCAAGATCAGCATTGTTCAGCATGCCAAACGTATTTTGTGAAGCAGACATAACCTCTGACGCCTGTGCCAGGAGGGCTTCCTGGTCTGCGGAAAGCACATGCGGTCTCTGCAGATTGATTTCATCAAGGGCCTGCTTATACAGCTTAAGCTCCCCATGCTCATCAAGAAAGCGTTCAATCGTTTGCGGATCAATGCCGAGAATCTCGGGAACCGCAAAAGAGAAGGCGCTGGCAGCCTGGGTATACAAAGTTTTGGCACGGTCGTCGAATCCCTGGTAATAAGAATTAGTGGTGTCCTGATCATACCGCATATGAGCATATGTATACAGCCTGCCCAGGCGTTCCATGATTTCATCCTGGAATTGAAGGGCTGCAAACAATTTATCCGCACTTTCCCCCAGTGTACCTTTATAGGCGTCCGCTTTTTTGATTTCTTCCTTGAGACCCTGAAATTCAGTTTCCCAATCCTTATCAGTAGCAAAGATATCTTCCAGCTTCCATGTATCATTAACAGGTATTTCACTTCTGGCTGGCAAAGACTTGACTGTAGTTTCCTGTGACATAGAATGTTCCCTCCATTATCAAAAAATCCATACCTTTAGAGTATTCGCTTTTCCCTAAAAAAATCCTCCAATAACATTAAAAATCATGTCACATCTATCATACGCCTTCCACTTCGTTCATACCATTTCCATGTCTCCAAATGCCTGAAAGAATTTGAGACCAGTATTCCATGCCCCGGTCTCCGCAGAAAAATCCGGACATCGATTAATGATAAGACTCCCTTTCTTAAAGCCGTCAGCCACATATCCGCTCCTCCTAAGGACATCGAGAAATGCGTCCAATGGTTTCTGGAATCCTGTATGACCTCCATGTGAGGAAAGTTCCCTCAGCTTCACATCCCGCCTTGTAATCCGCCTCTGAAAGGCTTCATGGATGAGGCTTTTCTTGAACGGCCCGCCCTCCTCAAATTTCAACAATACATCAAGATAAACATAAGCCTGCCATTCAACCGCAGGTGTTTCAATATGGTGGCCAAAGGGCACTGGGAGGCCGATGAAAGGCGGAAGGCTTGAGGGAAGCAGCCCATTCAGGTAAATTGCACTGTAAAGCGGGTGGTGAATGCTTGCGTGCTTATATGCCGAGATTTTCCAGCTGTCCAATTTCTTGAACCAGTTCACCACTTGCCTTGTTGTCACAGAACTATTGTTTTGGAAAAGATGGATAAATGGAGTTTTTTGAAGGGGCAGTTTCTCTGTTTCGGCAAAAGATATCTGAGGGGAGTAGGCAGTGATTGCCCCCAGCCTGAAGAAGGCTTTCTGAAAGGGACAGAGGGAAATAATTGAGGGATATGGCTCCGAGGCTTGTGCGAAGTACCACTGAAAGGATGTGAGTTTATTAAGAGTGCTGCCATAGGATATTAGTTTTTTTCTGCCGATTATCCACACAGGGACTATCCCGGATTGCTGATAGGAGAGCGATCTTTGCCTGAAGAGCCTGTAAGGGAGTGGGGAACATTGATACTCTATGGCAAATTGATTGCCTTCCCATTCGAAGTATAAATCCGGCCTTTGATTGTTTTCTTTTAGATACCGTTCCAATTCCGGCCTCATCCCCTGATTCCGAAGCCATTCAAACAGCTGCAGCTTTCCTTGCAGGTGGTAGTCTGATTCTGGTTCCAAACTAATTGAACATGCGTCCGCCTTCTTATGTGCAAAGTGGCTTATCCTCTTGGTTCCTGATTTCAGGATGACCCTTTGGCTGCAGCATGGACAATACCATTCTTTTTTTTTCAAGAATTCAATATCAATCTTTTCAGATCTCCTGGTAATGGTAAAAAGTGTGCCATCCACATTCTTAACAGTCAGCAAATGCATACCTCCTCTTCTTTTTTCATCAATTCTACACACTTGGTCTTATATCCTTCCAGAAAACAAAGATCAGTTTTCTACTAGCAGTCAAGGCATGGAAAGGAACCTTGACAAGAGCAGGCATGCCGGCAAAGCCATTGATGTATACACCTAGCTGCAGGAAGCCTTATGATACATGCAGCTCAGCGCCTTTTCCAGAAAAAAAAACCTGCCGGCCGGCAGGCTAGAGCAATGGTGAGAGCAGCCGGCAGGTTGATTCCAGCAGTCTCAGGCCAATGTTTCGTTTATTGAAGGTATCCTGGTGCAGTTCCCTTGACTGTGTGAGATCCTGGATAAAGTCCTGGACCAGCTTTTGGGTACTCCCTGTTTTATAGAGGAAAGCATTTACTTCAAAGTTAAGATGGAAGCTTCTCATATCCATGTTAGAAGTCCCGATTGAAGCAAACTCCTTGTCCACAATGACAATCTTACTGTGCATAAAGCCTTCCTTATAGGCAAAAACCCTGACCCCGGCCTCAAGAAGATCTGGAAAATAAGATCTTGAGGCATGATACACAATCCATTTGTCTGGATTCTGCGGAACGAGCAGCCTGACATCAATGCCGCTTAAGGCAGCAATTTTCAGAGCCTGGAATATATCTTCATCAGGGATGAAGTATGGAGAAGCAATCCACACGGATTCTTCAGCAGAGCTGATCATGGAAAAGAATATATTCTTGATTACACTCCATTCATTATCCGGTCCGCCCGCAATCATCTGGACGCCTCCATGCTTATGTTCAATCGGCATGGCTGATAGGTATTCATCTGTCAGGAAGCTGTGGCTGGTCATATAATACCAGTCCTGTAAAAAGATAAGCTGCAGCGATCTGACAGCTTCCCCCCTTACCCAAAGGTGAGTATCCCTCCAAAAGCCGAATTGTTCATCTCTTCCTAAATACTCGTCACCGATGTTAAGGCCGCCGACAAATCCAACACTCCCGTCTACAACAATAATTTTCCTATGGTTCCTGAAGTTGAACTTATTATTTAGAAAAGGCATCCTGACCGGACCAAATGCCACGATCTCTATCCCTGCATTTCTCATGTCCTTTATGTAGCGGCGGGGCAGCGTCCAGGAACCGACCGCATCATACATAAAGCGGATCTTCACACCTTCCCGGGCTTTTTGGACTAAAACATTTTTAATTTCCCTTCCAATATCATCATCCCTGACTATGTAATACTCCATATGGATATGGTGATTGGCTTTTTTCAATTCTTCCAGGATAGAGGAAAATGTCTCATTCCCATTGGTCAAAACTTTGGTTTCACTTGCGAAGGATATGGGGCTGTTTCCCATCTTCTGGGCCAGCCGGAACATTTTTTGCTTATGCTCCCCCATCCTTTGGATTCTCTCCTCTGATACACTGCGCTCCCCTTGTATCTGCAGGAAGGTTTGTTTATCCAGGAAGAATTTTTTGCGGAACATTCTTTCTTTTCGATAATTTCGTCCAAACAGCAGATAGAAGAAAAAGCCGAGGAGCGGAAAAGCCCCGAAGACAACCAGCCACGTGAGAGTATGGATGGGTTGCCTGTTTTCAAGGAAAATGACAAACCCGATGATAATTAATGACAGAGTCAGAACAAGACTGAAGTAACTGACCGCTTTTCCACCTATGTAATCGTTAAAATAATACCAGATTAAAAATATACCGGTAAGAAAAATTCCTATACGCACCGTATTTTTCATGTGCTCACCTACAATCCAAATTCTAAGACAGCCTAAATGATATATACCCTAAATTAATCATAATATCTTCATCCATATATTTTTAAATCCTGCTCCAGCTTTCATACAAAAAAAACCGATTTCCTATAAAGAAATCGGATTATTAATTAGAAAAGTGTTTTCTTATTGTCTGGAAAACGTCTGTTTCTATCACTGTCTTTCCATATTCCTGCAAACGGTGGACCGTAATTGCAGATTCATTCCCGTATTCAAGGAGTATGCTCAGAACATCATCAATTTTGTCTTCCTCGTCTTCATTTTCGATGAATTCAACGTACAAATAATATTTATTGTCCAGTACATACAGCTTTGAATGGATGTCGTCAATTCCTGTACTGCTGCTTAAGGATATAACATCCTCAAAATCGCTAAAGCTCATAACAAACTCCAGGACTCCATTTTCGTAGCCCGCTGAACTGGGGCTCTCTCCCCGCCCCTGGAATTGTTCTTCCAGGATATCCTCCAGGTTCTCATCCAATGTGAGGTCTTTAAGCTTATCCTCTGACAATGGCAATTCAAGCCTTTGTCCATCCTTCGAAAGCTGGGCTTTGGTTACGAGAACCTCAAGGCCCTTATCGAGGGCTTGAACCTGGATCCATAGCGGACCTTCCGCCATAAACTCCTCTTCGGCATGAACTTCGTCCATCATTTCCCAGAAAAGTTCTTCACTTCTCTCACGGTTATACCATATTTCTTCACGGTCAAACCCGCGTTCTTCTATGTCAATATAAGAAATATAAAACTTTACTGTATTCTCATTAATGCGTTCAATTTCCATGATTTCCTCTCCCTTCTGCTCCGATTATGGGAGGGACTTTACTCCCTGGCAAAATCCATTGCTGCTGCTGTTTCCTGCTTTATACAGCGGATCATAAATATTCTGTTTGATATATTTTATGACAATTTTCTGAAGAAGGGAAACAAAAAACAGATAAATAAAAAAAACAATTGTTCGCCTAATATTCCCTATTCCGGCGCTTTCTAAACTATTCTGGAAAGAACACTGCCCGCCTGCTGCCCCTCAATTCATGAAGAGGGGGTAATCCTTATATTCGGCTGAAACTGAATAAGATTATACTTGTATTTTATCATACTTTAGGCTGAATAAAAAAATTTCCGGCCTGTTCGGCCGGAAACATCAAAAGCATATAATTAATTGACCATGCGCTGTGCTTCCCGCAGATGGTAGGTACGAACTTTACGCGGAAGGAAACGGCGGATCTCATCTTCGTTATACCCAACTTGAAGTCTTTTTTCATCCAGGATAATGGGCCTTCTTAACAGCCCCGGGTTATCCTTAATCAGCTTATATAGTTCCGGCAGAGGCAGTGACTCTACGTTTACATTTAATTTTTGGAAGGTTTTAGAACGGGTTGAAATAATTTCATCCGTCCCATCTTCCGTCATGCGAAGGATTTCTTTGATTTCATCAATAGACAGCGGCTCTGAGAATATATTCCTTTCTGAATAGGAGATATCATTTTCTTCAAGCCACGCCTTGGCTTTTCTACATGATGTACAGCTTGGAGAAGTATACAAGGTTACCATTAATTTATTCACACTCCCTGGTTATAGAATCGATGATCTATGCTGGGATAACAAGATTGCCTTCCGATTTTTATACACTAATTAGAATTACTTTAAATTAGTAATATCTATCACAATTCATTATACACCAATTCTGGCTAAAATAGGGGGGGATTTTAAAAAATATGAAATTGGTAGTACAATCCGTATCCGTTTTGTCCATGATTCAGCTCAGTATTTAAGAAAAACTGACAAAATACCTAATATTTTTACATTTTTTTCATATATAGTCATTTTCTTTTCCATGATTTTTTTATTCTTCAAACTTTCTCACTATTCTAAATCAATTAAAAATAGGAAGTTTTTCGCATCCCCCTTTTTAATACCCGGTTTTTCTCATTTTATAAACCTTTTTTATCGAATATTTATTTGAGGATTCCCTTCCTAAAAACTGGATTTTCCAATAGAATAAAGATAAGCGTCACAAACAGGAGGTTCATGATGGCAGCCTATATAACGGATTTGATTTTAGTATCAATCCTCGTCATTGGAATCACAGCCTTTATTGGTGTCATATCAAATGGCATTGGAGAGAAACTCTTTTCCGGAAACAAAAAGTTTGAATTCACTGACAAATCAGCTAGTATTCAGTCAGGCTGGAAACCCGTAGGCGGAAGAAAAAATAGTACTCCATCAAAGAACAGGCGGGCATAATGCCGGCCTGTTTTTTTATGGAGTATAATCAACATCTTTCGTATAGCGGCTGCTTGCATTCCATAACAGGTATTCCTTGATTCCTCCGCTCCTTAAAGCTCTGATTTGCTCTTCGATTTCCTTTTTGCCATAGTTCAAATAGTTTCCCTGACCCAGCCAGCTGGCAGTAAAATCCTGCAGCCACGGCCTCGAAACTGGAGGGTCCTGTAATTCAGCAAGTTTCTTCTTCTCCAGCTTGGCATATTGGGATACCAGCTTGTATGGTTCGAGATCCGGTTTTTCAATTCCAAAATAAGAAGTCCAGTGCGAAGGATAGATCATTGAGGAAATAACGTCCACATTGCCGGCTATCTTTGTGAAATTCTGCCCAATCCCAGGTGCTTCAGGAAGTGTGGCGGCATAACCAAAGATATCGACTGATACGTGAACATCATAAGGCATGAGCTTTTCCTTTGCATAGGCAACAAAGTCTGTAACAGCCTGAACCCGCTTCTGGGATTCGGGAATATCCATGCTGCCGTACTCTCCCTTTTCATATTTAAGGCTGTTTTCACGCTTTTCAAAGCCTTCGGCGAATCGAACATAATCAAACTGGATTTCCTTAAATCCCATCTTGGCAGCTTCGATGGCTATTTCTACATTGTAATCCCAGACTTCTTTAGAGAATGGATTCACGAACGCTTCGCCTCTGCCGTTTTTCCATACTGATTTACCATCCCTGAAAGACAATTCCGGTCTATCTTTCGCAAGCTCTGAATCCTTAAAAACGACCACCCTGGCGATTGGATATATTTTTTCTTTTTCCAGCGTTTTCATCATTTTTTCAGGTGAAGGTATGTATCTTCTTGCTGCATGTTTATATTTGGAATCCTTCGGGACATAAGTCAAATTTCCGCTGTCATTTTTTATGTCGATGACCATTGCGTTTAAATCGGTATTTTGAACAAGACCCACCAAATCCCTAAACCGTTCTGAACCCGCAATATTACCCGAAACATAAATCCCCCTTACAGCATCCGGATAAGAAAATTGGTAGCCGGACTGAAAGGTAAACCTCGGTAAACGTTCAGGCAGTTTTTTTTGGTATTGTGCCAGATGCAGGTTTTCCCTGCTGCCTATCTCACTGCTTCCGTCTGCAAAAACCGATCCTGCCGGAATAGCTGTAATCAAAGCTGTCAGCAGCGCACCCTTCAACAAGAGTTTCTTCCCTCTCACTATAATGCCAACCTCCCTTTTCTATCTTCTTTTGGATTTACCCTGCATAAAGGTCTTTCACTCTGGATAATAAATTTTTTCTTTATAAATTTAGATTATTCTGTCTTTTTAGCGGGTATATTCATAATAAGAAAAGCGGCCCTGTCTATAGAGCCGCTCCACATTATTTATATATGCTTTGATATTGTTTAAATTCTTTTTCTGAACAGTAGACAAAATGGCCTGGAGTTACTTCACGCATTTCCAGCTGTTCGCCTTCCGTATAATTATGAATATTAGGGTTGTATACAATTCTCTTTCTTGTTCTCTCACTCTCAGGATCTGGAAGAGGAATCGCAGACAGAAGAGATTGAGTATAAGGATGAATCGGATTTTTATATAACTCATCACTTGTCGCAAGTTCAACAAGTTTGCCGAAGTACATGACCCCGATTCGGTCACTTATATATTTTACCATCGAAAGGTCATGGGCAATAAACAGGTATGTGAGCCCTTTTTCACGCTGAAGCTGCTTCATCAGGTTGACAACCTGTGCCTGGATGGAAACATCCAGTGCAGAAATCGGCTCATCCGCAATGATGAATTCAGGATCGACTGCTAGAGCCCTTGCAATTCCAATCCTTTGTCGCTGCCCGCCTGAGAACTCATGAGGATAACGTGAAGCGTGTTCCCGGTTCAGTCCGACTGTATTCAAAAGCTCAAAAACCCTGTCCATTCTTTCTTTTTTGGTTTTGGCAAGCCCATGGATATCAATGCCTTCAGCTATGATATCACCTACAGTCATCCTGGGATTCAACGATGCGTACGGATCCTGGAAAATCATCTGCATTTTGCGGTTGAACTTTTTCAGGTCAGAACGCGATTTTCTGCCATGTACATTTTCTCCCTCGAACAGCACCTCGCCATCGGTAGCGTCATAGAGACGGATGATGGATCTGCCTGTGGTGGATTTACCGCAGCCGGACTCCCCAACCAGGCCAAGCGTCTCACCTTTGAAAATATCAAAGGAGATGCCATCAACAGCTTTAACCTGATTAGGCTTGCCCACGTTAAAATGCTGCTTCAAGTTTTTTATTTCAAGTAATTTCTCTGCCATATCAGCGGACAACCTCCTCAGCCAATCTTGGTTTTGCAAAATTGGATGCCATTTTGCGCTGCTTATCAACTACGGCTTTAGGCGGCTCGACAGCAGGTGCATTTTCATGGAGCAGCCAGGTCTTTGCAAAATGTGTTTCGGAAATTTGGAACATTGGCGGTTCATACTCAAAGTCTATTTCCAATGCATACTCGCTCCGTGGTGCAAATGCATCGCCTTTTGGCGGATTCATTAGATCAGGCGGAGTTCCAGGTATAGCGGTCAGCTCAGTCTGGATGCTTGTATCCAGTGATGGCATGGAAGCAAGGAGCCCCCAGGTATACGGGTGCCTTGGATCATAAAATATTTCATCGACTGTACCCATTTCGACAATCTGGCCGCCATACATAACAGCAACACGGTCAGCGACATTCGCCACGACACCCAAATCATGGGTAATGAAGATAATGGATGTATCAATCTTATTTTGCAGGTCCTTCATAAGTTCAAGGATTTGTGCCTGGATAGTTACGTCAAGAGCAGTAGTCGGTTCATCCGCAATCAATACCTTCGGATTGCAGGAAAGAGCAACAGCAACCACTACACGCTGCCTCATACCGCCTGAGAATTGGTGGGGATACTGATTAATCCGCACTTCAGGCTGAGGGATCCCTACGAGCCTCAAAAGCTCAAGCGCTCTCTCTTTCGCCGCACTTTTGCTTAAATTCTGATGCTTGATCAGACTTTCCATGATCTGATTGCCAATTTTCATGGTTGGATTTAATGATGTCATCGGATCCTGGAATATCATGGCAATTTCTTTACCGCGGATTCTCTGCATTTCCCTTTCGGAGACTTTTGCAAGATCTTTGCCGTCAAAAAGGATTTCTCCTTTGGAAATACGTCCCGGCGGGTTAGGTATCAGCCTCATGAGAGCCTTGGAGGTAACCGATTTACCAGAACCGGATTCACCTACGATGGCAAGTGTCTCCCCTTTTTTCAGGTCGAAATTAACTCCACGGACAGCCTTAACGACTCCGCCGTACGTATCGAAGGAGACATGCAGATCTTTTACTTCTAAAACCTTATCCATATTTCTTCTCCTCCTTAATTACTTACGCATTTTAGGATCCAGAGCATCACGCAGGCCGTCACCCAGCAGGTTGAAGCTGAGGATCAGCAGGCTGATTACAATGGATGGGATGATCAGCTGATATGGATAGGTCTGGATGAACCTGAATCCGTCATTGACCAGCGCACCAAGTGAAGCTTGAGGCGGCGCAATTCCAAGGCCGATGAAGCTAAGGAATGCTTCTGTGAAGATCGCGCCTGGCACTGTAAACATTGTTGTAACTATGATAGGGCCGAGTACGTTTGGTATCAAGTGCTTCCCTATCAATCTGGAGTTTGGAGCACCCAGTGTCTTGGAAGCTAAAACAAATTCCTGTTCTTTCATTTTTAAAATCTGGCCGCGGACGATCCTTGCCATCCCGGTCCAGCCTGTAATGACCATTGCAAGGATGATGGATGAAACTCCCGGCTTGAAAATCAGGATAAATAGAATGACCAGGATCAATTGAGGAATACCAATCAGGACTTCAATGATCCTCATCATGATATTATCTGTCCTGCCGCCGTAGAAACCTGCGACACCTCCATAAATTATTCCGATACAAAGATCAATCAATGCTGCGGCAACAGCGATGATCAGGGAAATCCGGGTTCCCTGCCATACACGGACCCATTGATCACGTCCAAGGTCATCTGTTCCGAACCAGTAATATTCTTTTACGTTCTTGGCTTTATACACATCAAAGCCGTCCTTATCCTTTCCGTCAAGTCCAAGGAATGGAACATGCTCAAGAACCGGCATTTTAGGCGGCATCTTTGACAGTGCGAGATTCTGCTGTTTGTACGTATGGCTGCTTACCATTGGTGCGAAGATGGCGAGCAGAGTGATTATTATTACTATAATTAAACCGAAGATCGCACCTTTATTTTTTCTTAATCTGTGCCATGCATCCTGCCAGTAGCTCAGACTCGGCCTTTCAATTTTTTCAAGGTCGCCCTTGCTGCCGGCGGGACGGAATAAGTCAGAAGAAAGCGGTATTTGCTTTTGTTCCATTATTTTTTTCCTCCTGCCAGACGTATTCTTGGATCGACAACTCCGTAGAGGATATCGACTACGAAAATGATGAAGATGAAGAGAGCACTATAGAAAATGGTAGTACCCATTATGACTGTGTAATCATTTGTATTGATAGATTTGACAAATTGTTCCCCTAATCCTGGGATTGCAAAAATTCTTTCGATTACTAGTGATCCCGTCATGATGTTTACTGCCAGCGGCCCGATGATAGTGATTACTGGGATCAGCGCATTTCGGATGGCATGCTTTACGACAATGCCTGATTGGCTCATTCCTTTTGCTTTGGCAAGCATAATATAATCGGAGTTCATTACCTCAAGCAGTTCTGTTCTCATGAAACGGGAGATATTGGCTATTACGAATCCTGATAGTGCTATTGTCGGCATGATTGTATACGTAAAGCCTTCCCATAGTGCTACCGGAAGCAATTGAAGCTTTACACCAAGGATGAACTGCAGGAAGCCTGCAAAGACGAATGAAGGAATGGAGATACCTAAAACAGCCAGAAATGTAGCGCCGTAATCGAAAAATGTATTGTGCTTTATCGCAGCAATTATCCCTAAAATTAGGCCAACAATTGATCCTATGATTAGCGCCTGTAAGCCTAGCTGCGCTGATGGTCCAATTCTTCCTGAAATGATTTCTGAAACAGGGCGGTTATCATATTGGAACGAAAGCCCCAGGTCACCTTTTGCTAAGTTAGAAATATAGTGTACATATTGAACTGGCAGAGGATCATTCAGCCCGTATTTTTCATTGATGATCTGCACCTGCTCTGGTGACAGCTTATCCTGGCTTTTCAGAGGTGAACCAGGCAGCAGCTTCATCAGGAAAAACGTCAGTGTAGCAATAACGAATAATGTTATCAGCATGTATACGATTCTTTGAAGAGTATAACGCAACATCCCGTTAGCCCCCCTTTTCTATTAGTAATTTTTTCTATAAATCTATTTATTCAGATTTTTCTGCAATAAGGGAAAAAGGAGAGTATGTGAGTTAGCACATACTCTCCTCTGCTATACATCCAGTAATCAATGATTACTCAATGTGAGCCCATTTATAGCCGAAGTCTCCGCCAAATGGGTGCTCTACAACATCCTTAACATATTCGCGTTGAAGGAATGCAGTACCTCTTTGGTACATAGGAGAAATGGCAGCGTCATCCATAAGGATCTTTTCAGCTTCTAATAGTGCTTTCCAGCGTGCATCCAGGTCAGACAGAAGCGGACCTTTAGCATCTTTTACAAGCTTGTCATATTTCGGGTTAGAATAGCCCATTTGGTTGTGAGCTCCGTTTGTTACGAACATGTCGATGAATGTCATTGGATCCTGGTAGTCAGGGCCCCATCCAGCGAATGAGAAGTCATAGTTTCCTTTTGATTCCAGGTCAAGCTTCTGCTTGAACGGCTGAGGCTTAATGTTGATTGTCAGGCCCTCAAGGTTCGTTTCAAGCTGTTCTTTAAGGTATTGGCTGATTTTCGCAGCACTGTCATCGTCATAGTTTAATAGTTCTAGAGTAACCTTATCGAATCCAGCATCTTTCTTAGCTTTTGCCCAAAGCTTTTTAGCTTCGTTTACATCAAGCTTAGAAAGTTCTCCGTTTGTTTCACGGAAGTCTTTTCCGTCCGGACCTTCAGCAAAATTGCCAGGAACCAGGAAGTTTGCAGGAGTTGATCCATTGTTCAGGATAACATCAACGAATGCCTTCTTATCCCAAGCCATGTCGATCGCCTTACGTGCATCTCTGTTCTTAAGTACTTTGTTCTTCTCGTTCAGACGAAGGAAGAATACAGAAGTATCTGGAGATGTTGCAAAGTTTGGATCTTTTTCATATTTATCAACAAATTCAGCAGTCAAGCCGACGCGGTCAGCCTTTTTAGTCTCATACAGGTTAACGCCGGTAGCTGTGTCTTTAACAATATTGAAGTTGATTGTTTCAAGTTTTACAGCGTCCTTGTCCCAGTAAGAAGCATTCTTTTTAAGCTGGAAGCTCTGCTCATGTTTCCAGTCGCTGAGCGTAAATGGCCCATTGTAAACGCCTGTGTTAGCTTCTAGAGCGTATTTCTTGCCTTGTTCTTTAAAGAACTTTTCGTTTTGCGGGTAGAAAGTTCCGAATGACAATAGAGATTTGAAATAAGGAATGTTGTTTTTCAGTTGGATCTCAAGGGTCTTATCATCGATTGCCTTAACGCCCAGAGTATCAACCTTAGCTTTGCCATTGTTGATTTCTTCAGCACCCTTTACATCGTAAAGCATGTAAGCATATTCAGCTGCTGTAGCAGGATCTACTGCGCGTCTCCAAGAGAAAACGAAGTCGTTGGCTGTAACAGCGTCGCCGTTAGACCATTTTGCATCGCGGATTTTAAACGTATATGTTTTGCCGTCTTCACTTACCTTAGGCTCTTCTGCAGCCATACCAAGAGTAGGCTGGTTTTTCTGGTCTAGACGGTAAAGACCCTCGTATACGTTATTCATTACATTGAATGAAACGGAGTCAGTTGCAAGTGTAGAGTCCATTGATGGAATCTCGGAAGATGCGATTAAATTTAATACCTGCTCTTTTTTGGAGTCAGACCCTTTGCTGTCCCCTTTTGAACCAGATCCTTCGTTCCCAGCTTTTTCGCCGCCGCCGCTGCATGCAGCAAGGAACGTGCTTAGAGCAAGGACTAGAACCAAAAGAAACGAAAACTTTTTGTTCATTCTAGATTGACCTCCCCATTGTTTTATCTTCAAATTTTCTGAAGATTTCGTTCTTATTATAAGTTTAATCCATATAATTTTTCAATGTTTTTTTACAATTTCTTTACGGGAAGATTTCAGGTAAAAAATCCCTAATTGTAAAAAACCTTGATTTTTCAAGCTTTTCATCTGTCAAGACAGGGAAAATATTCTTATTATTACCATAAAATTTTCTTAATAACTTATCCATACTTGGGAAAATTCTAAAGATTTTAGAAAGGCCGTAATTCCCAAAAATGTAAGTAACTTGCATTTCCAAGGTTGAAAAACTCGCTTGCCTTCGCTCTCTATTTTAATAATGCTTGCCTAATAAGTCCATTAATAGCTATACTTTTTTATAATGAATTTTGCTTGTTTTTGGAGGAATAATAACCGTTATGATTAAACGATCCGCCATTGTTTTTTTGGCAGCCATCCTGCTGTCGGCTGTCTTTGCTTTTTTTGGAGCCTACAAATACTCCACTTCATTTTTGAACGCTCTTTTCTTCATTGGACTGTTTCTAGTTATGGCCGCTGCCTTCCTTTTTGTAGTGGAAGGAGGATTCTTTAATGGAATCATTTTCAGCATGAAGAATTTCCTTAAATTGGATAGACTTGGTGCTTATGTCGCCCAGTTTGATACCGAGGAACTGGATAAGACTGGTTATCCTGTTAATAGAAAATACAGCCTTACTCTCCCTTTTTTCCTTGCCGGACTCCTTGGATGTTTAATAAGCCTTCTCGCTGTGCTCTAGCATAGTTGCAGAATGCCCTTATGTTAGGATAAAATAGACTATAAAACTTTAAACCATTTTTCAGCTGGGCATGGCGGAAAGTCTGTCCCGGATGCTTAGACCGGGACAATGGACACGGGCGCCATAAAAATGGACTGTCCATTTTAAAAATGCCATTCGTCCCTGCAGGGATGGATTGGTTTTTTTTATGGCTTATAATAGACCATCATATTAGGAGTTGTTACTGAATGAAGACTATATTTTCCGGCATCCAGCCGACAGGCAATGTAACGATCGGCAATTACATAGGGGCGATGAAACAGTTTGTTGACCTTCAGCACGATTATAATTGTTATTTCTGCATTGTCGACCAGCATGCTATTACAATGCCGCAGGACAGGCTTGAACTCAGGAAGAATGTCAGAAGCCTTGCAGCCCTCTATCTTTCCATCGGTCTCGACCCGGAAAAGGCCACCATCTTCATCCAATCAGAAGTACCCGCACACGCGCAGGCAGGGTGGGTCATGCAATGTATTTCCTATATAGGGGAACTTGAAAGGATGACACAATTCAAGGATAAATCGACCGGAAAAGATGCTGTCTCTTCAGGACTGCTAACATATCCTCCGCTCATGGCAGCTGATATCCTCCTTTATAAGACCGATATTGTGCCTGTCGGCGATGACCAGAAGCAGCATATTGAACTTACCCGGGACCTTGCCGAAAGATTCAATAAGAGATACAACGATATCTTTACAATTCCGGAAATCCGGCTGCCGGAAGTAGGGGCAAGGGTCATGTCCCTTCAGGATCCTCTCAAGAAGATGAGTAAATCCGATGTGAATAAGAAAGCATTTATCACCCTTCTTGATGATGCACGAACCATTGAGAAGAAAATAAAGAGTGCGGTAACAGACTCAGAAGGCGTAGTCAAATTTGATAAGGAAAACAAGCCGGGTGTCTCGAACCTGCTGTCCATTTATTCTATCTTCAGCGGAAAGCCTGTGCAGGACATTGAAGAGAGCTACAAAGGAAAAGGTTACGGCGATTTCAAAGGCGATTTGGCAGCTGTGGTAATTGAGGCCCTTTCCCCGATACAGAAGAGATATAACAGCCTCATTAACTCCGAAGAGCTGGATGAAATTCTTGACCGCGGCGCCGAAAAAGCAAACCGAGAGGCCGGCAAAATGATCAGGAAGATCAATAATGCAATGGGCCTTGGCAGAAAGAGATGAAGCAGGCCGCAATACGGCAAAGAGGCTGTCCTGATCAGGACAGCCTCTTTGCTGCTTTAAAGTATATGCGTTTCTTCTATAATACTGGCGGACTGTCCCCAACTTCCATTTCCCAGAGTTTTTCAAAAAATGGCTGTCCCTTAATCAAGTTTCCGCAAAGGGACAAATGTTTGGGGCTCCAATCATATTTAGCAGCCTCATAAAGCTCTTTCCATGCTGTCTCAAAGCCCAGGTTTTGGATGTACTCGTACTTATGCGGCGACCATTCTGTATACCAGTACCTGATCTCCGCTGTATTCTTCGATGAATGGAGCTGGTCAAGCGCCATGAAAAGCAGCTGTTTGAGCTGGCGCTCCTTCCGGGTCAGTCCCTGCATCAGGTCGGGGGAAGGTGATAAAATGTGGTATTCCTTTGCCTCTTTGTCCTGTCTTGTGTTTTCATAAGGAGATTCTTCATGATTTTCAACCATTTCATAGACAAGCTGCTCCTGCCTTGGAATCAGCCTGCTTTTACGGATTGGAATATTATAGCCGATTGTGTCAACAGCCAGTATGCCGTTTCCATCTGTCGCTATAAAACAATAATCCATCTGGATTCGTTCGTGATTCTTTCGGGCATAAGCCTTTTGAAAAATATCATCGAGCAATTCTTTGGGAAGTTCGGATAAATCATTTTCAATATAGTGAAACATAGAAGATGATACTTTAACGAGCGGCACCTGATCGAGCAGTTCTATACCATCATCTTTTCTCCACTCATGAAAGTGGCAAATATTGTATCCGTTTTCTTCCCCTTCAAACCAATTAACCCATACATCATGGAGATATAACATCATCTTACCCCTCACTTACTTGAAAACTGTTTGTCCATCAGTATAGGCATTTCCAAGTAAAAATATTCCTGTGCTGCCGCGGATGAGCATATTTTTAAGGGAGAAAAGGCGCCCTGGCTCCCTTTCCCCTGAGGCTCTGCAGCAGCCCCTATAAATGGTTATTAAGAAATATATACACCGGCTGAAAAATCTATGCAAAAAAGCAGATACATCGGGGGCACGTTTAAAAAAAGCCGGACAGGAGCTCAGCGGATGAGTGGGTAAAGGTATCTTCCTGCTCAAGCCCTTTTTCCCTTGTATACTTAAGCACGGCCATATACCCCGTGCAATAACCGAGCATTTTGGGAACCCTGCCGCCCCCGTAAAGCAAACGGTCATGAAGCGGTTCTGTTTTTTTTACAGATAGATTCTTTGCTATATATTTTTTCCCAAGGCCCAGAGTCTCCCTTGGGCTGTATAATTTTGTCCAATCAGCAAGGAAGTCAGGGCCGACATTCTGTTCCACAGCTTGTTCAGCCAGGCCTTCAAGGACAATTGAATCGGCGAGGCTGTAGTCCTGCATGTCTTTTTTCATGGCATGCAGCCTGCAGACATGATGATATTCATGCACGAAGACTGCCTCTAATTCTTTATCCCTTAATCCTGGCGCATAGAACAGGAAAATCTTATCTTTAAAAGCCAGTCCAGATTTTCGGTTTTTTCCCCCGTCAAGGCCGCCTGTGCTCCCATGCGGAAAAATGAAAACAGGGATGTCTGGGCCCTTCCACTTTTTTCGGTAAGAACTAAAATGAGCGGAAATCTTTTCCCAAACCCTTTTTTCCTGAAGTTCTTGGAAATCAACCCGGGACCTTTTGGAATATCTGTACATCCCGTTCCTCACTAAGTACTGATACACCCGCTGTTCCGATGTCTCGCTGAATAGCTTCTTGAACCTGCCGCAAAGCTGAAGAGGGTTATCCAGATGTTCCTTCAGCCATTTATCTGTGTGAATGACGCCCATACCCCTCTCATCCCTTCATCAAAATTATGGTTTATTATATGCGGCAGACTGGAATGTGCCATTTCCAAATGAGAAATCCACTAAAAGCCGGCAGTGACTCAAACGGACAAAAAAACCGGATCCATATAGGAACCGGCATTTGCCTCTCTGATTTATTTATATTTCTTGAATACCAGGGTTGCATTGTGGCCGCCAAAGCCCAATGAATTGCTAAGAGCAGCGTTCACTTCCATTTCCCGGGCTTTATTAGGAACATAATCCAAATCGCATTCCGGATCCTGCTCCTCAAGGTTAATGGTCGGCGGTACAAGATTGTTTTTGATGGCGAGCACTGTCAGGATCGCTTCTATCCCGCCAGCTGCCCCAAGCAGATGACCGGTCATCGATTTAGTAGAGCTGACGGCGAGATTGACTGCACTGTCCCCGAATACTTCCTTGATTGCCATGGTCTCAAATTTATCATTATAAGGTGTGCTGGTGCCGTGAGCATTGATGTACTGTATATCTTCAGGACGGAGCCCGGAATCCTCAATAGCCATTCTCATGGCACGTGCACCGCCTTCTCCCCCTGGCGCAGGTGCGGTAATATGGTGGGCATCACCTGTCGCCCCGTACCCGACTATTTCGGCATAAATTTTAGCCCCTCTGGCAAGGGCATGCTCCAGTTCCTCGAGGACTACAATCCCAGCTCCTTCACCTATAACAAAGCCATCCCGGTTCTTATCAAACGGCCTGCTTGCCGTCTTGGGGTCGGGATTAGTTGAAAGGGCAGTGTTTGCACAAAAGCCTGCAATGGCCATCCTGGTGATCGGTGCTTCTGAGCCGCCGGTCACCATCGCATCCGCGTCTCCACGCTGTATGACTTTAAAAGCATCTCCGATTGAATTGGTGCCTGTGGCACAGGCAGTTACCGTACATGAGTTAAATCCTTTGGCACCCAGAGTAATCGAAACCTGTCCCGCGGCCATATCGGGAATCATCATGGGCACAAAGAAAGGACTGACTCTGCGTGGCCCTCTGTTAAGGAGAGTCTCGAATTGGTTTTCGAATGTTTCCATTCCGCCGATGCCCGAACCGATCCACACTCCGATGCGGGCAGCGTTGTTCTCATTGATCTCAAGGCCGGCGTCTTTCACGGCCATCAAGGACGCAGCCACCGCGTACTGTGTGAAACGGTCCATTTTCCTGGCATCCTTCTTATCAATGAAATCTGCAGAATTAAAATCATTTATTTCAGCGGCTACTTTTGCCGGATAATCCTCAGCATTCACCCTTGTGAGCGGTCCTACTCCGGAAACTCCAGCGACAGCATTCTGCCAGAAGGTTTCAGTATCCTTACCGATTGGAGTAAGCGAGCCTAATCCAGTTACAACAACTCTGCGTTTAGTCATTTAATTCTTCCTTTCTATCTCATCATCCATTTATTTTAAATCTTATCTTCCCCATTTGAGGGCGATGGCTCCCCATGTCAAGCCTCCACCGAAACCGACCATAACAATCACATCTCCATCCTTCACTTTGCCTGCTTCCAGTTCTTCAACAAGTGAAAGGGGAATGGAGGCAGCAGATGTATTGCCATATTTATGGACCGTACAGGACATCTTCTCTGGCGGGAGATTCAGCCTTTCACGGGCTGACTCCATGATCCTGATATTGGCCTGGTGCGGAATGAGCATATCAACATCATCTTTAGTCAATCCAGCCTTTTCAAGCACATTTACACTGGATTCACCCATCTGCCGTACAGCAAATTTAAATACTTCTCTTCCATTCATGCTAAGGTATAAACCGTCCTGGTACAAATATTTGCCTCCAGAACCATCTGACCCGAGTTCAAAGGAGAGAATTCCCTTTCCATCTTCGACCGGCCCCATGATGACTGCACCTGCCCCGTCTCCAAAAAGAACAGCCGTGTTGCGGTCATCCCAATTTGTAATTTTCGAGAGCTTCTCGACACCAATTACCAAGATGTGTTTATATGCGCCGGTTTGAATGAATTGGCCTGCAGTTATCATTCCATACATGAAGCCGGCACAGGCCGCACTGAGATCCATGGCAGCAGCTTTCCTTGCTCCCAGCCTTTCCTGAAGCATACATGAAACGGTTGGAAAAGGCCTGTCGGGAGTGACTGTTGCCACCAGGATTAAATCTATTTCTTCCGGGGCAATTCCCGCATTCTCGATGGCCTTTTTTGCAGCTTCATATGCCATATCAGACGTATTGATATCGTCTCCGGCAATTCGGCGCTCCTCGATGCCGGTCCTGGTCCGGATCCATTCATCTGAGGTATCCACCATTTTTTCAAGATCAAAGTTTGTGAGTATTTTTTCTGGGAG
Organism: Paraperibacillus esterisolvens; assembly: GCF_046237625.1. Taxonomy (GTDB): domain Bacteria; phylum Bacillota; class Bacilli; order Bacillales; family DSM-1321; genus Paraperibacillus; species Paraperibacillus esterisolvens. The sequence continues at coordinate 1,060,142 of NZ_CP143545.1, read as the reverse complement.
ATACCGGCCGATCCCGATTATTCCAGCATTCATCTAAACAACCCCTCTGCTTATATTTAATTTATACTTTTCTATTTTATTAGCAATTATTATGACTTGGTACTAATTTTATCTAAAAAAATATATACATGCAATATTTAATAAGCAAAATCTTATCAGCATGGCTTTAGTCTAGTCCATGAATATTCCATTTCATATAGTAGCAGTAAGAAAACCTGAAAGGAGGGGCTGAAAGTTGAACAAACCGGAAAACCAGGACCGCATTTCACAATTCATGTTCGGTTCCCGCCGTGTCCAAAAACAGGAGGAGGAAGATAAAAGCCTTACTCAGAAAATATCCAGCATTGACCTTGAAAAAATGATGAATCATGTGGACAGCATCATGACTATCTATGACCAGGTGAAACCGGCCATACAGCAGATTACACCGATATTAGGCATTTTCAGGAAAAAAAAATAAAAGCTGCCCAGCAGCTTTTACCCTTTTAAGTGCCCTGCTTAAGTGCATCCTGCTTTCCAAGCTCGTAAGCATCCTGCATGACCTTTTGGAATAAGTCCATAAAATGCGGCAGAAGATCCATGGATAATTCTATTCCTGCCTCATCCAGCCTTTCCTTGGCTTCAGGAAAATATTTCATGGCAATGGCCATGAATTCCATATTTCTATTTTGGTCCATACTCGTACACTCCCCATATAAAAATCTGCAAAAAAAAAGACCTATGAGCCTAAACAATTAGTCCATACGCCTATTTTATCCGTGCAGTGTCTACTTTTCAATTACGAAGACTCCTTACCATCTCGACAGCTGCTGAAATTTCATAAAATGTTCCGTTTGTTTCAGGATTCCATCTTCTGGAGTTGTCAGCGCAGGAACAAGCAGCTGGTTCCCGCTATTCCCCCGAGGCACCCTGTCCGGAAAATCACCAGGAAAATGTTCCATCCCCACTTGTTCAGCACACTGCAGCCATGACCCGGGAGTATCGCTCCACACACTGATTTCCTGCTCCCTGTCTTTCAAAATGGCGGGAATGAGATTCATTAAATCCTCTGCAAATATCGCATCTTCCCTGCATTCACTTTTGCAGATTTCGCCTATTTCCTCCTTGCTTCGGCCTTCAATTGCAGCCTGGAAGCACATATTTGCAGGCTGCCATGGGCCGTAAATGGTTGGAAGGGATACTCTCCTGCAATTGGAATGCCCAAAAATATCTGCGGGTATTCTTTCGGAAAATCCGTGGGGAAGGAAAAACACTGCCTGTTTTGCCCAGCCGCTTACCAGACTGAAAGCATTCAGCTTATTCCATTCCTGTCCTGCCGTCATTCCTGATTTTATAAAGTCATAATATGAAATGAGGAGCCCGGCTTCAGGATCTTCGTTTTCCTCCCGATTCCATTTTTCCATGGGCAGATAGGAAAAGTTGCCGTTTCTCCCGATCTCAAGAAATTTGCTTTCAAAAGCGGCTGCGTCTCCTGAATCCCAGTCAATTCCTACTACCTCGTATCCTTCTTCCAGCAGCTTTTTACAAAGATGAAAGCCAAAGAATCTAAAATTTCCGACGACTATATATTTCTGCATTTCCTCACCTCTTGCTCTCCTCTATATTCAGTATCATATGAATGAGGAGCCTTCTATTTACCCAATTTCGAAAATTAGAGGTATTTTTCATGTCTTTTAAAAAACTGCCTGGCAAGCATCGCACATTTGTAACGCTTTTCAGCTGAAAGGTACTGAATTTCCACTTTGCTTCCAACCTGGCTGGATGCCTCAAGCTCTTTATATAGGTGAGACTGATCTTCCTCACTGCCGCCAAGCACATGAATGATCTGCAGCGGCGTTTTTATATCAGGATCTTTCAGTTCTTCTCTTTCAAGGGAATCTAATTCTCCGGCATCCAGATTATAGGCCTGGGCAATTTCCTGCTGAAAACCCTTAAAGTACACTTTCCGTTCCCTCTCCCTTTGTATGAGTTCCCTCAGGGAGAGGCACGGATTAAGAAAAACCGCAGAGCGGAATCCCTCTGGACACACTGCCATCAATTTCAAAGCAGTTAGTGCGCCAGTTCCTTCAGCAAGGATATGGATCCGGTCATTCAGGATCTCACTTTTCAACAGCAAGTGCCGCAGCTTTATGGCTGAATGTACAGATAGATCATTTCCCCAATTCGGCCTGTACAGATTTGAAGCGAGCAAAGTATATCCAGTATCTTTAAGGAGCTGCAGCATTTCTGACCGGCCCGGATGATTCTGCCAATAGCTGCCCTCCTTATCGACATAATGATGTCTGTCTCCAAGGATCATGACAGCAAATCCGCTTGGCCTCTCCGGGTAATAAACGATATTCCATTGACCATCAAACTGGAAATTCCGCTGTTCCATACCCTGCTCTCCCTTTCTTATCATCCAATCTCTTTTCCCGTCAGGGGTTGTCACTGGTTATAATATTATGTATATTCTATATTTGAATGGTCATTAAACCAAAGAAAAGAAAAAAGCCATGCACTCACAGAATTTAGTATGATAAAATAAGAATGACGTTTTAGGATTGAGGTGAACTTTATGAAAATATTCTGGACCTTTTTCTGGACTATGCTGTTAGTTCTTATGCTTACATATGTTGTAAGCTCCATGAACGGAGTAGAACCTGATTTTACTCAGGGAGCTATTATTGGGGTTGTGGTCACTGTGCTTATTTTGATCATCGCTTCCATCATTCCTGACGAGCCGGCAAAAACTCCGCATCATTGATGCTGTTTTCGAATGTTCAAAAAGGGGCACCTGAACAAAGGTGTCCCTTTTTGCATTCCTATATTCATTTTTGCGCCTGAGGTTTAGGGGCGTAAGCCCACTGTCTGTCATCATTGGTAGTTTCCGGGAAGCTGTCTCCGGCATTCAGATGAATCTTGCGCGGATTTCTTACCATGCTGCCGCCAACTCCGACTTCCACATAGCTGCCGTTGTTAGGTGCCTTGCTTCCCCCCTGGAATCTGTGCTTCTGGCCCATTTTATCCCTCCTTCCTCCCATATTATCTTCGGAATATCACTTTTCTAACACAGTGTTTTATACTTCCATCCCATGCATGGAAAGGGAATCTGGTCAAGTGCTGGAAGAAACACAATAGGGCGGTGGAGCGGAGTAAGGCGCAGGCAGGAATGCCAGCAAGATGAATGATGTTCACACCTAACTGCTGGAAACCTGGATACAGCCAGCTCCGCCCCCTTTTCCATAAGAAGCCGGGCATTCTCATGCCCGGTGAATCCAGTTCATCGCATCAGGTCAACCAATAATGCCTTTTGGGCATGGAGGCGGTTCCCTGCCTGGTGGAAAATGACCGAATGGGGGCCGTCTATAACTCCACTTTCCACTTCCTCACCGCGATGGGCAGGCAGGCAGTGCATAAATAGATAATCCCTGGCCGCTGTATTGGCAAGCTCCTGATTGATTTGATACCCCTTGAACTTTTCAAGCCTGATTTCATTTTCTTCCTCCTGGCCCATGCTGGTCCACACATCTGAATATATGATGTCAGCATCCTTCACGGCACTCCACACATCTTCAGTAACCTGAATATCTGCACCCGACTTGGAACCGGACTGACGGCTTGCTTCCAGGCAGACTGGATTTGGCATATATTCCTTTGGACAGGCAAGGGAAAAGTGAATACCCATTTTCCCGCACGCCTCCATGAGGGAGTGAGCCATATTGTTCCCATCTCCGACATATGCCATCTTCAAGCCTCTAAGAGATCCTTTTATTTCTCTGATTGTCAATAAATCAGCAATCGCCTGGCACGGATGAGCAAAATCCGTCAGGCCATTGATTACAGGTACAGATGCGCACCTTGCCAATTCTTCCACTTTTTCATGACTGAAGGTCCTGATCATGATTCCGTCCACATATTCTGATAAAACACCCGCTGTATCAGAAATCGTTTCCCCCCGGCCCAGCTGCAGGTCGCGTGAGCTGAGGAACAGCGCATGCCCTCCCAGCTGCAGCATGCCGGTTTCAAAGGATACCCGGGTCCTGGTGGACGATTTTTCAAAGATCATTCCAAGAGTTTTTCCTCTGAGAGGCTCGTATATTTCCCCGAGAGCCCTTTTTGTTTTTATCCAGGCGGAGAGATCCAATATACTGCTGATCTCTTCCGGACTGAAATCCGCTATCGTTAAAAAATCCTTTTTACCCAGTATTCTGCTCACGGCCGCCCCTGTATCATTTGCCAATTTTCTCACCTCTTGCTCCTATGTTCATCTTCCATTCCTGCAAAGAAACCACCTCGTCCGCAGTGCCTGATAATGACTCCAGGAATACAACGAAGGTTTCTAATTCTGTAAAGCTTAGCAGTCTGTATTTGGCCGCCAGCTTCCTGATCTCAAAATCTGCCTGGGCCGTCCCGAATGTAAGTACGGCAGCCCCGTTTCCTTCCTGGAACCATGCAGCCGGGTCTTCGGAACGGGTAAGCAGGAATCCTTTTTCCATCACCTGGGATTCTAATCCGCTATCCAGTCTGGTCGAGGAGCTTATAAGAATTTCGTTTCTCCCGCCTAAACCGCCTTTTTTCATGAAAGCCTTATATAAAGCATCTTCCCTGCTGCGGCTTATGGCTATGCCTTCACCTGTTGATTTCATTTCCGGGCCGATTATCGAATCCAGCCCGCCAAGAGCATAGGTTGAGAAAACGGGATACTTCACTGCAATGAACGGATACTCCCTGGGTATGCCGGCCTGCTTATTCGACAGAGAATATTTCCCAAGCAATACTTTTGTCGCTATTTGGACCATCGGCACCCCTGACAGCTTGCTGATAATCGGTACAGTCCTGCTGGCCCGTGGATTGACCTCGAGGACATACAGCTTTTCTCCATCGAGCACAAATTGGATATTCATCAATCCTTTATAACCGAGCTCTTTAACAAGGCGCAGAGCATACTCCTGCATAAGGTCTTTAGTGGATGTACTGATATTCTGGGCTGGGAGATAGACCATGCTGTCACCTGAATGCACACCGGCTTTCTCGATATGTTCGGCTATCATGGGAATGCCGGCTGACGTTCCATCTGCAATGACATCCGCTTCTGCTTCACTGCCCCTGATATATTTATCGATCAGCACAGGGAATTCAATTTCCCAGCCATCCTCCAGCTTTTTGCGGAGCTCCTGTCTAGAATGGATGACCACCATGCCGCTTCCCCCAATCACATAGGAAGGCCGCAGCAGGATAGGAAAGCCGAGGGTCTCGCAGTGTGCGAAGACCTCTTCAACACTCCCCGCCTCATATCCGGGAATATGCGGGATATCTAATTTTTGGAGCAGCTGGTAAAAGCGGCTGCGATCCTCTGTCTGATCAAGAACATCAAAGCTCGTTCCGAGAAGCGTAACACCATTCGACTCCAGCTCTTTTGCAAGATTGATCGCTGTCTGGCCGCCGAACTGGACGATAACCGAATCAATTTCTTCAGCTTCGAGTACATTCAGGATGGATTCAAGGGTCAGGGGTTCGAAATAGAGCCGGTCAGAAGCCGCAAAATCTGTGCTGACTGTTTCAGGATTATTATTGATCATCACTGCCTCATATCCTTCCGCTTTTAAGGCATAGACCGCATGTACTGAACAATAATCAAACTCGATTCCCTGACCGATACGTATCGGCCCGCTCCCGATTACCAGCACCTTTTTTCTGGTGGTGGGCATCTGCTCATTTTCTCCAAAATAAGTGGAATAAAAATAATTAGTAGCTGATTCGAATTCTGCTGCACAGGTATCTACCATTTTATATGCAGCCCTTATTCCAAACTTTTTCCTGATCCTTCTGATAAGTGATTCATCCACTCCCCATGCGCGTCCGAGAAAACTGTCTGAAAAACCCGTCTCTTTATAAAGCTGAAGTTCTCCCTTTGTTACTGAATCTGCACTGTTCCCTTTAATTCGCCCTTCTATTTCCACCAGATTTTTAAAACAGTTTAAATAGTACAAATCAATGGTGGTGATATTATGAATTTCTTCAAGCGATATGCCTCTCCTGAGCAGTTCAAAAATGATGAATAATCTTTCATCGGTGCTGTCTTTAAGGGACGTCATCAATTCTTCCATAGTTTTTCCCTTGAGACTATGCAGTTCAAGGCCGTCAAGCTTAAGCTCTAATGAGACAATTGCCTTCTGCAGGGCTGCCTCCAGGCTTTTTTCTATTGCCATTACCTCGCCTGTCGCTTTCATCTGGGTTCCAAGTGTGCGATATGCTTGCGGAAACTTATCAAATGGCCAGCGCGGAAATTTAACTACTGTATAATCAAGCGCAGGCTCAAAGCTTGCGTAAGTGCTCTTAGTCACTGGATTCATCAGCTCATCCAGCCTGTATCCGACTGCAAGCTTAGCCGCAATCCTTGCAATAGGATAACCGGTGGCTTTCGACGCAAGTGCAGAGGAGCGGCTTACCCTTGGATTCACTTCAATCAGGTAATAGCGCTTGCTTCCGGGGTCGAGGGCAAATTGGATATTGCAGCCCCCGATAATCCCCAGGGAGGAAATGATCTTAATAGAAGCTGACCTCAGGAGATTGTATTCTTCATCCGTGAGTGTCTGCGATGGCGCAACCACGATGGAATCGCCAGTGTGTATGCCAACCGGATCGATATTTTCCATGTTGCAGATGGTTATGCAGGTATTGCCGGCATCCCGCATGACTTCATATTCAATTTCCTTGAAGCCGGCGATGCTTTTTTCTACTAGACATTGCCCAATTGCGCTTTCCTGAAGCCCTGACCTGACAATCTCCCGGAACTCCTCCATATTTCCAGCTATCCCGCCGCCGGTGCCGCCCAAAGTATACGCCGGCCTTACAATTATTGGGAAACCTATGCGATCTGCAAATTTTACACCTTCCTCAACAGTTTTTATAATTTCACTCTCTGGTACAGGTTCATTGATTTCGTACATCAGATTCCTGAAAAGCTCCCTGTCCTCCCCGCGTTTGATTGAATCAATCGGAGTGCCCAGGAGGCGGACATTTAAACGGTCAAGGATGCCGTCTTCATGCAGCTCAAAGGCAAGGTTCAAACCAGTCTGCCCGCCAAGGGTTGCCAGCAGGCCGTCAGGCTTTTCCTTTTCCATCACCTTTGTCACCACTTCTTTTGTAAGAGGCTCGAAGTACACTTTATCTGCATGGATTTCGTCTGTCATGATGGTCGCGGGATTGCTGTTGATCAGGATGACTTTATATCCCTCTTCCTTTAGTGCAAGGCACCCCTGTGTGCCTGCATAATCGAATTCGGCTGCCTGCCCGATGACAATCGGGCCGGATCCTATGACCAGTATGGTTTTTAAGCTTGTGTCTTTAGGCATATGCTTTTTCTCTCCCAGCTTTTTGTTTCACCATTTCCATATATTCATCGAAAATATAATTACTTTCATATGGCCCAGGGTTTGCTTCCGGATGGAACTGAACGGATATGATTGGCAGAACGTTGTGTTTCAAGCCCTCAATGCTGTTATCATTCACATTTTTGTAAAGTACGGACAGCCCGGTTTGGCCAAGGCTCCCTTCCTTCACCACATATCCATGATTTTGCGAGGTCATAAATACCTTTTTAGTCTTTATATCCATAACTGGCTGATTCGCTCCCCGGTGGCCAAACAGGAGTCTCTCTGTATTTCCGCCAAAAGCCAGTGCCAGAAGCTGGTGGCCAAGACAAATGCCCATGGAAGGAAACTTAGATACAGTTTCCCTGATTGATTTCAAATACTGAGTAAGGGACTTTGGATCTCCTGGTCCATTGGATAATACAATGCCATCCGGCCTCAGGGCATAAATAGTGCTTGCCCCAGTATGGTAAGGCACGGTTGTAACCCTGCAGTCCCTGGCCAGCAGCTCATCCAGAATGGACTTTTTAAAGCCAAAGTCAAACATGACAATATGATGCTTTCCTGTACCGTAAGTTATGATTTCATTGGACGCGACACTTTGGACAAGTCCGCTCATTCTTTGGGTTCCCGGGGCGGCAAGGGTGGCATCGGGAGACAGAGTGCCTCCCATGGACCCTTCCCTCCTGATCCTTTTGACAATGGCCCTGGTATCTGCCTTGCCGAGCAGGGGGATATTCCACTTTTTCAGATAATCCATTAATGAGGATTCGGCTTTGTAGTGGGAGTAATGCTTAGTGCCCTGATACACGACTACCCCGGCCGCATGGGGCTTCCTGCTTTCGAAATCCTCTTGATTGATGCCGTAATTACCGATTAAAGGATACGTAAAGACAACAATCTGCCCTTTATAAGAAGGGTCCGTCAAAACTTCCTGATAACCCGTCATACCAGTAAAAAAGACCACTTCCCCTTCAAAGTTCCCCTCTGATTCTGAGAGCCACTCTCCTTCAAATTTATCCCCATTCTCTAAATGCAGATATCCTTTCATGACGACGCCTCGCTTTGTATATTTATTTAACAAAAAGTATTTTTATGCATTAACCTCCAGTAAAAGAGCCCTTGGCTCCTTCCTTCAAACAGCCTGGGGCTTCTTCGCAAGCACCTCTGCTATTAAACCGGCAGCTTCATCTATTTCCGAAGTTGAAACAGTGAGCGGCGGCAGCAGCCTTAATACATGGGTGCCTGCTGTCAGAACAAGTAATCCAAGATTTTGCAGGGCATTCAAATAGGGTCCGGCTTCTTCGTTTAATTCTATTCCCGCCATTAATCCCAGGTTCCTGATCTCCTTGACGACACTGCAATCCTTCAATGCATCATCAAGACTTTTCCTGAGGTATCTCCCTTTATCTTCCACATCATTCAAGAAGTCCGCTCTGCCTATTTCTTCAAGCACAGCCCTGGCAGATGCCAGACAGACCGGATTGCCTCCAAAGGTCGAGCCATGGCTGCCAGGTCCAAAGGCTTCTGCAAGCTCTTCCCTGCCGCACATAGCTCCTACAGGCAGACCGTTTCCAAGACCCTTGGCCAGTGTTATAATGTCGGGATTCAGGTCAAAGTGCTGAAAGGCAAACGGTTTTCCTGTCCGCCCAATTCCTGTCTGTATCTCATCAATGACGAAGAGCGCTCCGGTTTCCCTGCAGATTTCCTCCACTCTTTTCAGGAACTGGGGATCAGCAATATGGATGCCGCCCTCCCCCTGTACTACCTCAAGCATGATGGCTGCTGTATCACTGTCTGCCGCCTCTTCTACACTTTGGATATCATTGTATTTAGCATAGTGGAATGTCTGCAGCATATCCCCATAACCAGTGCGTACCTTTTCCTGGCCAGTCGCCGCCATCGCTGCAAAGGTCCTTCCGTGAAAGGACTGCAAAAATGTAATAACCTTTGATCTTCCTGTGGCTTTGCGGGAGAGCTTAATGGCAGCTTCGTTCGCTTCTGCCCCGCTGTTTGCAAAGAACACTCTTCTTAAGCCGGAAAGCCCCGCAAGATGTGATGCCGTTTCTTCCTGGATGCCGGAAGGGAATAAATTGGATGTGTGCCATAGACAGTCTAACTGAGCCTTGACAGCTTCGCTTACTCCCGGATGGCAATGTCCCAGGTTCAGAACTCCTATGCCTGATGTAAAATCAAGATACCTTTTTCCGCTGTCATCTGTTAAGTACACTCCGCTTCCTTTTACGGGGTTGATGCTCCACCTCGGATATGTTGGAAATAAGTTGCTCATAATGAAGCCTCCTTCCCCGTGTGATGTTTATCGGGATAAAATACAGTTCCTATAAAATAGCCGCGTTCATAAAACTTCTTTTTTCCGCTGGCAATCATCACCCTGCCTGCTCCCTGTTTTAAAACGGATAAGGCAGTTTCAACCTTTGGCTTCATCCCTCCAGAAATTGTTCCATCTTCAATCAGCTCTTCTGATTCCGAGAGTGTCAGTGTTTCTAATAATTCTCCATCCTTAAGCACTCCGTCCACATCGGTAATGAACAGACACATTTCAGCCTGTAGCGCTTCTGCCACTGCACCGGCAGCCATATCGGCATTTATATTTAATTTTTCAGAGCCCGCTGCCGCAATCGGAGTGACCACCGGCACAAAACCTGAGGCAAGCATGACGTGCAATAAATCCGGATTGACAGAGGATGCTCTGCCAACCAGTCCAAGTCCCTCCTCATCGATAACCTCACCCTGGATCAGTCCATCCGATCCATTCAAACCGACTGCCCGAAGCCCATTCTCGAGCAGCATGGCGGTAAGCTTCCGATTCGTCTTCCCTGCCAGGACCAGCTCGACTGTTTCCATGACCTCTTTAGTAGTTTTCCTCAGGCCGTCCCTGAACTCCGGTTTGATCTGGAACATTTCGAGTGCCTCATTGATATCCGGTCCGCCGCCATGGATAAACACCAATTCATAGCCGCCCTTCTGCAGCTCTAAAAGACTTGAAAAGAATGCTTGAGAAAGCGAATGAAGCGTGCTTCCTCCGCATTTTATGACGATGATCTTTTTTCCATGATCCATTATGACCGGTAGCTCCCATTTATTTTGACATAATCATAAGTAAGGTCGCAGCCCCAGGCAGTTCCCCTGCCCGTTCCTTCCTCAAGCAGGATGTTGATCACGACCGACTCTGACTTTAAATATTCCGTCACGGTCTCTTCACAGAAAGGCATGGGCTCTCCCCGGTTCAAGACCACAGTCTCTCCAAAGTATATGGTCACAAGATCCGGATTGAAGCGGATACCGCTTCTCCCAAGAGCGCCAATGATACGGCCCCAATTCCCGTCCGCCCCGAACACAGCCGTTTTCACCAGATTGCTCCCCACCGTCGTTTTGGCAGCCTTCTGTGCATCCTCGTCTGTCAGGCATCCTGATACATTGACTTCAATAAGCTTTGTCGCCCCCTCACCGTCTTGTGCAATTTGTTTAGCCAGATCCTCAGAAGTCTGCTGAAGCAGGCAGACAAATTTCTCCCATTCCGGGTGGCTCTCATTAAGTATGGAATTCCCTGCTTTGCCATTTGCCATCACAATGACCATATCATTGGTGGATGTATCTCCATCCACAGTAATTTGATTGAAGGTTTTGTCTGTGATTTCAGACAGTGCGTTCTGCAGTGAGACAGAGTCAATATTGGCATCCGTGGTGATGAAGCCGAGCATGGTAGCCATATTGGGATGGATCATTCCTGAACCTTTGGCTGCGCCGCCTGCTGTTATTTTGACAGAATCTATATCAATCGAATAGCCGGTATGTTTGGTTTTCGTATCCGTCGTCAAGATGGCGGTCTCAAAATCATCCGCATCCAGAGGCTCGCCAGACGGCTCCAGGGCCTGTATTCCGCTGACGATCTTCTCCATATCGAGATATTCCCCAATCACTCCAGTGGAGGCTACGGCAACCATATGCTGAGGCATTGAAAATCTCTCAGAGACAGACTTCCTCATCTCATAGGCATCCTTCAACCCCCTGCTCCCTGTGCAGGCATTGGCACAGGCACTGTTCACGACAATGGCCTGCAGGCGCCCTTCGGCTGCGATGCTTTCCTTGGTTACAGTCAAAGGTGCTGCAATGACTGCATTTTTTGTATAAACTGCTGCACAGGAAGCCGGAACTTCTGAAATGAGGATACCAAGATCCTTTTTCGAATAGCGGAGGCCTGCATGAACACCGGCAGCCTTGAATCCCTGAGGTGAGAGAATATTGCCCTTTTCTAGCTTTTCGAGTCTGCTCGTTACTTTGATTGTCTTCATTTCTGCCTCCTGTTTTATGGATAGAGCGGCAGGCTTAACAATCCGTCCTCTTCCTTAAAGCCAAACATGATATTGGCATTCTGGACCGCCTGGCCGGCTGCTCCTTTAACTAGATTGTCAATCACTGAAATGATCATGATTCTTCCTGTACGCTCATCATAAGAGGTTCCAATATCGCAGTAGTTTGAGCCGTATACATGCCTTGTGCATGGAAAACTCCCATTTGGATGAACTCTGACAAACGGCTCATGTTCATATGTTTCCTTATACAGGCTCCAAAGTCTGGCGGCATCACCTGGTCCATCTCCCTTGACATACATGGTAGTCATGATTCCCCGGGTCATCGGGACAAGATGCGCAGAAAAGCTGACGGGAGGAGCTTTTGGATTCCACGCCTGCAGCTGCTGTTCAATCTCCGGAGTATGCTGATGCCGGTTAACTTTATATATTTTAAAGTTTTCATTAACTTCACTGAAATGGGCCCCTGCCGAAAGCGACCTTCCGGCACCGGAAACCCCAGTTTTTGCATCAATGATGATATCTTCAATAGAATCATAGTTTTGCAGCAGCGGGGCAAGCCCAAGAAGTGCAGCAGTGGGAAAACAGCCTGGATTGGCAATGATCTTTGCATCTGCTGTATTTTCTCTGTTCCATTCGGGAAGGCCGTAAACAGCACTGCTCAGTATTTCTTCCGGAGCAGGCTCCATTTTGTACCAATCCCTATAGTCATCCCTGTTTTTGATTCTAAGGTCTCCGGATAAATCTACTACTCTAGTGTTCAGACTCTGGAACTGAGGGGCAAGTTCCGCGGAAACACCATTAGGGGCAGCAAGGAAAACGAGGTCTGATTCTTCTGCCATTTTTTCCGGATTGATTTCCTGCAGCATTTCTTCAACTTTATACATAAAATGTGGATATTCAGCCGCATATTCATGTCCTGTCCGCGAGGAGGAATGCAGCCCGGCTATCTCCATATGCGGATGATTGCTGATCAGCCTTACCAATTCAGCTCCTCCATATCCTGTTGCACCTATGATCGACACCTTCAACCATCATCAACTCCAAAATGAATTCCATTTTAATTCATATATTAATTATACATTATATGATTGTATAAAAATAAATGCAAATGAATTTTTATGTATTTATGTGTATTTCATTAACTATTTCCGCAATCCCGGAATTTTCCGGATTTATGTACGATTCCCTTTTACTTTTTCCGAAATACCGGAATATTCAAAAAAATCATCTCTTGAAATAACACCTCCCCTGTTTTGGCACGGAACTTGCATATAAGTATCATGAATAAAAACAATCATAATGAATCTTCATGAATTTTTTTGAATCATTATGAGTTTTACCCTGCAGCGCAGGGGACAAAACCAGAGAAAGGAGGAAAAGGAAAAAAAGGACTGTATACTCAGTGTATATTTGTAAGCGCTTACCAAAACAACGGAATTAGGGAGGATATCTATGGAGTTCGTTATTATCTTATTATCTTTGTGCCTCTTGATGTTTGTGGCTTATAGGGGATTTTCCGTCATACTTTTTGCTCCCATCTGTGCCCTGTTTGCTGTATTGCTGACAGATCCCCATTATGTACTGCCATTCTTCTCCAACATATTCATGGAAAAAATGGTTGGTTTTATCAAGTCGTATTTCCCGGTTTTTCTCTTAGGTGCGATTTTTGGAAAGGTAGTTGAAATGTCCGGCATCGCCGCTTCCATTGCGAGAACCATCGCAAGGCTGGTAGGTGCCAAAAGGGCCATGCTTGCCATTGTTCTCCTGGGTGCGATCCTTACCTATAGCGGTGTCAGCCTGTTCGTAGTGGTTTTCGCGGTTTATCCGTTTGCTGCGAATCTGTTCCGCGAAGCGAATATTCCTAAACGCCTGATACCCGGCACGATTGCCCTTGGAGCCTTTACCTTCACAATGGATGCACTCCCCGGGACTCCACAGATACAAAATGTCATCCCGACTACATTCTTTAAGACTGATATTTATGCAGCCCCGGTCCTCGGGATCATTGGCGGGCTATTCATCCTCGCAGCCGGTATGGTCTATTTAGAGCGCCAGCGCAAAAAAGCGGCGGCACGGGGTGAAGGTTATACAGGTTTTGGAGGAGAGCTTGCGGCAGGGAATTCAGGGACAGCAGCAAGACTTCCGGAGGAGGAAGGAAGTGGACTGCCGGCAGAAGAAGAAAGTACAGCCCGCAAGATCCTTGCCTTTGTTCCCCTTATTCTTGTAGGTGTCACCAATAAACTATTCACCATCAATATCCCAAAATGGTATCCGGATGGTTTTGACTTCTCCGCCATCGGGCTGAGTACAGTCGTTAAATTGGAGACGCCTGCAGTGGTGGCTATCTGGTCGGTCGAAATGGCGCTTGCGATAGGAATCATCGCCGCCCTGCTGTTTGATTGGAAAAGAGTAACCACGGACTTCCAGGCCGGCCTTAACCTTAGCATCGGCGGTGCCCTGCTTGCAGTAATGAACACGGCCGCTGAATATGGATTCGGGGGTGTTATATCTTCCCTGCCTGGATTCACAGCAGTCAGCAAGGGGATTTCCGAAACCTTTACCAATCCACTTGTCAATGGTGCGATTACTACTACTGCACTTGCCGGTGTGACCGGTTCTGCTTCGGGCGGAATGGGAATCGCCCTGGCGGCCATGTCAGATAAATATATTGCCGCCATCAATGAATTGAACATTCCCCCTGAAGTCATGCACAGGGTAATATCCATGGCGTCCGGCGGGATGGATACACTTCCCCATAACGGGGCAGTCATCACCCTCTTGGCCGTTACTGGCCTGACCCACAGGCAGTCTTACAAGGATATTTTTGCGATAACCATCCTAAAGACTCTGACTGTATTCCTGATTATCGGCTTGTACAGCCTTACTGGATGGAGATAAAAAGTATAGTATTTTTGGAGGGAAACTCTTATGGATTTATCTTTGCGGGGAAAAACTGCATTTATCACTGGCGCAGCAAGCGGTATTGGCCAGCAATTGGGAAGGGCATTTGCAGCAGAAGGAGCTAATGTGGTCTTCTCTGACCTGAATGGGGAGGCTGCCCGGGAAACGGCAGATTCCCTATCCGAACAGGGGTATTCTACCCTGGGACTGGCCTGCGATGTAACAAAGGAAGCGGATCTGGAAAATTCTCTTTCAAAAACAAAATCCCATTTTGGAAGTCTGGATATACTGGTGAACAATGCCGGGCTCCAGCATGTTTCACCGCTCGAGGATTTTCCGACGGAAAGATTTGAATTTTTGCTGAAGGTCATGCTGACCGCTCCTTTCATGGCGATAAAGCATGCCTTCCCGATCATGAAAGAACAGGGATCAGGCAGGATCATAAATATGGCTTCAATTAACGGTCTGGTTGGATTTGCAGGAAAGGCTGCCTATAATAGCGCAAAGCACGGACTGATCGGCCTGACGAAGGTAGCTGCGCTTGAAGGTGCCCCGCATTCCATCACTGTCAATGCCCTGTGCCCCGGCTACGTTAATACGCCACTCGTCCAAAACCAGCTGCAGGACCTTGCCAGGACGAGGAAAGTGCCCCTCGAAAAAGTGATTGAGGAAGTTCTGTATCCGCTGGTCCCTCAAAAGAGGCTCCTTGAGGTGCAGGAGGTTGCGGATTATGCTGTATTTCTTGCAAGCGGGCTGGCCGGCGGAATTACCGGCCAGGCATGTGTGATAGACGGCGGCTATACAGCACAATGACATAAATAAATTTTTAGAATTTTAAGTTTATATTGGTCTGCCCTGCTATCTGCTTGTATAATAGCCTATATTAAAACAATAAGGTGGATTTTTATATGCAGGGCATTGATGTGCTTCCAATTGAATGGATTAAAGAAGTTGTAGGCCTGGTAGCAGAAAGGCTTGTTATTGTAGACAGGGAAGGAATCATCAGGTATATGGATTCCGCTTATTGCGACTTCCTCGGCATCGAGCAGCAGGATGCAATAGGTATGCCGGTTCACTCAGTCATTGAAAACACCAGGATGCATATAGTCGCACAAAACGGAATTCCTGAGCTTTCCGCGGTTCAGCCTATCAAGGGAAGTGAGATGATTGCCAACAGATATCCCCTCTATGTAAATAACGAGCTTGTTGGCGCTGCAGGTACGGTCATTTTCAGGAATCCAGGTGAATGGCAGGAATATTCAGGGAAAATTCAGCCGCTGCTGGAAGAATTGCAGTATTATAAGCGCAAGTTCGAAGGTGAGTATAAGAGCAAATATCAATTCAGTGATCTGGCAGGTGAAGATCCCCGCTTTGTCGAGGCCAGGAATCTGGCAGAGAGGGGATCATATAGCAGATCCTCCATCCTTTTGATTGGGGAATCAGGGACTGGGAAGGAAATCTTCGCCCACAGTATCCACCGGAACAGCAGCAGAGCCCCTTTCCCCTTCATAAAAGTGAATTGTGCCTCCATCCCCGAAAACCTGCTGGAATCGGAGCTATTCGGCTATGAAGAAGGATCCTTCACAGGAGCAAAGAAAGGCGGCAAGAAGGGGAAATTTGAACTCGGCCATCTTGGCACGGTCTTTTTGGACGAAATAGGCGATATGCCGCTCATGATGCAGAGCAAGCTGCTGCGCGTTCTGCAGGAAAAAGAAATCGAAAGAGTCGGCGGACAGGGACCAAGGCCTGTTGATGTGAGGATCATTGCAGCTACCCATCGGAATCTTGAAAGGATGGTAGGGGAAGGACGATTCCGTGAGGATTTATACTATCGGCTGAATGTCATAAAAGTGGAAATCCCTCCTTTAAGAGAAAGAAAGAACGATATCCTCCCAATCGCAGAAATTCTGTTGAACAAACTGGAAAAAAGATTCCATAAACAGGGGATCGCTTTATCACAGGCGACCAGGGAGGCACTGTGCAGCCACAGCTGGCCCGGAAATGTAAGGGAGCTTGAAAATGTACTGGAGAGGGCAATTAATGTCCTCGACGGACAAGAGATCCTTCTCAACCATCTGCCACTGTACCTGCGTGACCAGGAGATTCCGCCCGCCCTGCCGGGATATCCCGAATACGGCCGGATGAAATCCACAACCATTAAACCGCTTAAAGAAATCATTGCAGATGCTGAAAAGGAAGCCTTAATGGCGGCATTAAGCCAGGCAGACGGCAATAAACAGACAGCCGCGCGCCTGCTCGGCATAGGCAAGACCAGCTTCTACGATAAATGCAGGCAGTATAAATTCACATAAGGCTGGCCCGCGGGAATGGCGGGCTTATGTTTATTCAAAACTCGGAACCTGTTTCCAGTATCAGTCTGCAGACATTCTCTGCAAGTCTTGGATCTTCCAATGAAAAATGCTGGATGTCTCCTATTTTTGAATTATCTATTATAGCTTCCGGCCAGGTTATGATTCCTTTAACATTCATAGTCTTCTCCACCAGGGCAAGGTCCTTCTCTTCCCTGATCATCAGAATCTTAGGAAACCCTTCCATCTTATATCCCTCAATCAAGATAAGATCCGGTTCCAGGCAGGCTGCAACCTTAAGCTGGGTCATCAGGTCCAGCTCCACTCCATCAGCAAGCACCTGAAAGCTTCCTCCCCCTGCGGCAAGGGATACATGTGCCCCAGCCTCAAGGTAGCGCTCAGAGTCCTTCTGATAGCCCCCCACAGCAAGCTTCCCTCCATGCCCATGGTGCTTAAGCACTGCAGCCTTGATACCCACGGCAGCAAAATGAGAAATGACTTTCGTCACAACTGAGGTTTTCCCGGTATTCTGGAAGCCGCACACCTGGAAAATTCTTGTCATTCCTCTCCCCACACTCCGCTTCCTTCAAAGTCCTCAAGGAGCAGCACCTCTACTTCGTCATCCTTCTGATAGCCTCTTGATCCTGCCGGCAGGATAATGAGGGAATCAGCAGAAGCCAGGCTCATGACCACACTGGATTTATCAAGGCCCGATGGCTCGGCAAAGAGCCTGCCCTCCTTGATCAGGCATCTGCTCCTGATCAGCCTTGTGAATGGATTCGGCTTAGGGAAATCCGCATTCAGCCAGGCTTTTTCTTTATTGGGATAGAGGTTTTCAACAAACAGCTTCTTTCTGAACATACCGCGCACAAAAAGCTCAAAGCCAACATAACAGGCGGAAGGATTCCCGGACAAACCATAAAGGAGCTTATCTCCAAGGCGGGCTACAGTTGTGACACTGCCGGGTCTCATGGCGACTTTATTGAACAGGACTTCCGCCCCCAGCCGCTCGTATATAAGCGGCATGAAATCAAAGTCACCTACAGATACCCCTCCGGTTGTAATCAGGATGTCTACTTTATCCAGTGCATTCTTAACAGCCTCGAAGCAGATTTCCAGGTCATCTGGAAGCTGGCCGAAATAAACGGCTTCCCCTCCCGCTCTCCTGGCCTGAGCCTCAATCATAGATGCATTGCTGTTTCTTATTTTACCGGGCACCAGCGGATCTTTTACTTCAAGAAGCTCTGTACCGGTTGCAAAGAGTCCCGCAACCGGCCTTTTTGCGGTCTTTACTTCGCTGTATCCGAAGGCAGCCAGAACTGCTATTACACCCGGGTTGATTTTTGTCCCCTTTTTGATGAGCTTTTCTCCCTTTTTTGCATCCTCACCTTTAAATGAAACATTTTCCCCGCTCTTTTGCTTACGTTTAATGGATATGTAATCACTTCCGCCTTTTACAAACTCAGAGACCAGTTCCAGCATGATAACTGTATCTGCTCCCTCGGGCAGCATGGCGCCGGTCATGATTCTTGCTGCCTGGAAAGGGCCGACGGTCTTTTCAGGTGACATTCCTGCCGCCAGTCTTTCAATCACTTCGAATTCAACTGGATTTTCCCTGCCTGCCAGAAGGGTATCTTCAGCACGCAGGGCAAAGCCATCATAGGGAGACCGGTTAAAATGCGGTACATCGTGCAGGGCCTCGATATCCTCCGCTAAATATCTGTCCTGGCTCTCCCGTAGCGGGACTGTTTCTATCTCGCCTTCTGCCTTGATCTGCATGATTTTTCCCAATGCTTCGCCGATTGGAATGGGTGTTCTTTTTTCAAGCATGCTCTACTCTCCCTAAACTTATTTAACCGCCTATATAGGACATTTCGATTTTGCTTTTCCCTGTGTTCTTCCCTTCTGCCCGCTCATCAGAATAGCGGTCTGTCCTCCGGTTCCAAATCCCCTGGATGACTTCCCGTACCTCTTCATCCGACGCTTCGGAACGGAGCAGCTCCTTCAGGTCGAAGCCCTGGCTTGAGAACAGGCAGGTATAGAATTGTCCGTTTGCCGAAAGCCTTGCCCTTGTACAGGTCGAGCAGAACGATTCACTTACAGATGTTATAAAACCGAACTCAGATCCTCCATCTTTATAACGATACCGCTTGGCCACTTCTCCATAGTAATGGGCCTCTACCGGCTCCGCAGCGTGCCTGGATGTGATCATTTCCAGGATTTCTTTTTTGGTTACGACTGAGTCCAGCTTCCAGCCATTCGTGTTCCCTACATCCATGAACTCGATAAAGCGGAGATTCAAGCCATTCGCCTTACAGTACTCAGCCATCGGCAGGATCTGGCTGTCATTCATCCCCTTTTTTACGACCATATTGATCTTCGGCTCAAGGCCAGCCTGAACTGCTGCCTCAATTCCATCCAATACGGACTGGACTCCCAGTGCCCTGCCGGTGATTTCCTTGAAGAGTTTGTCCTCCAGGCTGTCGAGGCTGACATTTACACGCTGGAGACCGGCCTTTTTCAAGGCTTGGGCCGACTTCTTCAGGTAAATCCCGTTTGTTGTCAGAGCAATATCTTTAATGCCGCTTATTTGAGTCAGCTTCTCAATCAGGCTGGACAGATTTCTTCTTAATAAAGGTTCGCCACCGGTCAGCCTGATCTTCTCAACGCCAAGCCCGGCGAATATCCTTGCTGTCCGTTCAATCTCCTCATATGTAAGGAGCTCCTCCCGCGGCAGGAATTTATAATCGTCACCGAAAATCTCGGCAGGCATGCAATACTGGCAGCGGAGATTGCAGCGGTCCAGGACAGAAATCCTTAAGTCCCGGAGCGGTCTATCGAACGTATCAGCTGCTGCTGAATTCTGGGCCATGTGATTCTCCTCCTCCCCTGATGCTGATTAATCTATATTTTGATGCGATACATTCTGCTCTTCTTGTAAAAATGCATCCCGCGCTTTGGTGGGATGCATATTCTTCGATTGAATTACCGTATGCCCAGGGCAATTTTGGCGTATCTTGACATCATGTCCTTATTCCAGACAGGTGTCCAGACTATGTTCACTTCCGTATTTTTCACCTCTGGTATATCTTCCAGCGCAGTCTTTACCTGGTCTACTATTGTGCCGGCCAGCGGACAGCCCATGGATGTAAGGGTCATGGTAACGGTCGTTTCACCGCTCTCATCCATATCCACATCATAAACCAATCCAAGGTTCACAATATCTATGCCAATTTCGGGGTCAACAACCTGCTCAAGGGCCCCCATTAAATTATCTTTTAAATCTTGATCCACAAAAATCTCTCCTTTAATTTGTTGAACATCCTTATATTTGTCTATATCCCAAATCAGGCCTGTTCATGCGTGTATTTTTTATAGAATCCTTATAAATGGCGCCTGAACCAGTCACGGGTGCCATGCAGGCCTTCCATTGTCACCTTATGTTCAGCCTCTTCGTCCAGGATAAAGGAAATGCTTTCTTTATCGTTTCCATATTGAGGCAGGATTGATTCATAAAATTGATAGGCATCCTCATAGGGGACGACAGGATCTTTTCCTCCATGCCAGAACATAAGAGGTCTTCCGGAAAGCTTCTCGGCCTGGAGTGTCAGGTCATACTCTCCAAGTGTGCTGTATAGCTGATCAAGCTCTGCCTCGCTGAGCGGAATGTCGATGCCCGAGAGCTTCAGATGCTCAATCTGTTTTTTTGCGAACCGCACATAAGCTGGATTCCCCATAAGGCTTACCCCCGCCTTGATCCAGTCATATCGTGCAAGCGCCCCGTGGGTGATGATTCCACCCATTGAAGTGCCTGCAGCACCGATCCGTTCCGGGTCAATCAAACCAAGCTTTTGATAATGGTCCTTTATGGTTTCCATTTCACTGATGGTTTGCAGCACAATTTCCCAGAATGAATATTTCAGCCTGCCGCCGTCTTTACCGGTTGTACGCTCACCGTGGTGGAGTGCATCGGGAAGGATTACACGGAAGCCTTCCTCTGCAAGAAGATAGGCATAATTCAGGTTCTGCTCTTTTGCGCTTGTAATTCCATGGATAAATATAATCAAAGGAAGTTTATCACGCTTTTTGGTGTGTTTAACTATATGCAATACAGGAATATGGTCAATACTTTCCTTGCTGATACCAATCAAGCCGTCTCCTCCTGCTCCAGTCCAGACTTTTCATGTTCATAATACTAACATACATGATTTATCATACAATGGAAAAAGATTTAACTTTAGTCTAGAATCAAATTAACAAAGCCATAGTATTATAAGGGCAATACAGTGTTGAAAGGAAGAGTATATGAAGGAACAGCATTTAATCGTATTAGATCTGGATGGAACATTATTAAAGAATGATAAAACAATCTCTCCCCGCTCTAAAAGCGTACTGAATGGGCTGATGAATCAGGGTCATCAGGTGATGATCGCGACAGGAAGGCCCTTCCGCTCCAGTGAAATGTATTATCATGAAGCCGGGCTGAATACCCCTATTGTCAACTTCAATGGAGCTTTTGTCCACCACCCGCTTGACACAGCCTGGGGAAGTTACCATTCACCCCTGGACATTAAAGTATCCAAAGATATTGTGGAGGCGCTGAGCGGTTTTAAATTTCACAATATCATCGCTGAAGTGCGTGATGATGTCTATTTCCACTATCATGACGAAAAGATGATGGACATCTTTAATATGGGCAAGCCCCGGATCACGACCGGAGACCTGCGGAAATTCCTTGTTGAGCCTCCTACCAGCATGCTGATACATACTGAGGAAGAATTTGTCCATGCCATCAGGGACCATCTTCAGGAAGTGCACGCAGAGGTTATAGAGCACAGGCGCTGGGCAGATCCATTCCATGTGATCGAAATTGTTAAAAAAGGTCTCAACAAGGCAGTGGGAATTCAAAGGGTGGCAAATTACCTGAATATTCCCCGAGAGCGGATCATTGCCTTTGGAGATGAGGATAATGATATTGAAATGATTGAATACGCTGGCTGTGGTGTGGCAATGGGGAATGGAATCGGCGGCCTGAAAGGTATCGCAAATGAAATTACCTTATCCAATGAGGAGGATGGGATTGCTGTCTTCCTGGAGGAATTTTTTAAGGAGAAGAGTGCTTGATTAATGCCCCGTCAAGGGATTTTTTACTGGGTGTAGCCGACCTTTCTGCCGGCTACACTAGGGAAGACACGGATTTCGTGTCCAACACTGCAAAGCGGAGGGGATTCTATTGGGAAAACGCAATAAATCAAGGCGTTTTGTACAGCACGGCAAAGATGTGGTTACACAGCACAGCCTGAAGATCCCTTATCGGATGACCCTTGCAGAGGCAGAAGAGCGGAACTCAGCCCAGCATCAGCTTTGACAATTGATTTTCTTCCGGCTGTACCCAAAAAACGAGCCCGCGTGTATGCGGGGCTCGTTTTTTAATCTTTCCTGAATTGGCCTAGTATGCCGACCGTCTCCACAATATTGGTGAAGGACGCCGGGTCGATTTCATGAATGACTTTTTCCAGGTCATACAGCTCGTATCTTGTTATGACAATCATGATCATATTTTTATCTTGATTGGTGAATGCGCCCCTGGCCGGGATAAGCGTGAGGCCGCGTACAAATTTCGCATATATGGCATTTTTCATTTCATCCGGCTTCTTCGTGATGATCATCACAGTCAGCTTCTCATATCTAGTATGGATGGCATCGACGACCCTTGTGGAAGCATACAGGGCAACCAGGGTATACAATGCTTTTTCCCAGCCATACACATAACCGGCCGTAAGGATGATTAATGCGTTCAAGCTGAATAGATAAGTTCCGATGGGCTTATCCTTCATCCTGGACAGAATCATGGCCACAATATCAAGGCCGCCCGTTGAAGCCCCATATTTCAGGGTAAAACCAATTCCCACAGCTGCAATGACACCTCCAAAAACAGCATTCAGCAGAATATCAGGAGAAACCTCCCTCACCGGGATGGTTTCCAGGAAGATGGTGCTGAAACCGACACTCAACAGACTGTAAAAGGTGAAAAGCTTCCCTACTTTTTTCCACGCAAGAAATGCGACCGGCAGGTTTAATAGAAGCAGCAGGATTCCTGTGGAGATCCCAAAAGGAGCAAAGCTCGCAAGCAGGTTCGACAAGAGCTGTGCAAGACCGGTAAAGCCGCTCGCATAGACTTTAGCCGGAATCAGGAATAAATTCATTGATATAGCGTTAAGCAGTGCCCCCAGAATGACAATGATGATTTTTTTTGTTTCTGCGTAAATCATGGTGAACCCCCAATCTCATTAGAGCAAACATTACTTTGGTTACCCAATAGGAGTGAATCCTATTCTATAGGATTGTTTTTTTGTGTCCGTACAGATACACTATTATTATTAATCCCGCATAGTTTGAAAGAGGTGTTAAAAATAAATGCCGGTACATATAATAGCTGATAGTGCATCGGACTTGCCCTTATCATATTTTGAAGAATTCAACGTAACATTTATTCCCCTAAAAGTCCACCTGGATGGACGGGATTATGAAGATTTGAGAGAGATCAGCCCTGAGGAAGTCTATACAGCCATGAAGGCAGGCAAATCTCCCATGACTTCTCAGCCTTCTCTAGAGCAAGTGATCAAAATTTTCACTGATTTTGCACAGTCCGGAAGAACGGGTGTCTATCTTGCCTTTTCTTCCGAGCTTTCCGGGACATACCAGACAGCCGTGATGGCCCTCAGCCAGGTCAAGGAGGAGTATCCAGACCTGGACTTAGACATCATCGATACCAAATGTGCTTCACTGGGATACGGACTTGTGGTTCGGAATGCCGTTGAACAGGCAGCCAAAGGGGTTGACAAGGCTTCTATCATGATGGATGCCGTGTTCCGCAGCACACATATGGAGCATCTGTTTACGGTGGACAACCTGGAATATCTTGCAAGGGGAGGCAGGATCTCCAAGGCATCCGCATTCTTCGGAGGCCTTTTGAATATCAAGCCCCTGCTTAATGTGGAAGGCGGTAAGCTCATTCCCCTTGAAAAGATCCGCGGTAAGAAGAAACTGCTTAAGCGGGTACTGGAATTGATGGGAGAACGGGGAGAAAGCCTGTCCGCACAGACAGTGGCCATCAGCCATGCAGATGACGAAGAAACCGCCCAGGAATGGAAGGATTCAATTATTGCGGAATTTGGAGTCAGGGATGTAATCATCCATCCCATAGGCGCCACGATCGGCGCCCATGCGGGTCCGGGAACAATTGCCTTGTTCTTCCTGAATGAGCTGCCAAAGTCCGTGGATTAAACTGGAGATGGTATGGGTCAGGGGTGCCAGTTCATGGCACCCTTTCATATTTACATCCCTTTTCTTTCGTAGGAAAAGATTTTTTTCTTTGTTATAATAAAATCAAATATGAGTTTTCTACTCGCAGCCCATTTTTTGAAAGGAACTGGAGCAGAGCAGGAACAAACACACTAAGGCGGTGGAGCGGAGTAAGCGCATGCAGGTATGCCAGTAAGATCCATAATGTGCAGACCCAGCTGCAGTAAGCCTCATGCTGCAGACAGCTCCGCTGCCTTTTCCACAGAAAAAAGCTGGCCATTGGAGGTAAATCATGTCTAAAGAAAGTTCATTTGATGTTGTCTCAAAAGTTGATTTTGCTGAGGTAACAAACGCCGTTACTGCCGCTATGAAAGAAATTAAAACACGATACGATTTCAAAGGAAGCAAAAGTGACATTTCCCTTGAAAAAGAGGAGCTCGTCCTTCTTTCAGATGATGAATTTAAATTAGAGCAGCTGAAGGACGTACTGATCTCTAAGCTAATCAAACGGGGTGTTCCGGTAAGAAACCTGGACTACGGCAAAATAGAGGGAGCTTCCGGCGGAACTGTGCGCCAGAGGGCAAAGTTGATTCAGGGCATTGATAAGGAAAATGCCAAAAAGATCAATACTCTCATTAAAAACAGCGGGCTGAAGGTTAAAAGCCAGATCCAGGATGATCAAATCCGTGTAACCGGAAAAAACCGCGACGATCTGCAGGCAGTCATTGCAGCCATTAAAGGCGCCGACCTGACTGTTGATGTACAATTCCTGAACTACCGCTGATGAAAGAGGGGACTTCCCCTCTTTTTTATTTGGCTGTTTTTGCAAGATTATGGCTTAGGAAAAAAGTCATTTCTGGCTTAAGGCACTCCTCCTCCCTGTACCATTGCTCTTTTTCCTCACAGAACTCCACCATATTCTTAAAACCATCATTTCATCAAAAAAATTGTATATTTTTTCCACGTTTTTTCATCTTCCAATTAGGAAAAAAAATGAAGGACAGTATAATTGGATTGGAGGGATTAGCATGAGTCAAGAACAGCAATCAAACCAGAGTCAGGGATTTCCGCCGCAGCAGCAGGATAAAAGAGGAGAAACGGAAGAGAAGATGACCCCGCGTCCCGATTCGGTCCGTTCTTCCTATCGGGGTTCCGGTAAACTGAAAGGAAAAACGGCCATCGTAACAGGCGGCGACAGCGGGATCGGTAAATCTGCGGCCGTTTATTTTGCCAAAGAAGGCGCAAATGTAGTGATTGCCCATCTGGAGGAGAACACCGATGCAAAGGATACCCGCCAGCTGATTGAGCAGGAAGGCGTGAAATGCCTATTCATCACTGGTGACTTGGGTGACGAGTCCCATTGCCAGCAGGTCATCCAGCAGACCATCGATGAATTCGGAAGCCTGGATATCCTGGTCAACAATGCAGCGGAGCAGCATCCTCAGGAAAGCCTGCTCGATATCACTAAGGATCAGCTGGAAAAAACGTTCAGAACGAATATCTTCAGTATGTTCCACCTGACAAAGGCAGCACTTCCCCACTTGAAAAAAGGGGCAAGCATCATCAATACGGCATCCATAACAGCCTATCAGGGTCATCCTAAGCTAATTGACTATTCATCCACCAAAGGAGCAATCGTTTCATTTACGAGGGCCCTTTCGAATTCCATTTCCAAGGATGGCATCAGGGTCAATGCGGTGGCTCCAGGTCCGATTTGGACACCTTTGATTCCTTCTACATTTGGCGAGGAAGAGGTTGAGAAGTTTGGACAGAATTCTCCAATGGGCCGCGCCGGCCAGCCGGAGGAACTGGCACCTGCTTATGTATATCTGGCCAGTGATGATTCTTCATATGTCAGCGGACAGGTTATCCATGTTAATGGCGGAACAGTCGTCAATGGCTGATTTTCAAATAAATGGAAAAGACTGCCACAGGGCAGCCTTTTCTTTGTATGATCATTCAGTGATCAAATATACACATGTTTCATAAGGCTCTAGCTCAAGAGGCCCTTGAAGCTCAGGACCCCTGTCCTTATAGTTGGATAGCAGCAGCTCTGTTGAACGCCCTGCAAAATCAGGGAAGCCAACTGAGTACTCGCTTTTGCCAAAGTTGCAGACAACAAGTATGGTTTTGCCGTCCAGGGAACGCGTGTAAGCATATACAGCAGGATGGCTTTCGTGCAGCAGCTCATAGTCGCCGTATACCAGCACTTCATGCTTTTTACGGAGTTCGATCATTCTTTTATAGAAATGATAGATGGAATCACTGTCCTGCTTCTGTGCCTCTACATTGATATCCGCATAGTTGGGATTGGATTTCATCCAAGGAATACCCGACGTGAATCCGCCATTCAGCTCCGTATTCCACTGCATAGGCGTCCTGGAATTATCACGCCCATTTTTCCAGATGATTTCCATGATTTCCTCATGCGGGCGGCCTTTTGCTGTTTCAATCCGATAGTAGTTCTTCATGCCAACATCGTCATAATCCGCAATCGAGTCGAACTTCACATTAGTCATGCCGATTTCCTGGCCCTGGTAAATGAAAGGTGTGCCGGACATCAGGAAATAACAGGCTCCAAGCATCTTGGCGCTCTCTTTCCAGTACTCTTCATCATTTCCCCATATCGAGACGCTTCTCGGCTGGTCATGGTTCTCAAAGAACAAGGCGTTCCAGCCCAGATTATATAACCCCTTCTGCCACCGTGTGAGCGTTTCCTTAAGCTGAATGACATCAACGCCTTCATCCGTACCTTTATCCCACAGGCCAAGGTGTTCGAATTGGAAGATCATATTGAACTTACCATTTTCTTCGCCAACCCATTCATCCGCCTGCCCGATTTTAACACCATTGGCCTCCCCGACCGTCATGATGTCATACTTCGCAAAGGTTTCCTGCTTTAATTCTTCAAGGTATTCATGGATGCCTTCCTGATTTGTATGCATATCAAAGGATGAGACATACTCCACTCCCTCTGGATTCGGCATATCAGGGAATCCTTCTCTTTTTTTAATGTGGCTGATTGCGTCCACCCGGAAGCCGTCAATCCCTTTGTCGAGCCACCAGTTGACCATATCATAAAGGGCCCTCTTGACTTGTTCGTTCTCCCAGTTAACATCCGGCTGTTTTTTATCAAAGAGATGGAGATAATACTGATTTGTGCCTTCGTCAAGCTCCCACGCACTGCCCGAGAAGATACTTTCCCAATTATTAGGCCTGCCGCCGTCTTTTCCATCCTTCCAGATATACCAGTCACGCTTTGGATTATCAAGGGAAGACCGGGATTCGATGAACCATGGATGCTCGTCGCTCGTATGATTGATCACAAGGTCCAGAATGACTTTCATGCCGCGTGCGTGGATTTCATGAAGAAGCTCATCAAAGTCCTCCATGGTTCCGAATTCGTCCATGATATCCTGATAATCGCTGATATCATAGCCATTATCGGCGTTTGGCGATTTAAAGGTCGGGCAGATCCAGATCACATCGATACCAAATTCCTTTAAATAATCCAATTTAGATATGATTCCTGGAATATCCCCCACCCCGTCACCATTGCTGTCCATAAAGCTCCGCGGATAAACCTGATAGGCAACCGCTTCTTTCCACCATATCTTTTTCATATATCTGTCCTCCATTTATCGCTGTTTAGGGACGATTCTTTCTCGCTCTCTTCACCATTAAAACAATAAAAGCTGCAAATGCCGCATACACTGCCCCCATTGTGAACAGATACGGATAGTTGAGCCCCGTTTTTTCACCAAGATAATACACTTCTGTTTTTTCCCTATCCAGGATGATACTGAATTCATTTCCCTTTTCTTTCACCAGGTCGCCGCCAAGCAGTCCCCTGAGCTCTCTATCCTTCTGGATCTTTTCTGCCGGGATCCGCGCAGCCTGCGATTTGGAAGAGTTATTGATGGCGACCACAAGGGTCTCATCCTTATAATGGCGTTTAAAAACAGCCAGCCCATCCTTGTCATACAGAACTTCCATATCCCCCCTGGTCAGGGCTTTATGTCCGTTTCTCAACTCCCCAAGCTTCGTCAGATAATCAATGATCTCCTTTTCTGCCTTGAATCCCATCAATCGCCGGTTATCAGGATCATTTCCACCATTCAGTGCAATCTCAGAACCATAATATACGATTGGAATCTGGGGGGCTGTGTACATATAGGAAAGAGCCATCTTCCACCTTGTTCCAGGATTCTGCTTATTGCGGACAATATCCGATGTGAACCTCGGCATATCATGATTATCCATGAATGTCCCCAGCAGTTCGGGATGAGTAAAGGTTTCCTTATTCCTCTTCAGCGATAGAAATGCCCCTGTAAGGCTTCGGTCAGGGCTTGCGAAGATCTTCTTTAAATAGTCATTCTGGGGGAAATCCATGAAGCCGTCGATACCTGCTTTTTCGTATCTTGATATTTTAGCAGGATCATTTTCCCACACCTCGCCCAGAAGGTAAAAATTCTCTTTCTGTGACTTTACTTCCTTAGAGAATTCCTCCCAGAAATCAAGAGGCACATGCCGTACTGTATCGAGGCGGTACCCATCGATATCTGTCTCCTTGATCCACCATTTCGCTGCATCGAGCAGGTATTTGCGGGTCTCGGGGTTTTCCTGGTTGAAGTCGGGCAGGTCATACAGCCAGTTATTCTCGACTTCCTCTTGATCATTCCAGTTTTGGATCGGCTTCTTCTCATGGAACCAGTCCTTTTTCGCCGGGTCGGCGGCAAAAGGATGGCCGGGCCCTGTGTGGTTGACCACAAAGTCAAGGATAATCTTGATATCCCTTTTATGGGCTTCCTTCACCAGCTGCTTGAATTCATCAAGCGTACCAAAATGCTCTTCTGTTTTGTAGAAATCACGGATCCAGTAGCCGTGATAGCCCTTTTCATCATTATCAAATACGGGTGTCAGCCAGATGGCAGTGAACCCCATGTCTTTTATGTAATCGAGCTCTTGAATGACTCCCCTGAAATCCCCGCCATTATAGGCTTTCGGGTCATTGACGTTAACGTTGAAGTCATTTTTGGTGTCGCCATTCTTAAAGCGGTCGACCATGAGGAAATAAATATTTTCATCCCGCCACTCCCTTGCGGTCTCTTTGGATTCTTTAGCTGCCGCTGAAACCGGGAAGCACAGCAGGCATGAAAGTAAAAACAAGATCGCTTTACTTTTCAATTGGATTCTCCCTTTCTACACTCTAATTTGCCTTTATAAGATTAGCCTTTCTAGGCATGGATGGTCAAATCCCGATAAGGGTTAAGATTCTGCACCGGCTGCCGAATCCAAGCAGCCAGAGCTGCCAATATTCAATGAAAACGATTGCACAAACTTTATTATACTATCTCTTTTTCCTATTACAATAGTTTTCAATTACCTTTTATAAATTAATCTCTTGATGAATAAAAATTGATTTGATAACTTGAAAGAATAGAAAACGATTGCATAACAATGATTAGCAAATGGCGCCCGAACTGGGCGCCTGCTTTAGGAGACGACCATGAAAAATAAGAAAAAACTCACTTTATTCGCTTTAACCTGGCCTCTGTTCGTAGAAATTTTCCTCCACATGCTGATGGGCAATATGGATACCCTCATGCTCAGCCAA
Organism: Paraperibacillus esterisolvens; assembly: GCF_046237625.1. Lineage (GTDB taxonomy): Bacteria > Bacillota > Bacilli > Bacillales > DSM-1321 > Paraperibacillus > Paraperibacillus esterisolvens. Next base: position 1,030,321 of record NZ_CP143545.1, on the reverse strand, counting down.
TATTCCGACCACGCCGTCGCAGCTGTGGGGGTAGCCACTCAGCTGTTTTCCATCATCATTATTATGTTCGGCTTTGTTGCGGCCGGGACATCAATTCTGGCTGCCCAATATCTCGGTGCCGGCAGGGAAAAAGAAGCATCAGAGCTTTCAGTTGTTTCGCTTGCAGCAAACCTTCTGTTCGGACTTGTGCTCAGTATCATCATCTCTATATTTTCACAGCCTCTGCTCGGTCTTATGGGCCTGCCGCAGGAACTGCTTGCTGATGCAGAGATTTACTTGAAAATCGTCGGCAGCTTTGCCTTCGTGCAGGCATTGATCATGACGGCCGGTGCAATATTGAGGAGCCGGGGATATACAAGGGACGCTATGCTTGTCACAATCGGCATGAACATCGTCCATTTAATCGGCAACTATATCTTTATCTTCGGACCGCTCGGCCTTCCTGTGCTCGGTGTGGAAGGCACTGCGATATCCACCGTAGTCAGCCGTCTCCTCGGTTTTGCAGCCATCCTTACGCTCCTCATTAAGCGGGTGCCCGGGAAGCTGCCGTTCAAAAGGCTGTTCAGCCTGGATAAAATTTATCTGAAAAACTTATTAAAAATTGGCGTCCCGGCAGCGGGGGAGCATCTATCCTATGAGCTGTCACAGATTGCCATCACTTTTTTCATTGCCCTGCTTGGCACAGCTGCCATAAGCACCAAGGTGTATACCCAGAATCTCATGATGTTCATTTATTTATTTGCAGTGGCCATTGCACAGGGCACCCAGATCCTCATAGGACGGATGACCGGCGGAGGTGAATATGAAAAGGCGTATCACCGCTGTTTGAAAAGCCTGAAGGCTGCGATGCTGATCTCCTTCCTGTGTGCCGTTGTGTTCGCTTTCTTTTCAAACAACCTGCTTGGCCTCTTCACTTCCGATAAAGAGATCCTTGCAACCGGGGCTGTTTTAATCTGGCTGACGGTCATACTTGAACCCGGCCGTACCTTCAATCTTGTCATCATCGGTGCACTAAGGGCGGCAGGAGATGTACGGTTCCCTGTTGTGATCGGAATCCTCTCACAGTGGGGAATCAGCGTCTCGCTTGCCTATCTTTTAGGGATAAAGCTTGAACTCGGTCTCATCGGTGTGTGGATAGCCCTTGCTGCAGATGAGTGGCTGAGAGGGCTCATCATGCTCTGGCGCTGGAAATCCCGCGTCTGGGAGAGAAAAGGCTTTTTCAAGACCGAAGCCGGGGCAGATGATGCTCCTCTTTCCACTTAGGTAGACAAATAGCCGGTGCATATGGCACCGGCTATTTTTTTTGCCTATGATTCTACAATCTGTATTCCACTGTCCTCAAACCAGAAATCAAGCTGGACCAGGTAGGCAAGAAGCTGAGGGCCTGTCATCAGCTGGCCGAACCATGGCGTTTTAAAGGCCGCTCCTCCGGTATGGATGATTTCCTGCAGCCGGCTCGCATTGAAGAGCTCATGAAGGATTGATTCCTTTTTCTTCAGCTTTGTTTTTAACAGCTCCTGTACCCTTGTGGTATATGCCGGGTTATGGGTTTTTGGATATGGACTCTTCTTGCGGTATAGCACCTCCTCAGGCAGCGTCCCCTCCAGAGCCTTTCTCAGAATCCCCTTCTCCCGGTTACCGGCCATTTTCATCTCCCAGGGGATATTCCAGGCATATTCAACAAGTCTGTGGTCTGCAAAAGGCACCCTCACTTCAAGGCTTGCCCCCATGCTCATCCTGTCCTTGCGGTCGAGGAGCGTGGTCATGAACCAGATCATGTTGAGATAGAACAGCTTCCTCCTGTTTGCCGCTTCATTCGTCTCCCCTTCAAGGAGCGGCACTTCTGACAGGGTTTCATCGTATTTCTGCTTCACATAGCGCTCGAGGGAAAGGCGCTCCTGCCAGCGGTCAGACAGAAGTGCCTGCCTTTCCGCAAGCGAGCGCATCCAGGGAAAGCCTTCTGCGCTTATATCTCCTGTCCGGTGGAACCACGGGTAACCGCCAAAGATTTCATCTGCACATTCTCCAGATAAGCCCACTACAAAGTCATTCTTAATTTCCTTACAGAACCAGAGCAGCGAAGAATCTACATCCGCCATGCCGGGCATATCCCTCACCCTGACAGCTTCCTGAAGATAATCTGAAAGGGCATCCTGGGAAATCACATAACTGTGATGACTCGTGTTGAAGGCTTCTGACATTCTCTTGATCCACGGGCCATCCGAGTTAGGCTGGTAGGCATTTGCCTTGAAATACTTTTCATTGTCCTCATAATCAATCGAGTAAGTATGAAGCGGCCCTTTTCCCTGCTCTTCCAGGTGCCTGGCGGCTATGGCTGTTATCGCACTTGAATCCACACCGCCCGAAAGGAATGTGCAGAGCGGGACATCAGAAACCAGCTGCCTGGTGACGGCATCCCGGAGTAAAAAGCCTACCGTATCGGCCGTTTCATCCAGGCTGTCCCTATGTTCCATGCTGCTCACATTCCAATATCTCCATATTTTGAGCCCGTTTCTTGAGAGTGTCAGGGCATGAGCCGGACGCAATTCCCTGACTCCCCTGATGATTCCCGATCCTGGTGTACGGGATGGTCCCAGCCCGAGTATTTCCGAAAGGCCTTCCCGATCCACTTCCGCCTTGATCTCAGGATGCGCCAGCAGGGCCTTGGTTTCTGAGGCAAATAAAAAACCGCCTCCCTTTTCGGCGTAGAACAACGGTTTTACCCCAAGCCGGTCCCTAGCGATGAACAATTTTTCCTCTTTCTCATCCCAGACTGCAAAAGCAAAGATTCCATTAAAAAATTCCACGCACTTTTCCTGCCATTCTATATAGGAGGCAAGCAATACTTCTGTATCAGAATGGCCATGAAACGAATATCCTTTTATGAGGAGTTCTTTCCTTAAGTCCTCTGTATTATAAAGCTCGCCATTATAACACAGAGTATAGCGGCTGCCATTCCTATCCTTTGTCATAGGCTGTCCTCCGCCGGCTGGATCGACAACGGTGAGGCGCCTGTGCCCGAAGCTTGCATGTGTATCAGCCCAGACATTGTGATCATCCGGCCCTCGCCTTTTCAGAGTGCTGGTCATCTTTTCAACAATATCCATTTCGTTCTTTAGATTTTTTTGATAATGAATCCATCCTGTTATCCCGCACATATCATTCAGCTTCCTTTCGTAAAAGCAGCTCCTGCTATGATTCAGGTACCGCCTTTCCCTTGTCAGGGCATGCTAAGTTTCTTTCCACTCCGAGGCTGCGCCTCCCGCTGGTACGGCAAGCCTGACGGCGGGAGGCAGACTGAATTTTCAAGACTGCCAATACAGTTAAGATAGACTATGCAAAATAGGCAGGATGGTTAATTGTCCCGAATCAGAAAAAATATACTGTTATAAATTAGGCTGATTATGTCAAAAAAGTAGGTGAGGCATCCATTTTGGAGGTAGATCATGAATCAACAGCACCGTTCTAAACTCATATCCATACAATCCAGGGCATTCACCGAGGGCGTTGTGGAATTTATTAACCAGCAATGGGTCTTCTTTGACGATGAGACCGATGAGGCCGCATCCCTGGATGATTTTCTGCATCATGATATAGAAATCTACAGGGGAAATAGATGGAGAAAGGGAGTCCTTGAAGAAAACGGCCTTATTAAGCTGAGCAAGGATACCGCCTATTTATACAATGAAGAAAAGGTACGCATCAGGAAGAATATGATTTATTCCTTTGAACGGCTTCTCGAGGAGCTGAACGATGATGCTTTTTTTCAATTTGTCACCACTCTGAATTCCCTGGATTTTTCTATTTATGATTGTATATACAGCTATAATCAGCTGACTTTTCTTAAGGAGAAAAAACTGCAGTCAGGCGTGAATTTCATCATTTTTGATAACGGAGAAGGAATTTGCTCTGTCCAGCATCACTTCCGCTATTTAAAGCAGGAACATGACCGGTTTGAATTCACCATCAATTCCGGGAAAAGGATCGTGATTGAAAAGCTGCACTCGAACCCTGCCTGATGATTTATGCGGAATGTCCGGCCGAAAGTTTACGTCTGTACGAAAAAAGAAGCCTTGTCCCGGCTGTACGGGAACAAGGCTTCCATTTTTTTATTGAACGGTATTCCTCAGCGTTCCGAGGCCCCCGATAGTGATTTCAACCTGATCGCCCGATTTCAGGAATCTGGGCGGATTGAATCCCTTCCCTACTCCTGCCGGTGTACCAGTGGCTATGATATCTCCCGCTTCCAGTGTCATTCCTTTAGAGATAACCTCGATGATTTCTTCTATTGTAAAAATGAAGTGTTCTGTGCTGGATTTCTGACGGGTTTCACCGTTCACCTTTGTTTCAATGGAAAGACTTCCGGGGTTTGTCAGGTGTTTCTTTGGTTTGATGAACGGTCCCATTGGACAGGTCCCGTCAAGGCTTTTTCCCAGGAAAAATTGCTTATGACGCGCCTGCAGATCCCTCGCCGTGACATCATTCAGGATCGTGTAGCCAAACACATGATTAAAGGCCTCGTCCCTTGAGATTCCCTTCCCGGTTTTGCCGATTATGACAGCAAGCTCTCCTTCGTAATCAAGCGCCTCGGTAACACCTTCATGACTCGGAATTCTCCGTTCCGGGCCGATCACTGTCGTCGGAGCCTTAGAAAAGAGCATCACATGTTCAGGGATGTCTTCCTCGCTGCCCATTTCAATAGCATGCTCAGCATAATTCTTGCCCACACAAAAAATGTTTTTACGCGGCCGCGGAATCGGGGCTGCAAGCTCTGCATGATCATGGTTTATCCATAATTCGTCCACGCCGCCAGCTGCTCCTTTTTCTAATTCTTCAAGCAGCCGGGTGAACTCCGGTTCCATCTCGATAAGTTCAAGCATCGTATCAGGAACATCGCTGTTAAATAACAGCCTTCCTGCGGCTCCAAGCGGAAGATAGTTCCCTGTTTCCTGGTCAGCCAGCACCGCAAGCTCCCTGCCCTGGAATTTTATCGTTGCCAAGTTCATAAAATTTCCTCCTTATCTTCTGCAAAGGTTTAAAAAATGATGAGTCTGTTTCCTATTTTCAAAGATGAATACTTTCTTTCCCTTCAGCTGTGAAAGTGTTTCCCTGATAACAGGAGCTTTATCTCTCCTGTAAAGTACAATCCATTTTAGGAATTCAGCATCCAGTTTTTCAGGACAGCCTTCGCCCATATCGGGTCTCGTGCTGCCATGGTACTTGATGCGCCGGCTCACTGCTCCGTATAAACAGGTGAGAGTAGAATAATCGAGGAAGATGACCGTATCAGCTTCCTTCAGCCTGATATCCATCGTACTCCCATAGTTGCCATCCATGATCCAGCTGTTTTCAGACATTACATCCCTGAGGGCCGCCTTCCATTCTTCCCTCTCGGTCGGCACCCAGCCCTTCTTCCAGAAGAGGGAATCCAAATGATAGACGGAAATCCCCAGTTTGTCACCAAGCTCCCTGGCAAATGTGGACTTCCCAGCCCCGCCGCATCCAATAATCATTATTTTTTTCATGAAGATTCTCCTGAGTTTAATCTTTTCATCTGAGGACGCTGCCCGTAAGTGCCATATCTCCATATATATTCCACCGGCCCAAGCTGGAAGCGCCTAAGCCAAAGCCAGGATCCTGCAAGCTGGGCCCCATAGATAAAAAGGGCAAGCAGAGTACCCTCCGCAAGAGTGAGCGAGCCATATGCCCCAAATCCATATGAATAAAAGAAGAATGTACACAAAATGGACTGCAGCAGATAATTGCTGATGGACATCCGTCCCACGGCAGCCGCCGGCGACAGGATATACCTCACCTTTTCATTCTGGAGCAGGAGTGCGAACCCGGCAGCATATCCAATCGATAACAGAGGGCCGCCTATGCTGTCCTGCAAAAACAGGGTCAGGTAATTATATTCTGTATAGTAAGGCAGCCATTTTACAGCCATCGCAATCAGGAGGGTTATGGCACTGATTCTTGATAGCAGTTTGCGGTGTGACGGAACATCCGCAAGCCAGCCCCGCTTGGCAAATCCTGCTCCTAAAAGGAACATGGGGAAAATGGAAAAGAACAAAATAGGGGAATATGCGAAATTATTCACCTTATACCACTCCCTGAACCGCTCGCTGAAAATTTCCTTGAATGTTCCGTCCCGATAAATTTCCATTGTCTCTTGAAGTTCGTATGTATCATTCACTGGCCCGCCGGACTCCGGGGAAGCAAGGGCTGCAAACAGGAACAGCAAAGAAAGGACCGCCGTAAAAATGATGCCTGACCAGGCCCCGATTGAGATCAGCTTCTTTCCGCTCCATTTCAGGCAGTATATCAGCAGCACCCCGAATACGGCATAAGTAATCAGAATATCGCCATGCCAGACTAAAAAGGCGTGAATGCAGCCAAACAGCCATAATATCAGGAGCCTTCTTAAAAACAGCTTTGGAAATGAAATCCTCTTCCGAAGTGCACTTTCCTTAAGCAGGACTGCCCCAAAGCCGAACAAAAATGCAAATAAAGGGTAAAAGCTCGCCTGGGCAAACACATCTATAAGGATGTACACCGCGGCATCCAGCTTTCCTGACCACCAGGAGAGGGGGTCTTCTGCGCCGGGTGAATGAAAATACGGCATATTTACCAGGAATATTCCAAGTATGGCAATTCCCCTGATAATATCTATTGAAACTATCCGCTGATTACTTTTTATGCAAAAACCCTCCCTTCTTGTCTTTCTTCCTTATTTTAGCGAATTTTCTGGAATTGATGAACCCCTTTTTGCAGCATGCCGCAATGAATTAACCCTGTTTGGCACATTGTTCCCTCATGGGCATAGTATAAAGTAGAATTTTAAATAAAGGATGAAAGCCTATGCCCGCCATAGTAGGAGCCCTCCAGGTCCTTTCAATCGGTGACAGCGGCGTTCTGAACATCGGTGATGTATATAAAATCGCCCCATTCTCATTTTCCAAGACCTTTGCAGGTGCCGGCTCCTTTAATACTGGCGATAAAATCTCCATAAACAACCAGGTCAGCTCCACTAATACCTTTGATTCTGATGGTGTCGATCAGGCTATATTCGCGAATTTCTAAAAAGGCACTTTGCCGGTAAGGAGTGATTGTATGGCACTCACATACAATATTCAGCAGTCGATTCACATCAATATGATTCGAATAGACGGAATGAGCCAATCCTCTGTTTTTCAAATAGGAAGTACAGGAGTCATGAAATCCTTGGCGACCCAGTCAAACACCGGCGGCTTTACAGCAGCTGCACCGGAGGCCGTCCCGCTTGTGCCGGCTGCTCCTTCCAGATAAATGTGGGCATTCACCCATTTTAATTTCCGGCATAGCCTATGGTAAACACTTGCCGAAGAAGAGGTGAACTGCCCTGGAGACAGATATGCGCAATTATTTCATGCAGCTGCAAGGTTATCTCGAGTATCAGGACAAGAGAATCAGGGAGCTCGAATCCGCCCTTCAGTCACTGTCTGAGGAAGTCATGAAGATGAAGGAAAAGCCGGCCGTGAATGTGGAGCGGATAGAATATCGCTTTGACCAGCTTAAGGTCGAGACGCTGGATGGCACCCTGAATATTGGCCTTAACCCAAATGAACTGCAAAATATGGATGAATTCAAGGTGAACACACAGGATATAAATTCCCCTTACCTTTTTCCAGAAAGGGACGCTGTGATCGATAATATCCGCAATAATCTCGAAGTCTATATGAATACAGAACTGGCAGAAAACCTGTCAAGGGCCGGGGCTGATAAGGGGCTGATGGATCCCTCTTATATCGATATGCTGAAGGATGACATCCGCGGCCAGCTTCCGCAGAGGATCAGTCAATATCTGGATGCCGCACCGCCGCAGGAGAGGTCACAGGATCAGCTCCCTCAGCTTGTTTCAAAAATCACTGAAAGATTAAAGGGAGACATAGCCCAGGCCCTCTTTGCGATATTAAATGGCCCGCCAGCCAAACAATAGGAGGCAGTCATATGATTTTCAATGTAGTCAATAAAGATATATCTGTCGGGGAGATCAGGGTGACGGCGATCGCCAGCTCCTCCCTCCTGCTTATCGGGGATGCAAGGACCATCCAGATGGCATCCGCCCTCGATACACCGCCTGAAACTGTCACATTCTCGCCGCTGGTCCCGTTCTCCCCAAGGGGATAACTTATGTTTCAGAGAAGAATTTCCCAGCTTGACCGTCTGAATATCAATACACTTATCTTCAGTTCCACTGTAGAAATCGGGGATTCTACACTCATTGACGCAACCAACTTCGTTTATGCCGTCCAAAGAGAAGCCGAATACTTTTCAGGAAAAGAGGGCAGCTTCAATGAACCATTATTTATTGAAAAAATGGAGCATCCCCAGATAACTGAAGATGTCATCATGAATTATGAATCCATCAACCCTTTCATCAAAGTCGGCCTTATCGATATAATCGGGGACACTGCCGCCTCAATCGTGCATATTGGCAGCACGTGTGATGTACGCCTGCTTTCAAAAATTAAAAATGTACGGGACCTTATCCCGGAAAGACCGCGTCCCAGGGGATCCCGCTGGCCTCTCACTCCCCTGGCAAAGCAGCAAACATAAATTGATTTATTCAAAAGTCTCAATAAGAAAGGGGGCTTGCAGATGCCTTCAATAGTAGGCCCAGTGCAGATCACGAGCATCAACTCGGGCGGCATCCTCCATTTTGGAGATGCTGTCGTCATTTCACCCAAAGAAGCCACCAAATCAGCCAACGGTTCCGGCTCAGGAAATATAGGTCTCTTTGTATTAACCAACAATCTGTTAAACGGCAACAATATCCTGGATACCAAGCTAGTCGACCAGCCAATCCTGGGCAATAATTAAGGTTTTCATAGCAAGAGCCTGTCAATCAGGCACTTGCTTTTTTGTTATTTTCTGTCAGCATGAAAAAGAAGTCCTTCTTTTTTTCCGGATTTTGAAACCATTTCCTGCCCTCAAACGACTAATTTACAGCTGAAGGGGGAGAACCATTTGGGAGAATTACAAATGCTTATAGAAGACATATATGAAAAGCATTTTGACGATGTATACCATTATCTTCTTTATTTTACAAACAGCAGGGCAGAAAGTGAGGACCTGGCTCAGGAAACCTTCATCAAAGTCATGGAGCATTATCCATCCTTCAGAGGGAATTCCTCCCTGAAAACATGGATCCTGGCAATAGCCAGGCGGACAGCCATTGATTCTTACCGGAAAAAGAAGCTGGTATCTTTGGTGCCCGGGCTGCCCGCAAGCCTCCAAAAAAGCCCGGATTACATACCGGAGGAATACACTGACCACAGCTCTGACTGGATGATCCTTCAGAAGGCCCTGGGAAGGCTGAAGCCCAATTACCGTAATGTTGTCATCCTGAGGGGGTTGAAGGAATATTCCGTACGCGATACTGCTTCCATTTTAGGCTGGAAAGAATCCAAGGTGAAAGTGGACTATCACCGTGCCCTTAAACAGCTGCAAAAATTTCTGGGCAAAACAAATGAAGGAGTGGTGATTTTGAATGAACAAGAAAATTAATGATGATTTCCTGGAGCCTCTGCGTACAAGACCAGGTCTCAGTGCAGACAGACATTTTAGACGTCATTTGAAATACACTCTGCTATCTTCTTCAGTTGAACAGGGACAAACCCGGAAGCACCTCCACTGGCTTCCAAACCTGCTGACAGCCGTGGTCCTGCTCGCCGGCCTTTTTATCGGCTCAGAAGTCTTCCTGAAGGAAAAGGCAGCCACAGAGCACGAGAAACCCGCTCAAGACTCGGCAGCCACAAAAGAACTCTCAGAAAAAACCGCAGAAAAAACCCTTGTCGCTGCCTATCGGCATATGGCTGATTTAAATGACAGCGGAAAGCAAGATAATGGCGGAGGCAGTACTTTCCAGCAAAACGGGGCGCAGTACAGATTTTTAAGCCGGCCATTCAACAGCCGGGAAAAAATTCTTTCATATCTTGAAGAAGTATTTACAAAAAAAAGAGCCCTTGAAATGTATGAACAGCACGGCTTCTTCAAAAAAGACGGCCGGATGGCACAGCCAGATTCCTTTAAAACCCCTGCCCTTCTTTGGGAAGGATCCAAGGTAATAGAAATCACGCCGCACGGGAATGAAGGATGGATAGCCGCCTATGAAATTCCATCCGTTTCAGAGGGCAAAGAATTTGAGCAGGTGGATATTACCCTGCACTATGATAACGGCTGGAAAGTGAATGCCGTTCTGCAATTCTGGAATGAAGCCGCCAGCAGGAATGATGGCCGGGCGGAATCCGTGGATCCAGCGCCTTTCATCCTCACCCAGAAAGAGAAAGAAGCCTACTCCGCCTTTTCCAAGGATCTGGACGAAGAGCATCTCCGCTTCCTGGATCCGATCAGCATCGCACGCCTCTATGGCCAGTCTATCCTTGACGAGAGACGTGATCTTACATATGCGCTCTATACCGATAGAGAGGGCTTTGTGCAATGGAGCTGGGAGGAGCATAAGAATTTCCCTGAAACAAAACAGGATAAAAACAAGACCCGCAGCGATTACGCCTCGCTATCAGAAGGTGAATTCATACGGACCGGTGATTATCAGGGCTTTATCAGATATCAAACACCGGACGGTGAAATGGGCTTTCAGATGGTCAGGGATGAAGATGGCATCTGGAATGCCTCCTTCACCCCCATTCAGTGATCAACAAAACATAAAAAAACATCAGGTGCCCTGCTGGCGCCTGATGTTTTACTTTCTCCTGCTTTTTGCTTTGCGGATCTTCGGCAGCCTTCCCGGCGGCTGCTTTTTGATCCATTTCAGGAAGCTGCGGATGGTGTCATCTTCCTGAAGCTTATCAATGGTATTGAGCCTCGCTGCCAGCTCCTCGTTGGTATAGAGCGCATGGATCTGCTTGTGGCAGGGAATGCAGAGATAAGCGGAAGGCAGAAAGGTTCCTCCCATTTCTTTTGGAGTCAAATGGTGGACCGTTGTTTCCACTTCTTCACGGCCGCATAATTCACAGGTTCCGATTCTGTTTTTCTTGTTCATCCGATCCTCCTTTTTGAAAAAAAGCCGGCTTCATACGAGCCAGCTTTTCCCATGCTTTATAACCGGAGCAGATGTGCGCCGTCAAAGAAAAATAAATAACGTTCTGATACCGGCTTTTTCAGGATTTGCTCAATTGCCGTTGAATAGTAAGAAATCTGGGTCCGGTATCTTTCTGCCAGGATATCCCTGGCCCCTTCAAAGCCGCTGTAATATCTCCCCTGTATGGCATCGGTCTTAAAGTCAAGGAGGACTGTCCCCTGTTCGTCCTCAAAGATGCAGTCGATGACTCCCTGGACAAGCACCCTTTCCTCCCCGTCCTTCCAGTCTCCATAAACCTCGGCTGCAGATAAGGATAGATTAAAGGGCACTTCCCTTTGCACCGATTGGGCACGCTTAAGACGCCGGCCAATATCCGTTTCGAAGAATCCTGAGATCAGAGGCACGCTTACAGCAGCCGCCTGATCTTCGGTCAGCAGTTCCCTTTGAATCAGCTCTGCCACCTTTTCGCTTATGCTTTCCGGAGTCACGTCCTCACGCAGATTGATATGCTGCATGACAGTATGCATGATGGTTCCCCGTTCTGACGGCGAAATGGATTTTTCCTGCATAAAGCGGGGGCGTGTGAGATACGGCTTCTTGAACTTATCCACCAGATCCGTCGAGCTTTCCGCATCCCTGCTTTCAAGCTGGCGCTTGAGCTCTGACACCGACTGCTTGGAACGGAGGACAGCGGCCTCGGCATGGCCATACTGCCATTCCAGCTGATGTTTCACAGCCTCGCTGTATTCTGAAGCAAAATGGACAGGCTCTCCCTTTTCCACATCCTCCAGCCAGCTGTCTTGCGTATCGGCTTCTGCCGCTTCGCCGGCAAGCTCCCCTGCCCCTACAATCGTGATATTCCACCGGGATGGATGCGATTCGATATCAGCCGCTCCCAGAGGAGGATCTTCAAGAATTCCTGAGGCACATCCATGGCGGACCACTGCAGGGCCAATCCAGTCCATATAGCTTTTCGCTCCTGCCCTTACATAATTTTTCAGGAGCCAGTCCTTGGACGTGCGGTGTACCGCCCAGTCACTCAGGCTCTTTCCGGCATCCTTTAAGGTCCCAATAAGGTAGAGCTTTTCTTTAGCCCGGGTCAGGGCCACATACAGCACACGCATTTCTTCAGAAATAGTTTCCAGCTGTTTCTTTTTCTTGAAGGCAAGCTGTGCGAGTGACGGGTAGGTAATCTGCAGCTCAGGATTCACATATTTTGCGGCAAAGCCCAGATCCTTATCCAGGAGGTAGCTTTTGCGGATATCCATCAGATTGAACTGCCGCGCGAGGCCGGCCGTGAAAACGAACGGGAATTCGAGCCCCTTGCTTGAGTGAATCGTCATGATCCGGACAACATCCTCCTGCTCACTCAGCGCCCTGGCTGCCCCAAGGTCCCCGCCGCGCTCCTGCATTCTCTCAATGAAGCGAAGGAAACGGAAAAGGCCCCTGAAAGAGCTTTCTTCGTACTGCCTTGCCCTGTCATATAAAGCACGCAGATTCGCCTGCCGCTGCTTCCCTCCAGGCATTCCTCCGGCAAAGTCGTAAAATCTTGTTTCACTGTAAAGCTCCCAGATCAGTTCAGACAGCGATCCTTCTCTCGCCATGGTTCTCCATCTCCCCAATCGGGTATGAAACAGATTGACTTTCTCATAAGCGGATTCCGTCCCGGCATCCGCCTCCCTGCAGAATACAGAAACCGCCTCATAAAAGGATGATCCTTTTGAATATAGGCGGATCCTCGCCATTTCTTCCTCATTCAGTCCCACGATGGGAGATCTTAATACAGAAGCGAGCGGAATATCCTGGAGAGGGTTGTCTATCACTTTCAGGAGGGACATCATGATGGCTACCTCTGTAGCCTCAAAATATCCTGTTGATAAATTGGCATAGATAGGGATTCCCTGCTTCTTGAACTCCTCCATGATCTGGGAGGCCCAGGGCATGGAGCGCAGCAGAATCACAATATCCCTATACTGTACCGGCCGGCTTGTTTTCGTTTTCGCATCAAAAACAGGCCTTCTTTCATCAATCATTTCCTTGATGATCCTTGCCATCAGGCGCGCTTCACCCTGCGCCTTCTCAAGCTCCTCACCCTCAAATGCCGAGTCGTCCCCTCCGGTGCTTCCAGGATCCTCTCCCGATTTCCCGGAGGCGCTCTGGTCGATCAGCAGAATGTCTATAGGATACGGCTCATTTTCCGGATAAGGCGCGCCTTTTTTTAATTCAGCATCTTCATCATAATGAATTTCGCCGACGGTCATGCCCATGATCTGCTTGAACAGGAAATTCGTGCCGTCCAGCACCTCGCTGCGGCTCCGGAAGTTCTGGTTCAAGTCGATTTTCAGCCCCCCGTTTGTCCCTTCGCGGGTAAACCGGCTGTATTTCTGAAGGAAAAGGTTGGGCTCTGCCAGCCTGAACCGGTAGATGCTCTGCTTGACGTCGCCAACCATAAACAGATTGCCGTTCTCTTCCCCGTCTGATGTCACCAGGTTCAGGATGGTTTCCTGCACCATATTAGTATCCTGGTATTCGTCTACAAGCACTTCCTTGAACTTAGCCCTGTAATCAAGGGCAGCCTCGGAAGGCATCAGCACTCCTTCGGCATCCTGTGCAGAAAGGATCTGCAGGCAGAAATGTTCCAGGTCAGAAAAATCGACCAGCCCTTTTTCCTTTTTCGCCTCCGCAAATCTCTCCCTGAACTGGGCAGCAAGCTTGACCAGGGTTTCCGTGAGTCCCTTCAGCTCTGCCATATCTCTGAGGAAGCTTTCCGGTCTGCGGGAGAAAAGTTCTTTTTTCAGGTCTTCAATGATTTTCCTGGCACTGTCCCGGTATTTCTTTGACTGATCTGCCAGATCCTTAATATATTCTTTGCCGTTTGCACGCTTAAGCGTTCCAAATGATACGTTCTGGATGATTTCATATAATTCATCCCAGCCCCCGGCCCCTTCAAGACGCTCAACGATCTGCAGGTCATCGAGGAAATTCTCTGCTCTCGGGGCAGGGCCGCCGGGTGCCTTTGACAGCTCAAGGGCTTCATTGAGGTAATCCCTTGCCGCTTGGAGCTTCAGCGAAATATCAAGAAGCAGATGCTCCGCTATCGGCAGTTCATCAATTGTCCCGGCATCCCGGACCTCGTAAAGACTGACTACTTCTGAGAGCCATCCGGCCGGATCCGGATTGGACATGGAAAACTCATAAAGCGCCCGTACAATCTCAGCAAGCGCCAGGTCGCTCCGGTCACTCGAAAACGCATCGACGAGCCTGAAGAAGCTTTCATTGCCTTCATCTGAATAATGCTCCTCGAACAGATCTTCCATGATTTCATCCTTCATGATTTCAGCCTCTGTGGAGTCCGCAATCCGGAATCCGGGATCGGCATCAATCAGATAGTAATATTTGCGGATAACCTCCAGGCAGAAGGAGTGGAGTGTTGAAATGGAAGCCCTGTTTACAAGGCTGAGCTGCTTTCGGATATGCTGTGAAGAGTGATTTTCACGGATTGCCGCCTCCAGCGCCCCGGATATCCGATGCCGCATCTCGGCAGCCGACGCATTGGTGAAGGTGACCACCAGCAATTCATCTATATTGACCGGATCTGTTTCCGATAGTATTTTCTGTATGATTCTGTTTACCAGGACCGCCGTTTTTCCGGACCCCGCGGCGGCTGCGACCAGGATATCCTGATCCTTTGACCAGATGGCCTTCCACTGGGCATCTGTCCATGTGGCGTCCAGGGGCTTTTCGGGAATCATCGTCTTAGTCATTTACAGCCCCCCCTTTTATCAATGAAAGCACTTCATCCTCTTTCCTCGGAATCAGCACCCGGTATTGATTGTCTTCAAGTGAAGGATCGAATTGGCAGACGGTTTTATAAGGACAGAAGGTACATGGTACATCATCCTTCAGCTTATAAGGAGCAATCTCCACTTCTCCGTCGACAATCCTGTCCCCCGCCTCCTGATACAATCCCCTCACATGTTTACCCAGATTGGCAAATTCCTGGCTGCTTGCCACCCGTGACGATGGGTGAAGCGTTCCGTCCTTTTTGAATCCTGCCTGGATGATCTGTGAGCTTCCTTCGGCAAGGGTTGAATCCATCATCTCAAGGACCCCTTTCTCGCCAAGAAGAAGTCCCTTCATCTTGAAGCTCTTGAAGATTTCTTCCTCAATTTGATCCTTAGAGAGCATGCCATTCGTCTTGACCATCGGGTTATGAACATGGAAATAGAGGACGCCTGCGGGCATCGCTTCTTTACCGATCAGCGAACGCGAATGGGTCACGATGATATCCAGGTAGGTGAGCATCTGCAGGGCGAGGCCGTAATACACCTCGCTTAGGTTGAGCTCTTTTGAACTGGATTTATAATCAAGCACCCTCAAATAGATGCCTTCCGCGCCTTCCGCGCTGTCCACCCTGTCAATCCTGCCGGCAAGCTCCATTTTGACACCATTTTTCAGTGTAAAGGATAGCGGAGGAAGCTCGCCGTTTTTTCCAAACCCAAGTTCAAGGCCAACCGGGTTGAATCCGCTCGCCCTGGCATGCTCGCTCAATACTAGTGAAGCGCGCCCAATGATCTGCTGCAGCTTGCGTGCAATATAATTATGTCTGTTGGTGCTGAGCAGGATCTGGTTCTGCAGTCTTGGTGCAAGCTTTGTGACTGCCTGTGCGGCAAGCTCCATGCATGTATCCCGGGTAAGCGAGGCCCAGGAGATGTTCCGTTCGCTTAAATAATCCGCAATCATCTTGAGTGCCGCGTGGAACATTTCGCCAATATCCGGAGCATCCAGCCGGAATATTTTCCGTTCTTCAAGCTTGAGTCCGTGTGCTGCGAAATGTGAAAACGCACAGCTGTTGAAAAGTTCCATCCGGGAAACACTGGCCTGGATCTTATCTCCGTATATCTGCCTGCTTGTGCTGCTTTCCAGCTTTTTCGTCGCATTCTTATAAAACAGGCTCGACAATACCATTCCTGCATCCCTCTTCCAGTCAGGATGCTCAAGAAAGCTGTTGTATACATCCCACCATAAAGGGTGGATGCTGTATTTCCTTTTTTTCAGCTGAAGCTGTGAGGCAAGATACGAAAGCGCAGTATGATGATTAACAACAAAGCCCAGCTGCGCATCGGGGGACGCCTCGGAAGGATCGTTCACCCACGCTTCTTCCACTGCATGCGGGAACAGTTCTTTGATTCTTTTGATATAGGGAGATGGAATAAGGGATTTCCCCTCCTCGTCGGCCAGCGGATAAGAGAGGTACAGGCCCTCTGAGGGTGTGGTGAACAGCTTGTAGGCTGTGAACTCCTCATCCAGCAGCCTGGTCCTTGTGCCCGGTGCTATCTCCATTCCCGAAGCGAGCATGAATTCACGGTCATTATCCGAGAACACACCTTCCTCCGTGATTTTAGCAGGAAGGACACCTTCATTCAGGCCGATGGCAAAGACGGCCTTGATGTCGCTGAGCCGGGAAATATCCACATTACTGACCAGCACCTGGTCTATGGCAGGAGGAATCAAAGAAAATTTCATGGTTTCCATCCCCGCCTCAAGCAGGCGGATAAACTTCTTGAGTGTGACAGGCTCATCACCGAGCATATCGACGAACTGATCGAGCAGCTCCATGACTGCGTTCCACGCCTGCTCATGCTCACGCGCCCTGGCCAGGTCGCCCATTTCTTCGGCTGCAAACTTAAACTTCTCAAGTTTCTCCGGTATCCTGAGCTCTTCCAGGAGTAAATAGAGCGCCTCACAGTAATCCCGACCATCTTCTGCACGCTTCAAGCGGCGGGAAAGCCTAAGGATCGGGGAGGTGATCATTTCCTTCAATTCATTCAGGAGCGCCTCCGTCTCCCGCTCATCATCCGTCTGGCCCCTGTCTTCAAGCTCAAGGCCCCGGATCCGCCTGAAGGTCCAAGGGTCCTTCGTCGTCCACCCCCGGCCCTTGATGCCGCGGGAAAGCACGTAGTTCTCCAGGATATCCGCCCTTTGGCGCATTACTGCCTGGCTCCCTTCTACCGGGAAAAGCAGCTCGGTCTTCACGGCCCGGAAGACCGGCTCATACCTCCAGTTGGCTGCAATCGTTTCAAGTGCAGACCGGATCAGCTCTATGACCGGATGATTCAGCATCGACCGTTTGGCATCTATGAAAATAGGAATCTCATAATCCGTGAAAACCGTCTGGACCAGATCCTGATAAGCTGCGGAGTTCCTCATCAGCACCGCAATTTCCTTCCACCGGAAGCCCTTTTCCCTGGCCAGCTCCGTGATTTTCCTTGCAGCACCTTCCACTTCCGCCCTGCGGCTGACTGCCTCATGAACCGATATGACGGCATCGTCGCCAAACGGCTGCGGCGGCCGGCTTGCGAAATTTGCCTCCAGATGCCTGAGGGACGCATCCTTGAATCTGTGCGGATCTTTTAAAATCTGCTCATCTATGGAAAGTCCCTGCTTCATGGCCATTCCATAGAGCGTCCTGTATGTAGACTGAGTCTGCCGGAACAGGTGGAAAGGGTCTTCTCCGCCGTACGGGTCTGCTTCATCCACCGTAAGCGAGATGGTCAGTTTCGGACACACCTTCATCAGGCCCTCTATCACCTGAAGCTCCTGCGGAGTCAGGCTGTAAAAGCCGTCCATATAGATCTCCGCATTCCGAAGATAGCTGGAGTCTTCAAGCTTCTCGGCAAGCAGCTTAAAATAATCCTCTGAATCAATATATTTTCCCTGCAGCTCCTGTTCAAATGTCTCATAGACCAGCTGCAGATCATGCAGCTTGTCCGAAAGCGCGGCTCCTCCCGTCTGCCGGTCCGGCTGGAGCTCCTTCATCTGCTCCGGGGAAACGAGATAACGCTTGAATTCTGTCAGGATTTCCTCCATGTGGGTGATAAAGCCCGGCTTGTCCGAGCTTCGCTGGAAGATCCTCAGGCTGTCCTTCTTTTCTTCCAGGATCTTTTGGATGAGCATGGTGATGCCCACGCTGTTCAGGTGGGTCCGGGTGAGCCCGCCCGTCTCCTGCAGCACCCTCCAGGCAAGCCTTGTAAAACTGTAGACCTGGGCACGGATCATTCCGCCGAGTCCGGGTGTGTTAATCAATTTATATTCGGATTGAAAGGTCATCTGTTCCGGGACTATATAAATATTCGGATGTCCGGACGGATCCTGAAACAGCTTTTCCCTGATTTCATCCAGGATAACTGCTGTCTTTCCTGTACCAGATCTTCCAAGTAAAAAACGAAGGGACATGGTTTGCCTCCTAATCTATTCATTAACCCCATTTTATCATAAATCCGCCTTTATTTTACAAACAAACGTTCTGAATCCTGCTGTCAAATTTTATGAGGACAAAGAAAAAACAGCACCATCGGGCGGTGCTGCCACAGACTTATAAACAACGCCTTTATCCCTGTTCTCTTTTCCTTTCCCTCTCCACACTTTTGTTCAGCCTCGCTTCAATCTGCTTACCGGCAAACCACAGGAGGAAGATGACGCCGGCCAGGATGGCCGAGCGGATGGGCTGGTGGATGAGCGCTGCTATATCATATCCGACAAAGCTGATGGAAAACACCATGACCATTTTGCCGGCCAGGATGGCAAGTCCATACTGACGCGGGCTTATATGGGAAAGCCCGGCCACGATGTTGACCATGGCCGATGGTGTAAAAGGGAAACACAGCATGATGAACAGCGGACCGAAGCCATGGCGGTCCACCCAGTCCATGATTTTCCTGAACTGCTTATGTTTCTCGAGAAAGCGGAAGGCCCTTCCCTGGCCATATTTCCTGACCAGCCAGAACACAAGATATGCTCCGGCACACGAGCCGGCCCATGAAATTAAAAACCCGATCCAGAGTCCGAATGCACTGGCATTGGCCAGCACGAATACCACGAGCGGCAGAAACGGAAGAAAAGCCTCCAGGAAGGGAAGCAGGATGCCCGGGAGCGGTCCCAGTGCGCGGTAATCCCGTATAAGTTCGTATATATGATCGAGTGTCAGCCATTCCTTGATATCATTAAGGTCCATGAGTTACTCCTTAGCCGCTGGATGTATGTATGTAACGGAATGCGGGCCTATTTCTTTTATCATCTCTTTTCCCTGTCTATCCGAGGGTAACCCCTAATCCTCCGTGTTTATTATTCCCAATTAGAAAACATACTGTAAATATGCCATATATTTTTAACTTTGCACAATATTTTACTGGCATAAATAAAATTTTTTCTTATATAATGAGAACAAATGTTCTTTTTTTAGAAGGGAGGCTTTGGGAGCATGACACGGATACCTGAAGGCGACCGGGACATCATTGAAAGTGCCATCTACCTGCCGATGGTGCTCACCATCTTAAACCGGGACTTGGCGGTCATCGAGCAAAGTCCGTTTAAGCTGAAGCGCCCATACATACAACTGATTGAAGAAACCATGAAGGCCGTGCAGAAGGACCTGACGGAGACAAAACACTATCTGCGAAAGGAAAACATCAAGGTGAGCGAAGTCAAAAGGGATGAGGCATTCACCATGTATCTATTCCTGTACAGGGGCTATGAGGAGCGCCATAACTATTTCAACCCCCGCCTCAGGAACAAGGTGGAGGAGCTGCTTGCATATTATTTATTTCAAAGGTTCACCATGAAAGTCACTTGAATGAGCCTGGGAAGCGCATTGCTTCCCAGGCTCATTCAGGCTTTCAGCGGCGCCTGTTCATCAGAAAATAGTTCGCCTGCATGTCAGCGGCTTCTCCGGCTGTGTTTGTAAACAGATACATGGATTTCCTCTGAGTTTCTTCAATTCTCTGAATAAGCTTCGTACGGAGCATAGCCGTACGGAACATCTGGCTTTCAAAGGAAGAAAAGGAGATTGGTATCGTTATTTTCTTTTTATTTCTGAAAGATACGACTGTCCCTCCCGATTCCGTGCGCTGGTAGGAATCGACATGTTCATGGGATATCCAGATGCAGTCCTCCCTGCCAGGCGAATTGGTTGGAAAAAAGAAGATATTACTCGTCGGGTCTATGGTTATAGGAAGCTTATGGGTGATCCCGAGCAGCTGGCGCGTACCGTCCTTCCTGCCTTCATAGCTGGAACCAAAGTATTCACAGCTCTTTTTGATGATATCGATCGGCTTGAACGGCGAAGTGAATTCCTCGTTAATTTCATAGATCTGTGAATAGATCCTGCTTCCATATTCCAGCGGCAGAACGACTAAAGTATAAGGATTGATTTCATATTCTTCAATTAGTGTCGGCTTAAGGCTTTCCATAGCCCGCTCCTTTCCGAATATATCCACTTTTTGGTATATTAGTCCCACTTACATCATATCAGGATTTTCACGCAATATATATAATTTTTTTAATTTTTTCATTATTTACTTAAATTATCCTGCTATAAAACCCGAAAAATATATATATAATTGTTTAATTATTAAAAAAATCGCCTTTCAATATTAAAGAAAAGCCGCTCAAACCCTGGCGGCTTCCCTCTCTATATCAGTCTTCCTCCGCAATCACCGTGGCATTATAAATAACCACCCGCCTGCCATCCAGGTCGAACAGGACTTTATTGCCATATTCGGTATCCTGGATATCAATTTTCCCTTCATAGGTTTTGAGGAGTTTGCCGTTTGTTCCATAAACCTTGACCGTTCTCTCAAGACCTCCGGATGAATTGGATTTCATGCTCTTCAGGGCGCGTTCCCCTCCTGCCGTGTTGAAGTACCAGATGACAATTCCGGCAATTATAAGAATGATGACCGAGGTAATGCTTATTCCGATTTTTGTGTTTTTACTCAATCTTCTCCACTCCCTTTTATAGGCTGTACGTACCAGGCCAGCCATTGGTTTCATATAGAAGACCGGATGCATAACTGAGCCAGTAGTTTGAAACTGTAAGTTTTTTGAAAATTAAAACTTTTGGTTTAATTTTATCCGATTTCCCCATATAATAAGAAAAAGGACCAGGGGTGATCTGGATGAGCAAAAAGAATTCCTATTCAGATTTAATGAAACGAACTGTCATGGACCGGAACAAAAACCATATGAGCTATATGCAGAATCTATTTATCGACATGCTCCTGAATGAAGTGACCCTCACACACAGCCTCAAACGCCTGGAACGTGAAATAGACCAGGCACTGGACGACAGGAACGAGATCCTTTTCCGTTCGCTCAGTGCCAAACGGAAAGAGCTTGTCACGAGATATGGAACATAAAAAAAATGGGATGCGAAGACTTCTTTTCGCATCCCTTTATTTTTGCTTTTCTTCCCAGTCCTGCAGCATGGTGATTCTCTCGAGCATGGTTGGATGGGTGTAGCGGAACAGCTTTACGAGATATGGGGGATTCACCTGGCTTAGACTTGACCGGGTCAGCTCCTGGAACGATGTGATGCCCGCTTCCTTATCCTTTGTCATCTCGATGGCATACCGGTCTGCCCGCATCTCCTGGTATCTCGCCGCCGCATTGGACAGCGGGCTTGAGGCAAAGGAAAGCACCGAGAACAGAAGGAGGATCAGCGGAAAGGATGACAGACTCGCGACGGATTCCACTTTTAGAATTCTCCCCCACTTCCACACCGCATAAGAGAGAATTCTAGACACGAGCCACAGGCCTGCAAGCGAAAGAAGGAGATAGCCCGCTATGCCGATATAGAGATGCTTTTCAACATAATGCCCCATTTCGTGGGCCATGATGAATAGAATCTCTCTTTCCCCCAGCTTTCCGAGCGTTGTATCCCAGAGAACTATCCTTGAATTGGAGCCGATTCCGTTTACATAGGCATTCATTGAATTTGTTTTTTCCGACATATTCACTTCATAAACATGCTCGGCGGGAATATCTGCCTTTGCAGCAAGCTTAAGGATTTCTCCTTCAAGCTTCTTATCTTTAAGAGGATAAAAGTCATTGTATAACGGGTCGATCACGACCGGCTGGATGAACATCAAAAACAGTGTGAACGGGATCGTCAGCAGCCAGGCATACAGCCACCATCTCTTTCCGAACTTGCGGATCAGCCAGTAGAGCACTGTCACAACTGCCCACATCAGGAAAAATTGAAGCCAGAAGCCGATCAATTCATCCTTCATCCAGGAAGAAAAGTCCTGTGTGGAGATATTGTACTTCCTGGAGAGCCGGTAACCAATATAACCAATCGGCCATGTGAGGATATAAGTGATTCCCGTAAACCAAAAAGTAAATACGGCGCCCTGCAGTATCCTGTTTTTAACAGATGCCCCCGCCCAGCGCTCCATCAGCCGGGGAAGGCCGGCCAGGAGGAGGAATAGATAAACAGCCCACTCCAGGGGGACAGAAAGGAAGAACAGGAAGTTACGTATGCTGGAATATTCCGTACTGATTTTTAATTCACGATCTGTCAGGAATGTGGCCGGATCTGCACTTGTCCCTTTTAATCCTGAAGGTATGCCCGCATCCGCACCTCCATACAAATACCAGTATATAAATCCTGTATATACCAGGAATATTACCGCAGCCCAAACAGCCCAGCGCCTTGCCATAAGACAGCCCCCTCTCTTTATTAGTTTAGCTGACTGCCCGAAAAATAGAACAGGCGCAAATGATAAAGCAATTCATTATATTGGTTTCACCGTTTTTCAGCTCTTTTATGTACTTCTTCCTCTCTGCAGGTGACCGCGGCAGGACCAACGATTTTCGGTAAGTCCTTGGCCCTCTCAAAGAAATGATGAAAAGGCAGTCAGCACCAATATAGAGCCCAGCACTGCAATGATTACATTTAAGCCGAGGTATGAGAGGAGAAAGGCTGCAGCCGCGCCGATCAGTCCGTACCGGATATCATCCTGGATAAAGAGGACGGCCGGGAAGATAAGGGCCCCCAGAGTGGCGAACGGGATGTTTTTCAGTACGCCCTGCCAGAAGGAAGGCAATTCCCTGCCCTTGAACAGGATAAACGGTGCAACCCGCGGGATATAGGTGGCGATCCCCATACCGATGATCATGAGAATGATGGAACTATTCATGCATGTTTCCTCCTTGCTTCTTCTTAAGCATGCTGATGGCTTCAACCAGGATGGCGGAAAGCAGCGTGGCGGTGACAATCGACCATCCGGCGGAGAGTACCTTACTTAATGAGAAGACACTATTGAAACAGGCTGCGGCCGCTGCGAGAAACAATACCTTGCCATTTCCCTTTATGGATGGAACCAGCAGGCCGATGAACATCGCATAGAGGGCGATGCTCATGCTATCCTGCAGCACACGGGGCAGCGCAGAACCAAATAGGAAGCCAAGCCCGGAAAAGATGACCCAGCTCGCATAGGATATCCCGTTTACGCCATACAGGTACGGCGCAGATACAGTGCCAGGCTTCATGGAAGCGACGGAGAAGGTTTCATCCGTAATTCCGAACGCATAGGCGGCTTTTTTAGCCAAATGATCATCATCAGCCTTTTCATTAAGAGAGGCAGACATTAAAAAGTGCCTGATATTGACGATGAAGGTGGTCAGGATGATTTCCAGTGAGCCCGTACCGAGGGTAAGCAGGTTGAGGGCCATATATTGTGATGCTCCTGCGAATACAATCAGACTCATCATGACGGTCTCAGACAAAGTCAGGCCGGTGCTTTTTGCTATCAGCCCGAATGTCAGGGCAATCGGGAAGTACCCAATCGCGATGCTTGTACCTGCAGACACTCCTTCCCTGAAGGGAGACTCTGCTCTTATTGCTGAATCAGACATTACTGCAGCTCCTTTTATGTATGATATTCAAATAGACTTATATGGAATTATACTTATATATCAATCTATTATTCAATATCTTTACAAAAAACAAAGCGGAGTTTTCTAATCCCGGCCCATGCTTGGAAAGGAATTAAAACAAAAGCAGATACAAACACAATAAGGCAAGATGGGTTTGTCCGTATCCTTGAAGAATGCTGCGGACCCGGTAGAAGGTGAAGCAGATTTGTAATAAAAGATAATCAGGAAATTGATTCTGTTAGTAAATAGATTGTTCATACAGCTGAATGTTAATGATTTACCGGGATCCCTGGACATCTTTATGGTTATTGAATATCACTAGGATTCATTGGGGGCAGCTGCTGAGGCAGTGTCATCTGCGGTGCTGTCCAGGCTGCGAGGCCATAAGAAAAAATCTCCCGCAAAAAAGGGGAGATAAAAAATATTACTGTGATAACCCTTCGTCTGTGACAGCGGGATTTATTTCGTTTGTGCTTCCTTTTTGTTTTGTTGCCGCATTCGTTTTCTCCAGTTCATTAAGCTGTTTATTTACCGATTTTGAATTAACCATATTGCTTTCATTTTTATTCCTCACTTTTACAACCTCCAAATCATCTTGACGTCATTTTTTATGATGAGGCAATTCTTTGGCGTTTATACAGATGATTTTTTGGAGGATATGCATTTACGGAATTTAAAATAAATTAAACATCTGTGCCGGCTGCCATCTTTGACCTTAGCTTCATATTTACAAATAATATACTGATTGCGATGAATAACAGCCCTATTACTAGATTTATGGTGATTTTTTCATCTAACAGAATAGAACTGCAAAGGATAGCGATGAGCGGGATCAGGAAAGTGAATGAACCGACCTTGCTTGCTTCTCCTGAACCGACGAGCGTAAAAAAAGCCAGCCAGCCAAAGGCAATGACAAAGGTAGAAATGAATAATAAGTTTACGATAAAAGGCATTTCCCATTGAATATTTGACCAGCTCTCAAAGCTGGACCCTGCGCTTAATAGGAAAAGCCCTCCCATAAGAAGCTGTATGGTAACCATCCAAATCGAATCAACACGATTGCCTGTCTTTTTAACAAACACCGTGCCCAATCCCCAGCCTATTGCAGAGCCAAGAGCCAGAAGAATGCCGATAGCCGAAATATCTCCGGTAAATCCGCTTGCACTTATGATCGCAACACCTGCGAAGCCAAGGATGAGTCCAATCATTTTTAATCCATACATTGATTCTCCAAGCCAAATCCAGCAGAAAATCCCAAGCAGCACTGGCTCGATGAAGACAATGGCGGAAAAAAGTCCTGCTGGTGCATAACCAAGACCAACTGTCTGAAGGCCGTAAAAAAGAATGATGTTAAGGAATGCAGAAATTAAGTAAAAATGCCATGTTTCTTTAAATCGAAGGCTTTTATATCTTGGAAGTGCAAAAATAAGCAAGATAAGGCCGCCCAGGATGGTCCTGATTCCGGCAAATAATAAAGGCGGTGTATAGCTGAGAGCCATTTTGGATAATGGCCAATTGATACCCCAAACCATCACAAGAAATATAAGCAGCAAGACAGTATGTGCTCGTGAAAGTTGTTTCATCGCTGTGCCTCCTTCACTTACGTACCTAAACCATGATACGCCTTTGAAAATCAATAAAACAAGTTAAATGCTCTGCCATGGAAACTGACAGATGCGCTGGCTGCTTCTGCCTCCTTTTCTTCGAGGTGTTACAGACAGGCAGTTCAAGAAAAAGGCCTTTTTGTAAAAAGCTTCATTTATTCCAATATAAGGATATGAAAAGTGTATTGAGGGGGAATTTGATGGAACACGGATTGAAAGAGATTATCAAGAAATGTGCGATCAGACAGGATGACTTTGATACACTGAAGTATTTACTATACTGGGGACGCCATTTTATGAATAGCCTGGAATTATTGCACGAGGAAAAGAGGAAATCAGTAAGTTCCGCCCCTTTACCACAAAAAAAGGGAGCAAGGACCCATCCGGCCCCTGCTCTCCATTGATTATTCTATACGTGTGTGACGTGGTTTTTGAGTGCTCTCCGCAGAATTTTGCCTGTCGTGTTTTTTGGAAGCTCCTCCAGGAATTCAAAGGCGGAAGGAACCTTATACTTGGCCAGGTGCTCGCTGCAGTAGGCAGTGAGCACCTCGGCACTCAGGCTTTCATCTGACGGCACGACAAATGCATGAACGGCCTCCCCATGATTCGGATCCGGCACTCCGATGACTGCGGCTTCGATAATATCAGGATGGGCAAACAGAACTTCCTCCACTTCACGCGGATATACATTATAGCCGCCGACGATGACCATGTCCTTCTTCCGGTCTACGATATAAAAGTATCCTTCATCATCCACGCGCGCAAGGTCGCCAGTATGCAGCCAGCCATCTTTTAGGGCGGCTGCTGTTTCTTCCGGCAGCTTGTAATAGCCTTTCATGACATTCGGGCCCCTGACAGCAAGCTCCCCTACCTGCCCGGCCGGCACTTCCTCACCCAATTCATTGACAACTTTATTTTCCACATTTAAGATACTTGTCCCGATAGAGCCTGGCTTCCGCGGCCGGTCAAGCGGATTGAAGCAGGTGACCGGCGATGCTTCAGATAAACCGTAGCCTTCTGATACCGCCACCGAGAATTTCTGTTCAAACGCCTTCAGCAGTGAAACCGGGAGCGACGCCCCGCCGGAAATGCAAAGCCTGAGGGATGCCAGGTCCTCCTTTTTTCCTTCCGGATACTGATAAAGGAAGTTGTACATGGTCGGCACTCCGGCAAAAACAGTAGCTTCCTGTTCCTTGACGAGGCTGAATACTTCCTTTGGGCTGAACTTTGGCATGATCAGGAGAGTCGCCCCCATCATCAGCGGCGCATTCAGGACCACTGTCAGGCAGAAAACATGAAACATGGGAAGAGCGGTAATGACCCGGTCGCTTTCGTTCATTTTTAGGTATGAGCCCACATCGATTGCATTTGAGTAAAGATTTTTGTGGGTCAGCATGGCGCCTTTCGGTTTACCTGTGGTGCCCGAAGTATAAAGGATAACAGCCGTGTCATTTTCATCCACCTCTACCTCATGGAAGGCGGCTTCACCGGTCTCTATCACTTCTGTAATCGTTTTCAATTTTCTGTTCAGTGTTGAAGAAGCGAAATCCGGCTCTGCTCCGTCCTGCTTTGAAGGGCAGCAGATAAAATGAGAAACGTCCGGAATAAGCTTTTCCAGCCCCTCCATCATCGGAAGCAGCAAATCGAGTGTTATCACTGATTTGACATCCCCGTTTGAAAGTATGTAACCTATTTCATCGGCGGTATAAATCGGATTGACCGGGATTACCACAGCCCCTGCCCTCAGTGCGCCATACATGCCGATGATGAAATGAGGTGTATTTCCCAGGAGCAGTGCAATATGATCACCCTTTTGGATTCCAAGCTTTTTCAGTCCGTTAGCAAATCGTGAGATGGCCGCATCGAGCTCGCCATAGGTCATTTGCCCCCCCATGAAAACATAGGCTGTCTTATCCGCTGAGGCAAGCGCAGTCTGGTGCAGCTTCATTGATAAATTCATAATTTCCCTCCCCGCTATTCCCTGAATGAATAATCATTCATTATTTTAATTTTCAAAATATATTATATTAAAAGAAAACTATATATTCAACCATTGATTTTCTTCAAAAAGAATGGCCTCCCTTAAGGGAAGCCATTTCGTCTATATTAATACACCAAATTGATGAACTCGTCTTTTGTTATATTGCCAAAGTAGTGCTTGATATCAATATCTGCCAAGGCTTCCGTAATATCAGACTTTTCATACCGGATCCCGGACAGTCTGCTCTGGATGTCTGTTACGTCACCGACTCCGAAGAAGTCACCGAAAATGGTGCATTCCTCGATTTTCCCTTTGTTCACCTCAAGGCGGACATCAATTCCGCCTACAGGGAAGCGGTGGGTGCGCTGCAGATTGAATTTTGGCGACCTTCCGTAGTTCCAGTCCCAATTGCGGTAGCGTTCCTGTGACAGCTCACGGATGGCTGCCCAGTCCTTCTCTGTCAAAACATACTCGGTGATTTCTTCACTGCCGCCAAAAATGGATTTGAGGAGAGTTGCCCTGAAATCTTCAATAGACATCGGCTCTGTGAGGAATTCAGAGATATTTGCGACCCGGCTCCGGATCGATTTGATTCCCTTTGAAGCAATCTTTTCCTGTTTTACATTAAGGGCAGAAACCACATGTTCCACCTCTGAATTGAACAAAAGAGTTCCATGGCTGAACATCCTGCCCCGGGTAGAGAACTGGGCATTGCCGGAAATCTTCCGTCCCTCTGCCACCAAATCATTCCGTCCGCTGAGCTCGGCATTGACGCCAAGGCTCCTTAACGCCTCTACAACCGGTTCGGTGAATTTGCGGAAATTATGGAAGCTCTCCCCATCATCCTTCGTGATGAAGCTGAAGTTGAGATTGCCTGTGTCATGATAAACGGCACCGCCGCCGGAAAGCCTCCTGACGATGTGGATATTATTTTCCTCAACATAGTCTTTATTGATTTCTTCAATTGTATTCTGGTTCTTCCCAATGATGATGGAAGGTTCATTTATATAAAATAATAGATAGGTTTCATCTATATCCAGATTCTTCAAAGCATATTCTTCGATCGCCAAATTGATGGTAGGATCTGTGATTCCCTTATTATCGATAAAAAGCATTTCTTTTCGTTCCTCCTGGATCAAATATAATATTCAAGACTGCTGCGGGCGATGATGATCTGTCTGTCAAAGTGGCCGGCAGCTACCTTTTGGAGCTGTGCAAGGTCACCAAAATGCGGCAGATGGGTCAGCACAAGCAATTTAACTTCAGCCGCCGCTGCAAGCTTCCCTGCATCGATGCTCGTCATATGGCCCGCTTTCCCGCCATCCATATCTGCATAAAAATTGCATTCAGAAAGCAGGACATCCGCATCTTCGGCAAACTGTTCCATTTCCTTCACATAGGATGTATCTCCAGTATACACCAAAGAACGGCCCTCACATTCAATTCTCATGGCATAACAGGGAGCAGGATGGACGGTCTTCATGAATGTAATGGAAAATGGCCCGATAACCAATGCTTCATCTGCGCTGTAGGCTTCCCCTCTGGTAATATCCTTGTATGTAAGGCTTTCGAATCCGGCAGCGTCTTCCTTGTGGCCATAGATGGGCAGTGTCTCCCTTTCATTTCCCATCATTTTATCTATCAATAATGCATGCTGAAGCACACCGATGTCAGCCACATGATCCGGATGATAATGCGACAGAATGACAGCGTTTAAATTACCCGGTGTTGTATGGTTCTGGAGCTTTGAGAGCACCCCGCTCCCGCAGTCAATCAGAAGTGTGTAATCCTCATGCTCAAGCAGATATCCGGCGGATGCTTCGTTACGTGCAGGATAGCCTCCCCAGCAGCCTAAAATGGTAAGCTTCATATTGGTTTCCCTCCCGAAAGTGTCAGCTAGTTAAACTATAAATCATCAGTCCTATTTTTTCATCTTTTTCAATTTGTTATAACACATTAGTTTACAAATTAAATCTGTTATAATACAATGTGTTTAAGATTAAATTTTCAGAAAAATACAAATCAATTCAAGGAGGAAGATGTAAATGATTCAAAACAGTGTAGAATTTTTCAAGAACCTCCCGGCAAAACAATGTACCCAATGTGGTGAAAAGATTCATGAAAAGCATGAATGCTATGGAAATAAGTGTGATACATGCAGCCAGATTAAATAATCCCGCAATGCACCTCACAAAGGAATTTCAACAAAAAAGAGGATGTCCCCTATGATTGGGATATCCTCTTCTTTTGCTCATGAGCAGAAAAGCATCAACACTTCGCCGGGCGGCGTTTACTCTCCGAAAACTTCATTTTTTTAACGCAGCAGGCAGACTTACTTCCCAATACGGAACTGGGAGACATCCTCCAGCTGCTCCTTAAAAAATAATAAAAGCGGCAGAGCAAAGCCAGGGAAAAACACGAAGTGCTTTGCTCTGTTATAAGACAGCTACTCTTTTAAGGAGTTCTGGAAAGTCCCTTGAACATATACAGCTCGAGCAGCTCTGCGATTTCCTCCTTTGAAAGAGGAGTGTGGCTTTTTTCCCAATCAAAAATAAGGGTGATGTACATCTTCAGCAGAAGAAAGGAAGTAAGCTCAGGGTCACATTCTATGATTTTCCCATTTTCCATGCCCATCTTCAGTTTGCTGCTTATATAGGAAACGATGGCTTTTTCAATTTCGTCCACCATTTCGATGACAGCGCGCGTGCCCATTTCCTTTTTTTCCTGAATGAGCTTAATCATGAACTGATGGTCGCGCCTGTACTCAAGCATCTTATACAAAACACTGTGAATATTCTCGTGCAGGGACAGTGATGGATTCAGCGTCTTATCTGCTTCCCGCTTCATCTCTTCAATGAGACGTTCGACGATTTCCCTGAACAGCTCTTCTTTATTGCGGAAGAAGGTGTAGATCGTCCCCTTGCCGACATCGGCGATCTTAGCCACCTGATCCATGGTGGTTGCTTTATAACCAAACAGCGAAAAGGATTTTGCCGCTGCCTCAAGGATTAATTGCTTTCTATTTACAGACATAAGCGTCTCCCCTTTGACTTCTTGAACACTTTGGTCATTTTATAAACCAATTTTATCAAAAGCGCCCAAAGGAGACAAGCACTCTAGGATTTCAGGAAAAATAGAAGCATGAAAGCTACCAATATAAAAAAGCAGGCATTCAGCAGCAGAGTGACCATTCCCTCGCGGAGACGCACAGAGATTGGCACTTCACTTAGTTTCTGCCGATTCTTTCTTTTCATTCTCATATCCTCCTGCCCGCGTGAGCAATTTTAGCAGATAACACTCTAATACCATTCATTTCGACAAAAAGAGTGGTTTTCCTTCAAGCGGGCCGAAAGAATTGTGAGTGTGCGCTGCCCGGTTCCTTTCAGATGTAAAATGCGCCAGCACAGTATGAATCCGGCTGGCGCATTTATCGTCAAATCATATTCAAATGTTTCAGGGCAAGCTCCACAGCTTCCTCTCCCTGATCGATGCAATCAGGCAGGCCGAGACCCTCATAAGAGCTGCCGGCAAGGATTACACCCGGAAGTTCCCTGAACGTCTGCTCCTTAAGTGCCGCAATCCTCTGCTTGTGCCCTACATTATATTGTGGCATGGCATCCTTCCAGCGGGTCACAATGGTGAATTCAGGCTGAGATGTTATGTCCATCGTCTTATTCAAGTCTTCAAGAACAATTTTCTTAATCTCTTCATCTGAGAGGTCGACAACGGTTTGATCTCCGGCACGTCCTACGTAGCAGCGCAGGAGTACCTTTCCTTCCGGTGTGGAGTGCGGCCATTTTTTATGTGTCCATGTACAGGCCGTGATCGTATAATCGCTGTTCCTCGAAACCACGAAGCCTGTTCCGTCTATGTCCTTCTTAATCGCAGAAGCGTCGAAGGCCATCGCCACAGTTGCCACAGAGGTGGCAGGCATTTCCTTCAGGCCTTCAAAGAAAGGATAAGAGGAGAGCATCGGCTG
This sequence comes from Paraperibacillus esterisolvens, assembly GCF_046237625.1. Classification (GTDB taxonomy): domain Bacteria; phylum Bacillota; class Bacilli; order Bacillales; family DSM-1321; genus Paraperibacillus; species Paraperibacillus esterisolvens. The sequence goes on along the minus strand of NZ_CP143545.1, from coordinate 998,957 downwards.
CACGGCAAGATGGGGCACTGTGACGATGACCGCATCTGCATCCAGCTTCTTCCCATTGTTAAGAGTAAGGGAATAGCTCCGTGCTTCTTTGATCAACTTTTCCACTTTGACTCCCTTGATGATAGAGGAAGGGGCAAGTTTAGCCTCAATAGCTGACACAAAGGATTCAAGGCCGCCAGTGAATGTTAAAAAAGCACCCTTCTTTGCGCCTTCAGGTTTTTTCTTAGCGGCAGGAGATGTTTTCCTCATGCCGAGGATCATGCTTCGATACTGCTCTTCCACTTGATGAAACTGTGGAAAGGTGGACATAAGGCTCAGCCGGTCGATATCGCCGGCGTATATCCCTGAAAGGAGCGGTTCAATCAGGTTTTCCACGACCTCATTCCCAAGCCTGCGCCGGAAAAAACGGCCCAGTGACTGGTCTCCTGCCGTCTTTGACCGGGGCAGAATAAAATCGGCTGCCGCCCGGAGCTTGCCGACGGGGCTGAACAGCCCTGTGGTGATGAAAGGGGCTATCTGCGTCGGAATTCCCATGATAGATCCGCCAGGCATTCCATGCAGCTTCTCACGCACAAGCACATAGGACCTGCCGGCAGTGTTATGGACAAGCTTATCCTCCATCCCCACTTCCCGCGCTAGCCGCGATGCACTCTCTTTACGGGCAAGAAAGGAGTCCGGGCCCTTTTCAATGACAAAGCCGTCCTTGATGGTGGTCTGTATTTTTCCGCCCAGCCGCTGGCCGGCTTCAATGAGGATTACCTCAAGCGGGAGATTATCCTGCCTGGCTCTCTTTTGCAGGTAGTAGGCCGCGGCTAAGCCGGTTATTCCGCCGCCGATAATTACAGCCTTCTGCTTTTGCTGACTCACAGTTCATCGCCTTCTTTATAAAGAATAATCTATTTCGTCATGAATGATATTTATTTAATACGACGGAAGCCAGTGTGCTGATGAATCCAGGGTGGGTGTTTGGCATTTCCGGGCGGTAGTAAGAAGCCCCGATTTCCTCTGTCACCACACGGCATTCAACATCATTGTCAAACAGTACCTCAAGATGGTCCGAGACAAAGCCGACTGGCGCATAGACAAACGCCTTGTATCCGTCCCTGTTGAACAAATCCCTTGTCAGGTCCTGGACATCCGGTCCAAGCCACGGCTCAGGCGTATTCCCCGCACTCTGCCAGCCGAGTTCATAATTTTTGATTCCTGCACCTGCTGCAATGAGATCTGCTGTTTCTCTGAGCTGGTCGGGATAAGGGTCACCCGCCTGCAGTATTTTTTCCGGCAGGCTGTGGGCTGAGACGATGAGGACCGACTGTTCCCTTTCCCCTTCCGGCATGGCGCTGTACGTTTCCTTCAGCCTGTCTGTCCAATAGCCGATGAAGCCGGGCTCATCATACCAGCTTTCCACACTCTTAATGGCCGGACCGCCAATTTTTTCTGCTTCTTCCTGGGCACGGCCATTATAGGACTTCACGCTGAAAGTAGAAAAGTGCGGGGCAAGAACGATGCTCACAGCTTCCGTTATTCCATCCTTATGCATCTGGTTCACTGCATCCTCTATGAATGGCTCAATATGCTTCAGGCCCAGATAGTATTTGAATTCTACTTCATCCTGAACTTCATTCAGCTTCACTTCCAGGCTTTCAGCCTGTGCGGCGGTAATTTTTGCAAGCGGTGATATGCCGCCGATTGCTTCGTACCGGGACCTCAGATCCTCAAGCGCTTCGTCTGAAGGTCTCCTGCCACGCCTGATATGTGTATAATATCTTTCAATATCTTCTTCTTTATATGGAGTTCCGTAAGCCATAACGAGAAGGCCGACTTTCTTTTTTGCCATTTCCTTCGCACCTCTTTAGCTGGTAATTTTATCGTTGTGAGTATTCATGGATAAATGCTGTCAACCTTTTGAGTGTGTCGGGGTTTACATCAGGGAATACGCCGTGCCCAAGGTTAAAGATATGCGCAGGCTGCTTCATTCCCTGGTCAAGGATCGCCTTTGTTCTTTCCTCGATTACGTCCCATGTGGACAGAAGGATGGCTGGATCGAGATTTCCCATCAGCGTCTTCTCTAGGCCAAGCTCCCTCGCTTTTTCAATCTGCAGTCTCCAGTCAAGGCCCACCACATCAAGCGGAAGGTCATTCCACTCCATGGCAAGATGGCTTGCGCCGACTCCAAACATGATGAGCGGCACATTTTCCTCCTTCAGTTCGGTGAAAATGCGGTTCATGACCGGCTTGATGAATAGGCGGTAATCTTCTACATTCAGCGCACCCACCCAGGAGTCAAACAGCTGTATCGCCTTTGCCCCGGCCTTGATCTGGGCTTTGACGTATGTGATGGCCGTATCTCCAAGCTTATCCATCAGCGCAAACCACGCCTCGGGCTCTGAATACATAAAAGCTTTGGTTTTGTTGTAGTTCTTTGACGGACCCCCTTCAATCATATAGGAAGCAATGGTGAAGGGAGCCCCGGAAAAGCCGATAAGCGGAACATTCAGCTGCTCATTGACAAGCAGCTTGATTGTATCCAGGATATAGGGAATATGTTCTTCGGGATTCAGTTCACCCAGCTTCTCTACATCCTGCAGCGACCGGATCGGGTTTTGGATCACTGGACCGATTCCTGATACAATGTCAACATCCACTCCAATTCCCGGGAGCGGAGTCATAATATCTTTATATAGGATGGCTGCATCCACATTATACTGCTCGACCGGAAGCCTCGTCACATATGCGCCAAGCTCCGGCTGATGTGTAATTTCGAAAAGCGAATATTTCTCTTTCAGCTTTCGGTATTCAGGCTGCGATCTTCCGGCCTGTCTCATGTACCAGACCGGTGTGTAATCGGTCTTTTCACCTCTAGCCGCCTTAAGGAATGTTTCGTTTAACACTTTTGTCATAAAAAATATCCACCTTTCAAAATCACACTTAAAAATATACATAGATGAAGCATTTTAATTTATTTTGGTATGTTATCAATATAGACTTTTATCCTAAAGATGTATAGTTTACAAGGTCAATTGTCAAAAAATAGACGCTTTTTCCCGAAGAGCTGTCATAGTTTACTTCCCTCCTGCATGAGGTAGAATGAAGAAAAGACTTTAGAGGGGTGTTTGTGATGAATATTTTCATAACCGCAGGAACAGCCGGCTTTTTAGGAACCATCAAACAAAAGAACTCAGGGGAGAATATGCTTCTCTTAAACAGCATAGAAAACTCGCTTCTTCTTCACGAAACAGAAGGGGCTACCATTTTCAGCCAGCCCCGCAAATATGAAGTGATTGATTCAGTGGGCAGCCTTGCAGGACGCGGCTATGCTGTAATGAACAATATTCCGGTAACAGACGAAGGCCGTCCAATCTTTGAGTATAGATTCAAGAACCGCGCAGGATTAATCCAGAATGAACCTGGTTTCATTGCCATGAGGGTGCTCCGCCCGCTCAACTCTGACACCTACGTGATCTTTACTCTCTGGGAAAATCAGCAGGGCTTCGACAACTGGCAGAACTCACAGTCATTCGCCAAGGCGCATGCAAAAAAAGAAGGGGCACCAGAAGCAGACGCACCGCAGCAGACCATCTTCTCAGGCTCCTCCTATGTCACCAAATACGCGGTCAGTGAAGATTAAGGGAACAGGCCCCATTCCCGATTATTTCCCAAAAGAAAAACGGCAGCCGCCGTTTTCTTTTTCGGGAGGAGAATCAATCCATCACATCGTTCCATTCATTGAGGGTCTGGATCACTTTTAAATTCTCCATAACTTTCTTAGTAATATCCTTTTCTACTGGTATGATTCCCCACTTCAATTCTTCGATGTACCTCTTGTCAGTAAACCAGCCTGAGGGCTTCAGGGGAGGCAGGCTAATATTGCTCCATGCGTCAGAGAGTCCTGGACTGTATAGCTTTTGCCCATCCTCTCTGCTCCTGCTGAAGATTCCGCCCCAATAATCTGCCCGCGAGGCAGTGTGCCGTATTCCCCTTGCAAACTCGAGGGCACCCGGATAGATCTTTTTATCAAACAATATGGCGTACAGTTTTTTACCGACGGCGATACGCTCAGCAGGCTCGGCAAACCGTCTCACGGCAAGGCCAGAGAGTTTATACCGCTCCCTTCCCTTGCTGTAAGGAAAAACTACAGTGGTGAAACCAAAGAACTCCTGGAGCTGAAAATCCAAACCGCCGAGAATCTTCGCATGAGTCCCCTGGCTGAGCAGCCTTGCCTGCAGCATTCTCTGCTCGTTGATGATCAATGCAGCAGTCAGGAGGGCCGGGCTGCCAGTAACCCTGAACTGCTCCCAAACCGGGGCCATGAAGGGCGACACAGAAAAAAGGCTTAAAATCTCCCGGTGCGGCACTCTCTGCTTTTTACCATATTCATAGAGAAGGAGCTGCGGATATGCATCGCTGAATATCGCGGAATTAGCTTCTTCCAGAAAGAGAAAATACTTTTCCTTTTGGGCCTCGCTTAATAAATGATCCATGGCGGAACCTTTTAAATCTGTCATATGATATCCGCCGTTGCGTGAAACCATATGCGCCAAAAAAGCCCAATGAACTTCGGGATTCCGGACATAATAATTAAGATACGCGTTTGTCCTTGTAACATTATTCAGGTTCAGCTCACGCGTAGCCTTGCGGATACTGCTCAAAATCTCCCTGCTTTCGGGCAGCAGGATCACAGGGCCTGGCTTTGGCAGCTCTAGTTCGCGCTCCAGACGGGACTGCAGCAGCTTATACTCTTCATCTGTAATCAATGGGAGCTTCTTTATCCCATGCTTGCTGAGCAGGCTGAACATATTGGCTAAGATATGCAAGGAAATAGAACTCACATCCTTTTTCGGATTTCATCCTTGCATTACTATATGAAGGGCCGTTCCAGGATTTCCTCGGAATAAAAAAACCAGCCTGTCTGGCTGGTACATTAAAGAGCCTCCTGTTTAGCTGCCCCGCTCTTCTTCCGGTCCATTGACTTTCTGAACCATTCATAACAATGAAGCACCACCGCCACGGTAATAAAGCCGAGGGCATATCCACCCAGAACATCGGATGCATAATGAACGTTGAAATAGATCCTGCTTGCACCGATGAGCAGGATCAATGCCCAGGCCGCAATCCAGACAGCAGTCCGTCCAGCCCCCTTCATGTTCTTAACCAAAAAATAGGCAGCTATAAAATAGAAAATAAAGCCGACCATGGCATGTCCGCTTGGAAAGCTGTAGCCGACGCCATCGACTGCCGCATCAAGGCTTGGCCTCTCCCTGGCCATGATCGCCTTGGCCAGTTTATTCAACTGGTCTCCGCCGCCAATTGCGACAGCAGCTGCCAGCATTGCCAGATAATCCTTCGCGGCCAGCCATAAAAAGGCTAATAGCATTACAGTCCCGAATGCGAGCACATTCTTTGAGCCAAGCTCTGTAACAATCGTGAAGAACCTGGAGCTGCCTTTTCCCTCCAGACTCTGCAGGAGGCTTCTGCTTCCCGTGTCTATCCCAAGCGGTGAGCCGGCATGTACCAGATAGCCCAGGATGGCAAGCGTGATGAATGAAACAAACAGGAACCCGGCAAAAGTCAGGGCCGTCCTGTCTGCATTCTGTAAAAATTTATTCATTAATGATTCCTCATTCCTTAATCAATGCTGATGTAACAATCAGGGGCAGGGTGTGTGAATTATTCAGCCCCTGTCCTGCAGGAGCAGCCTGTGCCTGCAGCTGTTCATGACGGTTTCCCCCAGATGGTCCAAAAGGTTATAGTTCGCATATGCCCCGACCACAGCCCCGATGCCGGGCACCATCTGCAGCATTTTGACAAAATCAATATAATCTCTGTATTCCTGCTGAAAAACGCGCCAATCCACTTCCTTAAGCTCATGCCGCTTTTTCTCCCAGTTTGAGATGATAGAAAACATTTCTCGCTTCTTCTCATCACTTGAAAAGGCGAGCTGGAAAACATGGAGGATGAATAATCGTTCCTCATAGTCCTTCACATTAAAACCGTATAAGGAAACTGCTTCAAACAGGAATTTCATTTTAATTGCCAGCAGGAGGGGAAAATCGGCAAGGCCCGCTGCAAATCCCGCCGCCCCGGTTCCCGCTCCTTCAAGCAGGGCTGTCTTCCGGTACTTGATGAGCGCCACTTTCACAAGCTCATCTTTTTCCTGCAGGGTTAAGCCGCCCTGGGGCTTTGCCCTCGTGGTCCAATCGGAACCGGCCAGGGTCGCCTTTACCATGCTCTTGATGCTGTCGGTGATAATCTTATGAGCCTTTTCAGGGATATAACTGTTCATCTTTGTCTGTGCCTTCTTGGATATCCGGTTCAAGAGGCCAGATCTCGTCTCCATCTTCATTTCCCATTTGTGAAGTTCCAGGATGATCTGCCGTTCATAGCTCATATACCTGCTCCTAACCTATTTTTTGTACAGGCTTATTCACTAACTCTCTGTTTAATGATAAAAAGGTTGATTACTCTTAAGAACGCCCGTTACAATCAGCATTCATTGATCAATGATTTGTCCAAATAAAAACATTATGCCCATAAAAAAGGGCCTTTTTGTAATACGGAAGTTATTCGGAAAAGGTTTCACCCGGGTTAAAGCGCGGCAATTTTCTTTTTTGCATATGCATGGAAAATAGCTAGGAAAATCAGCCCCGCCCCAAGGCAGGCTCCTCCCCCTATGGGATTGCCTGCTGCTGCCACAACAGCCGAAAATACGATAGCCTGGATCAGGATTGTACGGTCAATGACCGTGAGAGCGGCCCTTTTTCTCATCGAGGGAGGCAAAGGATAAAGATTCAGCCAAAATTTATTATCATGATGCCGAGCAATCGGCAGAATCTGGATGCCTGTCAGGTATAAGGCAAATAGAACCACTATAAGCTTTGCCCACACAGAAGCGAAAATCAGGCTGATAACCGCCCCTATTACTGTAAGCCTGACTGCCAAACCCAGGTAATCGTTCGATCTGACCAATGTTCTTGAAAGAAGATACAGATGTGAGGAGCTCTGTCTGAATGGAACCGCTGAGACGATCCAGTCCAGATATTTTCTTCTCGCCACTCTTTCCCTCAGCTTCGGAACATCGGTAAACAGATTTGCAAATCGATAAAAGGCACCCATCCTCCTGGCCTCTAGGCTGATGAGCCGCTCCCATTTCAGCGGCTTCCCCGCTGTTTCCCTTTCAAAGTACAGAAGTAAAAGATGGAACAGTACAGGGATGGCAAGGACCAGCAAGAGGTGAGCCCCTCTAAAAAGCATATACAGACAAGCTGCATTCAGGCAGTAACGGACCGCACTGTCGATATGCTGATGCCATACAGTATCATATTTCAGGATCCTGAAGCGCACCTGCAGATTCAGATATTTCAGGACACATAATAAAATCAGGGCTATGATGAAATCGCCAAGTGCGGCTGAATTCACCCTGAAATGCATGGGCATGAATGCGGCAAGCATCATCAGCAGGATGTAGCCCTGAAGCAGGAAGCTGACACGGATGGATCTGGCAAAGTAGGATTTCATCCTGGTCTCGAGCGGGAGAAGGAATACGATATCTGCTTCTCTCAGGAACGTCAGGATGGGACTGGCCGTAACCGCCAGGCCAAGGACAGCCGCCATGATGATCCCGGCAGGAAACTCCGGGGTGAGATTCTTTACCCACTCGCTGTAATAATAGGACAGCCCCCCGAGTGCAAAAATGAGCACAAATACAAAATGTCCATTAAAGATGTATTTTAGATATTTTCCTGTTTCCTTCGTGAAGCCCTGGAACCGGTCTTTCCACAAATCATTCCTATTCATTGCTTTCTTCTTCCTTTGTCAGGGCTATATATATTTCATCAAGCGTGGCCCCTGGCATGGAAAATTCCTTCTGAAGATCCGGAAGTCTGCCCTTTGCCCTTATTTTCCCATTGTGAAGGATAATCAGCGAGTCACAATACCGCTCCGCGGTAGCCAGGATATGGGTAGACATCAAAATGCCCGCCCCGCTTTCCTTCATTTTCTTCATCAGGTCGAGCAGCGACTGTATTCCCAGTGGATCCAGACCCACAAAAGGCTCATCCACGATATAGAGGGACGGCTGGACCAGGAAAGCACAGAGAATCATCACTTTCTGCTTCATCCCCTTTGAAAAATGGGAAGGAAACCACTTCAGGCGCTTCTCCAGCCTGAACTCCTTAAGGAGAGGGCTTACACGTTTTTTATACTCTTTTTCCTCTATGCCGTAAGCCATTGCAGTCAGCCTTAGATGCTCCTCAAGTGTCAGCTCATCATATAAAATCGGCGTTTCAGGCACAAAGGTGAATTGTTTCCTGTATTCCTCCGGCGCTTCGCCAAACTTCTTTCCATTTATCCGGATATCTCCGCCCTTTGGCTCCATCAGGCCGATGATATGTTTAATGGCGGTGCTTTTTCCCGCACCGTTCAGACCGATCAGCCCCACGAGCTCATTCTGCTTCACTTCAAAGCTAATTTCCTTTAACACAGGGTTTTTGGTATACCCGCCTGTTAGGTCTTTCACTTCCAGCAATGCCATACACACTTGTCCTTTCTGTTAAAACCTGATTCCTTTTATAGTACCAAAAATCGCTTCAGTCTCCTAGCCTGGCGCAGGAAGAATTCCAGAATTACCCATGAGTGCAATCGCGATGCAGGGCAACAATAAAAAAGGAGGAAGGAACAGCAATGGTGTCTTAAAACTTGATGGTTCTTTGCATCATTGAAATGGGGTGCCAGTTAAAGACATTTAACTGAATTTCATCATTCAAATCCGTCTTGCAAGGGGATGATTTTCTTGCATAAGGTAATTTTTATCCAGCAGCTGCCTTTTTAAAAAGGCACTGGGAAGCTAAACTCTTTATATGCTGTGAAGCCTATAAAGCTAAGGAGAGGTTCCGATTGGATCATTCAGCTCTTTAAGTGTACTTCATTGCTAAATGGGGTGTTTACAAAAGAGTCTATACCTGAAATAGACATTTGAAACACTGTTCCTTCCTCCTGATAAGCAGGGCGGCTGATGCCGCTCTGTTTTTTCTTTTTTTGGCCTTTCAAACATTTTACTGGGGCAAAACCGCTGTGTTACACTATTTTCAAGCAGTTTTTCGAGAAAGGAAGGATGAGTCATGAGCAATTGTATTTTCTGCAGCATTATTAATGGAGATATCCCAGCCTCAAAAGTCTATGAGAATGAGCATGTATTGGCTTTTCTTGATATCAGCCAGGTAACAAAGGGCCATACCCTCGTGATCCCTAAGGTCCATCAGGAAAATGTATATGATTTGACTTCTGATACGGCCAAGCATGTATTTGAAGCAGTCCCGCAAATAGCCAGGGCAATCAAGGAAGAATTCAATCCTGCCGGTATGAACATCTTGAATAATAACGGTGAAAAAGCAGGTCAATCTGTTTTCCACTATCACATGCACCTGATTCCGAGATATGGAAGCGGTGATGGCTTTGGTGCTGTCTGGGAGACCCACACCAGTGAATATAAACCTGAGGATCTTAAGCAAATTGCAGACTCGATCAGCAAGCATCTTACATAAAAAACTCTTTATTAAAGTATTATTTAGAAAACATTGCAGCTTTGTTTCCGCAGCAGGTACTCAACCTGCTGCAAGGCGGGCGCTTTAATATCCTCGGCTTTGTCTGCGGGATCCCACCTGTCCCGCCCCAGAAAGGCGGAGATCCTTAGACTAGCAGGCCGCATCTTCCGCTGCTAGCAGCTGTTTAAGCAGCCTTTATTAAATACGATTCAGCCTGCCGGCCAGCGGCCGGCTTTTTTCATGAATGGTTTTTATTTTTTGAATTTTTGGTATTTATTATTTTCAAGGACTGTACCTTCTGTTACGATAAATCAATAAACTTTAGTGATTTAAAGCGGAGGGATACCCATGGAAAGAGCGCTTAATTTTAATGCAGGACCTGCTGCACTGCCGCTTGAGGTTTTGCAAAAGGCACAGAAAGAATGGCTGGATTTTGGCGGAACAGGGATGTCTGTTCTTGAAATGAGCCACCGCAGCAGTGAATTCGAGTCTATCCTGGCCAGTGCAAAGGACCGCCTGGTCCGTTTGATGAGCATTCCTGATACCCATGATATCTTATTTATCCAGGGCGGCGCATCCCTGCAATTTACAATGGTTCCAATGAATCTTGGAACAGACGGGAGGAGCGGTTCCTATGTTCTTACAGGTTCCTGGTCTGAAAAGGCGCTTGCCGAGGCTGAAAAGCTCGGCAGCCCGCAAATAGCCGCATCCTCAAAGACCGGAAATTATGCGTATATACCTTCAGCAGGCAGCCTTTCAGACTTCAGCGGAGCTTCTTATCTTCATATCACAAGCAATAACACGATTTACGGGACACAGTGGAAGAAATTTCCCGATTGCGGCTCCATTCCGCTTGTCGCAGATATGTCGAGTGACATCTTGAGCAGAGCCATTGATGTATCGAAATTCGGTCTCATATACGCAGGTGCACAGAAAAACCTGGGGCCTTCCGGGGTTACAGTGGTCATCATCCGCAAGGACCTGATCGGCAGAGAGATGAAAAATCTGCCATCAATGCTTGATTATAATACGTACCATAAAAACAACTCACTCTACAACACCCCGCCATCATTCGCCATTTACCTGTTATCTCTTGTTCTCGAATGGGCAGAAGAGCAAGGCGGCACCGCCGGACTTGAACAGATGAATGAAGAAAAAGCGGGCATGCTGTACAATGCCATAGATACAAGCGGCGGCTTCTATAAAGGACATGCCGAGCCTGCTCACAGATCCCTTATGAACGTAACCTTCACCCTGCCAGATGGAGAAAGAACCAAGAGATTTCTGTCAGAAGCCAAAAAGGCCGGATTCACCGGACTTGGCGGCCACAGGTCAATAGGAGGCTGCCGGGCGTCCATCTACAATGCTGTCCCGTCCGCCCATGTAGAAAGACTCATCACATTCATGGAGAACTTCAGGAAAAAGAATTAGTGTTTTTCAGGTAATCATGTTATAATTCACAGCATAATCTCTTCGCGCCAGGCAATGAGTGCACTGTCGGGGGAGAAATACATTTTAGCTTAGCTAAGCTTAGGAGAGATGAGAATTGAATACGAAAACACTTGTATCCCTTTCACTATTGGTCGGGATTGGAGCAGCCCTGCATTTAATCATTCCGGGATTTATCCTTGGCATGAAGCCGGACCTCATGCTCGTGATGATGTTTTTGGGGATTTTTTTATTCACTGAAAAAAAGAATGTTTTACTGCTTGGAGTTTTGACGGGAATCCTTTCTGGCATTACCTCTACCTTCCCAGGCGGACTGATACCTAATATCATTGATAAGTTTGCAACAGCCTTCCTTGTGTATATGCTGTTTGCCGCCATAAAGAAAAACCAGTCCATCTTTGCGGTCTCTGCATTGACAGGTATTGGCACACTAATTTCCGGAGCGATCTTCCTCGGCTCGGCGCTCTTGATTTCCGGACTCCCGGGTTCAGCAGGATTCATGGGACTTTTTGCAGCCGTCGTCCTGCCTGCCGCGGTCTTCAATATTGCTGCAATGGCATTGATACATCCGGTTGTCACCAAGATTCTGAGGCGTTCAAATCTGCAGCCGGCCATTAAAAATTAATTACCCAGCCGCCCTTCAATACCGGGCGGCTTTTTATGTGCCAACTTTCAGGAACAACGAAATTACGCACTAAAACTGGGCTGGAGCCATATACTTTAAAGAGCGCCCTTTTCCTCAGGCTGGCGGATTTTCACTAAATTTTCCTGCCAATTTCAAATAAGTTGTTTTAAGATAATGTTTTTGTGATATACAAATACGGAGAAGAAATTTATTATTTTGCTACTATAAAAAAAGGGTTTTTCTTCTTTATGTAGAAAATTGTAAATGATGAGGTGATCGCATGAAAGTAAAATCGTTATTGCTGGGGATATTGACCGGAGCTATCGCTGCCGGAGCAGGCACCCTATTGACCACCCCTTCCTCTGGCAGGGAATTAAAGAAAAGAATACAGGATAATAAGGATGAAATCCTTGACCTTCTTAAGGAAATCAAGGGAAAGGCGATGGATGTAAAGAATGAGGCCGTATCCGCATCCCTGACGAGCAAGGAAAGTGTGAAAGCTTTCTCGGCCGAGATTAAGAACCTGATGGAAAATTGGAAACAGGACATCCAGCCCCACAAGGAAGAAATCCAGATGAGGATTTCTGAAATTGAAGGAGCCATCCAGGAGCTTGAAGGGGTCGTAAAAAAACCTTCTCCTTCCGAAAAATAACCGGCTGAATGAACAGGCAGGAAAGTTTGAAAAGGCTTGGGGAACCAAGCCTTTTTCAAACTGTATAGTTTGTTCGAGCAATGTTATCTTAATAAAAGGAAATAAAAACCACCCTCCCGCCGTCTTGCTGGCCGCCAATCATTCAACTGCTAACCGTAAGACATAAAACCCATCTATTTAAAGCCTTTTTTGCTCTTCTTTCATATTTTTATTCTTCAAAGTCAAAAAATTTTGTTATTTTACTTTATATGTTTTTATTTTATTGTCATAATATTAGGAAAGAGATTACTAAAAAGTGGGTGAATCAAACATGCCTGAAAACAATTATTCTATGAAAGAAGCGATGCTATTCAGCCAAAGAATAGCCCAGTTAAGCAAAGCCTTGTGGAAATCGATAGAAAAGGACTGGCAGCAATGGATCAAACCTTATGACTTAAATATCAATGAGCACCATATTCTATGGATTGCCTATCATCTTAACGGAGCTTCTATTTCCGATGTGGCAAAATTTGGGGTTATGCATGTTTCAACTGCCTTTAACTTTTCCAAAAAACTCGAGGAACGCGGCCTCCTTAAGTTCTCAAAAAAAGAAAATGATAAACGCAATACTTATATCCAAATAACTCCCGATGGAGAAAAGATCCTGCTCAGCCTTATGGAAGCATACGAGCCGTCAAACAATGCTGCGTTCAGCGGCGCACTTCCCCTCCGTAAGCTCTATGGAAAATTTCCGGATATGCTTGAAATGATGGCAGTCATCCGCAATATATACGGAGAGGACTTCATGGAAATATTCGAAGCCTCTTTCGCAAATATTGAAAAAGAGTTTACGGATGTCAATGGGACCATTGAGAAAAAGGAAACGGTAAAGGACCTGAATTCACTGTAGAAGTATTCCAGGGTTGATAAAAGCGGATGCGAAAGCCTGATCCGCTTTTTCCGCCAGCCAGTCTTGTTCGATATTTCACAATCACATGCCTACCTCCTCTTCCTATCCTCCTAAAGGACATGCAGGTATCTCCCTGTCCCCAGTGTTAAATATACAGGCCCCTCAAGGTCTACTACTATCTTTTTAACTAAAATTTTGTTATCGTATTTATACAATTGTCATTTTTCAAGGGGGGATTTCGGATTGATATCACTGTTTTTTAGTCTTCTAGCTATGTTTATCTTATATTTTACGAACCAAATGACCGCTTCTTTATGCGTACAGAAAGAAATCCCCGAAGAACGCCAGCCGGGAGTATTCCGTACGATTAATATTCTAATCACGATTTTGCTGATTTCCTCATATATTGAAACATTGTTCACATGATACAAATGTCAAAAGGTGAAGCGCCGATGCTTCACCTTTTTGTTTATTTATTAGCTCCACCAGGCTGCACCAATGATAATTAAGAGGATGAAGAGTACAACCAGTAACGCAAAGCCTCCGCCGTAAGCTCCTGACATGCTATTTCCTCCTTTCCCTAAAAAAGGACTTTGACCTGTTCAGAATGGAATGGTCTGCCGAATGCTCCTGCCTGACGGCTGCCTATTCGCCCTTCACCATTTCATTTCAAGTTATCATATGTGTCTGCCCCTTCCTTGATTAGGCAGATTAACCAGGTTTTCTGAAAAAAATCCAATCTTTCCATAAATTTTTTCCCTCTGTTGTGATTTATGTTATAGTTATCCTTGTGGGTTTTACATAGACCCGAAATAACAAAACAGGAGTTGTTAAAGCATGAAAAAATGGGCATTATCCATTGCCGTTACAGCCGGTCTTATCGGATTGTCAGCTTGCAGCAATAATGGCGGAAGCTCCGATGAAATCGTTAAAACAAAGTCTGGAGAAGTAACAAAGGACGAGCTATATGAAGCCATGAAGACTCGTTATGGAAATAAAGTCCTGCAGGAGCTTGTATATGAGGAAGTTCTTTCTGACAAATATAAAGTATCCAAGAAGGATGTTAACGCAAAAGTCGACCAGGTGAAGCAGGAGCTTGGACCGCAGTTCGACGCTGCCCTCCAGCAGTATGGCTACAAGGATGAAAACGATTTGAAGAGATCCTTCAAGATCGGCCTTCTCCAGGAAAAAGCCGCTGTCAAGGATGTAAAGGCGACAGATAAAGAAGTGAAGGATGCTTACGATAACTTCAAGCCGGAGATCAAAGCCCGCCACATTCTTGTTCAGGATGAGAAGACTGCCAAAGAAGTGAAGCAAAAGCTTGATAAGGGAGAAAAATTCGAAGACCTGGCCAAGAAGTATTCCAAGGATCCAGGATCTGCCGAACAAGGCGGAGACCTCGGCTGGTTCGGGCCAGGCAAGATGGTTCCTGAATTTGAAACGGCTGCCTATAAACTGGATAAAAACCAGATCAGCGGGCCTGTGAAGTCTGAGCATGGCTACCACATCATCCAGGTTACTGACAAAAAAGAAAAGAAATCCTTTGAAGATATGAAAAAAGAGCTTACCTATCAGGTAAAAGTGGCCAAGCTTACTCCAGAAATCGTTCAAAAAGCGATGGACCGGGAGCTGAAAGCCGCTGATGTGGACATCAAGGACAAAGACCTTAAAAAGGCTTTGGATGCACCACCTGCACAGCCACAACAGCAGCAATAATTACAAAAAAAAGGGCGGAACCTGGTTCCGCCTGTTTTTTTTGCCTATATAATAATCTCTTGCTGATCCACTTCCTCGTCATCTGCCAGGAGGCCGCTGCGCTTTCTTTTTTCCTCTTCCATCCTGTTCATGAACTTCATGCCTTCCTCTTCAATCCATGCCATTTCCTGCTTCCGGTCTTCCCTGGCCGTTTTCACCGTCATGATCGCACTGCTGACAATCCCCGCCAACACAAACCATACCCATACCGGCATGATGGTCCCCCCTCAAAATAGGCTGTCCTTTTTCTTCCACCAATGTATGCTTCCGAAAAATAAAATATGCCCCCGGGAGGAGGCATAATCGCACGTTGTTGAAAAACAAGTCCGTCCAAGAAAATCTATAAATTTTACAGAGTTTTTATTGGTTGAATAGTCATACAGAATCTACTGTAATTTTTTATGTGAGGTGGAGACCGATTTTCTGTAACGAGCGGAGTTTTGCTTACGTTTCCTCTCGGGGGCTTGTACTCGTAATATCCCTGTCGTGTGAGGAAAGCCGGCTGCACGTGTTCAAAATATGCTCTAATAAAAAGTATCTAAACTTAATTAATTTACTTTGAAAATAGAAACAGAATGGTTTAATTCTTCCGCTAAATTAGCTAAAGAATGTGAGGTGGCGGCAGTTTGTTCGCTTGCCGCTGCTGATTCTTCACTAGCCGCTGCGATACTTTCGACGGCTGTCATTACTTCGGATGCCTGTTCAGACTGCTGGGCACTTGATGAAGCAATGCTTTCAATTGATGTCATCACATCCATTGATTTTGCTGATTGTGCTTTGCTTGCTGTTTGGATTTCTTCTACTTTAGCAGAAGACTGGGCTACCATCTTTGCAATGGTGCTAAATGCCTCTCCAGTTTTATGGGTGTTATCCACCCCTTCCTTTACGGCCTCAACACTGCTTTGTGTTCTATTCTGAATACCTTTAATGATCTCTGATATTTCCTTTGTTGCCTCGCTGCTTTTTTCTGCAAGCTGACGGACTTCATCCGCGACCACTGCGAACCCTTTGCCTTGCTCCCCTGCACGCGCCGCCTCGATTGCTGCATTCAGCGAGAGCAGATTCGTCTGGCTGGATATATCATCTATCACCTTAATGATATCGCCAATTTTGTTTGCCTCTTTTTCCAAGAGAGACATCTGTTCACTTACCTCTGTCATCCCATCAATTGACGTCTTTACGACTCTGCCGCCCACTTCAGACTGCTTCGCCAGGTCTTCGCCGATAATTGCCGTTTCTTGTGCCGTTTTGGCGACTGAATCAATTACTTCGTTTAACTCCTTAAACAGGCCGGCCATTTTTTGGGAATCATTGGATTGAATTTCAGCGCCTTTAGATATCTGTGTAAACAATTCAGTAATGGTTTGTGCATCATGCGCCTGGCTGGTAGCTCCGCTTGCAATCTGTTGAGTTGTAGCGGATATTTCCTGGGAGGAGGCAGCGACACTTTCTGCTGACTGAATGATATTGCCTACTGTATTACGCAGATTTACGATCATGTCATTAACAGATGCTGCCAGGACCCCGATTTCATCCTTCGTATTTATATCCGTTGTTTTTGATAAGTCTCCCTGTGCAACATCACCGACTAAATCAACGACCTTTTTAAGTGGTCTTGAAATTATCTGCGACAGAACATATCCAAAAACGATACTGAAAATCACTGCTGCTGCTATAACAACTATGGTATACAGCCGCGCAGAACTGTACTGGGCATTGGATTCCTCAGCAGACTTCCTGCTCAATTCAATATTATATTCGATTAAATCCCTGATGATGCTTTGGGCTTTATCTCCGGCAGCCTTAAAATCAGGAGCCATTTTAAGATAGCCATCAACATCATTTTGATATCCTAATTTAATTGCATCTTCTAAATATACATAATAGGCATTTAGAGCCGGCTTTAACTCATCTATATATTTTTTCTCTTGCTCTATCATGTATGTGTTTTCGTAGGACTTGATATTATCTTCCATTTCCTTTTGTATTTCTCTGATTGTCTTTTGGAATTCATCCTTCTTCTCCGGCGTCTTAGCCACCATAACTAAATCACGGATATTTACCCTGATCCTCTGATAGGAAGTTTCAGTTTCACCAAGCTGGCTGATTGGGACTACTTTGTCTTCATACATTAAATTCAAATCTTCATTCAATGCATTCATATTAGTCAATCCATAAATCCCTAACCCAGCCACAATAACAGCCAGCAATATGAATGATGTAATTAACTTGACTGAAGTTTTAAGATTAAAAAACCATTTCATTTCCTTTTCCCTAACTTTCCTAATTGTCTATCTCTGCTGGCCACTTAAGAGCTTTATCCATATTGGAGTATTGTGAATAACTTGTTATAAATGGCTGACAACGGAAGGCGAGATGAACTCTTCCGTTTCGATTAAAATAAAAATGAACCAGCACCGGTGCATGATTGGAACATTTAAATTCAGGGTTCTTTAACCCAATACACTATTTTAGAATAGTAATGATTAATATATATATCGGAACAGTTTACAAGTCCTTAACAGAAAATTTAAAATTGGTAAAATGTACATATTTAAACTGCCTGCACAATTTGTTTAACAGTAAAATCGAGCAGAGGGAAAAAAAGTCATCTGATTTTCGCCCCTCCCCCAACACTATACGTACGGTTCGCGTATATATAAGAAATTTGCGAGAATAAGAGAAAAGAATAAAAAAACCTCCTCTAACCTAGTATGTTTGAGGAGGTTTTTTAAAAATTTGCATGTTTGTCCATGACGGACTGCTTTTGCAGCAGAATGGAAATATGCCTCCAAAAGGAGGCATATTCTTATTCGTGGAACGACGGCTTATAAAATGAACGGTTATCGAGGGCAAAGACTCTCTCGGTATACTCTCCCGGCTTCACACGTTCAAGTGCCCGGTCCAGCATATTGATTTTCGCATCCAGATTGTCAATATAATGCAGCACTTCCGCTTCGCGGATCATCGGCGGCTTGGGGCTGCCCCACTCGGCTTTGCCGTGGTGTGAAAGGACAAGATGCTGAAGGATCATGATCTCTTCTCCTTGTATTCCTAATTCTTCAGCTGCCTTGCCGATTTCATTGACCATGATGGTGATATGCCCAAGCAGATTTCCTTCTACAGTATAAGCGGCCGAAATCGGGCCGGAGAGCTCATATACCTTCCCGAGGTCATGAAGGATGACTCCTGCAAACAAAAGATCTCTGTCAAGGCTTGGATAAAGTTCTGCGATTCCTTTGGCCAAATCCAGCATGCTTACAACATGATAAGCTAGTCCGGACATGAATTCATGGTGATTCTTGGTCGCTGCAGGATATGTAAGGAACTTCTGGTAATGCTTTTTCAAAAGGTGCCTTGTGATCCTCTGTATGCTTGGATTTCTCATTTCAAAAATATATTGAGTAATTTTATCTGCCATTACATCCTGGCTGAGCGGTGCAGTCGGGATTAATTCTGCCAGATTGATAGAATCATTTTCATTCGTAAGCCTGATATTGCGGATTTTCAGCTGGCTTCTGCCGCGGTAATTCTGCACTTCTCCCGATAATTTGACCGTACTTTCCGGGACATATTTTTTCTCATCGTCATCGCTGATATCCCAGAGCTTTGCTTCAATGTCACCGGTTTTATCTGAAAGATACAGGGTCAGGAAGGGTTTCCCGTTACTCGCTGTCCCCTTCACACTGCTTTTGATAAACATATAGGCATCGAATGCTTCACCGACCCCGTAATGTACGATTCCTTTTTCCATCCTGTTCTTCTCCTCCGTAACATTAGTACTGATAGTATATCATATGGGAAGGCGGCACTTAAAGGCGGGAACCCGCCGGCGGCAGGGAATCCTGAAGCCCTGACGCAGACGCAGCCCCGCTTGGGCTCAGGGTGATCACACTGCCTGCCTTGAAGGCGCTGGCAATATGGCTGTGACAGGTAAAGAAGATGATTTGATGCTCATCTTTAAGCTCTTTCAGGAGTCCCAGCACTCTTTCTGTTCTCTTTTGATCAAAGTTAACAAAGCCATCATCGATGATGATTGGAAAGCTTTCTTCCTGGGATGCATGGAGGGCAAGAGCAAGGCGGATTGCAGTATATGCCTGTTCAGCCGTACCCCTGCTTACTTCTGATGCTTCATACATCAAGCCGCTTTTATGCTGCAGAAGGACTCCCCTGCTTTCATCCTTCATATGAATGGCCGTGTAAGATCCTTCTGTCAGATAAGATAGATAGCTTTCCGCTTTCTTCAGAACCCGGGGAAGCTTTTCGTCCATAAACCTTGAGACTGTCCTTTTCAAAAGGCTTTGGGCGAGCGCATATTCTCCCCACTTTTTCGCCTCTTCCCGGAAGGCTGACTTCTTTTCTTGGAATCGGTGCAGCAGCTCTGAGTGGGTTCCCCCTTCTTCGAGCATCTTGATTTTGGCTTCTGTTTCTGCCGCCAGCTTCAAAAGACGGCCGATTTCTTCAGCAAGCTCTTTCCGTTTATCTTCCAGCTTTTTTGTATCCATTTCGGTTATGCCCCTGCTGCTGAATTCAGCAGCAGCTGAGCGGCTAAGCGTAAAGGAGGCAAGCTGGACCTCTATGTCCCCGAGTCTCGCTTCGTCTGCCTTTCTCTCCTGAACGGCTTTGTGACGCCCTCTGAACTCTTCCTCTCCGTCTGATTGGGCAAGGCGGTACAGAGTTTTCACCTCACGCTCTATGAACGTCTTCTTTTCCCCCAGACTGCGCAAAGCTTCACCCAGGCTCTCCAGCTGGTTTTGAATCTGCTGCCATTTATTGAAGTCGTCTGCTGCCTGGCGGATGGCAGTCTTCAGTGAAGCAGTTCCTTCCCGCCAGGAAAAATGATTGGTTCCAAGCTCTGCAGCATATCCATTGATTGCCTGAATTTTCCCTTCTGCCCCTGCGGTCGACTCCTGCAGCTCTTCCTGTATCCTGTCTGCCTTATTAAGGACTGCTTTTGCTTTCTGAATCGCATCAAAAAAGAATGTTAACTGCCTGCTATGAAGGGAAGGTCCGCTATATCCGAGCCCTTTATACTCTTTACTTGTCTTTTGCTCGAGCTGCGCCCATTCTTTCTCCCAATTCTCAAACGCATCGATGATCCGGTTGAAGGACACTTCCTGTTCCTCTCTCTGGATTTCCTTATCCCTGATCCTCCGCGCTAACTCTTTATCTTTTTCCAATAGGGATTCTAATGAAGGATCCCAGCCGGAAGGCTTGCTCCTGGAGGCATCCAGCATTTCCGCTTCTGCCCTGAGCGCGCTAAGCTCATCCTTCAGGTCTGTAAGAATTGAATGCGATGGCTGCAGGAATTTAATCAGCAGACCCACGGCAGCGAGTCCAAACGCAAATCCAAAAATCGAATAATTCTTTGAAAGCAGGGCATATACTGCCAGAACCAGAACCACGGCAGTTCCCGCACCGAGAGCGTTTTTAGTCCTCCTCCGGCGGCTCTCCTCTTCCTCTGTAAGCTTTTTATAGCGTACTTCAGTCTTTTCGATCTGTTCTTCAATCATCCTCTTTCTGCCAAGATGGATGTCCGTATTTTTATGGCTATCGAATTTTATCTGCAGCCTTTCCCGCTCATCTTCCGGGAGCAGCTGGGAGACCATGGAGTCTAATTGTTTTTCTGTCTGTTCAAGCAGCTCCCCTTCTGCCTTTAAGCGTTCTTCAAGCTGCTCTTTTGTATGAAGGCTCTGCTGCCTCTTCGCATCAAGCTCTGCCAGGGATTCCCTCCGCAGCATGCTTGTATCCGCCCTTAACACTTCTCCGATATCTTTTTGATAACCTGAATCCCGAAGAATGGCTTCCGCTTCCTGTCTGAGCTGTTTAATCTTCTGCTTCAGCTGTTCCTGCTCGATTTCCCTCTGTTCAAGGACAGGAAGCCGTTCCAGCAGGGGCTCGATCTCCGGCGCTTTTTCCAACAGTCTGAAGTCAGGTGTGCAGGAGTCAAGCTTTCTCCGGACTTCCTCTTCCCTTGCCTTCAAGGCAGCCTCCTCAGCTTCATAGTGATTTTTGGAATGGAGAAGCTCGTGCAGCCGCTCCAGACCGTCTTCGGGGAAAGTGTACTCTCTTGATCCTTCGAGCTTTGCAGAAAGAAATTCCTTTTCCCTGAGAAGCGGGCGCATCCGGATATATTCTTTATACATATATATAGTTTCTTCAGTCTCGGCTGCCAGCCGCTCTGCGGCTTCAAGATTCTGCTGAAGGTTCAGATAATCCGCGTGAAGAATTGCATATTCCTTCTGGCTGTCCATCGACTTCTTAAGCTCGCCCTGTAGCTGCCTCAATTCCTTTAGCTGTACGTTCAGAGCCGGCCTTTGTCCGGAAGGCTTGAAAAGGGCATCCATCTCCTTCTGAAGCCTGGCTTCAGCCGTAAGGATGGCATCCGTACCCATCATCCCTGCTGAAAGGAGATATTTCCCGATATCCTGCTCACTCATTTTCTGCAGATTCTGCAGTCCGGTTAAGTCGAAGGAATAAATGGACCCGAAAGATGCCCGGTCGAGGCCGCCCAGAAGAGAGGCAAGCATTTCCTCCCCCCCGGCAGCCTGCCCTTCTTTGGTGACCGTCACATCACCTGACGCCTTCCCTTTGACCCTTTCCACAGTAATCGTGCCATGTACAGCTGATTCAAGGACCAATCTGCCCCCATATTTCAGGGATTGCCTGGGCTCATATCGGGCTGCACTCTGGTTTTTTCCCGGAAAGCCGAACAGGACGCTATGGATGAATGACATCAGCGTGGACTTTCCGGCTTCATTTTCACCGAAAAATACCTGAAGATCTGAAAGGCTGGAAAAGGAGGCATTTTCTAATTTTCCATATCCATATATATGAAGCTCAATGATTTTCATTTCAATCCTCCTTGCAATAGGGAAAGTACCATATTCAAGGAGTTATCCTGTATTTCTCTCAGTTCGCCTTCTTCAAGTTCATCAAGGAACTTCCTGGCATGCGGATGCTTGAAAAGGGCATCCAGCGCATCTTGTGTTTCCGGGCCGCCTTTAAGGCCGGCTAGCTCCTTCAGGAATGGATTCGAGGGAGCTGCAGACGCCTGTGCTTCCTCAACAAGTTTAAGCTCATACGGCCAGATAAAATCTTCATCCAGCGGGTTCTCCTGAAGGACCGATAGCAGATCTGCCGCAAAAGAGGCCGTATGGCGTCCGCCAGATCCAATCTCAATTTCAATGCTCAGCAGCACACCGCATCCTTCCTTTGCCCCCGCCTGGATCCCTTCCTCACAAAGCCTGAGCAGGCTGTCGAATGATGCATCGCCGGCACTCTCCAATTTAAGTTTATCCCATATGATATCGGAGGTTTCAATGAACTCTTTTTCTATCAGATTCTCTGACATCCTCACATAATAGCATCCTTTCACTCCTTCTTCCTTCCGGTGGCGTCCCTGTATATTACCGGGATACACTACAGCCGGAAATTCATGGAGCTCCTGCCTCTTGTGGATGTGACCCAGCGCCCAGTAATCCATATCCTTCTCCAGCAGCTCACCAAGCGAAAAAGGGGCATACTGCCCGTGGCCGGTACTTCCTTCCAAGCTTCCGTGATAGAGGGCGATATGAAAGTCTGCTCCGGCTTGCTTGACGTAACGGACGGCCATCCTATCCACCACATGTCTGTGCGGATAACTGAAGCCGTAAAGATGGACAATGGCGCCCGCACGACTTTTGAAAACCTTTCTCTCATACTCCCCGGAAAACAGATGCACATTGCCGGGGAAATGGAGCTTCACCCAGCTGCCGGTCAGATGATCATGATTTCCGTGAATGATATACGCCCCGATGCCATGTCCTGCCAGTCTCTCCATTTCATTGCGAAAACGGACCTGTGCGCGGATGCTTCTATTTTCACCATCATATAAATCCCCGGCTATAACCATGAAATCCACTTTTAACAGGATGGCGGCATCCACTGTCTTTTTAAACGCAGTAAAAGTCGCCTCCCTCAATCTATGCACTACTTCCCCGGGCATATTTCTAATGCCCAGAAAAGGGCTGTCCAAATGCAAATCTGCCGTATGTATAAAGGTCACTTCTTTCATTGCTCAGCATCCTTTCCCATAAAAAAGCCTGTCGGCCACCTTTATTTTACCATAGAGAAAAAGGGCTGGATGCTCCTAAAACAAAAGAACCAGGGCCAGCAGAAAAACATGGCTGCCGTCCCCGGTTCTGTTCAATTTTGCGATAAAGCTTTTTTAATATCTTTGAATGAACTGGATTTTCCGTAAAGAAGGACTCCTCCCTTATAAACCTTTGCTCCGAAAACAGCGAGCGCTATGATGGTTGCAATCAATATGCCGATAGAGAGCGCCACCTCCCACAACGGGATTTCAAGCATCCCGACCCTCAGGAACATGAGCATCGGACTGAAAAACGGAATGAAGGACATGATTTTTACAAATGTAAGATCCGGATCACCGAGGCCAAAGACAGCCAGCATGAATCCGATGATAACAAGCCAGGTCATCGGGCCGATCGTCTGCTGGAGATCCTCCACCCGGCTGACGAGCGAGCCAAGGAACGCTGCAAGTGTCGCATATAGGAAATAGCCAAGCATCGCAAACAATATCCCATAAAACAGTGTTTCCGCCGGAAGCTTATCAAACCCAAAGAAGGGGACCCCGCCGCCATTTAGTGTATCCATATTCTTCTTGATTGCCCCATAGCCAATGGAGAAGAATGTAGCAAGCTGTGTCAGGCTGAGAAGGGCAATCCCGAGGATCTTAGCGAACATCTGTGTAACAGGCGATACGCTTGAGACGAGGATTTCCATTACCCTTGACGTCTTTTCCTGAGCCACTTCTGTTGCAATCATATTCCCATACATCATGACCGAGAAATAAATGACAAACAGGATGATATAGACAATCCCCCTTGCCTGACTAAGTTCTTCCTCTGTCTTGGCATCTTTTTTCAGGGGAACGAGCTCAAATGGAACCGGTTTGTACAGCTCGGCAATCTGCTCCTGCTTTAAATTGAACTTCTTAGTAACCAGGACGGTCTTGACCTGCTGGAGCGCATTTTCCAGCTGGGTGTTCAAGGATGTTTCAGATATACTGCTTGATTTATAGGCAGCCGCCGGCAGGCCCTCACTATCCCCGGCAAGCAGGAGGTATCCAGTAACATCGCCTTTTTCCTCAAGCCTCCGGGCTTCCTCTTCATCCTTTATCCGGACCGGTTTGAATTCCGCCTTCTGGGCTGCCAGCTGCTGGGCGAGAATGCTGTATAAAGAGCCGGTTTCATCCACAATCCCGACTTTTTCCGGTCCATCATCTCCTTCAAAAAAATCAGTGATCTTTGATAGGCTGGCCGCTCCTAACAACAGGACCACCATGATGGATGTAGTAATGATAAAAGACCTTGATTTCACTTTGGTGATATATGTATGCCAAAATATAATCCAGAATCTATTCATAAGCAGCACCCACTTTTTCTATGAAAATATCATTCAACGACGGTTCCTCCAGCTCAAATCTTCTGATGAATCCTTTGCCTGCAATATCCTTCAGAATGTCCTGGGCTGCCTCTTCGCGGTTGATTTGCAGGGAAATTCCTTCCTGTGTCTGTTTCGCTTTGACCACTCCATCAAAGTTTTCCAGATAACCTAAATCAAAATCGGCATGTATAGTGAGGTTCTTTTTCCCAAACGACCTTTTGATATCCTTCAACGCCCCGTAAACCACCGGGCTTCCCTTATGCATGATGCACAGATTTTCGCATAGTTCCTCGACATGCTCCATCCGGTGGCTCGAGAACACAATGGTGGTCCCATTTTCCTTCAGCTCCTTCACGGCTGCCTTCAGGAGCTCTACATTTACCGGGTCCAGCCCGCTGAACGGTTCATCCAGAATCAGGAGCTTTGGCTTATGGATAATGGACGCAATAACCTGGATTTTCTGCTGGTTGCCCTTCGAGAGTTCTTCTACCTTCTTATTCATATACTGTGGAACCTTGAAGCGGCCAAGCCAATATTCAAGCTCCTTCAGTGCTTCTGCCTTCTCCATCCCTCTCAGGCGGGCAAGGTATACAATCTGCTCCTTCACCGAGAGCTTGGGGTACAGCCCTCTTTCCTCCGGAAGATAGCCAATCAGCGGGCTGGTCGAATAATCCACCTTCCTGCCATTCCATAAGATTTCCCCTGAACTCGGCGTCAATAGACCTAAAATCATCCGGAACGTCGTCGTTTTCCCCGCTCCATTAGCTCCAAGGAACCCGAACATTTCTTTTTCCGGAATTTGGATACTCAATGAATCTACTGCTGTAAAACTGCCAAATCGCTTTGATACTTGATTAATCTCAAGAACCAATTCGCTCCCCCCTTTTCTCCCTCTATTAACAGGAATAAAATTCCATCATCACTTATCATGTTAGTAAAAGACCCGTAATTAAACAAGGGTTTCCCAATTGTTTCTCAAACCTTTACAATTAAATCTATCCTATGCCACAATAAAAAAGAAAAATCAGAAAACATAAACAAAGGGGAATTTCATATGAAAAACTACAAATTGACCGTATTCGACACCTCCGGCGAAAAACTCCTGGATGAAAGCATACAGGCCGAAACTGATGATCAGGCCAAGGAGCGCGGCACGGGGATCCTCCAGGAAAAAGGCTATGCCGAGCACACCCACCGCTGTACATCCCCAGCAGGAAAGCTCGTTTTATTTCACCGTTAATCCCATGCTTTCGCATGGGGTTTTTCATTTCTATACGGATAGTCAACTAAATAGAAGGCAGTCTGGCAGGATTCGTTATGAAGGTTTTTTTTGGCGGATTCAGCTGAGCCCAAAATAAATAAGGCGGGCCGCGAGAAGATAATTTACTTCTCACGGCCCGCCTGCTTTAAGCTTGCCGGACCTCTGCTTTTCTACTTCATTTTGTTTTCAGCCTGTGATTTGTGATTCATTCTGCTATATATTAAATTTCCTTGAAAAGCACCGCTCTGCGCTTTTTTATTTCCCAATAAATTTTGGTGGTCTTTTTTCTATGAAGGCCTGGATGCCTTCTTGGTGGTCGTGGGTTTTTCTCATTTTGAGCTGGCCGTGTTTTTCGAGTTCCAGGATTTTCAGGAGGCTGGGCCGGTTGATTTCTGCCAGTATTTTTTTGGATTTGATCATGGCGGATACTGGTTTCTGTTTCCATTCGTTTATCTTTTGATCTACTGCAGTGTTGAGGTTATCGGTGATCTGGTGTATGAGATTTCTTTTCAGGGCTTCCTCGGCATTCATAACTTTTCCTTCCCATATTAGTTCTTTTGCTTTGGTTTCACCGATTTTCCGTTCAAGAAAGAAGTGGCTTCCGCCGTCCGGGATTAAGCCGATTCCAATAAAGTTCATGGCTATTTTGCTGTCTGCCTGTGCGATGATGTGGTCGCAGGCCAGGGCTATGCTGAGGCCGAGGCCTGCAGCTGCACCGTGAATGGCGCAAAGGGTAAGCTTAGGCATGCAATACAAGGTCACGGCAAGGTCGCTGATAACCTCCATCATCGAGAAAAAGCTGCTGTCATCAGCTGCTTCAAGCATCGATTTTATGTCCCCGCCTGAGCAAAAGCCTCTTCCGCTCCCTTTCAGGACAATCATATCAATCTTTTCATCTACGGTCATTCCTTTTAGAGCATGTACGAGCTCTCTCAGCAGATCCAGGTTCAATGCGTTCAGGGATGAGGGCCTGTTCAGTTCCACTTGAGCCATTCTTCCACTATAGGACACTGTTACCAGACTTTGCGCAGTTATTGTATCCGCTTCCAATTTTGTGCCTCCTCTATAATGAATATACATTCATTATACATGTGCATGAGTGGAATTATAAACAAATGAAGAAAATTAAGAATTTTGTCACATTTTCGTCTTATTTTTGTATTAAACTGTTGACTGCCTGCTCACGCAGCGTTCTTTTCAGGAATTTGCCCACAGACGTTTTTGGGATTTCATCCATGAATATCACTTCATCCGGTATCCACCACTTGGCAAATTGCGGCTTCAAAAATTCAATGATATCCTCCTTTTCTGCCCTGTGGTTTTCCTTGAGCACCACGCATGCAGCCGGCCGTTCCTGCCATCTCTCATCAGGGATGGCGATGACTGCAGCTTCAAAGACAGCATCATGGGCCATGATTGCATTCTCCAGGTCTACGGACGATATCCATTCTCCCCCGCTTTTGATCAGATCCTTCGTCCTGTCCACGATCTTCACAAATCCCTCTTCATCAATGGTCACCACATCGCCAGTATGAAGCCATCCATCCTTAAAGGAATCTCCTGAACGCTCATCCTTATAATATTCAGAGGCGATCCACGGACCGCGGATCAGCAGCTCGCCCATTTCCCTGCCATCTGCCTTCACTTCCCCATCCGGGCCGACCACCTTTATCTCAAGCCCCGGAATTAAAACACCCTGTTTGGCCTTTAATTCTAATTTTTCTTCTTCGGGGAGGCCTTCCTGATAGCTTTTTATGGTTGAGACCAGGACGATCGGGCTTGTTTCTGTCATTCCGTATGCGTGCATGAAAGGGATCTTATGCTTTATTTCAAATGAGCGGATCATCCCCTTTGGAGCTGCTGCCCCTCCGCATATCAGCCCTCTAAGACTTGACAGATCGTAAGTATTCTCTTCAATTTCTTTTAGGAGCCCAAGCCAGATGGTAGGGACTCCGGCTGATAATGTCACTTTCTCCTGCTGAATCAGATTGGCGATTAGTTTTGGGGTGAAGTACGGACCGGGAAGCACGAGCTTTGTACCGAACCATACGGAAGCAAAAGGCAGCCCCCATGCATTAACATGGAACATTGGCACGACTGGCATCAGGGTATCTTTCTCGCTGACCCCAGCACTGTCTGCAAGCCCCAGAGCCATGCTGTGAAGCACAATTCCTCTATGTGTATAAACGACTCCTTTTGGGTTTCCCGTTGTAGCGGAGGTGTAGCACATTCCGGCAGGAGAATTCTCGTCTAGATCGCGGGCAAATGTAAAGGCAGGATCGCCTTTTTCAAGCAGTTCTTCATAATTGTAGACTGGGAGTGAGGTATCAGGAAGCTCGTTTTTATCAGTCATGATGATGAATGCGGTGACTGTGGTGATTTCATTTTTGATGGCCTCAATAAGCGGCCATAAATCGGCATCGACGAGCAGCACCTTGTTTTCGGCATGATTGATGATATAGGCGATCTGCTGCGGTGCCAGGCGGATATTGATCGTATGAAGTACTGCCCCGGAGCACGGAACCGCAAAATATGCTTCAAGATGGCGGTGATGATTCCAGGCAAGAGTGCCGACACGGTCGCCCCTTTTAACCCGCAGACCCTTAAGACTGCTGGCAAGCCTTCTTGTCCGCTGGCCGATTTCCTTATAAGTCAGCCTGTGAATTCCCCCGTCGGTTCTTGAGACCACCTCTTTTTTTGAAAAATATTTTTCTGCTCTTTCCAGCATCTGTGCCATCAGCAATGGAGCGTTCATCATAGCTCATTCCTCCTATCTTCAGGTTATACTTATAGGTTCTGCTGATGTACAGGTTTATCCTTTAAACTTTCGATATTTTCTGACAAATAAAAAAAGCCCATAAAGGGCTCAGGCATTTTGCTTATGAAAGGTTTCCTCCAGAAGCTTAATCTTTTGGTCTGTATAGCTTTTGAAGCTTTCATTATAGGATTTTGGATCCTTTGGGTTGGCAAATTGGATGATCCCGCCGGTTTGCGGATGCACAAACTTGCTTGCTGCTCCGCAGCCGATACCGATGATCGTCTGCATTTCTTCCATAATCATGATGTTATAGATGCTCTCCTGTCCCGGTACAGAATAACCGACGTTTTCAAGGTTTCCGAGGATATTTTTCTGGCGGTAGAGATAATACGGGAAATATCCATGGATTTTTGTCCATTGCTCCGCCATTTCCATCATCTCCTCCGCTTCCGCTCTTGAAGCGACCTGATATTTACGTTTGTTCCGGGTCATTTCTGATGCTCTTTTAAAGGAAAGAGTGTGCACGGTAAGCGATTCCGGCATCAATTTCTCAGTTTCCGAAAGCGTATATTCAAATTCAGAGAGTCCTTCCCCCGGCAGCCCGATGATCAAATCCATATTAATATTGTTCATTCCTGCTTCCCTGGCAAGCCAGTACTTTTCTATAGTCTCCTCGACGGTATGATGGCGGCCGATCGCCTTCAATGTTTCCTGGATATAGGATTGGGGGTTGATGCTGATACGGTCGATATTCCATTTATTTAAAACATCAAGCTTTTCACTGGTAATGGTATCGGGCCTGCCCGCTTCCACGGTGATCTCCCTTATATTCTTCACATCAGGGAATGATTGATACATTTCCTCATATAGCATATCCATTTCTTCAGCCGTGATGCTTGTAGGTGTACCTCCTCCATAATATACAGTGGTAATCCTGATTCCATTTTCAGTGAGCCACCTTCCGATTTCCCGCATTTCATAGTGAAGTCCGCCAAGAAAGGAATCCACTGATCCCTGGCGCCCATTGATCGCATAAGCGGGGAAAGTACAATAAGCACATTTTGTCGGGCAGAACGGGATGCCGACATAAATGCTGACCTCATCTTTTAAGCTGTAGAGATCCGGAACGACACTGAGCTGCCTGTCTACGATTTTTTGCATCAGCTCGATTTTCTCTTCAGAAATCATGTACTGTTCCTGAAGCTCCTGCCTTGCTTCACTTATGGAAGCACCCTCCTGGTTTTTCTTATGAAGGAGCTTGGTCGGACGAATCCCGGTCAGGATCCCCCACTTCTGCTCCATCCCGGTGGCTTCCTGCAGAAGTGACAGATATGCCTTGCTGTATGCATTCTTTTTTTGGTTAAACAGTTCCTTTTCAGTCTCATGGTGCAGCAATGCTTCATCGATCAAAACACTCCACGCAGAGCCTCCCGCCAAATCTCGAAGAGTGGCAGAAGCCTTTATGCGTGAGGGCTGATCCTCTGCGGAAAATTCCACTATATACTGTGTTTCATCAGCATTTGTAAAGCCGACGCCCGCCGTTTCGAAAAAAAGGTTGGCTATATTGGTAAAAGGCCTGATCAGTCTTTCATCATGAATCCCTTTAATATAAATGTGCATTTTTGATCTCCCGATTATCTAGTTATATTTGCATGGGGAAGTTTGTTACTTTCCCAAGCGGCTGCTACTAGTGTACAAAATCGATGGGGAGGGGTCAATGTAAGGAACTGTCCTGGTATATGGCCTGCAGGTTTTATCCACAGTAAAAAAAGATCCCCCCTTGAAAAAAGGCGGCATCTCCTGACAGTGCTATTTCTCTACCTTCACTTCTTTTTCCCTTTCTACAGCAGCGATCAGCGGCTGCCTGCGGAACACTTCTTTAATGGTATAAGCTGCTCCAAGCTGGTCATTTGATCTGGTCTGCCATGCCGCTGCAGCTTTAACTTCCGGCACGGAGTTGCCCATCGCTACGCCAAGACCGCTGTGTTCAATGAGTTCCAGATCGTCAGCCCCATCGGCGATGGCCATGATTTCTTTCTTTTTTATTTGATAATACTGTGCCAGATATTGCAGCCCAGCCCATTTTGACACACCCGCAGGCACGATGGTGAAAACGTTATTATTCATCCGGATGCAGTCTATTTCATCAAACATTTTTTGAAGCACTTCAATTATTTCATCCATTTCCTTTTTATCCTCAAAGATCACATCTATCTTAGGAGGTGCTGCAGGATTGGTATGAAGTGCTTCACTTAAAATATCTACATATTGGTGAGAATAAAAATAAGGTTCATTTTTATAATAGGAAGCCTTGCCGATCAGATTTTCCGGCAGGTTCACCCGGTTGCCCATCATATATTTCTCATGATAGAGCTTAATCTGGCTTGAAGATGTTTCCAGAAGCTTAACCAATTCAAGCGTCAATTCTTCAGAAATCCTTCGTACCAAAATCGGCTTATCGAAAGTTCCCACATACGCACCCTGATGGGCAACAAGAAGCGGCTTGATCCGGAGTGCTTTAGCCACCTTCCGGGCAGATGCGAAATTCCTCGAAGTAACCAGAGCGGTAAGCACGCCCTTCTGGTGTACATACTCCAGCGCATCCCTTGTCGCTTTATGCACCTTCCCATTCGATTGCAGCAGTGTTCCATCTATATTAACGGCTAACAAACGATACACCATGATGATCTCCCCCATCTTCTATGTTATAACCATGCATATGACGGAAAAACGGGGGCTAGAACCTGTTCACCCGCGAACGAGAGATGAAACACCCGGCACATCAATTTCTCTTAGGGGGACTGACCCCATTTCCGGGAAATAGGGTCAGTCCTCCTAAGTCCATGAAAAAAAACCTCTCATGAATGAGAGGTATCCTGTTATTGCTGTTCTGGTATTCCGTATGTTTCGTCCAGCGGTTTTAAGATGATTTTGTTTAATTCGCCAATGATCATGCTCATGCGCTGTTCTGCGTCCATGAGCCGGGATATGGTTTGGTTCTGCTGCACAAGCGCAACTGTTTTTTGTGCCTGCTGAATTTCTTCCTGGGAGATGTCCTGTCCGGCCATTTGTTTCTGCTGGATTGTCATCTGCACATTACGGAAGTTTTCGAACATGCTTTTAGAAGCAGGATCTGCATTTAATTCAGAGAACCTCTGCTTTAGATCATTAAATTCCTGACTCTGTCTGATCGCCTTCTCCAGCTCGTAGGCTGCATCATATATATTGGTGCTCATGTAAGTTCCTCCCTTTGGGTTTTTCTGGTTAAACGAAGCATATTTGCTACAGGCTACGTTAACATGTTATCCTCATCGATTGCAAATGATAATATTGCCGTTTGATGGAATGCCTGAATTCTAACCTATGATACATAGTGCTAAATTATGCATGTTCCTGGGTCTCTGATCTCTCATCGAGCATCCCTCGATCGATGGACTGGCAGGAAGTTAAGAATTATAATGGGAGCATGGAGGGATACGTATGATATCACATTTTACATATGAAAGCCTATTTAAAGACGCTTCCATACCAGGCTGGAAGATTCAATTTTATTACCAACAGCATCATTATTCCGCCATTTATCATTCAGACGGCCGCATAGAATGGAAATCTGATGCCCCGCCTGCAGATAATGCCGCTAATATCGAGAGCTATATCCATGAGCTCATGCTGTTCCATGTATATGAATAATCCATATATTCCGGAGGCTTCTATGATTAATAAACTAAAAAGCATATATCCCGGCCTCATCATCCACGAGGCGGCCTCCCCTTTTTATGAGGACTACCACTATTTCAAGACATCCTCCGACATCTGCTTTGGCATACCGAAGGATTCGGCGGCCGGGGGTGAACTGGAGCTTTTAAGACTGATGTTTACTTCCTTGGACCCCGCGGATGACAGCTTTCGCCTCCTCAGCGGGACTGAGCAGTGGGAACATTATTTATCCGGCAGCTCCCGGCAGCTGCCGCAGTCACCCTGGAAGACCGTACGCTTCATTTTCTTCACTCTATTAAGCAAAAACAGTGAGCGCCAGGCCGCCGAGGAAGCTATTCACACCTTATTTGATCCAGGCTCCGTCATAATTTGGTCTTCAGACAAAAACGGGGTTCTCATTGAGCCCATGACATCCGACACCTTGGAAAAAAGTGATCTGGAGCCGGTACTCGCCGCGCTCGAAAGCGATTTTTATATCCAGTTCCGTTTATTCATCGGCTCTTTCTATCCTTTGGACTCCTGCCTCGCAGAAGAGTATGAAATGGAAAAACAATGTTTTTCAATTGGAGAAAAGTATATGCCAGGTTACAGGCTTCAGGGCCTTGCAAATACATTCCCCTTCCTGCTTGCTTCAGGGCTGGTGCAGGATAAGAAGGATTGGTTCATAGAGCGTCTCCTCGGTGATGTAATCAGGGATGAAGAACTTATCGAGACAGTAAAAACCTATATTGAGTGCAGCTCAAATGCAAGCCTTGCCGCCAAGAAACTGTTCATGCACCGCAACAGCCTGCAATACCGCATCGATAAATTCATTGAAAGGACCGGCCTTGACATCCGCTCCTTCCAGGACGCACTGGCTGCTTACCTGCTGATCGCCTTATCATCTTCTTAGGATTGGGCACCCTGCCTAAAGGGTGTCTATTCTTTTTGTGCACGTTTACATATCGTTATTTGCCGGCTTGTCATACAATCAATTTATAATAGTTTCATATAAACAGGAGGTTATAAAAATGGCAGAACTTCGCTTAGACCATATCTATAAAATATATGATAATAAAGTAACAGCAGTTTCCGACTTCAACCTTCATATTCAGGATAAAGAATTCATCGTATTCGTCGGTCCTTCAGGCTGCGGGAAATCTACGACACTTCGTATGATTGCAGGCCTTGAGGAAATTTCAAAAGGGGAATTCCATATCGATGGCAGGCTTGTGAATGATGTTCCGCCAAAAGACCGCGATATCGCAATGGTTTTTCAGAACTATGCCCTATATCCGCATATGACGGTTTATGATAACATGGCTTTCGGATTGAAGCTCCGCAAAATGCCAAAAGCTGAAATAGACAGAAGGGTTAAAGATGCCTCAAGGATCCTTGGTCTTGATCCGTATCTCGACAGAAAACCAAAGGCACTGTCAGGCGGTCAACGCCAGCGTGTTGCCCTGGGCCGCGCCATTGTGCGTGATGCTAAGGTCTTCCTTATGGATGAGCCTCTCTCAAACCTTGATGCCAAATTGCGGGTTCAGATGCGTGCAGAAATTGCCAAGCTTCACAAACGCCTTGAAACCACTACTATTTATGTAACACATGACCAGACGGAAGCCATGACCATGGCAACGAGATTGGTTGTTATGAAAGATGGACTTATCCAGCAGGTCGGATCTCCAAAAGAAGTATATGAAAATCCTGAAAACGTCTTTGTCGGCGGATTCATCGGTTCTCCAGCCATGAACTTCCTGAACGGCACCCTTCAAGGCGGTAAATTTGTGATCGGCGATGTATCCGTAACTGTTCCTGAAGGAAAATTAAAAACTCTCCGTGAACAGGGTTATGACGGCAAAGAATTGATCCTCGGTGTTCGTCCTGAAGATCTGCATGATGAGCCGATTTACGTGGAATCAAGCGACTCTGTCATTAAAGCCCATATTGAAGTGGCTGAGCTGATGGGTGCAGAATTCATGCTTTATTCTCAATTAGGCGGCCAGGAATTTGTTGCCCGCGTAGATGCCCGTACGATTGTACAGGCAGGCGACACTCTTGATCTTGCACTGGACATGCACAAGGTCCACTTCTTTGATAAAGAGACTGAATTCCGTATCCGTCCACAGCGCCAGACCGTTACTGTATAATATAAAAAAAATTAAGGAGCCGGCATCCTGCCGGCTCCTTTCTTCTATTCCTTTACAAACAGCACCCGGTCGTGCCCGCATGAAGGGCATGACATAAGATGGGGACAGATCTCATTTTCCGAACTGTATTTAAAGCCGTCCCCCAGCTTTACGGTTTCTTCATCATTATAGTGACCGTATGGATCCAGATAATCAGAAACCTTGCCAGAATCATCCATATCTGTCCCGCAGACACTGCAGAACGCCTCCAGCTTTTCAAGCCCATTGCAATATGGACACATTCCCATCTCGACACCCCCTATGCTGTTAGTATGGTTAGGAATCTTTGGCAGTATGTGAACGAATCCTCCTGCTTAGCATGCTGAGCATTTCAGCACGCGGTTCGCTGTCAAATCGAGGGGCAGCAGGCAGGCAGCTCTGCCACCCTTAATCCTTATTCACCATTTTTCCGGGATCTACCCATTCATCAAACTGCTCATCTGTCACATATCCGAGCTGCAGGGCAGATTCCTTTAGAGTCATGTTCTCATTAAAGGCATATTTTGCAATCTCAGCGGCTTTTTCATAGCCGATATGAGGGTTCAGCGCCGTAACAAGCATAAGGGACTGATCCACATTTTCCTTGATTTTTTCCCTGTTCGCTTCAAGGCCTGCAATGCAGTTTTTATGGAAGGATGCCATGCCGTCGGCCAGCAGCTGTACAGACTGCAGGAAGTTATAGATAATGACCGGCTTGAATACATTAAGCTCGAAATTCCCCTGGCTTGCTGCAAAGGAAATCGCAGCATCATTTCCAAATACCTGGACCGCGGCCATCGTCAGCGCTTCACTCTGTGTTGGATTCACTTTTCCAGGCATGATGGAGCTTCCTGGCTCATTAGCCGGTATAGTGAGCTCACCGATGCCGCTCCTCGGCCCGCTTGCCAGCCACCTGACATCATTTGCAATCTTCATAAGATCTGCAGCAAGTCCCTTTATTGCCCCGTGGGCATAAACCAGTTCATCATGGCTTGTTAATGCATGGAAAAAATTCCGGCTTGGACGGAAAGGATAGCCTGTCCCGCTTTCAACATAGCGCGCAGCTGTGACTGCAAAGTCCCTGTCCGCATTGATTCCTGTGCCTACGGCCGTCCCGCCTAGCGCCAGGTTCAGCAGATGGCGGCTGCTTTCTTCAATCATTTCTGAACTGCGTTCAAGCATCGCCCTCCAGCCGCTGATTTCCTGCCCTAGCGTCAGGGGAGTCGCATCCTGGAGATGGGTG
This sequence comes from Paraperibacillus esterisolvens, assembly GCF_046237625.1. Lineage (GTDB taxonomy): Bacteria > Bacillota > Bacilli > Bacillales > DSM-1321 > Paraperibacillus > Paraperibacillus esterisolvens. The sequence continues at coordinate 963,472 of NZ_CP143545.1, read as the reverse complement.
CGCCCAATTTTGACCAGGTCCCGATACTCTTCTTCCTTTGCGGCCAAGGCCTCCTCAAGTTCCCTGAGCGGAGGAAGGAGCTGGTCTGCCGCAGCCATATAGGCAGCTATATGCATGGCTGCCGGGAAGGTGTCGTTGGAGCTCTGTGACATATTGACATCATCATTAGGATGAACTTTTTCCTGGCTGCCTGCCTCTTGCAGGAGATGGGTGGCACGGTTTGAGATGACCTCGTTCACATTCATATTCGTCTGAGTGCCGCTCCCTGTCTGCCAGACTACCAGCGGAAAATGTTCGTCATATACGCCTTCCATGATTTCATCACAAACCCTGCAGATCGCTTCCTTTTTCTCAGCTCCCAATTTCCCCAGCTCAAAGTTAGCCTGGGCGGCCGCCTTTTTCACTTGTGCAAAAGCATGGATCAGCCGCAGGGGCATCTTTTCACTGCCAATCTTGAAATTATTCCTGCTTCGTTCCGTCTGTGCGCCCCAGTATTTGTCTGCCGGCACCTTCACTTCTCCCATTGTATCCCGTTCCACACGATAATCCATTTGTAATCGCCTCCCCTTATTCTTTTCCCTGAAACACGGCCAAATTAACGGGCACTCCATCATTTATCCCCGAATGGCTGTTTTCGTGACTGTCTGTGTATATGCCTTATATATCTCCAAGGCACAATCTTCAGGGGTACTTTTCTCTGTGTCCACTTCTATGTCATACCTCAGGTCCTTATGGATATGCGGAAATTGTTCCGCTGCCAGGCCCGTCCGCCGGTCTCCCCTTTCTTCTTCCCGGCGGGCAAGTTCTTTAAGCGGGCAATGGAGGCCTGCATAAAAAATAGGAAAGGAGTCCAATGTGGACCTGAAGTCAGCCTTTACTGCATTATTATGCAGCACCTCATCCAGGATGATATTCACTCCCTGATCTGAAAACATGGCTGCAGTTCTGTGGTAAAACACTTCTGTATCCACAGGGATCAGCCTGTTCCCAGGGCGGTCTTCCATCCGCTCAATAAAGGTGTCAAAACCATCAATGGAGAAATGAAAGAAATCCGGCAGGAGTGTTATAAGCTCACGGGCCAGAGCCGATTTTCCGGAGCTCGATGTCCCGTTTAGTAAAATGATACTGCCCCTGTTCATGGGTTCACCTCTTTTTAGTATGTAACTGCTGCTTCAAGTATAATTAGAAGATTCTAAAATCTCCAGCTTCAGGTTCTTCTGATAAAACAGACTTGATTTTTCTACTCGCAGCCCATCCATGGAAAAGAATTGAGCAGGAACAAACAACTAAAGCGGTGGCGCGCAGCCAGGCGGAGGCAGGAAGCCACAAGATAAATGAGGTTTACAGCTGCAGGAAGCTTCATACTCAGTTCCAACCCTTTTCCACAGAAAAAGGCAGCAGAATTTAATCTGCTGCCCCCTTTTATCTGACCAGGACAAAGGTTGATTTTGCCGGTACTTTAACGGCAGCGCCCTTGACTGTTCGCAGAACCTTGGTGCCTGCCTTGTTTCCGTCAGCCAGAACCCGCCAAACATCACTTGCCGGAAGCTTGAATTCAGTTTCGGCTTCATTTGCATTGTGAAGGACGGCAATCTGCCGGCCAGGATCGTGATTGGCCCTTGCATCCAGTGTGAAAGCTGCTGTGCCTGCCGGTGAATCAATAAATGTAAGATTCTTTTCTATTTGAGCGGCTGTATTCATCCGGAAGGAGGAATACCGCTTCCTGAGTTCAATCAGCCCTTTCATATACTGAACTTCTTCGCTGAACTCACCCCGTCTGTTCCAGTCCAGCTGATTGATGCTGTCAGGGGACTTATAGCTGTTATGGTCTCCCTGCTTTGTTCTCATAAATTCCTGACCTGCATGGATGAATGACATTCCCTGAGAAGTCAGCAGGATGGAGGATGCCAGTTTGTGCATCTGTATCTGCTGCTGCTTCCCTGCATCCGGGTTAGTCAGCTGGAGCTTATCCCATAATGTATGATTATCATGGGCTTCCACATAAGTGACAACCTGTTCGGGATCCTTATATGCCGCCATTCCGGCAGGATAATGGATACCTGCTTCAATCCCCTGCTTGATTATGCTTTCTGTCCCAGGCTTTCCGTTGATGAAGCCTCTGTCTCTCTCTTCAAACACGCTTCCCTTCAAGCCGTCACGGATGCTGTCGTTAAAATGGGCGATTCCTTCCATTTTTCCGGCATTTTTTTGATTGGCCTTCTCAGAAGGGGGCAGCGGTGTCCCCATATCCCAGCCTTCTCCCAGTACAACGATGGAAGGATCGATCTCATCCAGCGTTTTTCTGACCATATTCATCGTTTCAACATCGAGGATGCCCATCAAATCAAATCGGAATCCATCTAAATGATATTCCTCAGCCCAATAAGCTACTGATTCAACAATGAATTTTTGTGCCATTTTCCTTTCAGATGCAATATCATTGCCTACTCCAGTACCATTGGCTGGAGTCCCGTTTTCGTTGTACCTGAAATAATACCCCGGCACAAGTTTATTGAAGCTATGCTCCTGCATATCATATACATGGTTGTAGACAACATCCATGATGACCCGCAGGCCGTTGTCATGGAGTCCCTGTACCATCTGCTTCAGCTCTGTAATCCTGGTGTATGGATTGTGCGGATCTGTGGAATAAGAACCCTCAGGTGCATTATAGTTCTTTGGATCATAGCCCCAGTTAAACTGCGGTGTGTCCAATTTAGTCTCATCCACTGTACGATAATCATAGATTGGCAGGAACTGAACATGAGTGACGCCAAGGTCTTTCATATAATCCAGTCCGGTCGACTGGCCGGCAGGATTTCTGGTGCCTTTCTCTATGACTCCAAGATACTTTCCTTTCTGCTTGATTCCGCTTTCCTTTTGGATGGAAAGGTCCCTCACATGCAGCTCATAAATAATGGAGTCCTCAGGTTTTTTCAGAGAGGGCTTGTTTGCCTTCCATTTCCTTGGGTCTGTCTTTTCCAGGTTGACGACAACACCTCTGTCGCCATTTACAGTTACTGTACGCGCATAAGGGTCTACAGCCTCATTCCATTTATCACCGATCAGTACCTTATATGTATAAATAAGGCCTTCCTGGTTTCCGTTAAGTTCGGCGGTCCATGTTCCCTTTTTGCTTTTCTTCAGGGGAATTTCCTTCCCTGCGGGTGCATCCCATGAGCTGTAGGTTACAAGCTTTGCTTCCTTGGCTGTAGGTGCCCAGAGTCTGAAGGATGTATGTTCTTTTCCGTATGTATTCCCAAGATCATCTCCCCCGTAAAAGTACAGGTCATCAAATGCCTCAGTGCGCACTGCAGCTCCCATCTCGACGGATTTCTCTCCATAACCTTTAATAGACAGTTTATATGGAGCGGACAAGTCCAGGGCAGACTTTGTGATGATTTTGAACTTTCTGACCGCATCCCCTTGATTTGGCTGGATGGCTTTTATCTCAGCACCCTCCAGCGTAATATCCGACTCATCCAATTTCAGAGGAACATTTGTAGTGACGCTGATTGAATCCATTTCATCTATCAATGCGGACATTATCTTAGGAGTTACATCTGCTTTTGGCTCCTCCGTATAGACATTATCATCTCCGCTTATGACCCAGACTTCGGCAGCCCCGTCCTTAATGTCGATAAGTCTGTCTCCGCCATCCTTTTCCCAGGAATCAGTCCTGACTATAAATCCTGCTTTGGTGTGGGAGCCCTCCAGGGTGACTTCAGCAATCTTTCCAAAACTGTCCTCACCGGTGAAAGGATAGGCCTTTCCATCTTTCCCGTCAGGCCAGACCCAAAGATTCCAATCCTTGGTATTGCCGGGTTCCGGCTGGTAATGGATTTTAAGTGAAGTAGTGGTTTCCGCCTGTGCAACCGTTTTCACAAAATTCCATAAAAAAAGTGATGAGCACAATACTAAGACTAATAAACTAGCAAGAATTACTTTCGTTTTCTTTTTCAAACTGTCAGCCTCCTTTTTCTTGTATATAACAATTCTATTATATTGTACCTGTGAAAACGTTTCCACTATTTTCTGAATGGTTTTATTTTTTAGGGAGAAAGACCTGCCCTTTCATCAGGCAGTTTCCGCTTTACTGGCAGGTAACCCAGTGTTTCTGGCGAGTAAAATAGCGGCTTTGGCGAGTAAATTCTCAGTTCCGATAGTAAATTTTCAATTTCGGATAGTAAAGTGCGGAAGTTGGCGAGTAAAGTGTTCACTTAGGATAGTAATGGCTTTTTTACAGTGATGGCAGGTGAGGTGCTGGAAGTTTTTCCTCAAAGTGAAACTGAATCGGAGTATAAGCAGATGTTTTTTGCTAAAAATCCAATCCATTGTGAAGAATCCTGTCTCCCTCCCGGCCGGACGTTTTGTGCCTGAATATTCCCCAGCAAAAAAAGCTGCCAGCCGTTTCCGGCTGGGCAGCTCTCATTACCCTGCTTTATTCTGTTTCTTTCCCTGCTGAAGTTCATACATTTGATAATATCTTCCCTTCAGCTTCATGAGTTCGTCATGGCTGCCTTTTTCGGCAATTTCACCTTTATCGAGAACCAGGATCTGGTCAGCATTTTTTATGGTTGAAAGCCTGTGGGCAATAATGAAGGTGGTGCGCCCCTTTTTGAGAACTTCCATGGCTTCCTGGATGATGGCCTCTGTCTCGGTGTCAATGCTTGCGGTTGCTTCATCAAGTATCAGAATCGCCGGGTTGAAGGCAAGGGCGCGGGCAAAGGAAATGAGCTGGCGCTGCCCGGATGAAAGCGTGCTGCCCTTTTCAATTACCGGCGTATCAATGCCCTGTTCCAAATGGGTCAGTACCTGATCGCCGCCAACATCCTTCAGTGCTTTCACAACTGCTTCCCTTGTAATCCTGGGATCCTCAAGGCTGATATTGGAAGCAATGGTTCCTGTGAATAAATAGGGGTCTTGGAGTACAATCCCCATATGTTCCCGGAGCGTCTGATACGGGATATCCCTAATGTCCGCTCCGTCAATGGTGATGCTTCCTGATTTGCTGTCGTAAAACCTGAACAAGAGGTTCATGATTGAGCTCTTACCGGAACCTGTATGCCCGACCAGGGCGACTGTTTCTCCCTGCTGCGCTTTGAAGCTGATATTTTTTAATACATTTTCCCCTTGTTTATAGGAAAAGGATACATCCTTGAATTCAACATTTCCGGAATAACGCGGGATTTTCCCGTCACTAACGTCTGTCCCTTTTTCATCCAGGAGATTGAAAACCCGCTCTCCGGCTACCAGTGCCTGTTCAAGGTTGGCAAACTGATTTACAATGCCGGAGATTGGATGAAACAGGCGGTTGATATAATCAACGAGGGCATAGAGCATACCAAGTGATATTACTGAATTCACATTCAGCGATTCCTTCCCGAAATACCAGATAAAAGCGACAAACGTTATATTTCTCAGCACATTCACCAGGTTGTGGCCGGTCAGTGAGTTGAGGCTCAGCATTTTATTCTGATACTGAAAATGTTCATCATTCAGCTTTTTAAAGGATGAGACCGTTTCTTTTTCACGGTTGAAGGCCTGAATGACATTCATCCCCTGAATGGATTCATTGATCGATGCATTGATGTCGCTCACCCTTGCACGGATGATATGATTGTATTTTGAAGCATATTTCCTGTATACCAGCGTCCAGATGACAAGGATCGGAACGAGCAGCAGAAACAGCATGGACAGCTTTGGCGACAAAATGAACACAGCGATAAAAATACCGATGATCGTGATGATGCTTGAGAAGAAGTTGGCCAGTACGGCTACATACAGTTCTCTTATTGCTTCTGTGTCATTGGTTATTCTTGAGACCACCTTGCCAGCCGGCAGATTATCGTAGTAAGAGATATGAAGAGTTTGAATATGAGAAAACAGATCCTTCCTCATCTTCTGGATAATCCGGTTTGCCGCTTTCTGCAGATTATATCTCTGGCCATACTGGAATATCGCAGCTACGATCAACAGTCCGAAATAAATGACAGCAAGCTTCAGGATATGGGGAATTTCCGGACGGTAGAAATTCATCAGGTCGTCCCTTGAAATATAATCCACCTTATATCTCTGAGTCTCATTGCCTGTTTTTACGGTCAAAACATTTCCATCCAGGCTGCGCTTGCCCGATTTTACAGCGGATTCATCTATGAATACGAATTTATTGCCAATCTGGAGAATGGAAACAGTTTTTCCTTTTTTCTCACCGTTTGTAAAATATTCTTCCCTTTTATAATGTTTGCCTTTATACAATGCCGTATCTTTTCCTTTTGCTGCTTCATGCCAGACAGATTCAATACCCATGATATGGTTGTCTATTACTCTTTTGGCGATGAACGGGCCGGCGAGATCGGCAGCGACCGATATAGCAAGCATGATGAGTGCCGCCCATATGATTTTTTTATACAGCGATGCATATTGATAAAGCCTTTTGCCTGTCATTATGCAACCACCTCCGATTCTTCTTCCACCTGCTGCCGCTCAAACTGTTCCTGATACCAGCCTGGCTGCTCCAAAAGTTCACGGTGTGTTCCTTCTTCAATCACCTTTCCGTCATCGAGCACTATAATCCAGTCGGCATGCTGTACGGCAGACAGCCGGTGAGTCGTGATGATGGTCGTTTTTCCGCTTCTGCCCTTGCGGATGTTCTCAATGATAGTGGTTTCGGTTTTGGCATCTACGGCCGAGAGCGAGTCATCCAGTATCAGGATTTCAGGATCCCGGATGAGTGCGCGGGCAATGGAAATCCTCTGCTTTTGGCCGCCTGAGAGCGCTACCCCTTTTTCCCCTACCATCGTCTTCAGCCCATCAGGAAGATTGGCAAGATCTTTATTGAAGTCAGCAAAATGAATGGCTTCCCATAACTCCTTCTCGCCTGCTTCCGGGTTCCCGAAGAGGATATTTTCCTCTACGGTCCTTGAGAACAGGAAGTTATCCTGGGGTACATATCCGATCCAGCTCCGGACTGTGTGGATGTCTTGTTTCTCAAGAGGGATGTCAGTTATGGAAAGAGAGCCTTTCCCGAGCGGATATTCCCTTAAAAGCTGTTTGATCAAGGTTGTTTTCCCGCTTCCGGTCTTTCCGACAATGCCGATTGTGCCCCCCTGTCTAATACGAAGGGATATTCCTTGTAAATTATCGTGCTTGGAGGACGGATATTGGAAGCTGAACTCTCCAAATTCGATATCCCCCGGAAAAGCCGCGGTTTCAGGAACGCCGGCAACCTTCACATCCTCTTCATAGGCTAGTGTTTCACTCACACGGTCAAGCGAGGCATTGCCGCGCTGCATAATATTTATGAGTTCACCGATAGCAAACATCGGCCAGATCAGCATTCCAAGATATACGTTGAAGGATACAAGTTCACCAAGAGTCAGCTTCTGGTCAAACACCAGGACTGCCCCATAGCTCAGCCCGATTAGATAGCTCAACCCGACCAGGATTTTTATGGTGGGGTCAAATAAAGAATCTATCCTTGCTACAGAAAGATTTTTATTATATACATCTTCCGTCATATCACCAAAACGCTTTTCCTCGGCCCTTTCCTGCACATACGCCCGGATTACCCGTACACCGGCCACTGATTCAAGGACCGTATCATTCATATCACCGAAGGCATCCTGTGCAGATGTGAATCTTTTATGGATCCTCTTGCCGTATATATTCATGATCCATGCCATCAAAGGCAGCGGCAGTATGGCCGCCAGCGTCAGCTTCCAATCAATCAGGATGCACATCGTGCCAATGATGGTGGCCGTAAACATAAGGGCATCTGTCAGGGTCAGAATCCCAAAGCCTGCCGTGACAGATATGGCTTTAAGATCATTTGTAGCCCTGGCCATCAGGTCACCTGTCCGGTTTTTTTCAAAGAAAGTTGGAGTCATTTTCAGCAGATGGCCCATAAGCATGGATCTCATCCGTTTCTCGAGGATGAATGCCCCTCCGAAAAGCTGGTACATCCAGATATAAGAAAGTCCATATACCCCGAGGGCAATCAGGGACAGCTGCAGGATATACTTGAAAATTCCGGCAAGCGTAAGACTTCCTGTATTAATTTCGTCAATTGCCAGCCCTACAAGCCTTGGCGGCAGCACTTCAGCAATGTTGACCACCAATAACAATGCAATCGCAATGGTGTATCTCAGCCAATATTTTTTAAAAAACCACGTTAATTTCCGAAAGATAGACAGCATATTTTTGCCTCCTGTTTAGTTGATTCCATTGTTTTCGACTAGCCGCTGTCTGGATCCACTGCCCCGACAATCAATAAAAGTTCTCCATTTCTCATTTTACTTACCTCCATTTTTTATATTGGAAAGAGCGGATGCTCATTTACCCGGGAAATAAACCCATGAAAAGTAAAAAAAGGCTCCACGCGGAAAGTGCGTGAGCCTTGTGGAGCCAAAGGCATAAAAAAGCACAGGTCGCGGTATTGTGCCGCAGCCTGTGCCTGATTATACCTATTACGCCTGTAACTGGGCTTTTAGGAATATATCAAGGCTGCGCATGGATAAATTTTCTCTTGATTACATTGACTTCATTTGCCATGACGCAGCCCTCCGTTTCATAATAGTTTCTTCTGTTGTACTTTACTATCCTTTTAAAATATTGTCAATTTTTTCTTTTTTAAGCTACTGTAGCGGTAGACTCTTTTATCCATATGCCGCCTTTAGAATTTATATCACTATTTAAACTGCCCTATTCTGTGCGGGTTTCATTCCTCCCTGCGGGTCTTCAGCATATTTAGGAAGCAGATATGCATAAATCAGGCTCACTAACATAAGAGAACCGCCCGTTATCCAGTACAAGCCCTCGATTGATATAAAACGGGGGAAAGCAAATGAAATGAACCCGAGCATAAGGGATTGGGACAACATCATAAGCGGGGTAATCCATCCCTGTACCCTTCCCATCATCTTTGGATCTACAATCCGCGGCATCCAGCCACCGAGGGCGATATTACAGAAGGGAAGGAAAAAGGCGGCACCTAAAATGGCGGCCAAAAACCATGGAGTGCCGCCTGCAAAGCTTGACAGGACCACAAATGCCCCTGAAAAGACAAGTCCGACTATCAAGCAGTTCATCAATTTCGTCTTCCTGGCAAATGAAGAAGCCGCAAAACTTCCTATCAGGATGCCGGTACCGAAAATGACTCCCAGAATAATAGAATATTCCTCATAATGTACAGGTTCAAGCTTGTATTTCAATATGAAGATCGGCATAACCGAAAAACCGCCATTCACAATGCCGAAAATGCAGAATCCGCTTAGGAGGGAAAGCAGCAGTTTGAAGTTCCATATGTATTTCATACCCTGCTTAAAATCGTTCAGGACCAATTTAATATCGAGATCCCGAAACGTATGCCCCCCATTAGGCATACGCACTTTTTCCGGTATGCGGCAGAAACTGATCAAAAGGCCGCTTATGATAAAGCTCAGCGCATCTACGGCTATAGCCCCATATATTCCCAGCTTCCAGTAAAAAAAAACGCCAAGCCCATTGCCTGCCAGCATGAACAGACTTTGGACCATCTGGTTAAGGCCGGCTGCTGATGTGTAATCATCCTTCCCAAGCACGCCCTGAAGAATGGATGATTGGGCTGGGGCAAAAAATTTCTGTACACCGCTTCTTAGGAATAAAACAGCAAAGATCAGCGAGATCATTCCAATTTTCAATGCCGCTAAAAGCAGCAGGGTCAGCCCAAAGCAGATCCAATCACAGTTCTTTGCAATCATCTGCCTGTCCATCCTGTCAGCAATTACACCTACCAAAAAAAATACAGCTAACGCAGGAAGGGCATACATCAGTTCTGAGACTGTCGCATATGCCGGGTTTTCGGCAAATCGGTCCAGCAGATAAAACATGAAGGCCGTGATTCCGATGACACTTCCCATCTGTGAGCTGAAATTGGCAAAAAAGAGCTTTGTGAATAAAGGATTCTGAAAGATAGCAAATGTTTTTAACATACGACTCCTCTTTTCCATAGAAGGAGAGGCTGATGTCTATTCATGAAGTTTTTTTAACTGCTCTCTGCATAGTTTATTTTTCGAATGTACCTTTAACGATGGCTTTTCCATCACGTACCATGATTCTGCCAAGGGCAGCCACTGTATTGATTTCAAGGGTATTCTTTTCCAGAATCACCAGGTCAGCGTCCCTGCCCTTTTCAATCCTTCCCTTTTTCGTGAGCTTCAGGATGGCCGCAGGGTTTTCGGTAATGACTTTAATGGCGGTCTCAAGGGCAATTCCTTCGTCGAGCACTGCATCGCGGACTTCCTTATAGAGCGAGGAACATTTCCCGATGGTGAGGCCGACCAGGTCCCCTTCTTCATTAAAATCAGGCAGGGATGCCTGCCCGTCAGAGGTGAAGGTAATAGAGTCCGGACTGACCCCTGCTTCAAGCATGAGCCTTAGCCCCTTGCTGCACTTCATCTCGCCGCCTTCAAGGAATTTTGATATGGTGCTCGTTGTGAAGTCGACATAGCCTCCTTTTTTTGCATATCGGATGGCTTCTTCAAACAAGTGGGGGTTACGGTTAACGTGAGTAGGATAAAACTGCCGTATGGGAAGGTCGGTTTTCTCGACTGCTTCTTCTATCACCTTGAAATGGTCCCGGCTGTCCCCTATATGTATATTGACAATTCCAGCCTTGCCAGACAGCATTCCTCCGAGCCTGGCCGCTGATGCAATCCTGGCAAGCTCCTCTGCAGTCGGCTGTGAGGACCTGTGGTCGGATATGGCAATTTCGCCTGCCCCGATCACTTTATCTATCAGGATAATGTCGTCCTCAATTTTTCCAGTCAGCGTTTTTACTGGAACCTGATACGAACCAGTCTGCACATAACTGGTGATCCCCTCTTCCTCAAGGGCTCTTGCTTTTGCTATCAGACTGGGCATGGTTCTTGTAGTGCCATCTGTACCGATGACTCCTATAACAGTTGTAATACCTGCCAGTGTAGCATCTGTCAGCTGCATTTCCGGCGTCCTTGTTTTGTAGCTGCCCTCGCCGCCTCCGCCCATAATATGTACATGTGAATCAATGAAACCTGGTACTACGAGCTTTTGGGCTGCATCGACGACTACTGTGATTTCCTCAAGCCCAGCTGGAACTTCTATGGACTCATCAATCATTGCAATTTTTGAATCAGCAATCAAAATATCCTTTTTTCCCAGGTACTCAGGAGCAAATATTTCTCCATTTTTAATGATGGTGAGCATCAGTGCTGCATTCCCCTTTCAACTGCAACAAATATTTAAACTACTAAATTCTTCATAATTTTTCCAATCCCTTTAAATTGACAAAAAAACTCCTTAATTTTTCTTCATTAATATATCAGCATACCTTTTCATTTATTTTTTCAGATGGTTTCATTTTTTATCTTCCCGGGTAAATAACCGGCATAACAAAGTTTCACTTCTAATGTAAGACAAATATAAATCTGACAATCAAGAAACTTTATTATATAAAAAATAATAAAAGGAGAAGCAAGTGTATGAATGAAATTATCTCTGCCAGTATCTCATTACAAGAAAAGCTGGCCATGAAAAACATTATGTTATTTTACCAATCCGCCAAAAACTATGATGGGAATGTTTACCTTCTTTGCAGCCAGAAGCTTACAGATGCCAAAAAGCTGTCAAAGCTTGTATCGTTCATGCTTACTATTGATAAGTGTGATTCCTTGAAAATCATAGTAGAAGGGCAGGATGTCAGCGAAAAGATGCAGGAGCTATTGGATATTGCATCGCCAACCCGGGAACAGGCAGTCGCTCCACGCTACTTCCTTAACCCGACTGATACCATCCAGCTTTAATATGCCATGAGGAACAGGCATCAGCCTATCGTCTTTTCGTATAAAAAAGGCAGGATCGATTAAAAATACAATTAATTTCTCTCGGAATGGAGTTGATTTCATGCTTCGCACAATCCTAATGATTATTGGTGCAATCGTAGTTATTGGTTTTATCGTAAATGCTTTATCTTAGTCTAACAAGGATATTGACCTGAAAAAAGGGCAGTATTACCCTGTTGCCAAAAATTAGGTGTACAAAAGTCTCTGCCGGGGGACTCTTGTACACCTGATTTTTTTTGGCACCAATACATAAAATTGATTTCGCACAAGGGATTCCTGCTGTGATCAAGCTGATAACAACAACAACAGCCAGACCCATTTACGGATCTGGCTGTTTTGACTTTGGCTTACTTGCCTGCCCTGGCCTGACTTTTTGGGAGGCTGGGGAGTGGCTTGCCTCAGCCGGTTGTTTTACATTTGTTTCTCCTCCGCCCTTATCAGGTTCCCTTGGCTCTGGTGTACCTGGTTCTGGTTCTTCAGGCTCTGGAGGCTGCGGTTTTTCCGGCTGCGGCGGATCAGGAGTTTCCGGTTCAGGTTCTTCAGGTTCTGGCTCTGCAGGTGGTTCAGCCCGAGGCTTTGGCGGCTCTGCTTTTCCTCCATTAGCTCCTCCAGTTTTGCCTGGTTCTTTTTCGGGCTTAGGTTCTGGTTTTGGTTTCGGTTTTGGTTTCGGTTTTGGTTCCGGTTTCGGTTCTGGTTTCGGTTTTGGTTCTGATTCCGGATTTGGTTCTTCCTTTTTATTAATTTCCCCTGCAGAAGGGGAGCTTGTTTGAGGTTCAGTCAGGACCTCCGGCTGGCCAGGCTCTTTTTCATCGTTCTTTTTTGGAGACTGGCTGTCAGAGTTTCCGGTTCCTTCCTTCTCGCTCTTGTAGGGTCCTGTCCATTTATTCCACTTATCCTTCACTTTATCTTTTTGCTTTTTCCAGAATTTCTTGATTTCCTTTTCTCTTTCATCCCTTTTATATTCCTCTATGCTTTTCACGCCGAAGGATTTATGTTTTTTATGCTGAAGCGCTCTTGTCATGATTTCTCTAAATAAGGGTGCAGCCCCTTCACTGCTGGTGGTGGTAAGGTAATGGTCTTTGTCTGTGTGATCATAGCCCAGCCATACAGCGCCTGCGACAACAGGCGAATAACCTGCAAACCATTGGTCCTTCACCCCGTCAATTCCTTCAATCGGCACCTGCGTGCTTCCTGTCTTGCCGGCGATCTCCCATCCATCCACAGCAGCTGCAGCTCCAGTTCCGTTCTGCACGACACCCATCAGCATCGCCGTCATTTTTCTGGCATTTCCAGCACTTGTGACCTTGGTTTCCGCTGACTTAAAACGTGCTGCTTCCTTGCCTTCAGAGTCCACGATTTTCAAGATGGCATGCGATTCATTCCTGATTCCGCCATTCGCGAAGGCTGAATAAGCTTCTGCCATATCGAGAGGCGACACTCCGGAAGTTGTGCCGCCAAGAGCAAGTCCAAGCTTCCTGTCTTCAGCAGACAAATTTATGCCAAACTTTTTGACCGCATCCATGCCCTTCTGAATGCCGACTTCATTTAACAGCCAGACTGCCGGCACATTTAAGGATTCCTGAAGCGCCTCATACATGGGGACCCTGCCTCTGTAGTTATCATTATAATTCGCAGGCTGATAGTCCCCGAAATCCATTTTTTCATCCTTCAATGACGAATTGATGCCAAAACCTTCTTCCAATGCCGGCGTGTAGACAGCCAGCGGCTTCATGGTTGAACCCGGCTGCCTTTTCAGCTGTGTTGCATGATTGAACTCCCGGAAAGTATGCTCTCCTCGGCCGCCCACAACCGCATTGATTCCGCCATTTTTAGGATTTATAAGAACTGTTCCGCTCTGGACCAGAGTTCCGCTGCTCGAATCCGGGAAGAATGAATCCTCCTTATAAACCTCCTCGGCGGCTGCCTGCATATCCTGGTCGAGGGCTGTGTATATCTTATAGCCTCCGGTTAACAGCTCGTCCTGATTTATATCATACGTTTTGATTGCTTCTTCAAATACCGTATCAATGTAATAGGGATATCTTCCTTTAAGAGCATCTCCCTCTCCACCTGCATTTTTTAAGATAACTTTTTCAGAAGCGGCGGAAGCATAGGTATCCTTGTTAATAAATTTATATTCCTTCATTTCCGACAGGACAAGGTTCCGCCTTTTTATGGCCTTTTCTCTGTTCTTATAGGGATCCATATCTCCCGGTGCCTTGACAAGGCCTGCCAGGAGCGCCGATTCAGAAACCGTCAACTCTTCAACCGGCTTGCCAAAATAAATCTGGGCCGCTTTTTTGATTCCCCATGCCCCATGACCGAAATAGATTTGATTAAGATACATCTCCAGTATCTCATCCTTTGTAAATTTCCGTTCCACTTCCTTAGCAAGGAAATATTCTTTGATTTTACGCTTATAAGTCCGTTCAGAGCTTAACAGCGAGTTTTTTGTCAGCTGCTGAGTTAGGGTACTGCCGCCCTGGACAACACCTCCTGCTTTCATGTTAGTGACGGCTGCCCGGAAGATCCCCTTATAATCAATCCCGCCATGCTCATAGAAACGACGGTCCTCAATTGCTACCACCGCATCCTTGACGTGCTGCGGCACTTTTTCAATCGGGATAGTCTCAGACTTGTTGGCTGTTATGGTACTGGCCAGCTCTCCTTTGTGGTCATAGATATAAGTGGGCTGGTACATGGTATTTTTCAATTGGCTGATATCAGCCTGAGGTTTTGCAAAGTGCAGGAATCCCGCAACAGTAAGAGCGGAAATAGAAGAAGCCAGCGCGGTAATTTGAAGGATTCTTTTTGCGGCATGCTTCGACGACGCTTTGGAAAAAAAAGTGAATAAACCTTTCATGGTACTCCCCCTGATCTGGAAAAACGTGTATATTAGTATGATTCCTTTACCCCGTCCCATTCATGTTCACACCTCGACCTTCACTTTGGGAAATAGTTTTCTACATCTATTTAGTTAAATCAGGAGAGCTGATCAGCTTCCGCACTGGTCATTCTGCCTCCTGGAAGACAGCCGGGTGACTTTTCTTGCTGGCGTCAGAAAAAAAATAAACCAGAATAAAATCATCTCCATTAATTTCTTTTGAATAAAACCGCTGAAACACCCTTCACCAGACTCCCCCGATGGGCGGTTACTAACTTAAGTGATCTGTTTACCCGCCCAAACAGCCGCTTTACCCTCCGGAGGTGCCCTGCGCCCGCTAAGCCGACTGGCCTGCAGCAGACATGCCTGATACCACCGATGGAACAGCTGCTATGCTTAAGGGTGCTTAAGACCTAAATGAGACTCATTTTTTCCGCTCTGCAAATTTATGAAACAGGTGTCAGGTTCCTGTTTATTTGGGTATATATCAGTATCATCAAAGCTCATGACAAAAAATGAATGGAGAGGAGCTTGATTATGAACGCATTTACCCATATTGCAGTCGCTTATGATGGTACCATTGCCGGTAAGGAAGCAGTGGAAATGGCCGCAGCCATGAAAAAGGACAATGTGGATGCAAAGCTTACTGTCCTGCATGTTTATGATTCTGCCGCCGATGATGCATCCGGTCCTCACCCCGCTATGGCAAAGGAAAATCTGTATGTGGACCCCACGCAGATGCAGCCCGTAGTTTCTCCGCCAATCATGTTTGATCAGCCAGGGGCTGACCGCGGGGCATGGCCGCAGGCGGATCACCTTGCTGAAACTGAAAATAAAGTTAAGGATACACTGGGACTAAGTGCAGCGGAAGCGGATTTTGAAATACTGGACGGCAGTACGGCGGAAGCAATCTGCCAGTTCGCGGAAAAAAACAGGGTGGACCTTCTGATTGTGGGCAGCAGCGGAAAAAGCGGATTGAAGCGGTTTTTTTCTGGAAGTGTAAGTGAGGCTGTTGTAAAAGATGCGCCGTGCTCTGTCCTGGTTGCACGCTGAATATACCCCGCTTTTAGCCTGCCGGCAGTAATTCGGCGGGCTGATTTTTTTCATCTGCACCCGCTGATGTATTGTTGTTATACTTATAGGTATTTAAATAAACACTAATGATGCATGCAGGAGCCCCTGACAAGGGGGCAGTTTTTTCTGGGCATTGGTGTTGATACGTAGATTCGGGAGGTGGCTCCCTGGCGGATAGATCAGGGGATTAATTTGGAACTTATCAGCTTATTATTAGTATTTGTGCTTATTGCCATTACGGCATTTTTTGTAGCTTCTGAATTCGCAGTCGTCAAGGTACGGACTACCCGCCTTGATCAGCTTGCTGAGGAGGGGGACCGCCGGGCAGTCAATGCCCGTAAAGTGGTAGCAGACCTTGATGAATATCTGTCTGCCTGCCAATTGGGCATCACTTTGACTTCCCTCGGGCTTGGCTGGCTCGGAGAACCAACCATCCAGAGGCTGATCGAGCCTGTTTTTCATAGGCTGGACCTTCCTTCCCAGCTCAGTCATCTCATTTCCTTTACCGTGGCTTTCCTGATCATTACCTTTTTACACGTAGTTACAGGAGAACTTGCACCGAAAACATTTGCCATACATAAAACGGAAAGAATCGCCCTTGGGGTAGCGGGGCCGCTGATCTGGTTCAACCGGATTGCTTTCCCTTTTATTTGGACGTTGAATAAGTCGGCCAACCTTTTTACAAGGCTGTTCGGCCTCGATCCTGCCTCCGAGCATGAAATGGCCCATTCAGAGGAAGAGCTCCGGTCCATTTTGTCAGATAGCTATAAAAGCGGTGAAATCAATCAATCTGAATACAAGTATGTGAACAAAATATTTGAATTCGATAACCGGCTTGCCAAGGAAATCATGGTTCCAAGAACAGAAATCGTAAGCCTGATGAAGGAAGATACTATAGAGGAATTCATTAAGATAGCCAATGAAGAGCAATTCACCCGCTACCCTGTCGTGGATGGAGATAAAGATCATGTTCTCGGGATGCTGAACATCAAGGAAGTTTTTTATGACCTTGTCCGGACTCAGGACCTGAGCGCCACCCTTGAAACCTATACCCGGCCGGTCATCAGAGTGATTGAAAACATTCCTATTCATGACCTCCTTGTCAAAATGCAGAAGGAACGGATCCATCTGGCGATTCTCATGGATGAGTATGGCGGGACTTCGGGACTTGTGACGGTGGAAGATATACTGGAAGAGATCGTTGGCGAAATCCGTGATGAGTTTGATCTGGATGAAATCGCTGAAATCCGGAAGCTGGGGGATGATCATTATATCTTTGATTCAAAGGTATTAATAACAGAAGTGAATGACCTAATCGGCCTGCATCTGGAAGAAGATGATATCGATACGATCGGCGGCTGGGTGCTCACTGAGAATTATGATATTCAGACAGGCGACTCTGTTGAATGGGAGGACTACACTTTCAAGGTTATTGAAATGGAGGACCATTCAATAAAATATATTGAGGTTTTAAGAAAAGCCAAGGATGCTGAAATGCAGGAAGATCTGGATTAAAAAAATAAGGAGGCGCCCATGCCAAGGGCTGCCTCCTCCGTTTTTTATCATTTTTTGATTTTACGTACTGTCACCACTGGAGGGGCTTTTTTTCGTTTCCAGAGCAGGTAAAGTACGATGCTCACTGCAGCCAAACCTATGAACGGTGTCA
This sequence comes from Paraperibacillus esterisolvens, assembly GCF_046237625.1. Taxonomy (GTDB): domain Bacteria; phylum Bacillota; class Bacilli; order Bacillales; family DSM-1321; genus Paraperibacillus; species Paraperibacillus esterisolvens. The sequence goes on along the minus strand of NZ_CP143545.1, from coordinate 945,990 downwards.
CATATGGTGCAGCCGCTTCTTTAATATGGCTCCAATTTTCACCAAGTACTGTCCCAAGATAAAGAAAGCCGATGGTCCACGGGATGATCGCAGCTACTGTATATACAGTAAACTTCAGGGCTGACATCCTGGCAATGCCTGCCGGAATGGAAATAGCATGGCGCACCACCGGAATGAACCTGGCACTGAATACCACTCCTCCCCCATACTTTTCAAACCACTTTTCTGCCATGTCGATATGATGGTTTTTAATTAATATATATTTCCCATATCTCTCAAGAAATGGCCGGCCGCCAAAATAGCCTGCCCAATACAGGAAAAGCTGGGCAAGCGTACCGCCTATAACCCCCGCAATCACAGCCCCCGCAAAATTAATCTTTCCTAAGGAGATCAAATATCCTCCATACCCGAGCACAATTTCACTTGGTATGATTTCAACCATAAGCCCAAGCGCTACACCAAAGTATCCAAGCCCCGCAAAGAATGCTAACAGCTCCATTATAATTTCTTTCATTACAATCCCCTTTTATAAACTAAACTGACAATAGTACTAGCATACCTGATTTAGAACTATTTGAAAACAAGGACAAACTTCATTAAAGATTACTCCCCCTCTTTCACTTTTATTACCAAATTATGCACACATAAAAAAACACACCGTTTTGGGTGCGTTTTCAGCCTTGACCCGTTATTTCTTTGGCTCCTTTGTCTGCGGGAGCTGGTCACGGGAGTCGCGGGCGGCAATGGAGAGTAAGCTGGGATCCAATTTAAACAGCTTTTTAAATACATCCATCCTTGATTTTGTTTTCTCTATTTTAATCCCCTGGCTTTGGAATTTGATCATCATTTCGCTTTCCAAAAAGCTCACCTCATTCCACGATATAAATGGTTGATGTTGTCCCTTACATATTCCCAGACTTTCCTTAATTTAAACTTAACTTATCCGGCAGGAAAAGGAGAAATACGGAAACAGGCTTGATTGCCCTGAGCTTGCACCTATACCAAATATTACTATATTCCATACTTTATACAAGGATTCTAGACAAAAATTGTTGAAGGGACAGCTTAAACTGTTCTTAATGATTCCTTTAGAACCTAAATGGCTTTCGCTTTAAATAAAAAAGGGTCCTAATCATTCCTTTAGAACCTAAAAAACCGAGAAATCAGGTCAAATTGGTCTTAAACATTCCCTTAGAACCAATTTGGCTCTCGATTTAAATAGAAATGGTTCTAATCTTCCCTTTAAAACATAAATGAATGATAAATCAGCTCAAATTGGTCTTATACGGCCGGCGGGAATGGAAAAACTGTTCTTCATGATTCACCAAATGAAACTTCACAACTTGCTGCCTCATAAGGAATCGGGTATCATCAGGCTGGTCTAAAAGCAGCTTAAGCAGCCCAGGGACGCTCATGTTTTTTCAAAATAGTTTAAAAATCTTTAATAACAGGTATTGAAATTCCATATAAATGTAGTATTTATAGTTTTCATGAGAATTGACTGAATAAGCAAGATTTTCTATACTTATACTTAATTCTCAGGGATGGGGTGATTGGATGGGGCAGGAATAGAAATACAGGCTTTGTGCTTTAATAATCATGCAGCATCCCATTTTAGAGGACTGTACTTCCTTATTGGCACGCCTTTGGAGGCTGTACAGTTTTACACAGGTTATCCATAAAACCTAAAACTTCAGGAGGTGACCTCCTTTCTCCTGCCACTCGGGGGAAGGAACCTTATTTGGACATATTTAATTTGGTTTTCATCGCCATTTTTATTGCTTTGACTGCCTTTTTTGTAGCTTCAGAATTTGCTATTGTAAAAGTGAGAAGCTCAAGGATAGACCAGCTGATTGAAGAAGGAAAAATGAATGCCGTCCCTGCAAAGAGGGTTATAAGCAGTCTCGACGAATATCTCTCTGCCTGCCAGCTGGGCATAACCATCACGGCCCTTGGAATCGGCTGGCTGGGGGAACCGACCTTCGAGCACCTGCTTGGCCCCCTGTTGTCTGCCCTCCATCTACCTGGAGGGGCAGAACAGGCAATATCAGTGATTATCGCGTTCTCCATCATTACGTTCATCCATGTAGTGATCGGAGAGCTTGCTCCGAAGACCATTGCCATCCAGAAAGCTGAATGGATCACCCTTGCCGCCGCAAGGCCATTGATGCTATTCTATAAAATTCTATATCCGGTTATCTGGATCATGAATGGTTCTGCCAGATTAGTAACCAGGTTTATGGGATTTAAATCTGTTTCCGAGCACGATATTGTACATTCTGAAGAAGAATTGCGCATCATTTTATCTGACAGCTATAAAAGCGGCGAGATAAACCAATCTGAATATAAGTACGTAAATAAGATCTTTGAATTCGATGACCGCATTGCCAAGGAAATCATGGTGCCGCGGACCGAGATTGTCACCCTGTCGAATGATGATTCAATCGGTACACTCTTCTCCATCGTACAGGAGGAAAAGTTTACCCGTTATCCCATCATAGACGGGGACAAGGACCATGTAATCGGGATGGTGAATGTCAAAGAAATCTTCACCGACATGATTTCAAACAGCAATCTGGCTGATGAAAAGATCCAGGGCTATATCCGCCCTATCATCCGGGTCATTGATAATATCCCTATCCATGATCTTCTGTTGAAAATGCAGAAGGAACGGATTCATATGGCCGTCTTGATGGATGAATACGGAGGCACTTCAGGACTTGTGACCGTTGAAGATATTCTGGAAGAAATTGTCGGGGACATCCGCGATGAGTTCGACCTTGATGAAATACCGATGATCAGAAAGCTTGAGAACGACCATTTTATCATTGAATCCAAGGTGCTGATCAGTGAAGTGAATGATCTTCTGGGCCTTGAAATCAATGATCAGGACGTAGATACTATCGGCGGCTGGGTGCTGACTGAAAACTTCGAGATCCAGCAGGGAGATACACTCTCCATTGGACATTATGACTTCAGGGTCATCGAGATGGAAGAACATCACATCAGGTATATAGAAATAACAAAGTCACCCCAGGAGGAAAAGGCTGAGGCTGCAGACGAAAATCTGTCCGGCATCGCACCTCCGCAGACCGAGATTGTATCATAACCATAAAAAAAGGCTGCCCCCGCATATCGAAAGGCAGCCTTTTTTTATGGTTTATTGAACTCTATAGCTTAAAGTTTAGACGGATCGCTCCTGCCCGTTTCAGTGTATCGAACACAATGACAAGGGCGGGGCCAAGGAATAAGCCGGCAAATCCTATCAGCTTAAAGCCCAGGTAAAGGCTGATCAGGGCGGCTAATGGGCTGAGACCCATATTGGTGGAATATATCTTGGGCTCTATGATTCTCCTTACCACAGTGATAATGATGAATAGGATGATCAACCCAATCCCAAGCCCCTGCTGACCCTGCAGGATTGCAATGACCGCCCAGGGTACCAGTACGGAGCCTGTACCTAATATCGGCAGGATATCCACAAACACAATCAGAATGGAAAGCAATAGGACATACGGTGCCTTCAGGATCGAAAGCCCGATAAATGCCATCACGAAGGTCACAACGCTTAATATGACCTGTGCCTTCAAGAAACCGATTCCGGCCTTCGTCAGGTCGTTATAGACGAGCGAAACCTTCCCTGCCGTTTCAGGCTTTAAGTACTCCTTGATTCTTCGTTTGATCCGCGGCAGCTCCAGACTGAACAGGAACAGCGCGACCATATAAATGAGAAACTCAATCAAAAAACCGGGTATCAATGTCACAAGTCCGATAATTCCCTGGACAAGTTTCTGAAAGAACACTTCAAGCCCGCTTATCCCGCGCTCCATCGTATCTTCAATGGAAATGATCACGTCTTTTGGAAGCGATTCTGAATAGTTTTCCCACTTATAGATATACTTGATGAATACGGTCTGATACAGTTCCCTGGCAAACCCCGGGGCAATTTCGGATAAATTGATAATTTGTTTGATCAGCACGCTTACACAAAAGTAGACCAGTGAAATGAGCAACCCCAGATAAATCAGGAAGCTCGCAAGGACAGACCAGTGTCTTGAGAGTTTGGCCTTCCACTGCAAAGGGGACACCAGGCTCTCCAAAAAGACAGCTGTGATAAATGCGAATATCAAGGTCCACGAATATGGTACAATCACGATTACAATTACAAGCAGCACAATGCCCCAAAGCCATTTAATAGACATAATCCATTCCTCTCCTGCATATCCCTGCCAACAGTTTTTCAAAAAAGTTAAAATCCCGCCTCCTTCAAGCCAGTGCTAAAATTTCCCTGTATACTGCATGAACAGAATTATTCCTCCGAGAATCCAGACATAAACGGCAAATACCCTCAAGGAACGCCTTTTCAGATATGAAATCATCCACCGGACAGCTGCATAGCCAAAAACCGCCGAAGCAGCTATCCCAACCAGGAGTGATCCCAGCGGAATGCTCTCAGCCTGCCCTTCCATCAAGTCCTTCGACTGGAGGATGATTGCCCCGATGATGGCAGGAGTCGATACCAAAAAGGAAAAGTAGGCTGCCGTCTCCCTGTCGAGTTTCCGGAACAGCGCAGCTGCCATGGTGAATCCGGAACGGGATATGGCGGGAAAGATTGCAAGCGCCTGAAATATTCCTATAAAAAAGGCATCTCCGTATGTAATATCATCCATTCTTTTTCTTCCCTTTTTAATGGATTCAGCAAACCATAAAAACAGGCCGGTAATCAAGAACTCCCAGCCTATGGTCACCCCTGTTTTTGAAATTTCATCGAAGAAATCACTGAACAGGAGCCCAGCGAACACGGCCGGCACCGTACCTGCCGCAAGCAGCCATGTCAGCCTGCCAAAAGGGTTTTTCAGAATCCGGATGAATTCCTGCCTGTAAAATACAAAAACAGCCAGCAGGGTCCCGACATGCATCATCGTGTCCAGCAGCAGGCCTGCTTCCTCCAGTCCGAATAAATGCCTCCCCAGATAGAGGTGGCCGGTGCTGCTGATGGGCAGGAACTCAGTCAAACCTTGTATAATCCCCAGGATCAAAGCTTCAAGCTTAGACAGCATGTACATTCTCCTTTTTCAAAAATGTTATAACCCAGCCTTTAATACATAAACATTCATCAGTATATTTCTGGAAACTTGGGTATACTGTGTTCAGAAGGCACTCCACAATATTTTCGCTTCAAGGAGGAAATACCATGAAATTGATTGAACTATGCAGGCATTGTCAAGGCCGGGGAAAGGTCCCTTTTTTACAATTCTTCTCCAAGCCTTGTATAAAATGTAAGGGGAATGGGAGAAAAGTCATTACCCTCCATAAGCAATTTTAAACCCAAAATCCCCTTTTTTTCTCCAAAATAAAGTAAAAGTCCTACATTTTTTGACTAAATTCCCTTTTTTTCACCGAATTTCATAGTATAGTAGAAATAGCTTCCAATAAAGATAGCGAAATCTACTAAAAATGGAATATAAGAGGTGAGTATAATCAAGAGAATTTTTTCAATCATCATCATCAGCTTTATTGTCTTCGCCAATCTTCTCTTCGTCAATTTAAGCCAGGGCAGTGCAGCAGGCTTCCAGGAGGCAAAAGTAAACGCCACAATCCTGAACGTGAGGACTCTGCCTACCACAAAATCAACTATCCTTTGGAAGCTAACTAAGGGACAGCAGGTTAAGATCACAGACTCCAAAACTGGATGGGCCAAAATCACTTATCCGAATAAAGAATCTGGATGGGTGTCCACTGATTTTTTGACCCCTGTCAACACCGCAGCACCTAGAGCAGTATCAGCTAAACCTAAGACATTTTATGTGACTGCCTCAAGCCTGAATCTCAGGAAGAGCGCAAATGCCACATCAGATTTCATTGCTTCGATGCCAAAAAACGCAAAAGTATCAGAGCTCTCCAGAAGCGGCTCCTGGTCAAAGGTAACATATGGCAGCAAAACCGGATGGGCAGCAAATAAATACCTGACCACAAAAGCACCGGCAGCTGCTAAGCCATCAACCACTGTCAAGCCAAAAACTTACTATGTCAGCGCAAGCAGCCTTAATATCCGTAAAAGCGCCTCTGCAAACTCCGCATCGCTTGGAACAATCAGCAAAGGCGGAAAAGTTACGGAAGTCTCAAAAAGCGGTACATGGTCTAAAATTATATACGGCAGCAAAACTGGATGGGTTTCAAATAAATATTTGACCTCCAAAGCACCAGCAGCCCCGAAGCCGCCCGCAGTGCCGCTTCCTCCAGCCCAAACACTGAAAAAGGTTAAAATCACCTCAAATGATGTAAACCTCCGCAGCGGACCGGGTACAAACTATAAAGTGGTGGATACCGTCGATTCCGGCGCCACCTTCACAAAAGTCGGCGAATCCAACGGCTGGGTGAAAATACAGCTGTCTGACAAAAGCACAGCATGGGTCGCCGGATGGCTGGTCACATACAATGTGTCTGGCAGCTCCGGCATCAAGGGTAAAACGATTGTATTGGACGCTGGACATGGCGGTTCAGATCCAGGTGCCGTCGGTTATAGTCCATCATTAAAAAAATACATCAATGAAAAAGATCTTACGCTTATGATGGTACAGAAGACAGCAGCCCTGCTTAAATCAGCAGGCGCAAATGTCATCCTGACAAGAAGCAGCAACACGTTTAATTCATTGCAAAGCCGCGTGGATGTGGCGGAGAAATATAAGGCGGATGCTTTTGTAAGTGTCCATTACAATTCCAGCACAGCATCGTCGGCAAATGGAATTGAGACCTTTTATTATTCCAATGCAAAAGATAAAAAGCTTGCAGATGCCATCCATAAAGAAATGGTTGAGGCTTCAAAATTAAGAAACCGCGGAGTTAAGTCACAAAGCCTCCATGTAATCAGAGAAAACAGCAGGCCGGCAGTTCTCCTGGAGCTTGGTTTCATCTCTAACAAAGCTGAACTGGACTACATCATGACGGACGGTTTCCAGAAAGCCCTGGCAAAAGCAATATACGACGGACTTTATAATTACTTTCAATAAAACCATCAGCCCTCAGGCAATCTGCCGGGGGCTTTTTTAGTTTTTATTCGACAGCCTCAAGCACAACAGAAGAAGGAATGAGATCAATACAATCATTAATACCCAGGCCCATGCCAGCTTATTATTTCCCGACTCCATGGCCATATAGATGGCTGTTGGAACCGTCTGGGTCTCCCCTGGAATATTGCCTGCAAACATGAGTGTCGCCCCGAATTCACCCAGTGACCTGGCAAAGCTCAGCGTGATTCCCGCAAAGAGTGATTTAATGCAGAGCGGCAGTGATATGCTGAGGAACACTCTCCATTCACCGGCTCCGTCAATCCTGGCTGCATTTTCAATGTCTTCGCCTATGCTTTCGAACCCGGCCCGTGCTGATTGATACATCAATGGAAATGAGACAACAACCGCGGCAATGACTGCCGCCTGCCATGTAAAAATAATCTGGGAATGAAACCACTTTTCAAGGAACGCTCCCCCGGTTCCGTTCCTGCCAAAAAAGACAATCAACAGGAAACCAATGACCGTTGGAGGAAGGACGACTGGAAGGATAAACACCGTTTCAATAACCGCCATGAACCTGGATTTCTTCCCTGCCAGGAACCTCGCCGCAGCCGTACCCAGTACAAAAACGATGATGAGTGAAACTAGACTGACCTTGATTGAGAGAAGGACAGGATCCCAGAAATTCTCTGTCCAGCCCATTACGCACTCACCGTAATGCAGCAGCACAACCAGGTGCGCCGGCATATATATACTATATTAATGACAGGCAGTAACATGACCCATTTTTTTCGCATTTGGCAAAATCCCTTTCTATGTATCCCTATTATAATAGAATTCCTGCGCTCCCCGCCATTTTAGGCATATTCAAACACCGAAAAAGGCGGCCGTAAAAAACGGCCGCCTTCATGTCAGAAATATTTTCTTTTCCAGAAAATCAAGGTGGTCATCGCAGAGAGGAACACCGCAAACCCCATTGTAATAAAAAAGGCATGGGGACTCTTTTCAAAAGGCAGGGCAACATTCATTCCATAAAAGCTTGCAACCATCGTCGGAAACGACAGTATGATGGTGATGGATGTCAGGAACTTCATTACAATATTCAGATTATTGGATATGATGGAAGCAAAGGCATCCATCATACCGCTTAATATGGAACTATAAGTGTCCGCCATTTCAATGGCCTGGGTATTCTCAATGATAACATCCTCAAGCAATTCCTTATCTTCTTCGTACATCTTGAGAGTATTCAGCCTCAGCATCTTCTCAAGCACCACTTTATTCGATTTAAGGGAAGTGGTGAAATAAACCAGGCTTTTCTCCAGGGACAAGAACGTATAAAGCTCTTTATTTTTCATGGACTGATGAAGCTCCCTTTCCGCTTCATCGGTCTTCTTATTGATTTGTTTGAGATACCGCAGATAATAAGACGATATGACAAAAAGAATCTGCAGGGCGAATCTAGTCTTCTTATAGGTAAAGAACCCTTTAACCTTATCATTCTTGAAATCCATAAGGATGGGGGTTTCCTTTAATGATACCGTTATAAAGCATTCAGGCGTGATGATCATGCCGATTGGTATTGTTTCATAAATGTGCAATCCGGCATCATCGCGTGCGATATAAGGAAAATCCACAATGATCAATACATTTTGCTCTTCGCGTTCAATCCTCGACCTTTCCTCATCATCCAGTGCATCCTTAAAGAAATGCTCAGGGATCTCCAGCCTGTTTGAAACCAGTTTAATTTCTTCCTCATTTGGCGAAAGCATATTGATCCAGCAGCCTTTTTGGATTTCCGCCACCTTCTCTATCCTTCCGCTTTCTGCAGTCATAAAATATTCAATCATGTCTCCTGCTTTCCTCCTGTTTACGCCGAGGAAGCAGCTCTACCTTTTAAAGGGCTGATATTTATTAGAAAATCATTCCCGCTAACTAAAAGAATACAGCAGACTTCCCCTGGCGAATGATCTGGATCGGGTTCAATGGAACCATGGCTCATCAAAATATCAACTCCTTTAAAATCAGTCAGCTTATCGGATACATTTATGGAAATAGATGTGCCCTCCCGGACCTCCACCTTGTTAGTCTCCCAATCTGTATACCTAGAAAATTATACTACTGCCCACACAAAAATCAATCGGAAAAATTGGTCAATTCATAATATGCGCAGGACAAAGCAAAAGAGCATGATTACTCATGCTCCTCTTTAGTCGAACATATATGATTAGTAGCTGCTGACTGCTTCCTCATAGGTCTCTGGATAGTCCAGTTTGGCTTCATCTAGCAAGAGGTCCAACTTTTCAAGCATTTCGTTGATGTCATGCAGTGTAATTTTTTCACTTTTTGCTGTCACGGAAAATCCCTCCTAAATTAAGATCATTCATTCAGCCAAGACTCCTTGAATGAAAAAAACAAGTCTTAGATGACTTGTCTTTATTCTTTGACCTCATTATAAGGGTTTTCCCGTGACTTTTGTATTGGGAAAATTTCAGTGATTTTTATTAATATGGCGGCTGAATAACTTCGATCTTTAGAGGAGTTACTTTTTGAATTGCTACATTGTTTGTATTTTCAAAAGACGAAAAACTTAAAACCCCTACTAATATTGTTCCAAATGCAAGACCAGCAATAACTTTCTTCATATTTTTTTGCTCCTTTCCGATAACTCAATATATTTATTATAGTAATCTAGCGATTTATCAACTTCACCTGTTTCTTGAAATCTTTTCGCTAGTTGTAACGCAACATCTCGCGCTTCATTAAACTGATAATTATCTATATGATAAGAATACACTATATTTTCCAAATAAGCATAATATTTAGGTTGGGAAAATAACTTATATTTGAACATCTTAGCTAACATAATGTACTTTTTATGATTTTTATTATTACATACTTCATGAACTTCATCAATTAATTTGTTAATTTCTTCCTTGTTGGCATCCATATTGATTAATATTTCGATTAAGCCCAGTTTATTCACAATATACTCTATACTACCTCTTTTAAAGTATTTAGTGCACTCAATCATTAGTTCTTTTGCCTTTTTATACTCGCCCTTTTCATTTAACATTGTGGAGTAATTATTTAAAACATGATAGTAAATATCTTTTTTATTCAAAAGTTTGGTCAATCTAATAAGAGTTTTATAGTTTTCTGATGCTTCTTCAAACATCTCTAATCGCGAGTAACCGATGCCTAACAGCATTTTAGTATGAATTATTCGCATTAAATTGTTTTCATTTTGATAGATATCTAATGCTTTGTTGGCTTGAATAATACTTTTTTCAGCATCATTCAAGATACTTGCACATAAAGCAATTTGGTAATATAACTCCCCATTAAAAGTTATAGCTTCTGTTTGGTTATACGACATTAACGCTACAAATTGATCATTCGCTTCTAAAACTTTATTTTGACCAATAAGTGCAACACCAAACAAAAAGGAAGCTAATACATTCTCAAAAGGAGAAAAGCTACTTTGTAATTTTTCAATAACCCTTTGACATTGGTTAATCTTAACAATATTTCTGTTAAGTATATAGTATTTATACATATATAAGTGGTATTGGTTAATTAAATCAGTTGATGAAGCAAACTCTTCCATATTTATAAGTGTTTCACAAATACGATTAGCCTCATCTATGTCGTAATAAACCATCGACTGATAAAAATCCTGCAAAAGTTCTTTAATATCTTCATACTTCTCTTCTTCCTTCTCCATATTCACATTAAGTTTCTTTAGAAGAAGTTCAACCGTCTCGGCATTTCCATCGTAACTGTTGTTTTCAATTTTGCTCAGATGGGAGATGGAACAAATATCTTGCGCCAATTCGGATTGAGTCATATGGTTTTTAAGGCGGTAATATTTAATGATGGACCCAAGTTTCATATTATCCTTCCATTTCCTATCATAGTATATATATTTTACTATATATACTATGGGGCTACCAAAGTTTTTTTTAGAGCCGCTTAAATTAGTGCTTTCTTAATCATATTTGGCAGGAATTGATTTAATGACACTCTTTCATGCCAGCAGCGGGGGAAAATTAAAAAGCAAAAGCCGGCTACACCGGCTTTTGCTTTTTATCATTGATTCAATTTACTGTGGCGCCTGCCATATGCAAAGTAAACAACCAGTCCAATTACCAGCCAGATGGCAAAGGCGGTCCAAGTTTCTTTTGGCAGCTGCAGTGAAAGATATCCACAGGATAAAATCGCAAGAATCGGAATAAGCGGAACAAATGGAACCTTAAAGCCAGTTTTAGGCGCTTGATTGGAGCGTCTTAGATATAGAATCCCGATGGATACCATGATAAAGGCAAAGAGTGTACCGATATTCGTCAATTTTGCCAAATCTTCAAGCGGCAGCACTCCTGCAAAAAACGCTACAATTGCACAAGTGATCCATGTATTGAAGACTGGAGTATTGTTTTTCTTGCTGACCCTTGAGAACACACCTGGAAGCAGGCCGTCCCTGCTGATTGCATAGAACAAACGGGTCTGGCCGTACATCATAACCAGGAGCACTGTAGTGATACCCGTGATTGCACCAAGCGAAATGAAGCCTGCCACCCAGTCCTGATTAATATAATTCAACGCAAATGCTACCGGATTATTAACTCCAAGCTGAGTATAAGGAACAATTCCTGTCAGGATCAATGAAACGATGATATATAGGACAGTACATATCGCCAGGGAAGAGATGATACCAATAGGCATATTCCTCTGCGGGTTTTTCACTTCTTCTGCCGCGGTTGATACTGCATCAAAACCAATATAAGCGAAGAATACTGTAGCAGCACCTGCGGTCACTCCATCAAAGCCAAAAGGCATGAACGGCTGCCAGTTCGACGGTTTAATGTACCATACACCCACCGCTATGAATAAAAGTACGACAGTTACTTTGATAATTACCATGACTGTATTGAACTTTGCTGATTTTCTGACTCCCTGTGTCAGAAGGAACGCTATAATAACAATTATAATGATGGCAGGTAAATCAACATACGTTCCTTCTTTTGCATTATAAGCTGCTGTAAGGGCATGCGGGAAGTGGATGCCAAATCCGGCGAGCAGGCCCTGAAAATAACCCGACCAGCCGCTTGCTACTGCAGACGAGGCAAATCCGTATTCCAGAAGCAGATCCCAGCCCAGGATCCAGGCAATCAATTCCCCGAAAGACGCATAGCTGTATGTATACGCACTTCCTGAAACAGGCACTGTAGAAGCAAACTCCGCGTAGCATAAAGCCGCAAAAACACAGGCAAGCCCGGATAAAACAAACGATAATACAAGTGCAGGCCCGGCATAGTCAGCCGCAGCCACACCTGTCAGCACGAAAATTCCAGTACCAATGATCGCCCCGATTCCCAGCATGGTTAAATCAAAGGCACCGAGATCCTTGCTGAGCTGAATATCTTTTTTACTGGTCTCACTTAGTAAAGCTTGAATGGATTTCTTTCTAAATACACTCATAAATCCTCCTATTCCCATCTCATCATGTTAGTCTAAATATTCTGTTTATTCAATTAAATTACTTTCCTAATATAATACTATTTATGAAAAAAATCAACTATTATGTCAAAAAAAGAAGAAATATGCAGTAAAATTATCCTAATTTAACATTTTAGAATACGGTCATTATAGCCAGTACGTTTTATACAGAAAGTTTAGGGAAAAGTAAATTAAAATTAAAAATCCAAAGGGTGACAATAAAAATGGACAATAGAGAAAAAGAACGAACCTTAGAAGAGAGAAATGACAAAAATAAAGCTTTCAGGGAAAGCCAGCAAAAACAGCTTGAACGTGACCAGCTGCTTATGCCTGCAGATGACCTGCCTCTTGAAGACATACGTGAAGAAAAAAAAGAAGAAAGAGAAGGAGAACATTCCAAGGATGAATCCTCCAGTGAAAAAAAACTGATGCCGGGTAATAGTCTAAAGAATGATTTAAACGACTATTAACAATCATCTCCTTATCTTGCAGGAGGGGACGACTAACCCACGTCCACAGTACGTACCGTTCAGTTTCGGCCATTCATTGAGATTGATGGAGACTGCCATAACGGCCATAAAGATTTTCAGCCCTCGATTATCCTAATAGGAATTATCGAGGGTTTTTATTTAGATTGGGACTTCCGGCAATAATCCCATATTTCTTTCTTGAATTCCCCACTCGTATACTTTTGACTGCGGTACCCTAAGCCTCCCAATTATCTGATAATAAGCAGGCCGTGAATTAATGTATAAGCATTCACTTTACTATTATGTACATGAAGCATAGGAGATATGTCCAGCTTTTCCCCGAATTATTTAAAACCAGTTACATCCGTTACCCACTTCTGATTTGGTTTCTCTGCATAAACCTTACTTTTAGGTTTTTGGATGTATTCTTCCCGTAATCTTTTGTCCTTTTTCATGGGTATCAGGGCGTCTGCTCCTTCCATTCAAAATGGTTTTTCACATTTTCCTGAGGCAGAAGGAGTTGAGATATTAATAATCGCTGTCATCCTCTAACAGACGTCCCATTGTCGATCCTGTATTGAATTAATTCAGTTTATCTTCTGCCGCATAAGTTGTATAGCGTTTTTCAATAGTAATTCACCGTAGTATTTATACAGTTGAATATAATAAAAACTGCACCTCCAGATGTAGACCATGTGTCTAACATCTGGGGTGCAGTTCAGAAAGCTGGCTGCTTTTTTCTTTTTATTCATTTTCCTTTTTTTCAGGATAAGAATAATCATAATCTGCGGGATTGATCTTTTTAAATCCAGCTGGATCGTAGAACCTTAAAAGATCCCCATAAACCATTTTATCTGACATTTCAAGCTCGGAGGTTGCCTGGTCCTCCAATGCTTTACATGCTTCTTTCTCTACAACCGGTTCACCTGTTGCATTTTTATAGCATTTACCATCAACTTCGCTGTACTTAGGCGAGATGAAATCGCCGTTTCTGAATGGCACTAATTCTTCAAAATCTTTGGACAGGATATCTGATCCGAATTGGAGGTAATCCTTTGATTCCAATCCTAGCAGATGCATCACGGTCGGCCTGACATCAACATCACCGCTGTATTTTTCAACAACATTCCCTTTGACGCCGGGAACATGGATGAATAGCGGCACACGCTGGAGCTGGGCATTCTCAAAATCCGTGATATCCTTGCCGAGCACCTCAGCCATGGCCTTGTTATGGTTTTCCGAGATACCGTAATGGTCCCCATACATTACGACCATCGTATTGTCATACAGTCCGGATGTCTTAAGATCATTGAAGAACTGTTCAATGGATTGGTCCATATAGTGAGCAGTCTGGAAGTATTGATTTACGACCTTATCAGACGTCTGTGCTGCCGGGAAAGTTACATCCTCTTCGTCCATATTGAATGGGAAGTGATTGGACAGCGTAATGAACTTGCTGTAAAACGGCTGTTTCAAGCTTTGAAGCAGCGGCATGGATTCCTTGAAGAACGGTTTGTCTTCCATGCCGTAATTGATCGTGTTCTCTTCTGTCATGCTGTAATAGTTGGCATCAAAGAACTTATCATAACCAAATGATTTGTACATCTCTTCCCTGTTCCAGAAGGACTTGTAATTCCCGTGGAATACGGCGGATGTATAGCCTTTGGTCTTCAGGATTCCCGGAAGTGCCTGATAGGTGTTTTGAGCTTTGGTTGTAAACACAGCTCCCTGCGGCAGCGGGTATAATGAGTTCTCCATCATGAATTCAGCGTCAGAGGTTTTACCCTGGCCAGTCTGATGGAAGAAATTATTAAAGTAGAAAGTATTCTTATCCTTGGTCAGCGAGTTCAGGAATGGAGTAACTTCCTGGCCGTTAAGCTTATAGTCGATAATGAAGTTTTGCAGGGATTCCAGGGAAATATATATTACGTTCATATCCTTTGCCTTGCCAAAGTACTGCTTATTAGGTTCAGCATAAGACGACTTGACCGTATTTTCAACCTCCGTAATCTGATCAGAGTCAGCCAGTGCACGCTGTGCAGAGGACTTAGTGCTTTGAATCATATCATAAACAGTATAGTTATACGTTCCTAAATATTTTACCAGATAGTTTCTATCGAACGTCCTTGTCAACAATTCCGGGCGGTCTGTCTCAGCAAGGCCCAGGTTTACAAGGAAGATGATTACTGCCGAGGCGAAAACAGCAAATACTGAACGGGCGCGCAGCCGTGCTTCGGTAATCGGCTTTACCTTCTTGAACACCAGCAGAAGCAGTAAAATAATAGTGTCAAGGAAATAAAGGATATCAGTCGGGTGAATCAGGGCAGCGATGCTGTTCCCCAAATCACCGGCGTTATTTTTTGTCTGCGTCAAGACCGGCAGGGTAATAAAGTCATTAAAGAAGCGGTAATATGCGATGTTCGCATATAAGATAAAAGACAGAATGAAATTGATTCCGATCAGGAGCCTGTTTCTTGCTCGTCCCTTACGCAGCAATGCAAATGCAAAGAAGAACAGTGCAGAACTGACGGGGTTGATGAACAGCAGAAATTCCTGAATACTGTTGCTGATTCCTAAGTTAAATTCCTGTTTGTAAGCAGCATATGTCTTGATCCAAAATAGAAATACCGCTAGATAGAAAAAAGAAAGCTTATGGCTGTAAAGCTTGCTCCCTATCTTTTTTAAGCCTTCCATTCAGAACATCCTCTCTAATTTTAGAACACAAAATTGGGTCATTTTTGGAATAATAAACAATTATAACCCTTTTTTGAATTCCGTCAAGGTCTTATTTACGTGGCTTTTACAATATCTTAACAATAACCTATGCTATGAAGCCCTTTAGCAATTGATGATTTTTTTTGGCATCTGTCTTATGGTTTGCTATTCATATACCAATCCGGCAGAGGTTTTGAAACCCGCAGATATTAATTACTCAGCATATTATAGGAATGCTTCCTTAATATTTCCTTAATATTTTTCACACTGATACATTATAACGCTAACAGGCCAAGATGTCATATCTAAGCAAGAAAAAAACAGCTAAAAAATTAGCTGTTGATTAACTATATGCAATTCCCAGAATGGCAATCAGGATGATAATAAAAGGAATCCATAAAGCTCCATGCTTTTTCTCTTTCTTTTTGCGAATTACAAGCATCTCCATTAATCCAATCAGGATGATGGCGAGTACGCCCTTCAAAAAGAACATCCATGAATAATGGCCAAGGATCAGCATGCCGACACCGCTTCCGACCATAACGATGTAAAACAGCCTCTGCAGCATCAAAGATATCTTCTGCTTGTTCATGAAATAACTGATCAAAAACAGAATGATCAGGATTGCCCAGGAAGAAGCATGTGTGTGGTATAAGCCTGTAAGCATGATAAAGTTGACTCCTTTTTCGTATATGTATTGAGCTGATTAAATTCAACTTATCTTCATTATAACAACAAGCTCTGGATATGAAAAATATAGTTATGGATTATTGTCGAATATTATCCTTTATCGTTCACAACTTTGTGATATTCCATGTTACAAATTCCCAGACGGAGCGGGAGATTTCTAAAAGTTTCGACGTGTTTCTTCTATAATATATGTTCCACTTATAATTCAACTTGTTTAAAGTATGGAAGAAAGTAAACAGCCGCCGCTGACAAGGATATGACCCCGGCCAGGACAATAAGTGAGCCGGGATTAAAAAATGAAGCGGCATACCCGGATAAGAGAGCTGCCGCCGGAATGAGGAGCCAGCCCATAAAACGGCTGATCGCCTGTACTCTTCCCAGCAGTTCAGTTGGTGCCGAATTTTGCCGGATGGTTCTAATGATTGGATTAATAACCGAGGCTGCTGCGACTCCAGCCAGGTTAGCTGTACCAACAAGCAGCCAGCTGCTGCAGAACCCTAAGCAGATGATGGACAGTCCTCCCAGAATCTGAGTGATCACCAGTATTCTTTTTCTTGAGAATCTTTCAGGCAGCAGCATTGGAATGAAAGCTCCCGCTAAAGCTCCGCCTCCTCCCGCACTCAAAATAAAACCGATTTGAACATCAGATATTTGAATGATTTTCAGGTAGATGATCATTTGGGTAAGGAACATCGTCGTCCCGAACGTAGAAATCATCAAGGCAGCATTTGTTACCAGCAGCGGCTTTGATTTTAAAACAAAGTAGAAGCCTTCCTTTAAATCCAGCATTATGCTCTTTCCATTCACGTTTCCTTTGGCTCCACTGGTTCCCTGCTCCTCCGAAATCCGGCTCACAGTCCAGGCAGAAAGGATGAAGCTTGCTGCATTGACCAGGATGGCAAGTGCCGGACTGAATAGACTGATCAGGATACCGCCTGCAGCAGGGCCTAGGAGGATTGCTCCATTAAACAGGCTTTCATCGATTGAATTTACCTTAAGAAGTTTATTCTTGTCTTTGACTAATGAAGGAATAACAGCAAAACCAGCCGCGTTGTGCAGCTGAGAAAACAACCCTGAAGCCAGGGCGGCGGCAGCGATATGCCAGAATGACAGCATATGAGTGTAGTATAGTATACAGACTGTGCCAAGAATCAGCGCCCGCGCTGCATCGCACATAATGATGATTTTCTTCCTTTGAAAGCGGTCTGCAGCCACCCCGGCAAAAGGATACAAATAAAGCGGAAGCTTTTCAGCAGCTGCTGAAATTCCCATGGCAATCGGTGATGCAGTGAGCTCATATACTAAAAGCGGGAGAGCAAGCATATAGATTTGATCTCCAAAAAATGAGATAAACTTCCCGCCTAAGAAGGCAGGAACAGCCGGCAGCCGCTTCATTTATTCACCCTCCGGCTGCCTTAAGAAATCCAGCAGTTCCCCTTCCAGATTCTGAATGGCATCAAGATTCACCCGGTATTTTCCGTCCGAAGAAAGAATCAGTCTTGCTGCCCTCATCTGTTGTAAATGATGATGAAGCGTAGTTTTGGGTATGACAAGTCTTTCCTGGAGCTCCTTAAGGCCCTGTTCTCTTTCTGCCGCAAGCTTTAGTATTTTGAGCCTCAGCGGATCTCCAAGCAGCTTAAAAGTCTGCACCATGCGGCTGTCTGGTTCATATTCATCCTCATCATCCTGAAAGCTGCGGTCTGCAGCCGGGTAAAAGATACATTTAGTACGGGGCAAATCACAGATAAGGTTCCACGGCCGGTATGTAATCTGGGGTATCAGGATTACCTTGTAGAGTCCAGGCTGCTGGGGGACCTTCATCCCCATCGCCGCCTTTTCAACAGCCTGTTCGGGGCTCGCCTCCCGGTTGTGTCTTACTTTTGTTTCATAGTCCTTTTCTAATATGGCTTGCAGCCTGCTTTCCCGAGGCTGGATCACTTCCTTGTACCACAGCTCCATTATCCGGCAAAGATGCGTCTTTACTTCTTCAGCATTTGTGTACGAGACATACCGGATATATTCCGGAAAGAATGCGTGCCCCCTGGCGGCGGTTATGTATGCTTGAATGTCCTCCTCACTGCCCTTTGCAGCCCTTAGCCGGATCGGTTCTCCCTCTTCCCCTATATATGGATAAACCTGTGAGTAAAAATGGTCATCTTCAAGATTCATGACGGTATCCCTAAACGACTCCAAATCCGTACTATTATTCTGCAAAAGCAGCAGAAGCAGACTTTTCCAGGTGTTATGCTGTGTTACTTTTATAAGCTCTTCTGCAAGATCCCGGCCAGGGCTGAAATCCTCATTCAGCCAATAACAGCTGGTTTTATCCAGGGAATCATGTATTTCCCTGTAAGTATAGGAAGCAATGCCAAGTGCACATTCAAAAAGAAGGGAATATGCCATTCCTACCTTATATGTCTTTTGACTGGAATTTGTAAAATCGATTACTTTCATTTTCTCACCCCTATGAGGGATATTAGCATAAATCGGATTTATCATTCAATATTTTTCGTACAATATATCCAGTTTAATTCGGACAAATAAAAAAACCCTTCAAACAAGGGCTTTTTCTCCATGCATTTCTAATGCTTCATTCCTGACCTTGGTAAATAAACGTTCATCCAAGTCATATACAATTTCCCTTGCAATGTCCCAGGCTTTTTCTTCTGCCAGCCTGATAAGGCCTTCAGATTCAGGTTCATTGCCTTCATATATATGAAGGAGCTCCGCCAGCTCTTCCAGATCCTCGTCCAGCGCATGTCCCAGCTCATGGGCAAGAACTATAGCATAATAATTTAAGAAATCAGTTCCGCTTCCTAATACCTGCAGGCATTGTTCCCGGACAGTATCTATATACATGGTGATCGTACGGGTGCCGACATTAAACTTCCCGCCTACAAGACGGCCGCCTGGAAAGCATTTCTCCAGCAGCACCGGTATAGTTAATCCGCACCTGTCGAGTAATTCAGCTGTGATTCCCTCAATGGTTTCATTCATTTATCTGCACTCTTTCTTACTTTTTTAGGAAAATGAATTTTATTTTATATCCTATATCGGAATAATTCAATAAACATTTAGGGATTGCTAAAAAATTGGCTGTTTAAAAATCTATAACGTACAACTTGCGGCTTTTTCGACAAGAAAGTTGTTTTCTGCAGCAGGCTCTCTGCCTGCACTCCTGTAATAAAAAGCGGGGAATGGTGCTGCTGCAATCTTTAAGTAATTATTGAAAAACAAACACCCTTTTTTCTGGAAATATTTGAGAGGTATTTCAAGTTTAAAGTCTTTAGAGGCGGATATATATAGTACTGTAAGACAAATTATTATGAGGAGTGGATTTGCATGGCTGAAAAAGATAACAAAAAATTGTCTGTAGAAGAAGCTGGCCGCATGGGCGGGGAAGCTACTTCACGTAATCATGACAAAGATTTTTATCAGGAAATCGGCAAAAAAGGCGGAGAAGCTACATCAGAAAATCATGATAAAGAGTTTTACCAGGAAATTGGAAAGAAGGGCGGAGAAGCTACTTCCCAAAATCATGATAAGGAATTTTATCAGGAGATTGGCGAAAAAGGCGGAGAAGCCCGTAACAACAACCGAAAGAATTAAAACTTTTTTTTATGGAGAACGTAGAACTATTTTACTAGCTTCTCCATTACAAATCCGTTTATAACCACACATTATGCCAATTGGACACTTTTTATGAAAAATCCATTTAAAAGGAGTGCTGACAACATGGCTGAAAAAAATAATAATCGAAAAATGACTACCGAAGAAGCAGGACGTATGGGCGGAGAGGCCACTTCAAAGAATCATGACAAGGATTTCTACCAGGAAATCGGTAAAAAGGGCGGAGAAGCCACTTCCGAGAACCATGACAAGGATTTCTACCAGGAAATCGGTAAAAAGGGCGGGGAAGCCACTTCTAATAACCATGACAAGGATTTCTACCAGGAAATCGGTAAAAAGGGCGGAGAAGCCACTTCTGATAATCATGACAAAGATTTCTACCAGGAAATCGGCAAAAAAGGCGGAGAAGCCACTTCCGAGAACCATGGCCGCGAGTTCTATGAAGAGATCGGGGAAAAAGGCGGCAACGCACGAAACAATAACCGGAATTGATTCATTTAAAAGGGTCGTTTACTTAGATATTAGATTATATTATACAGGAGGAGATTAAAATGGCAAACAACAATAATAATAATGGTAAGATGAGTGTGGAAGAAGCCGGACGCAAGGGCGGGGAAACTACTGCCAAAAATCATGATAAGGACTTCTATCAGGAAATTGGAAAAAAGGGCGGAGAAGCCACTTCCAAAAACCATGATCGTGAATTTTACGAAGAAATCGGCAAAAAAGGCGGAGAAGCCCGCAACAACAATAATAAGTAATAAAATACAAGAAAGCACCTCCTACATGAGGTGCTTTCTTTATGCGTGTTAAAATGGCACAATCCCAATAGGGTTTAGCGCATTCGTTTTATTTTGGTTCCATGGGCCCTGGTGTAATTCAAAATGCAGGTGCTGTCCTCTTGACTCTCCTGTATTGCCCATTACCCCGATCTGCTGTCCCTTCGCTACGACTTGACCGGTGCCGGCATATCTTGCCTTAAGGTGAGCATAAACGGTGGTATACACTTTCCCTTTAATGGAATGTGTGACAAAAATCACGTTACCGTAGCTTGAGGATAGATAGGATTTGCTCACCACACCATCCGCTGCTGACACAACCGTTACATTAGCACCTGAATTGGCTATATCCACTCCCATATGGCGCCCGCCGCTGCGAGGGCCAAAATTAGATGAAAGAATTCCGCTCGCAGGGGTCGTGAAGGTGCCGCTTGAAATGGCCGGCCTCACTGATGTGCCTGAGACAGCTGTTCCCGAAACAGATGCCTTGGCTGCTTCCTCCGCCGCCTGTTTCCTTGCTGCCTCAAGCTCTGCCAGCCTCTTCTCCTCAAGCGTAATAGCCTGTTGAATAGCTGCAGCCTGTGCGGCCAGGAGCTCTTCCTCTTCCTTCAGATCCATCTTATGGCTATGGGTCTCCTGCTCCTGTTTTCTAAGTTTTTTTATCAACTCTTTTTTGCTCGCCTTCTGCCTGTTCTGCTGAGCCTGCAGATTTTTGAGGTCTTCAAGCATGGTCTGCAGGGAAGCACGTTCTTCCTTCAGCTTTTCTTCTCTTTTTTCAAGCTCTTTCTGATCTTCCTCCTGCTCACGGATGATGTCCCTGTCTGCCTCCATGATGGCAGACACCGCTGATACTCTTTCCAGGAAGTTGCCAAAACTTTTTGCACCGAGAATCACTTCCAGATAATCCGCATTGCCGCCGTTCTGCTGCATGGCCCGCGCCCGCTCTTTGAGCAGTTCTTCCCTTTTTTGGATTCTGTCCGTGATAACGAGGATTTCCGAATTGAGTTCTGCTATCTTCTTGTTTGCCTCTTCAATTTTTTTCGTTTTATCTTCAATACGTCCGGCTGTTTCGAGAAGCTTAATATTAAGGTCCTCGATTTCTTCTACAAGCGTTTTCTGCTGGCCTTGAAGGTTTTTGATCCTGTTTTCGGCAGCATGTATGCCGGATTGCACTTTATTTTGCTTTGATTCAATTTTTTTCTTTTTCACCTGCATATCAGTGAGTGATGCTGCAGCTGCATCCGGATTCAGATATCCTGTGACCAGAATGGCTGCCATGATCCATGCGACTATTTTTCTCAAAACTTTTCCCCGCCTATTTCTATAGTTATCTATTTCTCTCTAAAATGCCAAATTTCCCAAAAAAATTGGGAAAACTTACACGTTTATCCAATTTACTAGACTATTATACCACGCACTTTGTCGGGAAATGTTTCAAAAATATTTCAATTTCAAAAATTGCCTGTACTTTTTATAATACACGAAAAAGCAGCACACCGGGCTGGTGTGCTGCTTACTGGTTTTATAGGCTTTCCTTTTTCTTAAGATTCATTTTCATTATAACGTTTTGGTAGATGCCCATTGAGCCCATCAGCAGTATAAGTGAGGAGCCTCCGTAGCTGATAAATGGCAGCGTTATGCCCGTGATAGGCAGAAGCCCTGTTGCACCTCCCAGATTAATCATAACCTGAATTCCAATCATTGAGGATATGCCAATCAAAAGGAGGCTCCCAAATGCATCCTTGCATCTTGCCGCAAGCAGGAAGCCCCGAAGGACTATGAACCCAAGCCCGCCCAGCACAAGAGCAACACCGAAGAAGCCAAGCTCCTCCGCAATGATTGAAATGATGAAATCTGTATGTGATTCAGGGAGATAGCCGTATTTCTGGATACTCTGCCCAAGCCCGAGGCCCTTGACTCCGCCAGATCCAATAGCCAGAAGGGAATTAGCCAGATGATACCCTTCGTTCTGTTCCGTTTTGAATGGTTCCTTCAATCCTGTGAACCTGGATACACGCTCTTCGGACACTACTGTAGAGTAATTCCCGGTGATCAATACGAACAGGCCGATAACCGCAACGCCAAGTGCCAGAATGGAGGCAATCTTTGAGAGGCTTTTCATCGACATCCCGGATGACATTAAAATGGTACCCGCAATGGCTGTGATAATGGCGACATTTCCATAATCGGGCTGGATTGCTATGAAGAAGCATATGGTCAAAAGGAAAATCATGGTGGGCATTACGGCTTTATCAATGTTATTAATCTTATCCTGCCTCTTGGAATAGATGGCAGAGAGATAGATGATCACTGCGAGTTTTGCCACCTCGGCCGGCTGAAGGTTAAATCCTCCCAGGGCAAGCCAGCTCCGGGCGTTCCCTGCCGAATGTCCGAATGCAAATACAAGCAGCAGCAAGCCGATGGTGCCACCCATCATGGTCAGCAGGAATCTGGGATGCTTATAGAGCTGATAAGGGAAAAACATAGTTACCAGCATACAGAGAAAAGCTGCCACAAAAGCAACTTTCTGCCTCTCATAAAAGTGATCGGCCGAATAGCCCCAGCGTGCTACTGCTGTTATCATGCTCGAACTGTAAACCATCAGCAGTCCAAACAAACAAAGAACTATAACTGTAAAAAATACAGGATAATCATATGCTTTCAAGATTTTTTTTAACATTTAATGTTTTCTTCCCTCTTTTAGTCAATTGCTCTTACTGCTAAGAGTCTATGAAACTAATATTACCACAGATTGCATCAGTTTTTTAATTACAAATTCATTAATGGCCCTTTAACTTCATATCAAAGGGGCTGCCCTTTTCGGACAGCCCCATATGCTGCAAGCTATTCAATTGCCCTGGTAATCATCCTTGATCCGGTTATGATCAGGATTATCCCCCATCTTTTCATAAAGATCGTTATTGTTCAGCCCGTTATCTTTCTCTTCAGCTTCCCTGGAATATTCCTGGCCAGGTTTCGCACGTGATCCTTTTTCTTCGTTTTTATCATAGTCATGCTGCGGCATATGAATCCCACTCCTTTATATATAGTTTCTATTATCCTTTTACCTCCTGGCGCCATTGCCAAACAAATTAACATATATTTAAAACAATCGTTATATTCGTTTTGATACAATATTGAAAGGCAATAATCATTAAAACAATGTTGATTTGCACTATAGCGCCTCTACCCGCGCGGGGGCCGACGTCTGATTCATGTTAGTCTGCCTTATACAACTCATTTAAACGAAAAGACCATTAACAAAAGTCAAAACAAAAAGGAGCAGGTGTATGGATAAGCATATCCATAAGAGATTGCAGGAAATTTTCCTGGTTTCCCTCCGGCTTGGGTTGACTTCATTCGGCGGGCCGATTGCCCACCTTGGCTATTTCCACGAAGAATATGTCCGGCGCAGAAAGTGGATTGATGAGAAGGCCTATGCGGATCTCATCGCCCTCTGCCAGTTCCTTCCCGGTCCGGCAAGCAGCCAGGCGGGGATTGGCATCGGTATGATAAGGGGCGGAATTGGCGGCGGTATCATGGCCTTTTTGGGATTTACCCTTCCTTCCGCCATTGCGCTCATCCTGTTTGCCTTGTATGTAACCGAGTGGAGTGCAGCAGATGCAGGATGGATCCATGGATTAAAAATTGTGTCTGTCGCTGTGGTGGCCCATGCAATTCTTGGGATGGCACCCAAGCTGGCATCAGGTTCTATAGAAAAAACCATTGCCCTCTTCTCCCTGATAGCCGTGCTGCTCTGGCCGGCAGCAGTAAGCCAGCCCGCCATTATCATAATTTCTGGACTAATCGGATATGTTTTGCTTAAATCTTCTGGAGAAAAGACAGCCGATTCCGTAGAACTACCCATCTCTAGGCGATCGGGATTTATCTTTCTTATCGTTTTTACAGCACTGCTGATTCTGCTGCCGGTGATTAGACATGTTTCTTCCGGCCAATGGCTTGCCATGACAGACAGTCTGTACCGTTCGGGTTCCCTCGTGTTTGGAGGCGGCCATGTGGTGCTTCCATTACTGGAACGGGAATTTGTCCCGGCAGGCTGGCTTGATAAAGAGACATTCCTTGCAGGCTATGGGGCAGCCCAGGCAATTCCTGGCCCCCTCTTTACCTTTGCGGCTTACCTGGGGGCTGTGAAGGGCGGCTGGTCTGGCGGCCTGCTTGCGGTTATTTCTATTTTCCTTCCGGCCTTCCTGCTCATAGCAGGATCACTGCCCTTTTGGAATACCCTTAGGGACTCCGGGAGCATCCGGGGTGCTCTTGCGGGAGTGAACGCCGCAGTAGTAGGAATCCTGGCTGGTGCCCTTTACGATCCCATTTGGACGAGTACCATCCGATCATCCCTCGACTTTGCTTTTGCAGCGCTGCTGTTCGGGATGCTTGCCTTTTGGAAGTTTCCTTCCTGGGCGGCAGTGATTGCCGGCGCACTGGGCGGATGGCTCCTGAGTATGATTTAACTCACTGAACACAAAAAAAAATCTGGCAGCGGTGCTGCCAGATTTTTTTTTGACTTACCTATTAAAATGGTACGATTCCGATCGGGTTGACCGCATTCGATTTAGCTGCATTCCATTCACCGCGATGCAGTTCAAAATGAAGATGCTGGCCTGTCGATTGGCCTGTGCTGCCCATGACACCGATCTGCTGGCCTTTTGCCACTACCTGGCCGGTGCTGACAGAAAAGCTTTGCATGTGGGCATATACAGTCGTATACACTTGTCCATTTATGGAATGGGAGATAAAAACAACATTGCCATAACTGCTTGACGTATAAGCACGGCTTACTACACCGTCAGCTGCCGACATGACTGGAACATAGCCTGCTGCCGCAATATCAACGCCCATATGCTTGGTTCCCCATCTTGCTCCGTAGTTCGAAGAAAGAGTCCCTGCTGCAGGTCTTGTAAAGTTCCCGCTTGATACAGCAGGACTTGGTGCCGGAGCTGGAGCCGGTGCATGGTACGTTTCTTTTGGAGCTGATTTGAATGTTCTTTTTGGCTCACTGGCTGAAGATGATTTCGCTCTTTGTTCTGCCTGTGCAGATGCTTGGGCAGCTTTTTGTCTAGCCGCTTCTGCAGCCTGCTGCTTCGCTGCTTCAGCCGCACGCTGTTTCGCTTCTTCAGCCGCACGTTTTCTGGCAGCCGCCAGTTCAGCCTGTCTTGTTTTTTCCAGGTTGATGGCCTGCTGTATAGAAGACTCCTGGGCTGAAAGCAGTTCCTCCTGCTCCTTCAGATCCATCTTGTGCGAATGAGTTTCTTCTTCTTTATGCTTTAGCTGTTTCATTAAGCGGCTTAATTCAACAACCTGACCCTTCTGCTTGGCCTTCATGGCTTTAAGATCATTCAGCATACTTTGGAGGCTGACAGCTTTATCTTCTGCCTGCTGCTGATTCTGTTCCAGCTTCTTTTTGTCTTCTTCCTGCTGACGAAGGATTTCCTGGTCTGCATCCATAATGGTCGCAACTGCGTTCACTCTTTCAAGAAAATCGCCGAAGCTTTTAGATCCAAGGATGACTTCCAGATAATCAGCATTTCCGCCGCTCTGCTGCATGGAACGAGCCCTTTCCTTCAACAGTTCTTCACGCTGGGCCATACGTTTTTTAATGATGGTAATTTCCTTTTTCAGCTGAGCGAGCTCAGCCATCACTTCTTTAATTTCTATGTTTTTCTTGTCAATTTGAGCTGTTGTTTTATTTATAGCATCGGTCAGGATTTGGATTTTCTCTGCCGTTGTGGCCTGCTTTCCTTGCAGGCTTTTTATTGTTTGTTCAGCTTGATTGATTCCAGAATTGACTTTGCTTTTTTTCTGCTGTACTTCCTGTTTTTTCTGTTCCATCTGATTGATGGTCGAAGCCTGTACAGGCGGGACCACGCTCATCAGGCCTAAGCCGGCAACCAGTGAAACTTTAAGTAAACTCTTTTTCAATTATTTCCCCTCTATCCTCTGTATATTTATCTCTATCTAAACCGTTGATTTTATTAATCTTTTATTCATATAAATTGTTTTGTTTTTAGCAATAGGTTGATTATAACAAAATAAACTACTATTAAAATTACAGTTATATTTCATTTAGATTAAAACACATTTGATAATGTTTATTTTTTAGAACTGGCATGTCTTTTTCTACTAGAATAAGTAAAAAGGGCCAACAAAGATAAAAGCCCTTTAGAGGGCTTCAACTGGCGGAGTGGGGGTTGGCTTTGCAAATCCTTTTTGATATTTGGCATCAACCAGCTTCCGGATTTCTTCTATTGTTTTTCCATCCTGGAGATCGATGATGGATTGTGCAGCGATTTCCATGCAGACGCCGCAGCGTGTGGCATGATCATCCCAGACTATATTTCCATTTTCTTTGTTTTCATAGATAAAGCAGTCATAATTGCTTTTATGCCCTGCCTCTTCGCCGCAGCCGCAATAGCATGGCATCTGCTTCAGCAGCTTTTTGTTCTGTGATACAGCAAGATAAAGCATTTGCATGTCCTCAGGCTTATCGTCAAGAAACCCAGGCTTTGCATCCTTTTTAGTTTCTTCCCTGAGGTCGCCCGCCGTGTGTTCTGCATGAGCCTCTTCAGTCTTATGCTTGTGACTGCTCTCTTTTTGTGTGTTTTCTTCATTACCACAGCCGGATAATAAAAAGGCGGTTGAAAAAACAGCAATGGCAGTATTTTTGATGTTCATAGTGTTAACACTCCCTGAAACTGGCATTATCACTATCATACTGGTTTTGTACTCTATTATTCAAGCAGCGCGGCAGGGATGACCTTCCGCCTACTTCACTGGAATCTTAATGGTCACAGCATCTGCGGCTTTCTCATGCTTTTGACCGAGCACATCGCTCGTTGTCAGTTCGACCCATCGGACCCCATCTTTTCCCTGCTCCAAAATCATTCCCATAGCGCCTCGCTTTGAGCCGCCGGGCTCTATGCTTCCATTTAGATATTCAATATAGAAGTCATCTTCAAATGTCTTTTTTTCCCCACTGCTTGTCTTAAGGGCAGCGACGGGTCCAAAATGAACTATTTCTTGCCCCTTGTTCACCATTTCAACTTCTGTTTTTATATAAGTGAAGTCTTCATAGTTTTCTGTGTATGGATGGAAATAGTCCATCAGAGAATAAACAGGCCTATTCCTGAGAATCTTTACATTCTTTATCTTCATTTCTATCGTTCCAATTTTATATACCTTGTTTACCGAAGCAATGCCCTTTAACTCCATCTCTCCTTTTTCATCACTGATGGTCTGTCCCTTGCTTAAAAGGGAAGTGTCATCGGGAACCTGCGGATTTGGCACATATATATCATTGAGTGATTTCGCCCTGCTCTCTTCAGGCTCCTTTTTTTCAGTCTGTTCCTGTTTTTCTTTTGCTGATACATTTGGAGTTTTCTCCTGATTGGTGCTGCAGCCGGCGAGCAGGCTGGAAGAAATCAGCAGCATAATGAGTTTTTTCATAAAAGCATCCCCTTTTATTCCAGGATTAGATGTAAAGAAAATTTCCCGCAGGAAGCATGCCTCCAGGCGGGAATTCTTTTATTATCGATTTCTTTTTAAGATATTGAAAATATTTTTAGCCTGATCTGTGTTATCCAGCTTTCCGCTAAAGAGTTCTCTGCCCGGGCCAAAAGCATACACGTTTACATCCTCGCCAGTATGACCTCCCGTAGTCCAGCCTGTAACCGAACGATTATCGATAATTGCCTCTATTGAATTATCGATGTCCAGAACTTTTTTAGTCTGGGCTGCATTCTTTACAGATTGAACTTCTTCAGGTGTTAATTCCAGCTTCAGGTAGCTGTTTAAGGTCTTTTCAACGTCTGCTCCTTTGGCAATCTGCTCCGCCATCCAATCCGGGGTGCGCTTTGCTGCCGTTACCGGAGCTCCGAACCAGTTATAATTCCCTTTGGCACCGATTGAATAGCCGCCTGTTGAGTGGTCGGCAGTTGCCACCACCAATGTATGCTTGTCCTTCTTCGCAAACTCTATTGCCTTTTTGAAGGCCTTCTCGAAGTCTTCCATTTCACTCATGGCGGCTACGATATCATTGTCATGGCCGGCCCAGTCAATCTGGCTGCCTTCCACCATCAGGAAGAAACCGTCCTTGTCTTTATTAAGTTTATTCAGTGCAGTGTCCGTCATATCAGCGAGTGAAGGCATGGAGGAATCGCGGTCAATCATTTTTGGCATGCCGCCGGGAGCAAACAGCCCCAGGGTGTGTGTGCCCCTGTCCTTCAGCATTTCCTGCTTGTTTGTAACAACCGAATAACCGTGGTTCTTGAATTCCTTTGTCAAATCCCGGTCCTGCCTGATGAAGTTGCTGGATCCGCCTCCCAGCATAACATCGATCTTGTGCTCGCCTTTGATCATTTCATCAAAATAATCGTCTGCTATGGCATTCATATTCTTGCGGTTTGCATCATGCGCACCATAGGATGCAGGCGTTGCATGCGTAATTTCTGAAGTCGCAACCAAACCGGTTGATTTCCCATTTTCCTTGGCCGCCTCGAGTACAGTCTTTACAGAGGAACCATCATTGTCTACACCGATTGCAGCATTATACGTTTTGATGCCCGCACTCATTGCGGTTGCAGCTGCCGCCGAGTCTGTTACATTTTGTTCCGGATCTTCCGGGTAGGTCATTTGCTGCCCTGTCAGATATTTATCAAATTCAGTAGTTTCAACAGCCTTTGTGTTTGGATTGTCTTTTAAGTAACGATAGGCGGATGTATAGGAAACTCCCATTCCATCACCAATCAAAAAGATGACATTTTTGATTTCCGGTGTTTTTTCATTTTTTGCTTTTGCCTGTACATCATCGACAGCCAGCGAACCATACAGGGAACCTAAGGCTACCGTGGATAATACAGCAATCGGAAGCAGCTTTTTCTTAAGACTCTTATTTAACAATGGTGACACCCTCCTAAGGTTTACTATTACAGCTATAATCTTAATTTACCAGTGTTAAGAGGGAGTTAAGAGTATGTAAAAGCTTTTTGATAAAGTATTACGAATGTTTAACAAAAAAGAGAAACAGGAAGTCCTGTTTCTCATAATTTTATCCTTTGAAGTCTGAGTGCATTTACCACAACTGACACAGAGCTTACAGCCATAGCTGCGCCGGCAACCCATGGTGCCAGCAGCCCTGCTGCAGCAATAGGAATGCCGATGACGTTATAGGCAAATGCCCAGAATAAATTCTGTTTAATGTTCCGGATTGTTTTCCTGCTCATATATAAAGCATCGGCTATAGATCGCAGGTCCCCGCTGATCAGTGTGATATCACTTGCTTCCATTGCGATATCTGTCCCGGTACCAAGTGCCATCCCAATATCAGCCGCAGCAAGTGCCGGTGCGTCATTAATTCCGTCCCCGACCATGGCCGTCCTGCGCCCTAGCTGTTGAAGTTTCTTGATCTCTTCCGCCTTACCTTCCGGCAGGACTTCCGCTATCAGGTGATCGATGCCTGATTCCCTGGCGATGGAGCGGGCTGTTCTTTCGTTGTCCCCTGTAATCATGATAACCTCAATATCAAGATCCTTGAGGCGCTGGACCGCTTCTCTAGATGTTTCTTTGATTGTATCTGCAACGGCTAGCATGCCTGCATATCTCCCATCCACACTCACAAGCATCACGGTCTTCCCTTTTTCTTCCAAATCTCTCATGATGGCTTCAGCTTCTACAGTGGATGCACCTGCTTCAGCCATAAGCCTCTTTGTTCCAATCCATATTTTGTGTCCGCCCGCTTCTGCTTTCACCCCAAATCCGGGAACAGCCGTAAATTGATCTGCTTTTGCAAGCTGGGTGCCTCTGTCCTGGATGCCCTCCACAATGGCCTTGGCCAGAGGATGCTCGGACTGTTCCTCAATGGCACCCACCAATGAAAGGATTTCTTCTTCTCTATATTCATCCTGGATGATGATATCCGTCAATTGCGGTTCGCCCTTGGTTAACGTGCCGGTTTTATCCAATATGACCGTATCGATACGGTGTGCCGCTTCAAGATACTCCCCGCCCTTGAAGAGAATCCCGGATTCAGCAGCCCTTCCTGAACCTGCCATGATAGAAACAGGGGTTGCGAGACCCAGGGCACAAGGACAGGCAATCACAAGCACGGCAATCAATTTTTCAAGAGCTTCTGCAAAATTCCCCGGGCTGATCCAGAGCAGCCAGACCAGGAACGTTAAAATGGCAATCGTGACAACAATCGGTACAAAAATGCCTGAAATCCTGTCTGCCAGCCTCTGAATCGGAGCTTTGGAACCCTGTGCCTCCTCTACAACCCTTATAATCCGGGAGAGAGCTGTATCCCTGCCTACCTTTAAAGCCCTAATCTTTAGTGATCCATTTATATTTATCGTAGCGCCGATGACAGAATCTCCTGCGGACTTATCAACAGGTAAGCTTTCACCTGTCAGCATGGATTCGTCAATCGATGAAACGCCCTCCAGGATCTCCCCATCAACCGGCACCTTTTCACCCGGTTTAATGAAAAGAATATCCCCTGCGGCCACTTCCTCTAAAGGAAGCTCCACCTTACGGCCTGACCGGAGAACAACAGCCGTTTTCGCCTGCAATCCCATCAGCTTTTTAATGGCTTCTGAAGACCGGCCCTTTGCTTTTGCTTCTAACAGCTTGCCCAGGATAATCAGCGTAATCAGAATGGCACTTGTCTCGTAATAAAGCTGCGGCATATGGCCGTGTCCGCCAATGGCATTCAAGGTTTCATACAGACTGTAAAAATAGGCGGCACTTGTTCCAAGCGCGACCAGAACATCCATATTTGCACTCTTATTCCGCAAGGCTTTATAGGCACCGATATAAAACGGCAGGCCGATGATGAATTGCACAGGCGTGGCAAACGCTAGCTGTACCCATGGATTCATCAGCATTTCAGGAAGATAGATGAAAGATGTGAATGAAAAATGGCTGACCATTGCCCATAAGAGCGGAAGAGTCAGGATGGCCGAGACCAGCAGCCTCACTTGCTGCTTTCTTATCTCAAGCAGGCGCCGGTCAGCAGCATTGTCATCATTTTCTTCCGGTACGGCCCCGTAGCCCAGCTTCTCCACCTTTGCTGTAATTTCGCCGGGGCCGGTGGCAGAAGGATTATACTCGACTGTGGCGCTCTCGAGAGCCAGGTTCACAGATGCCATGCTGACTCCTTCCATTTTCATTAGACCTCTTTCAATTCGGGCTGCACAGGCCGCACAGGTCATGCCTGAAATATTGAATTGCTTTTTCTCGAGGATCGGCTCATAGCCCAGATCCTTGATTTTTTGTTCAAGATCACGTTCAGTAAGCTTTGTGGGATCAAAGGTAATTTTAGACCTCTCTAGGGCCAGATTGACAGCTGCCTCCTCAACTCCCTCAAGCTTACGAAGTCCTTTCTCTATCCTTACGGCACACGCCGCACAGGTCATGCCTGATATTCCTATCTGGCTCTCCTTAAGTTTTTGAGCCATCGTTCTCACCTCTCACATAGGGGTAGGGGGTATATTTTTAAGATAAGAGAAACGTGCCTGTTTAGAGCACGCCATTTCTGTTTATTCTGCTTCGTACCCCTGGTCATCTATAGCAGTTTTGATTTCGCTGAGTGTTACAGCTTCCGGGTTGTATTCAACTGCCACTTCTCCTGCTGACAAATCTACGAGAACCCGTTCCACTCCGGCAAGCTCCCCGACCCCGCCTTCAATCGCTTTTACACAATGTCCGCAGCTCATCCCAGTGACTTTGACTGTTGCCTTTTCCATTTTCATCGCTCCTTTTATTTTCTAATCAGTTTTTCAATAGTAATCAATACTTCATCAAGAACCTCTGTATCCCCTTCGGAAATACGGTCCATCACACACGTTTTCAAATGTCCCTCTAAAAGCAGTTTGGCGACACTATTCAGGGCGGATTGAGTGGATGCAAGCTGAGTGATCACATCATCGCAATAAACATCCTTCTCAATCATGCCTTTAATTCCGCGGATTTGTCCTTCAATCCTGTTCAGCCTGGCCGTCAGGTTCTTTTTCACTGCTTCTGATTGGTGGCTTTTTCTTTCTTCGGAAGGAACATGGCAATGGCCGGGCGCTTCTATATTTTCCATTCGACCGCCTCCTTGCTCACAGCATACTATACCCCCCCACCCTATGTAAAGAATAAAAATAACAATTTATTACTGAGGCGGGTTCTATCGGCTTACAGGACGGAGAAAAAAGCCCTTATTAACAGGGCTTAACTCCATCAGGCGGCCAATGCTCTGCATTCCCTTGCACAGGCAAAGCAGGCGTCAGCACATCTCTGGCAGTGGTCATGGTCATGCCTTTTGCATTCATTGCCGCATGCTTCACAAATAGTGGCACAAATGCCAGCAAGCTCTGATACAAAAGGTGTCGCGCGTCCCAGAGCTTGTTCAAAATAACCGCAAATGTCAGCACATTCCCTGTCAAGGCGGATACATTCTGCCATATGTCCCACATTTTCCTCCTGGAGGCAGGAATCAAAACAATGGTTACAGGCTTCCATGCATTCATGAAGTACTCTTATGACTGATTCATATTTCTGACCCGTCATTTCTTCCCCTCCTTTGCTCTCTTTATATTCTTAACCTCTGCTCCCGCCAATTAAACGTCTAAAACGTTTTCCGTATTGCTGGAGCGGGTATTTCTTTAATATGGGAAATCAAAGAGACATGGCCATTTTCAGGACCGAGCTGAACCAGTTATACGGAGAATATCTTAAATGCCGGAACAGGCGTGTCAAGAGATCTATCTGGAAGGATATCAAGCTTATCCGTAAAGCCATAAACCTTTTATAAAGGAGGGAAATCAGGGATCGGCAGTTGAGCCGGGTTTAATTGCCCGGCTCTTATTTTTATAAAGAGGCTCTAAAGCAGACAGCATCACAAGAAATACTCTAATCCATTGCCCTTCATTTCACTTGTTCATAACCTTAGGGTAATCTATAATAAAGCCCTGATTTATAACAAAGGAGATGAAAGCATGAAAAGACTACTTTTCTTGCTGAGTTCAGCGATTATGCTTGCTCTCGGCGGCTGCGGCTCAGCGTCCGAACATAAAAACCACGGACCAGAAAAGGAGAAACAGCATGAGGGCATGAATCATTCAAGCTCAGGGGAAATTCCTGAAGGATTAAAGAAAGCACAAAATCCCACTTTTAAAGTTGGAAGCAAAGCAGTCATCACTGCCTCTCATATGGAAGATATGGCAGGGGCGGAGGCAGAAATCAGCGGAGCCTTTGTTACAACTGTCTACAGCATTTCCTATACCCCAAAGGGCGGGGGCAAGCCTGTAAAAAACCATAAATGGATTATCCATGAAGAAATTAAGGATGCCGGAAATGTCCCCTTTAAACCTGGCCAGGAAGTTACCATCCTTGCAGACCATATGCCAGGCATGAAAGGCGCAAAAGGCAAAGTCGATACTGCTGAAAAAACGACGGTATACATGGTTGACTATACACCGGTATCCGGCGGAGAACGGGTTATGAACCACAAATGGGTTACCCAAGATGAACTAAAGGCCAAATAGCCAAATGTCTCATTGAAAGACCGCCAGTATCCTCACTGGCGGTCTTAACACTTCCATCCATCACCCGTAAAAAACATTCCTTTCCCATCCGGGGCAGCATCAAGAATCAAAGCTTCTGCACGCTTTACATCACCCGGATCCATTGCTACAGGGATATCATTTACCGTCATAATCGTGTCCGTCTTTTCCGGCTCATCCAGAGCCAGCCCCGCCATGCTCTGTCCTCAGCCAGGGCTTTCAAAGTGTATCCGGATATTGGCTGCCCCATATCTCTCAAACAGCCCCTTAAGTAGGCTTCGTGCTTCATTTGTGATTTGCATCTTTCTCCCTCCTTTAAAATGATATGGACTTGTGCCGCCGCAGCTGCCCCCTTCACTTACAGGGATTCACTCCAGTCGTGTACCATACTGCCTTCCAGGAATTTTTCCGCATCAAGCGCAGCCATGCACCCGGAGCCTGCCGCCGTTATCGCCTGGCGGTATTTCTTGTCCTGCACGTCTCCGCAGGCGAAAACACCTGGAATGTTGGTTTCTGTAGTGCCAGGGACCACCTCGATATATCCTGTTTCATCTGTTTTAATCTGGCCGCCTAAGAAACCAGTGTTCGGCGTATGACCGATGGCGATAAAAATTCCGTCTGCCCCAATGACCTTCTCGTCCCCGATAGCATTATCCCGAACCTTCAGCCCGGTCACCTTAAGCGCGTCAGCCTGCACCTCGATTGGTGTCTGATTCAGCCTCCATTCAATCTTAGGATTGCTCCTGGCGCGGTCCTGCATAATTTTGGAGGCCCTCAGTTCGTTCCGCCTGTGCACGATCGTAACTTTGCTGGCGAATTTAGTGAGGAAATGTGCCTCCTCCATTGCTGAGTCCCCTCCCCCAACAATGATCACCTCTTTACCCCGGAAGAAAAATCCGTCACATGTGGCACAAGTGCTGACACCTTTGCCGACATTCTCCAGTTCCCCCGGAATATCAAGGAATCGAGCTGAAGCACCAGTGGATATGATTAAGGCTTCCGTTTCGATGTCCCCGATTCCATCTGCCTTCAATGTGAACGGACTAGAGGAAAGGTCTGCCTCCGTCACCCACCCGCGTTTGAACTCCGCTCCAAACCGCTCGGCCTGCTTCCTCATATTCTCGATGAGCTCAGGCCCCATAATACCCGTTGCAAATCCCGGAAAGTTCTCTACCTCAGTTGTTAATGTAAGCTGTCCTCCAGGCTCTGTGCCCTCGATCACCAGAGGATTCATATTGGCCCTTGCCAGATAAATGGCAGCCGTGAGCCCTGCAGGCCCGGTTCCAAGTATAACGACTTTTCGCATAACCTACTTCTCCCTTCTTAGCTGTGATACATGTTCGGTCTGTTTGATCCACAGAGAACTTTACCCTCTCAGGAAGCAAAACAATCATTCCATTATTGAAGCTGTCCCCTCCCTGTTTTCCTCTTCCAGCTTGAGTGGGAAATTCATTGAAAGAGAACCAGGGAGAGATGAGAATCATTAAAGCACTTTTACTGTTCATTTAGGCCGGACTCGCCGAAACAGGGAGCGGATACCTGATCTGGCTCTGGCTGAGAGAAGGGCAATCCAGCCTGCTTGACTGATTGGGACCATCGCGCTTGGTTTGTACGGGATCATCGCAGCGCTTCATTCCTTCCGGCTTTTGGCCGGGTCCTTGCCGCCTATGGAGGAATCTTTATTGTGCCGGCTGTTTATCGGGGCTGGCTGGTTGATGAGAAAACGCCGGAGTTTCATGACTGGGCCGAGGCCGCCATCTGCCTGTCCGGAGCAGTCCTGATTCTCTTTGCCCCGCGGGGATAACTGAGTTTGATATGGGGAACTTAATAAAAGCGGTGTGTAATGGCCCACATCATAAAGCATGCCCTGCCCCGCTGCCGGCAGCTTATGGATCAGCATGAATGACATTCCTGACTCGGGATTTAGGGCGAAAGCCTTCATCGGGGTTTGAAGGTCTTTTTGACTCAGGATTGGCGGCGAAAAGTCCTTCATGGGAGGAATGAAAAGCCTAATCCTGTGGATTTAACGCTAACCATCTATTATCGAAAAACATATTCCATCTCTCCATCGCTGCGGGCAGGAATATAGAATTTAGCATTCTTTCCTCTGTCTAAATTTTTTATCTGTGACACATTCTTATAGTAAAAGCAAAAAAGGTTTCTGTAGACCCACCCGCTTTCTCCTTGCTACGCTTATGGAGGAAACTATTCGGGGGAGGACATGGCATGGAAGAAGAAAAATATCAAAACCTGAAAATAGGGGAACGCGGAGTTATTATAAGCATAATAGCTTATATCATTTTATCAGCACTTAAGCTTTTTATTGGATGTATTACAGATTCGCAGGCTTTGAAGGCGGATGGGCTGAATAATACAACTGATATCATTGCTTCCGCTGCCGTCCTGATCGGCTTGAAGCTGTCCCGCAGGCCGGCCGACAGCGACCACCGGTATGGCCACTGGAAATCGGAAACCGTCGCTTCAATGGTTGCATCCTTTATCATGATGGCAGTGGGTTTCCAGGTATTGTATGCTGCAGGACGCTCTGTTTTTGTGGGAAGCAATGAACCGCCTGATCTGATTGCCGCCTGGACGGGCCTGTTTGCGGCTGCTGTGATGTATGTTGTCTACCGGTACAATAAAAAGATATCCATCAAAATCAACAGCGGTTCCGTCATGGCAGCGGCAAAGGATAACCTTTCAGACGCATGGGTCAGCATCGGAACCGCGATTGGGATAATAGGCTCCCAATTCAAGCTTTCCTGGCTTGATCCGGCAGCAGCCTTTATTGTTGGTCTCCTGATATGCAAAACTGCGTGGGATATATTCCGGGCTGCATCGCATGCGCTGACTGACGGTTATGATGAGATGCTGCTCGAAGCGTATAAAAAAACAACCCTTGATGTCTACGGGGTGAAAGGCGTGAAGGACATCCGGGCGAGGCAGTATGGCAGCAATTCCGTTGTAGATATCATCATTCTTGTCAAACCGGATTTGGAGTTAAGGGATGCACATGATATTTCCACGATTGTGGAGAAAGAATTGAAATCCAAGCACGACATTTATAATGTACATGTTCATGTTGAACCTAATTAAAAGTCCTGGCAGGGCTTTTTATTTTGGCTTAATGCCCGTCTTTCACCCGTTTACACACAATATGAATGGAGTTACCATCCGGATCCTGGATATAGCCGGCTCTCAAATTTAAAAAATCTGCAGGTGGAGAAAGAATTGTAACTCCGTGCTCCGCCAGAAACTCGATGGCTGCATCAGAATCCTCCGTCCACAGCACAATTTCACATCCTTCATTTTTCCCCGGAGACAGCCCATGCACATCCCGTGCGGACTCCTTTGTTGCAATACCTAGTGTAAACCCGTCCAAGACAAATTCATGATGGGTCTCTTTCCCGCCAATTTCTGCTGTAAAGCGGAGTTCGAAACCGAGTCTTTCATAGAAGGCCCGGGATTTTACCAGATCCTCCACATAAAGATTCACTTGAGGCGTACTGAATTTCATTTTTTTATCCTCCCTATTTTTTCATCAATTCGAATCAACGCTGTTTGAAGAGTCGCCTCCCGCAGTTCAACCATCGTTTACTTCCACAAAAAAGGCTATCATTCCTGCACCCTGGTCGTATTTAGTCATAATTTATCAACGAATTAGACTTGATTGTAAGTGGGACAAACACTACAATTCGTAGTGGAGGCGTTTTAATGAATATCAATCATTTTAAATATAACAAAGCCGGCCTGGACCGCTTCTTTGGGCCGCTTGAGGCAAGGATCATGGAATTTTTATGGCAGAACGATGAGCAGACCATTAAATCGGTGCAGCAGCATCTGGAGGCAGACAAGCCGCTCAATTTTAACACCGTTATGACTGTGATGAAGCGGCTTAGTGCTAAAGGGATTTTAGTGAAAAGAACTGAGGGAAGGCTGTCCTACTTCCGGCCTGTACAGACCAAGTCTCAGTTCATTGAAGAACAATCCAAGAAGCTGACTGAAAACCTTCTGGATGAATTTGGCGGCGTGGTGATCAGCCACATGCTGGATGCCATGAAAGATGTGGATCAAAGCCTGCTTGAACAGCTGGAGGAGAAAATTAGCAGAATGAAGAAGGAAAAAATGTGATGTGGAAGAAGCAGTCTTATCTTATATTGTCCCTCAGTTTCTTCATCGCCTTCTTCATTTGGGGACAAATGGGGATGTTTTTGGTCCATCTTCTGTTTGGAGTCAATATTCAAGCGAACTTCTTTAAATTTTGTTTCAGTCTCTTCAAGGATGATTCCTTCTATTACTTCCTTGCCATCATTATTCTGAATGTCTTAATTTCCTATAATATTATTACCATAGTCTGGAAGGCTGCAGAGCAGGCTTACTTATTAAAGAAGTTCGAGCGGCGCATCCATTCGCTGATGGATTTCGGCTTGACTGAAAAAGCAAATAAAATTCTCAGACCAGAGCAACAAGACATTTTAGTCATAGCAGATCCAGCTCCCGGCGCTTTTTCCATTGGCTTCTTCAGGACCTCCATCGTACTCAGCACAGGCATGCTTTCCTTGCTTCATGAGGAAGAGCTGCGTGCTGTGATCGAGCACGAATCGTTTCATGGGCGGAATAAAGATTCATTGAAGCTATTTTTATTGCAGCTGATATCAACGGCCTTCTTTTTTGTTCCGCTGACAGGCTGGTGCTTCCGGAATTATCGGATCCTAAGCGAGCTTTCTGCTGATGAATATGCCATCAGCCGGATGGGAAGCCGCCTCGATTTAAGCACGGCACTTTTAAAGCTGATCAGGAACCGTACTTCTTTTGAAGCACCGCCTGCTGCTGCCTTTTTTGCAAAAGAAGCTGTCAATTTGAGGTTGCAGCAATTAGTTGATCCGCAAAAAAATATACCGCTGAAATTGAGCAGCACCACAGTAACTGTTTCTGTGTATGTACTGCTGTTCCTCCTGGCCTTGACTCTGGTGACGGTCACGTGACTGTCACTTGATTTTCTCAGCCTCTAACACTACACTTTGTAGTGTTGTATGTCAAAATCTATAAATCTATGAGGTGTCTAATGAAAACAAAAAAAACTGGCCAGTCTAACCTTTTTTTCTTCTTAGTGATTGGTTTGATCATTGCAGCTGCTGCCGGCATTGTTATACTCAGCAATATGCAGGGAAAGGAAGCTTCTTTCGATTACAGCAGCCAGCCTTATTTGGGGAAAGAATCGGCGCCGGTCAATATTGTGGAATTTGGAGATTATAAGTGCCCCGTCTGTAAAAATTTTACACTCTCGGTTTTTCCACAGATTAAAAAAGATTTGATTGATACTGGTAAAGCCAAACTCTACTTCATGAATGACCCGATTATTTATAAGGATTCAAGCCGCTCTGCCCTTTTTGGGGAAACAGTCTTTCATGAACTGGGTAATGAAGAGTTCTGGGAATTCCATGATGATTTGTACAAGCAGCAGCCTGACGATCCAAAATACGAACAAATGGACATTTATTCAGCAGACTTTTTAACCGGCCTTTTAAAAGAAAACACAGGCAAAAATAACGTGGACAAAGTGATGAAAGCATTTGATGAGGAAAAGTATGAAAAGGAACTGGAAAATGATTTGTCTCTTGTGAAGGAATTGGGCGTTACCGGTACTCCCACTTTCTTTGTAAACGGAAAACAGTTTAAAGGAAAGACTTATCAAGACCTGATCGATATGGTTACCAAAGTGGCCAAGGAGAAAAAAAGTGAGTAGAGCTCTCGGAGTTTCCTGGCTGAGTGCTGTCATTGCTGTCCTTGGAAGCCTTTATTTCAGTGAAGTCCTGCATTTTGTGCCATGTACACTTTGCTGGTATCAGCGGATTTTAATGTATCCCCTAGCTGTCATTCTCGGCATCGCCGTATATAAACGCGATCACACAGTATATCGCTATGCCCTGCCTCTTTCGCTTCTCGGCATAATGATATCTGCCTATCACTATAGCCTTCAAAAGCTTTCTTTCATGCAGGAGTTCCAGGTCTGCACAGGAGGAGTCCCTTGTTCCGGACAATACATCAATCTGCTCGGATTCATCACCATTCCGTTTCTAGCCCTTATTGCCTTTACCATAATCTCAGCCTGTTTGTTGAAACTGAAGAGAAAGTAAAATACGGGATTGCGCCTAATAGGTGCTGTCCCGTATTTTTTTGGGGTCCCCACATAAAAAATCTCTGCCGCAAAAGCAGAGCCTCCTTCATTTATTATCCTATGTACTCTTCCCTTCTTGATCAGAAAACAGTTACTGTTCAGCTATCTTAAACCCATGCTTCACCATAATATCCATCGCCTTTTTTCCCTCCAGGAATTCATAGAAAAGCTCAGCTTCTTTCCCATGTTTTGTACCCTTTACGATCCCCGCGGGATAGATGATAGGCGTGTGGGAGTTTTCTGGTGCTGATGCAGCTATTTCAACCTTGGAGGATGACAGGGCATCTGTTTTGTAGACAACCCCGGCATCAACATTGTTTGATTCAACATATGTAAGTACCTGGCGGACGTCCTTCCCATACACCACTTTCTGTTTTACTGCCTCCCAGATTCCCTGGCTTTTCAATGATTCCTTCGCATACTGCCCAGCCGGGACGGAAGCAGGTGTCCCAAGTGCCAGCCTTCCCGCTTTTCCAAGGTCTTGAAAGCTATTGATTCCTTTACCGGAACCCTTGGGCACAACCAGGACGAGTTCATTTCCCGCAAGCTCCGTACTGATCTCGATCAATCCTTCATCGGCAAGGGTCCTGAATTTATCCTGTGCAGCTGAGAAGAACAGGTCTACAGGTGCCCCCTGGGAAATCTGCTGCTGCAGCGCCCCTGATGACCCAAAATTATAAGATACATCAATGTCGGCATGTTCCTTTTCAAAGACGGCTGCAATCTCGTCAAGAGTTTCCTGCAGGCTTGCAGCTGCTGAGACAGTGAGTCTGACTTTTTCCTTTTTTTCACCCTCACCGGTCTTGTCCTGGTCAGCGGCTCCGCAGCCGTACAGCACCAGCAGGATCACGAATAAAAATAAATGCCTGAGCTTCATGCTGTCCCCCCTAGGTAACATGCCGGACTGAAGTTTTTCCAGCGGCATCGGCTTTTATTAAATGATTATAGCAAAAATTGATAGGTTGTTCTCACTTTATCCTTTTCACATGCTTATCCTGAGAGTTGAAAGGGAAATAATGAAGATAAAAGGAAAAAAGGGGGAATGGCGCATGTCTTATTACAGGCACCCGAACGGGAATCCAAATCCTGACCGTTTCCACTTTAAGAGACGCAATATATGGTCTGGCGCCTTGTTTGGCGTCGGCTTTGCCGCATTCATAGATGAAACAGTCTTCCATCAGCTGCTGCACTGGCATCACTTTTACGATAAATCAACAACGGCGGCAGGCTTGGTTTCTGATGGATTATTCCACGCATTCAGCTGGTTCGCCACCATCGCCGGTTTATTCATTCTCGCCGACCTCAGGCGGAGGAAGGGGCTTTGGCATGCCAAATGGTGGGGAGGAAAGCTCATGGGAGCCGGAAGCTTTCAGTTATACGACGGGATTATTCAGCATAAATGGATGCGCATCCATCAAATCCGCTATGTGGATCAAGTGTTTATATATGATGCTGTCTGGAATATCACAGCGGCCCTCATGATGCTGGCAGGACTTTATCTTATCATGCGGAAAAAAGGCAGAGGAGAAGCCTTCACATGAAGCATGATCATCATCGCATCAATGGCGGGGAAATTATGCCTGACAGCTGGTTGATCCCCGAGATTCTTTTGGCCGCCTTATTCATAGCCGGCCTGCTTCTGTATGCTTTTGCCGCCTATTATTCCAGCAGGCGGTATAAATCCTGGCCCTGGCGCCGGATTTTCAATTTTGCAGCTGGCTCGCTTTGCGCTCTCGCAGCAGTGACAGGCCCGCTTGCAGATCTATCTCATACGGATTTCAGGGCACATATGGCGGGACATGTGCTGCTGGGAATGCTCGCGCCGCTCCTGATGGTTACCGGTGCACCGATGACCCTTTTATTGCGGTCACTCAGCACATCTGCGGCCCGGAGGTTGACCAGCTTTCTTAAAGGAGGTCTCCCTCATCTGTTCTTCCATCCTGTGTTTGCTGCGGTCCTGAACTTGGGCGGGCTCTGGGTTCTCTATGCAACTCCGCTCTTTTCGGTGATGCA
This sequence comes from Paraperibacillus esterisolvens, assembly GCF_046237625.1. GTDB lineage: Bacteria > Bacillota > Bacilli > Bacillales > DSM-1321 > Paraperibacillus > Paraperibacillus esterisolvens. Next base: position 903,444 of record NZ_CP143545.1, on the reverse strand, counting down.
CAAAAATATATTTCTATATTTCATCGTTCATCTCCATATTTTTTGGGCCGGCTTTCTTTTCACTGCCGCTATTATTTACATAGATCCCGTACACCATAGAACTTCCCCTGGTTTTCGTACAGCCGTCCTGATTCTATTTATGGCGGGACACAGCATATTGTCCAAATACCTGTACGCCCATCCGCCAGGAGGCGTGCCGGCAGAAGAAGCTGAAACCGGTGGGATGATCATGTATTACGCCGGTGATGTTATCGACGCGGTCATCATCGTGATTTTATGTTTCCAGTGGTACAGGGCAGCCAGGCCATCAGCCAAAATGGCACCGGCCAAATAGAATAAAGTCCGAAGCCTTACAGTCCCCTGGGACGGACTTTTTTCTGTTATCACTTTTTCCTTTTTAGCGAATCCAATATATTTGTAAAGAACGCTCCAGATTGACCTCGATGCTCATGTCCTTTAAATAAGCTCCTGCTTCCACAACTTTTGGGGCGACATCAGGGCTGGGACTGTCAGGATGGGCTTTACACCGATCAATTCCAGTCAAGTGATCCTCTCAGTATCTTTCCCCTAATATCATCCGCGGACTTTTAACCCATCTAAGCAGACAAAGAGCCGGGAAAAGCTTCCCGGCCTTTTGCCTCTATTTAAATCCAGCCGAACAGCCCTGCTGCCTGTGCAATAATAAACGGTACAATAATCGCCAGTACAGTCGGAATTAAAAAGGCAAGGAAGGTCCATTTTTTACTCTTCGTCTCTTTATAAATATTTAGGAGAGCTGTCCCGCAAGGATAGTGAAGCAGGGAAAACAGCATCATATTCAAAGCTGTGACCCAGGTCCAGCCATGCTCGAGGAATACTTTCTTCAAATCTGCCAAACTATCCAATTCGGTAAGCGACCCAGTAGACAGATAACCCATCAGCAGGATGGGAAGCACGATTTCATTTGCCGGAAGACCGAGTATGAACGCAAACAGGATATATCCATCAAGGCCGAGCATCCTCCCGAATGGATCTAAAAAGTTCACACAATGCATCAGGAGACTCCAATCACCGATATATACGTTGGCAATAACCCAGGTAAGGACGGCTGCAGGAGCTGCAACCTTGACTGCCCTGACCAGCACGGTCCAGGACTTTGTAAGCGATGAGCGAATGACTGTATCAAAGAATTTAGGGCGCCGGTATGGCGGCAGCTCAAGAGTATAGTGAGTGGGGACACCTCTCAGGGCCGTCTTGCTAAGTGCCCAGGAAACAAAGAAAGTCACCAGGATTCCGAATAACACGAGGCTTACCACCACTCCAGCTGAAACAAGCATTTTCAACCCGCCAGTGAAATTCGCTGCCATGAACATGGATGATAAAATAATCAGCGTTCCCCAGCGCCCATTACATGGTACAAAGTTATTCGTCAGGATTGCGAGCATCCTTTCTCTCGGCGACTCAATGATCCTCGATGACATGACAGCGGCGGCATTGCAGCCGAAGCCCATCGCCATGGTCAAGGACTGCTTTCCATGGGCGCCTGCCTTCTTGAAGATGCGGTCCATATTGAAGGCAACCCGGGGCAGGTACCCGAAATTTTCAAGGAGTGCAAATACAGGAAAGAATATGGCCATTGGGGGGAGCATGACGCTGATGACCCAGGTGGACCCCCTGTATAGTCCCAGGACGAGGAGGCCATGCAGCCACCCCGGCGCTCCCATATACTGGAATGCTAGTGTCAGGTAGTTTTCAATCCAGCCGAAAAACTGGGCTAGCAGGGAGGACGGAATGTTAGCGCCGGCAATGGTTAGATAAAAAACAGCCCCAAGCATGATAATCATGATAGGAAAGCCGAGAACCGGCGAAGTGAAGATAGCATCCAGTTTTTCAGTCCGTGCATCATGGGTCTGTTTAGAAGTTACCGCCTGACCGCACAGTGATCTGCTGTTTTCATAGAGCTGCTGGATGATTTCATCCCTGAGCCCGGAGGATGAGAGAGTTTTAGCTTCCGCATACAAACCTTCTAAGTTCATTGCACTTCCCCCCTATGTGTGGCAATCTGCCTGTTTATTTCCCTTAAAAGCCCTTCATCTCCGTCCAATAGACGCAATGCGACCCAGCGGGATGATAGTGTATTCCCTACAATTTTTTTTACTTTCTCCTCCATGGCGCTGATTTTCTCTTCAATCTCCGGTTTATAGATCATCTGGGTGGGATTGCATTCAATTACGCCCTTCAAGATCCGATCCATCGTATCGAGGAGCATGGGGATGCCAGTTTTATTTCTGGCCGAGATTTTGATAACAGGAACTCCAAGCCTTCTTGTCAGCAGCTGTTCATTGATTTGAATTCCCTGCTTTTCCGCTTCATCCATCAAATTGATGCAGATGATGACATTTTTTGTAATTTCCAGCACCTGAAGTGCCAGGTTCAAATTCCGTTCAAGGGCGGTTGCATCGAGGACGACCAGTGTTAAATCCGGTTTTTCAAATGCTATATAATTGCGTGCCGCCTCTTCATCTGCTGAATTGGAGAAAAGTGAATAAGTACCGGGCAGGTCAATCAGCCTGAAGACAGCTCTCTTATGGCGGATGGTCCCCTCAGCAAGGGAAACGGTTTTGCCGGCCCAGTTGCCCGTGTGCTGCTTCAGCCCTGTTAACGCGTTGAACAAAGTGCTTTTCCCTGTATTCGGATTTCCGGCAAGTGCGATTCTATATGTGTCAGTCATTCGGCAGCAGCTCCCCTTCAATGTTTGAGCTCTCTTGTTTCCGCAGGGCGATCACGGTCTGGCTTACCCTGAATGCGACAGGATCTCCCAAAGGGCTCTTCCTTACCACTTGGACGACAGCCCCTGGGACAAAGCCTAAATCCATGAGTCTTCTTCGCATCACACCCGCAAGATTCATAGAAGTGATTTTTATGGAATCCCCCTTCTTCCCTTGAGATAGTTTAATTTTATTGACTATATCCATTTGTTTTCCCTCCACACTAATTTGTTTCCTTAGTGCAACTTTTAATTTATACTATATTTGTTTAAGAATAATGTCAATCAAAAAAAATAATATGGCCTGCTGTAACCATGTTTTATGCTACCTGCCCGGCCGATGTTTGATTGGTTTAAAGCAATAAAGTGCTAAATTTTTCACAAAGTAGGTTCGTCCGGTCAATAACTGGGTAAGTAATCCTATTATGACTGCATGACATTTCATGCGATTTTAGGAGGAAAGCTCATGGAGCGAAATCATACTATTATTCAATTCTTTGAATGGCACACCGAAGCGGATGGAAAGCATTGGAACCGTCTGAAAGAGCTTGCCCCATCTTTAAAAGAAAAAGGAATCTCCTCGATATGGCTTCCCCCGGTCACTAAAGCCACCTCGCCGGATGATAACGGCTATGCTCCCTATGACTTATACGACCTCGGAGAGTTTGACCAGAAGGGATCCATCCGCACGAAATATGGTACCAAGCTTGAATTGATCGAAGCAATTTCCGCCTGCCATATAGAGGGCCTCAAGGTGTATATTGACATTGTGATGAATCACAAAGCGGGAGCTGATGAAACGGAATTATTCCAAGTAATCGAGGTCGATCAGGAGAACAGGACTGAAGAAATATCCGAACCATTTGATATTGAAGGCTGGACCAAGTTCACGTTCCCTGGCCGGGCCGGAAGATATTCAGAATTCCAATGGGATTATGGACATTTCAATGGGACAGATTATGATGCCAAGAGGGATAAAACCGGTGTTTATAAGATTGTTGGAGAACACAAAGACTGGAATGATCATGTGGATAACGAATTCGGCAACTATGATTATCTGATGTTCGCCAATATCGATTATGACAACATGGATGTCCAGAAAGAAATGATCGAATGGGGAAAATGGCTTTCAGACACACTTAACTGTGATGGCTACCGCCTCGACGCTATTAAGCACATAAATCACAATTTTATCCGTGAATTTGCTGAAGAGATGTTCAAATACCGCGGAAATGATTTTTACTTTGTCGGCGAATTCTGGAAACCGGACCTTGATGCCTGCCAGAACTATTTGGACAAGGTTGACTATAACATTGATTTATTTGATGTTCCCTTGCATTATAAGCTCCATCAGGCTTCCATTGAAGGCAGGGATTTTGACTTGTCCTCCATTTTTGAGGATACCCTTGTCAGTTCGCATCCCATGAATGCTGTCACTTTTGTGGACAATCATGATTCCCAGCCCCATGAGGCACTTGAATCATGGGTGCAGGACTGGTTTAAACCAAGCGCATATGCCCTGATCCTGCTCCGAAGGGATGGATATCCTGTTCTCTTTTATGGAGATTATTACGGAATCGGCGGCCCTGAGCCGGAAGAAGGAAAAAAAGATATACTGGATGCTCTTCTGTGCGCCAGGTACCATAAAGCATATGGGGAACAGACAGATTACTTTGACCACCCGAATACCATCGGCTGGGTGCGCCACGGTGTTGATGAATTCGAGGATTCAGGCTGCGCAGTGGTAATCTCTAACGGCGATGAAGGTGAAAAGCGGATGTTCGTTGGAGAAAACAAAGCCGGTCAAATCTGGATTGATCTTACAGGCTCAAGGGAGGATGAAATCACCATAGAAGAAGATGGACATGCAGCCTTCCCGGTAAACGGCGGAAGTGTTTCAGTCTGGGTTAAGAAATAGTTCCCTTTCACAGCTCCTTGAATGACTTTTTTCAGCTGTATGCACTTTCTAAAGGCTCTTTATTGAAGGATTGTTGCTCTTTTATGACTTCCGCTTCAGGCGCGGGACTCCTGATCCAGCTGCGAGACTTTCGGCCTTGGAGTCATAAGCCAGGTTATTCAGTGGGAAAGCCGCTTCACTTATACTTGGCTTTAAGCATCAGGGCGGCTAAGCTTCTGTCTTCGCTGGCGCTTGCCAATAAGAAAGTCTACTTTATCAGGTCGCTGCTTTTCAAAAAAGTTATTGGGTTCTATAAATTTCCGTCTTTATTCAGTGCTCATTAATTGGTTTAAAATCCGCCTTACTGGGAGCAGCAGGACAGGTGAGACCCTGCAGGTCAAAGCCGAGGAGGCTCAGCGCCCGGCCCGCGCAGGCGGGGTATCTCCAGCGGAAATCAACTTTCTTGTTAAATATCCGCCATGAATGCGAACACCCTTATAAAAAATACAATGTACATGCAATTATTTTTATCCTCTTCATAGTATGTGGAGCACTACTCACTGCCTATGGGAGGATATTATGTTTGCAGAGATTTTATTTATCATGGCACTTGGAATTTCACTGAGTTTTGACAGTTTCACAGTTGGTTTTTCTTACGGCCTGAAAGGCATTGCCATACCTTATCCGCCGCTTGTGATCATCGGGGCTCTAACCGGGGCTGCTTTCTTCCTTTCGATGCTGATCGGCCATAGTCTAAGCCGGCATCTGCCGTCAGGAAGCACAGTGATGATTGGTGCGCTGATTTTAATATTTCTCGGCATTAGTACTGTCTTGAATTCCCTTCGTAAAAAAGAGAATTTGAAAACCGGGGTAGGACCTGATGCCGGGAGCAAAAGGAAAAGCATGAAGCTGTTTAATGTCAGGATTGTCATTGAAATCCTGAATCAGCCCGAGCTTGCAGATGCCGATCAATCCGGCAGGATCTCACTACGGGAGTCTCTTATGTTAGGTCTGGCATTGTCGCTTGATGCGCTGGGGGCAGGAATCGGCGCTGCCCTTCAGGGAACCCCTATAATCCTGACTCCTGTGTTCATGGCTGTCATCAGCTCAGCCATCCTGCTCGCGGGCACAAAGGCAGGAAAAAAATGCCGCAATGTCAAAGGAATGAGTGAGCTTCAGGTACTGCCGGGATTCATGCTGATTCTTCTAGGACTATATAAACTGATTTTTTAATAGGACCTCTGTCTCAACAGCCTGGAATGACCTCTATGCTTTTGGGACAGATTATTTTTTGTTACAGAGCTGATTCTGCCTGCTGCATGGGCTTCATGAGTTTGCGAAAGCGAAAATAAAGAAATATTGACCTTGCAGCAAGATCAATGGCTATGGAAAGCCAAATTCCCGCAATTCCCAAGCCGCATAGAATTCCAAGGATATACACCCCTGCCACCCGTATTCCCCACATTCCCACAGCCGTGCTGTACATCGGGCTCTTTGTATCACCCGCTCCCTGTAGCGCTCCGGCCAGCACCAGACTTGCAGCAACGGCCGGCTGTGCAAAAGCGTCAATTCTCAACGCCGTCACAACCATCCCAGCAGCATTCCGGTCCTCCGTAAACCAGGCCGCAAACCAGGGAGACAAAAAGAATAACAGAACGCCGATGAAACTCAAGAATAGGACAGCGATGAATGTTGTAAGAATTCCATATCGATAGGCATCCTTCACTCTTCCTGCCCCCATGCTCTGACCGACCAGTGTCGCCGCTGCGATGGCAAGGCCATAGCCGGGCATGTAAGAAAAAGCCTCGATGTTTCCTGCAATTGTATGGGCTGCATACGTTTCAGTACCCATCCGCACAATTAATCCAAAGTAAAGCAGCTGCCCCAGCCGCATGATCAAACGTTCAATGGCAGACGGCCAGGACAATTTGATGATGGCCGGCCCAAAGCTTTTTACGAATGGAGTCTGCCTGGCAAAAAGGGAGAAGGCTGTCTTGGATTTTTTGATTTTGATATACAACAGCACAGTGCCTAGAACGCGGACAAGCACTGTGGCGAGGGCTGCTCCCGCCACTCCCATCCCGGGAATCATAAATAACCCGAAAATCAGGATATAATCCAGGCAGATATGGATAATATTAATCCACCATCCCACCTTCATGGGTGTTTTTGTATCTCCAGATGCCCTTAAGATGCTTCCGTATATCAGCATCAGAGAAATAAAGACGGATGGCACACCGACTATCCGTAAATATAAAGCTCCCTCATGCAAAACTTCTGGACTTGCTCCCATTACCTTTAGCAGCGATTCTGCAAAGATCAGGGTCACAATCCCTGCCAGGATGCCGGTTATTACCGAAAGGACGGCTGACTGTTTGGCAGCGGCCCCCGCTGCTTTGAAGTCCCCGGCACCGATCGATCTTGCTATGATAGATGATGTCCCAACCCCAATAGCCATAAAGACAGCCATATAAATAGCCAAAATAGTATTGGCTATCCCCACTGCTGTCACCTCATCCAGCCCGATCCTTGCCACGAACAAAGTATCTGCAACTCCAACAATTGTCTGGAGAATACTTTCTATCATGGCCGGAATGGCCAATGCCAATATCCCGGAGACTTTCTGCCGTCTATCATTCTGCATTTCTTTCACCCTCCCCTAATCAGGAGCAAATTCCTTGAAGGCCAGCAACGCGGGACCTATTTATCTCTCAAAATAGCTGTTATGACATCCTGCACGGCTGCCGAACTGATTCCAGGAGAGGACGGCTGCTGCCAGGATGGACATTTCAACTCCCGCCAGGCTTTAAAAAGGTCTTCATACCCCCTATGAAAGACTTTCCACCTCTCAAACGGCTTTAAAAAGGCCTCCATACCCTTGATGAAGGCCTTTTCTCTTTCCAATCAGTTTCAAAACGTCCTTTATACCCTATGAAGGACATTTCACTTTTCAAACAGCTTCAAACCATACTAAAAAGGCTGCTCCATAGCAGCCTTTTATCTTAATATACGAGGTGCTTGAGGGATCAGGCCCCTTTTCGCACGGTGCTTTTTTTGTTGAAGACTACTTCTTTTTCCCCTACCAATGTGACTTCCGTGGCGGTACCTATTCCAATATTACTCTTTATGACCGCTCCGGATCCTATTACTGCATTTTCAATTCTTACGTTCTCTCCCACCACTGCATCGGGGAGCAGGACGGAGTTTCTGATGATAGAGCCTTTCCCCACTTTCACTCCGTGTGAAAGTACCGATTTCTGAATATGTCCATGAATCTCGCAGCCTTCACTGATCAGGGATTGCTTAACCGTGGATGACTCATCTAAATATAAAGGAGGTTGGCAGTGGTTGGCGGTATATATTGGCCAGTCTTTATGATGCAGCAAGGGATTCTTATCCGCTGACAGCAGGTCCAGGTTTGCTTCCCAAAAACTATCAACTGTGCCGACATCTTTCCAATATCCGTCAAACTGATAAGCCGAGAGGTGATGATTTGCTTTAAGCATATGAGGGATAACATCTTTTCCAAAATCAAGGAATGCTTCTGTATCATAGTCCATTTGCTTAAGTAACGTTTTCAGGGTTTTCCAGTTAAAGATATAGATGCCCATGGATGCCAGATTGGATTTAGCCTTTTTCGGCTTTTCTTCAAATTCTGTGATTCTGCTTGAATCGGGATCCATATTCATGATGCCAAACCGGTCCGTCTCTTCCCATGGAACCTTTATGACGGAAATGGTGGCATCTGCGGAATGTTCTTTATGATGTTCCAGCATCTTTCCGTAATCCATTTTATAGATATGGTCACCTGAGAGAATCAGGACATATTCAGGATCCTGCTCTTCAATAAAGTTCAGATTCTGGTAAATGGAATGAGCCGTTCCTTCATACCAGTTATACTGGGATTCACTCTGATATGGCGATAGGATGCTGACGCCCCCATTACGCTGATTCAACCCCCAGATTTCTCCTGAACTCACATAGTTCTGAAGAGTGTGCGGCTGATACTGAGTCAGCAGCCCTACGGTATCAATGCCTGAGTTTATGCAATTGCTCAGGGTAAAATCAATGATCCTATATTTCCCGCCATAAGGAACAGCCGGTTTCGCCAGATTTTGCGTCAAAGCCTTTAAACGGGAACCACGTCCACCAGCTAAAAGCATCGCAATCATTTCTTTCTTTGCCAAAATTTGTTCCCTCCCTAAGTATTTTTATTTCATTAAAGCCGCCGGCAGTCACGACAATATCCTCCTATACCACCTTTTCAGCAGGGCTAAACACCTTCAAGATTACAGGAGCCACTTTTTTTGCAGAAAATAGTACAAACTGCCTGCCCATTTTCCTTCTCTGACATATTCTCCTGCACTCCTGCTAGTACGGGATCTTTTAAAGCCAGCAAAAAAGCCAAGAGAAAATTCTCTTGGCTTTCCAATTTATTTACCAGTCTCTGCGAACCTTTTGATGCGCTCCCCAACCTCATCGCGCACCCGCTGGAAGAAGGCCCATTTTTCTTCATCGCTTCCCTGCGCCTTTGCCGGGTCATCGAATCCCCAGTGATCACGTTTTACATGAGGAGGCGTCATGGGACACTTATCAGCGGCATCCCCGCAGAGTGTCACGACGAAATCAGCGCTGTTCAAAATTTCCGGATCAATGATGTCTGAAGTTTGATGTGAGATGTCAATTCCCGCCTCAGCCATTGCTTTCACTGCATTTGGGTTTAGGCCATGAGCTTCAATTCCTGCACTCAGTACTCTCCACTCATCACCCAAATACTTTTTTCCCCAGCCTTCAGCCATTTGGCTGCGGCATGAATTGCCTGTACATAAAAAGTAAATGGTTTTTTTAGACATGATGATAGCTCCTTTTGTGTGTAGTTATTTTTAATGAATAATGATCAGCCAAATATATAGGCCGGCAAGTGTGATAAAAAGAGTAGGAACGGTCAAGAGAATACCTGTTTTAAAGTACGTTCCCCACGATATCTTTACACCTTTTTGGGATAGGACATGGAGCCAGAGCAGTGTCGCCAGGGAACCAATCGGTGTGATTTTAGGGCCAAGATCTGAACCGATTACGTTGGCATAGATCAACCCTTCCCTGATCATTCCGGCTGCCCCGGTGTCTGCAATTGCCAGCGCGTCAATCATGACGGTGGGCATGTTGTTCATAACGGACGAAAGGATCGCAGCGATGAACCCCATCGCTATGGTACCCGCAAATAATCCTTGATCCGCGGCTGTCCCGATGACATCGGCCAGCACTCCGGTCAGTCCGGCATTCCGCAGCCCATAAACGACTACATACATTCCAATCGAGAAAAAGACAATTGCCCATGGGGCCCCTTTGATCACACTTCTTGTGTTAACCGCCTGGCTCCTCCTGGCCATTATGAGGAAGAAGATAGAAATAATTCCGGCTATGGCCGAAACAGGGACATGCAGAAGCTCGCTCAGGAAATATCCGGCCAATAATATCGCCAGGACAATCCAGGAAAGACGGAACATTTTCAGATCCTGGATGGCATCTGACGGCTTTTTCAACTGAGTGATGTCGTAATCTTTTGGGATATTCCGCTTAAAGTACAGATACAAAACAAGGATGCTTGCCGCGAGTGAGAACAGATTCGGCACGAACATACGAGATGCATATTCTGCAAATCCAATGTCAAAGAAGTCAGCAGAAACGATATTAACCAGGTTGCTGACAACAAGCGGAAGTGATGTAGTGTCTGCAATAAATCCGCTGGCCATGATGAATGGAAAGATCATTTTGTCGGCCAGCTTTAAGTTACGGACCATTGCCAGGACGATTGGTGTCAGGATTAAGGCAGCACCGTCATTGGCAAACAGGGCTGCCACCAGGGCCCCAAGAATGCTGACATATACGAACATCCGGATCCCATTCCCTTTTGCAGCTCTGGCCATATGGAGGGCTGCCCACTCAAAGAATCCGATTTCGTCTAGAATTAATGAAATAATGATGATTGCGATAAATGCCAGTGTGGCATTCCAGACAATCCCGGTAACGTCTGCAACATCTTGAAAATCGACGACGCCTAAAATCAGGGCAGCCACTGCCCCGCCGCAGGCAGACCAGCCTATGGACAAACCTCCCGGCTGCCAGATGACCAGCGTGAGCGTGATTAAAAAGATGATACAGGCTGAGATGACCAAAAACACTTGATGAATTCCTCCTTAGTCACAGCAGGTGCTTTTCCCCTGTGCCTCTAATTCCTTTAATTTAAAGCGCTGACTTGGCAAGCCGGATATAACATGCAGAATAAAAGAGCTGTAGACAGAACTTGGGTTCAAGGAATAATAGATCCATTGTCCCCTTCTTGTTTCTTTCACAATCCCGCTGGTTTTCAATTTCCTGAGATGCTGGCTTACCGCAGGCTGGCTCATGTCAAACAGGTCAACAAACTCACATACACAGCATTCACTTTCAGACATGATCTTTACCATCGTTAACCGGGTCTTGTCTCCGAGAAGCTTCAATATTCCCGCAGCAGATTCAATATCCAGTTCTTGTATTGATTGCATGAAATCCTCCCCAATAACAATGATTTCTCCCCTGTCATCCACAGCTTATTGTATAAGCAAACACTTATATAAACAACCCTACTTCAGCTGCTATCCCTCATTTTTTATGCAAACTTAATCTCGCACTTGTATAATTAAAGCAGAATAGGGATATTATTCATCCAAGCCATAAGTTTGTGGAGGATAGTGCGTCTTCTTTGTTAAAGTATAAGCAAAAGTACAAGAATATCAGGGAGTGAAATATATGGTCAAGACAAACAAGGAGATGCCGGCAGAAAAGCGGGAAGAACTGCTCCGGAGCCTAAAGGATCGTTTCGAGAAAAACATGCACCGCCATCAAGAACTGGAGTGGGCCAAGGTCCAGACAAGGATCGAAGCAGATCCCGATAAACTATGGTCCCTGGGGGAAATGGAGGAAACCGGCGGTGAGCCGGATGTAGTGGTCATTGATAAGAAAGTGGACGAATATATTTTTTTCGACTGTTCAGCGGAAAGCCCTAAAGGCCGCAGGAGTGTCTGCTATGACAGGGAAGCGCAGGAGTCGAGGAAAAAACATAAACCGGAAAATAATGCGGTCGATATGGCAGCAGCCATGGGAATTGAACTGCTAACGGAAGATCAGTACCGGGAAATGCAAAAACTTGAGCGTTTTGATTTGAAAACTTCAAGCTGGGTACAGACTCCTGAGAGCATTAGAAAACTTGGCGGCGCCCTTTTTTGTGACTGCCGCTATAATACTGTCTTCGTCTACCATAACGGAGCGGAATCGTATTATGCTGCCAGAGGATTCCGCGGTTCGCTTAGGGTTTAAATCTAAGAAGCCATTCTTAAGGCAATGAGGGGCTTATACATATAAGCCCCTTCTACTATTCTTCCATCAAGCATCTTTTTCTTCCTGGCTGGATTTGCAGCATAGATCCTTTTCTGCATCCGGGACTTCTACAATTTCCACTCTGCAGCAATCGTTTTCTGCTTTTTTGCCTCCAGCTTTTTTTAGGAAACCAAACATATTTAATCACTTCCTTCCTTCTTAAAAAAATCGGTTCTAAATCCAAGAACAAAGAACTGCATATAAACTATCTGCCTTAAGCCCACCGAGAACTTCTTTGACTCTGCCTCTCAAAGCAGATAATGCATGAGCTATGTATCTTGCTTTTATATTTCTAAAACCGAAATTTGTTCTGTATTATTAATCAAATAATTTTGATGTTACAATCAAACCAAAGCAAATATGAAACCAGAAACCGTAGACATAACAAGCACAGCGGCAATAAAGGTGATAACAAGTTCCTTTTTAAATATTGATTTTAAAAGTATCACTTCCGGCAGGCTTGCTCCTGCAGAACTGATCATCATGGCCATGACCGGGCCAAGTGCCATGCCTTTGGCAATCAGGATTTGTGATATTGGTATCATACTGGATAGGCGGATATATAAAGGGATACCTATAATGGCAGCAATTGGTATCAGCCACCAATGATCCTTGCTGAAGATTGTGCTGATCCACTCTGTTGGCACCATGCCGTGGATGATAGACCCAGCTGCTGCACCGAGGATCAGGTAAGGGTAAACGCTTTTGATTAAGTTAAGGGATTCTTTCCAGGCAATCTTAATGCTAAACTTCCGCTGTTCTTCCTGGAAGCCAGTCATCACAACATGTTTAACGGCTCTTTGCAGGCCAAGCCACTCCAGCGTAAAACCAATGATGACAGATAATACAGAAGTAATGACAGTATAAAGGATGGCGACTTTCCAGCCCATTACCACACCCATGATGGTAAGGATCGTCGGGTCAAGAACCGGTGAAGAAAACAGAAATACCATGACGATGCCAAAAGGCATTTTATTTTTCAGCATGTTGACGACTGCCGGGATGGTAGAGCAGGAACAGAATGGGGTAATAAAGGCAAACACCAGGGCAAAAAAAGCACCTGCCAGTTTATTTTTCCCTGCAAGCTTCTTCTCAATTTTTTCATAAGGGATAAATCCTTGAAGAAGACTTATAATGAATGAAATCGCGACAAATAATACGGTTAATTCTAAAGCGATACTGAGGAAACTCTTAATCGTTTCTATCCACATTTTAAAGATCTCCTTCCTTAGCAGCTGCAGGCAGATTTACAGCAATCAGGTCTGCCCTCCAATCCAGCATTTAAAGACAGTGCTGGATTGATGACCTTCTTTCCGGATGATTGATACAAAAGCACCTGGCCGGAAAGTATTCAAATTCAAAAATCATTACCGCTTCCTCCTTCAAGATTACCATTCATCAAGAAAAATTGATTAATTGCCTAAGAAATTAGCGGCAGCCTGGCGGTTTAAAGAGACAGCACAGCTGTTCAGACAGGAGAGCATTCAACTCATTTTGATTTACACAATAATAGCTCCAGGTACCTTTGGCTTCCTTTTCGATTAATCCTGCATCTAATAAGATTTTTAAATGATACGACAGTTTTGATTGAGTCATGCCGATAATCGGTTCGATGTCACACACGCACATGCTTCCATTTTGTGTAAGGATGTTCATGATATGAAGCCGCTTTTTATCAGCTAAGGCTTTAAATTTCGCTTCATATTTTTGGAACTCAGCATCCAGGCTTTCTTCGGTAACGGAATTTAAATTCATGACTTTATCTCCTTAATCAACTTTTTTTGATTAATTTTAGTTTATGCCAGTAAACCAAATAATAGCAACTTTTAAATCTTAAAAATTCGATAAGATTCAAGAAGCTGTCACTTGAATACAGACAGCGAAAAAATAAAATCAGATTTTGACTTAATTTATTCAGGAATAATGCTGCTGATCAGCCTTTTTGAAAAACGGACTTCTATATACTCCGCCATTCCCTTACCGGGCATACTTATAAGTGATATTGGACGCGGCAGCAATTTTAAGGCCCAATTTATTTTCTTTCAGTACAAACTCTGAATCTTATGTAATGCAAACTTCGAGGGCCACAAACAAATTCAATGGTATTTTTTCTTATTGAACTTTCCCCATATCCGTTCATAAGAATGACCCCTGCAAAATAAATATGGATAAGACAACATATATTGGAGTAGAATGCCATGCCAAAAAGGGCAGGGGTCATCATCAAATGGATCAAACGAAGAGGAGTGAGTTCTATATGAAAAGAGTTGGAAAGGACGAATTTGTTTCCGGTTTCGTTCCTGAACATAACCACGGATCTGTGGACTATACGTCTGTTGATGCCGGTCATGTTCATCAGTGTTTGGACGTTACTCATCCTGCTGTTCAGACCCCGGATGGGAGTCATGTTCATTACACGGAAGGTTATGTCGTGTATGAAGATGGACACACCCATTACTATAAAGCCTATTCAGGTCCGGCTATTCCTGTTGGTAATGGAATGCATGTGCACTATTATGATTTTTACACTACAGAAGCGAACGGTCATCGCCATAGGGTTCGCGGGGTAGATAAGCCTGCGCCCGGCAATTTATAAAAGTGAATTGACCCTTTTCGCCTGACTGCTGGGCGGTTTAAAAAAGCAGGCAGAGTAATCCCTCCGCCTTTCTCCTATAGGTTAACTGGAAAGATCGTTTAAATACGGTCTTTTTTTATTGTTCCTCTGATGGATCCATCGCCTATCTCGCCCGTTTCTTTTTTCACCACTTTGGATTCAGAGGTCTTGCTGGTGAGAGCTTAGGGAGTGATTTAATTGCAGACTACTCCTGGCTAAGCTCTGAAGTGCTGAAATATGCGGAAGATGAGATGAACATCCTGTTTGAAAATAAGTGGATGGAAAAGCCACCCACTGCATCGATACGGCAGCCTTTTTAAACATTAGACAATTCCCTTTTCATTATTTTGGTTTTTACTCAATAAAACGACTCATTTCCCTACATTTTGTAAAATAACTGTAATATTCCTGTAAACCCATTGAAACTATTATTCTTTATTATTAGGTTTAGTAGAAAACAACTGGGGGAATAATAACTTGTTAAAGAAATTATTCGGAATACTTTCGCTTACATCTGCCATTGCATTTGCTTCACCAGTTATTAGTGAGGCAGCTACTTACCATACAAAAGCCATTTCCGTAGCTAAAACCCAACTTGGGGTTCCATATAAATGGGGCGGGATATCATCTAGTGGATTTGATTGTTCCGGTCTAGTTAAATACTCTTACAACAAAGCTGGGAAAATCCTTCCAAGGACATCAGCTGAAATGTACACCAAAGGAACAAGGGTTTCAGCCTTGGCACCTGGAGATTTAATGTTTTACGCTCCAAATAAGGCATCAAGACCGACTCATGTTTCTATCTATATGGGAAGCGGAAAGATGATTCAATCCGCATCATCGTATGGTGTATCCATTGCAACTACTAATAACACATACTGGAAGCCGCGTTTTATCGGGGCTAAGAGAATATAATACAAAGACGCTGTCCGTTTAGGGCAGCGTCTTTTTTAGTACAAAGATCGGGAATATGCTTAAACCGGCTGATATGTCTTTCCTAGTTTCCTTAATTTACTCCTTCCATAAAGGGTATTATCCCAAACTACGTTTCAAGAATGATTTTAGTACGTTTGAAATGCGGGTTACTAAATAATCCAGAAGGATGACCTGATTCTACTATTTCCCCGTTGTCCATGAAAACAACTTTGTTTGCAACTCCCTTTGCTAAACCCATCCCATGTGTCACTACAGCCAATGTCATATGCTCTTCAGCCATGTCTTTCATTACTTTCAAGACTTCCCCTGTCCATTCAGGATCTAAGGCCGTAATTGGCTCATCAAATAGGAGGATTTCAGAATTCATCTTACTAAAACCACTCAATTTGTCCCATCGATTTTTAATTAAGTCTCCAATACCTCTTCAATAAGAGGAGAACAAAAAGAGCCCCTCAAGGCTCCACGGTCCAGCTTTTATATATACTTCCTGTGCACACCCTTCCCATCATAGGTGAACACGATATTTCTTCCTTCGAATACAGATTCCATGTGGACGGTGCGCCCCCAGAGCTGGTGCAGGTATGGCAGGACTTTTTCGAGATATTTGACATCAAGCTCGATGTTCTCAAACCAGTGTTTCAGGTACAGTTCACCATTCTTTAAATAATCGCCGTCCGTCACCGTAATATACGGAAACCCGCCGTTAACACGCATGCTTACCAGCTGATCACGGACCTGTTCCCATTCTTTGCCGACCACTTTGTATTCCTTGCCCTGTTTTTGGAACAGATACATATCCTCCCTCATGACGAGGTCCTTTGTCATGTAATTGCGGAGAAAGGAGATGTCTGATTCTATTTCTCTGACTTCAAACATCTTCTCCCTGCCTGAACCAGGCTTGACGCCCCTTTCCTTCATTTCCTTAGTGGGATTGTCAAAGCGCTCTTCAATATCTTCAAATATTTTCAGGCCAAGGTAATATGGATTGATGGATGTTCTCGAAGGCTGTACGACCCCGGCATTCAGCTTCGCGAATTCGATGGATTCGCTGCTGGTGAGGTCGAGCTCGCGCAGAATTCTTTGATGCCAGTAAGAAGCCCAGCCTTCGTTCATGATTTTTGTCTCAAGCTGCGGCCAAAAATAAAGCATTTCTTCTCTCATCATAGTCAGGATATCGCGCTGCCAGTCGGCAAGGTGCCTGCTGTATTCTTCTATAAAGAGAAGGATGTCTTTTTCTGGCTGCGGCGGGAACTTTTTTGTTTTCTTTCTTTCCGCTTTATCCTTCTGACCTTTTGAATCCAAGGACCATAAATCGTCATAGGGAGAGGCAGGCGGCTTACCATCCTCATCCTCGTCATCGTTCAGAGACCAGGAGAGCTTTGGCCTGATAAGGGAAGGATCGATATGTTCTTCCACGGCCAGGACCGCATCCAGGAAGGTTTCTACCTCATCTTTTCCATAATCGATTTCGTATTGGCGGATCCGGTCAGCGGTCGCTGCCATGCTTTCAACCATATCACGCTTTGTGTTTTGGAAACGGATATTGTTTTTAAAGAAGTCACAATGTGCAAGGACGTGGGCAACAATCAGTTTGTTTTGAATCAGGGAATTGGAATCCAGCAGGAATGCGTAGCAGGGATCAGAGTTTATAACAAGTTCATATATCTTGCTGAGCCCGAGGTCATAGTGAAGTTTCATCTTGTGGAATTGTTTGCCGAAGCTCCAATGAGAAAAACGGGTCGGCATTCCATAAGCACCAAATGTATAAATGATTTCTGAGGGACAAATTTCATACCGCATTGGATAAAAGTCGAGTCCAAAATGAGTGGCGATTTCCGTGATTTCACTGATTGCACGCTCCAGCGCTTTTTGGTCAGATTCTTTCATCAGTTTCTCCCCCTTATCTTCTTACCACAATGTATGTAAAAAGGAAGAGAAAATGACGCTGCTCTGCTAAAAACCATCTTATGAAAGGATTTCCATAGTAATATATCCATTACCTTCGTCCGTTACACCCGGTAATATCATGCATGGCCGTACGGTATGGGAAGCCAAGTTTTTCTGCGGAAGAGAAAAGGGTAAATGTATACACTATTAGTAACTCCCCAAGAGGAGGAAAGGAAATGGCTAAAGTTGATTATGACCGGGCTTTGTATTATACCCATCGTTCCGAATGGGATAATCTTTTGATATTGATGGTCAGGACCAAGGATCAATTTCTTTCGAAAAAGATTGAGATGTTCCTCCATTCTTACCATTTTGAACAAGACTATGCGGTAATCGAGAAGCATCTGTACGGTCTTCTGCGATATATAGACCACGCTACTTCCATGCTGAATGGCCGCTTTGCTCTTTACGGTGTACAAAACGGATAGCTTTTCCCCAGGTTCAGCAGCCCCTTATCTCAAATGGCAAGGGCAGCTAATCTTTAAAAAACTCAGCTGGGATGACCCCAGCTGAGTTTTCTATACATATTAAAGGACACTATTGATATAAGGCAGGTTCATGAAAGCATCCTGAACTTTTTGCAGCTTTTCCTCTGCGGAAGTGCGGGATTCATCATTGACCCCAAAATAGAACTTGATCTTAGGCTCTGTCCCTGAAGGCCGTAAGCAGACCCATGAACCGTCCTCGAGGAAGTACTTCAGCACATTCGATTTTGGAAGATGGATTTCCTCCTCACTGCCCTCAGACAACAGATGGCTGAGGCTTGTCTGATAGTCCTCCATCCGGACAACACGCAGGCCAGACAGCTCTGCAGGAGGATCCTGACGGAAGCTTGAGAGGATGCCCTGTATCTGTTCTGCTCCGTCTTTTCCTTTAAGAGTCAAGGATTTCAAGGACTCCAGGTATGTTCCGTATTTTTCGAAGATGGCATTCAGCCCCTCATACATGGTCATGCCCAGCTTCTTGTAATGAGCACACACTTCTACCGCAAGCAGTGCCGCCTGGACAGCATCTTTATCCCTGGCAAAATCCCCGATTAGATATCCATAGCTTTCTTCATAACCAAAGAGGAAGGTATGCTCTTTCGTTTCTTCATATTCCCCGATCTTCTCTGCAATGAATTTGAATCCTGTTAATACATCGTCAGCCTGCAGTCCATATGACTCTGCAATTGTGCGGCCGATTTCTGAAGTAACGATGGTCTTTAATACAATGCCGTTTTTAGGAAGGGTCCCTTTTTGCTGCTTTTGTGACAAAAGATACTCAAGCAGGATGGCACCTGTCTGATTCCCTGTCAGGACCACATATTCTCCTTCTTCATTTTTCACAGCCACACCCAATCTGTCTGCATCCGGATCCGCGGCAATCAGGATATCCGCGTTGACTTCTTTGCCCCTGGCAATGGCCAGCTCAAATGCTGCATGCTCCTCGGGGTTTGGGGAAGCGACCGTAGAAAAGCCAGGATCCGGTTCTGCCTGTTCTTCCACAATGTATACGTTCTTATAGCCAAGTGACTCAAGCCCCCTGCGGACCGGGAGATTGGATGTTCCGTGCAGGGCGGTAAAGACGATATTTAAATCTGCTTCGCCGGCCAGATCTGGATTTTCGGAAATGGTAAGAAGCTGTTCATTATACTTCCTGTCCATTTCCCCGCCGATCATTTCGATCAGGCCGGATTCCAGGAGCTCTTTTTCTTCCTTCACTTTGATTAGCAGCTCGTCTTCGATCGCATTTACATAGTCAATGACACGGTCAGCTGGCCCTGGCGGCAGCTGAGCACCGTCCGGCCCATATACTTTATAGCCATTGTATTCTGGAGGATTGTGGCTTGCTGTGATCACGATGCCTGCATAAGCCCCAAGCTCCCTTACTGCGAAGGAAAGCTCCGGAGTCGGCCGTAAGCTGTCGAACAGGTAGACCTTGATTCCATTCGTTGCAAGTGTCTTCGCGGCCTCCATGGCGAATTCCGGTGATTTATGCCTTGAATCATAAGCGATCACCGTACCCCGTTTTTTGGCTTCTTCCCCAAATGAAGAAATATAGCCCGCGAGGCCCGCAGTCGCCTTGCGTACGGTATAAAGGTTCATGCGGTTCGTGCCGGCTCCGATTTCTCCCCTCATGCCGCCGGTGCCAAATTCAAGCTCCTTATAGAAGGCATCCTCCAGGCTTTTTTCGTCATCGTTCAACTTGATCAGTTCCTGCCTGATTTCTTCATCAAGCCCAGAAAAATCCTGCCATCGGGCTGCTGTCTGTTTGAAGTCCATCTCATCATCTCCCTATTTAAATGAATACTTGTTTTTCTTGTTGTATGTATTCTTAATCGATGGAATGAAATCCTTTTCCTTACTTTATTCTATATTAAAAAAAGAATGGGGTCAGCCCCATTCTTGCTAAACGCGGCTTCCCCTTATTTTTTGTACTGAATTTTATATACATCATGCCTGCGGTCACGGAGCTGATTGACAGTACCGGACTGGCGCTGCCTTCTCAGGATCTCAAGGTCGACATCCCCGATTAATACCATCTCGATATTGGGGTTGGTTTCCCCTACCACTCCGTCCCTGGCAAATTCAAAATCAGACGGCGCAAAAATTCCTGACTGTGCATATTGGATATCCATATTCTCGGTCTGAGGCAGATTCCCTACTGTGCCGGAAATCACGGTATATATCTGATTTTCTACAGCCCGTGCCTGCGCACAATATCTAACCCTTAAGTAACCCTGCCTGTCTTCTGTACAGAATGGCGTGAATATGATCTTCGCACCCTTGTCGGTGGCTATGCGGGCAAGCTCGGGGAATTCAATATCATAGCATATTTGGATCGCAATCTTGCCGCAGTCTGTATCAAACACTTCGACTTCATCCCCGGGGCTGATTCCCCACCATTTCCGTTCATTGGGTGTGATATGGATCTTATACTGCTTCTCAATGGTTCCATCTCTCCTAAAAAGATAACTGATATTATAAATATCATCATCATCTTCCATGACGAAATGTGATCCGCCGATTATGTTCACATTATATCGAACGGCAAGATCGGTGAATAACTCAATGTACTGCTCCGTATATTCAGTGATCTTCCTTACCGCCATGCTCGGTGATCGTTCATGAAGGAAAGACATCAGCTGAGTGGTGAAGATTTCGGGGAATACCGCGAAATCAGCACCTGCGTCGGAAGCTACATCTGTAAAGTATTCCACCTGGTTTGCGAAATCGTCGAATGACTTAATCTGGCGCATCATGTATTGGACAACACAGATCCGGACAGGCTGGGATGTCTTGAAAAACGTGTTCGTCTTCGGCAGATAGTCAATATTATTCCATTCCATCAACGTTGCGTATTTTCCTGATTGCTTATCATCCGGCAGGTAATTTGGATTGATTCTCATCAGGGTGAATTCATTCAGCAGCTGGAAGGATAGGACGGGATCATATATCTTATGAAGGATTACTTCCTGAACATATTCCCTCGGGGTATATTCGTCCTCAAATTTATGGTAGTTGGGAATTCTTCCCCCAATGATGATACTCTTAAGGTTTAGCTGGCGGGCGAGTTCTTTCCTCGCTTCATACAGTCTATGTCCGATCTTCATCCGCCTGAATTCGGGATGAACCATGACCTCTATTCCATATAAGTTATAGCCGTCAGGGTTGTGGTTGGTAATATATCCATTGTCGGTCACATCGTCCCATGAGTGGCGGTCATCATATTCATCAAAGTTTATGATCAAACTGGAACAGCTTCCGATGATCCTTCCGTCATATTCTGCACAGAACTGGCCTTCCGGAAAAATAGAGATATGACTCTCCAGGTGCTCCCTCTTCCAAGGTGTCATACCAGGAAAGCATAGAAGCTGCATTTCCAGAAGTTCGTCTATGTCTTTTTCTTCAATATTGCGGATAATCAATTTTTTCTCGAATTTATGCAAATCTAGTTCTTCACTCATACTTCCTGCACTCCTCTGGTCCCGAAGAATTATCGTCATTAAAACCTTGCTTAATAAAGTAATATATTACCCGTATGCCGCTGGTTCTAAACTCATGCAGCCGTTTAACCCAGGCTTGGAGTACAAGCTTAAAGCCTTTGGCTGTGCTTCGCCACCTATTTACATTTATACGGTTTACACATATAATCGTACCAATAATACCTTTAATTAAAACATTCGGGGATGAATATATGACCAATTTAGAAAAATACAGGGAAAACCTGTTGTTCCTTGCCTTTGGCACGGCTGTCATCGCGATGTTCGGGAGCCTCTACTTCTCGGAAATCAAAGGGTACGAGCCCTGTGAATTATGCTGGTACCAGCGTATCCTTATGTACCCTCTTACAGTGATCCTTGGTATGGCAGCGGCACGTAAGGATTACAGAATCAGTTTATATTCACTCGTTCTTTCAGGAATTGGCGGACTGATAGCTCTTTATCATTATCTCATCCAGAAGGTTGCCTTCTTTACAGATTCTGCCCCCGCCTGCGGCCGTGTACCCTGCACGTCTGACTATATTAGCTGGCTCGGCTTTATCACAATCCCGCTGCTTGCATTTACTGCCTTTATCATTATTTTTGCAGCCAGCCTAAAAGTATACAAAATGTCAGGAGGACTCTAAAGAAAATGAAAAAAGTAATCCTTTTTCTGATTATCATAATAGCCCTGTTTGGGGCTTTGGCCCTGGTTAACAATATGCAGCAAAAAGAAAAAACGGCAGTTGCTCCAAAAACATCGGATACTAAAGAAGGGCCGTATGGGGGTAAAGAACTGACGGCGGCCACTGCCGAGCAGCAGGATGATCCAAATTATCAAAATATCATCCTGCCCGATACACTTAAAAAGAAGCTTGATAAAAAAGAAGATGTTACAGTATACTTCTTTAGCCCGCTCTGCCCTCATTGCAAGGAAGCCACTCCCCGGCTGATGCCGCTGGCAGAGGATAAAGGAGTTCAGGTTGAACAGTTTAATCTGCTTGAGTTTGAAGATGGCTGGGATGCCTATAACATTGAATCGACTCCTACTCTTGTCCAATTCAAGGATGGCAAAGAAACGGCACGCATAGTTGGTGCACAAGATACGAAGATTTTCAGCAGCTGGTTTGATAAGAACACCTTAAAATGAAAAAAAGAGGCAGACCCATTAACATTGGGACTGCCTCTTTTTATTTCTGTATAACATGCAGGTTCAGGAAAAGGGCACAGCAAAGCCCGGAAAAAGCATTTCCCGGACTTTGTTTGGAAACGTATAATTTCCTTTTTACATTAGATTAAAATTTGATTAGCGGGTGAAATGAATAAGTTCAAGTCCTTTGAAGGAGTATGTAAATAATCAAACTGGTTAAAATCTAATGGAAAATAGATTCCATATTTGTTTAATAAGCGGGCGTTAGTGTAAAACAGCTCTTCCAGCCGTGACTCGGCAGCTGCGGTCAATGCCCACTTCTTTTCCAGGACAGTCAGTATGACATTCAGGCTTGTCATCACATGAAAAGCATCCTTTAATGTGGAGCTGTAGTCACTTCCTCCTGACTCTGTATGGAGCACACCCATTTCCCGAAGCTCCTTGATCTCTCCTGTGGTAAAATAAAGAGGAAAAATCGTCTCATAAAAATAATGTACGAGCCCTGAAATTTCCTGTTCCTGCTCGATTGTCGATGCATAAACCACTCTCACGAAAAAAAACCACCCTTAAGCATTATTATCCTGTTTTTTCTGTAAATTAAGTTTTCTTTTTTTTAGGATAACATAAAACACTTCAAAAGTAGGGTGGAAATTTAATCCACGCTTTTATTTTGTAGTAAAATAGACTGTGTTTTTGGAATAATATGCTATTTAGTCCATAGCTGAAGGAGGCTGGAAATCATGATATACGCTGAAAAAAAGGGCTCTGCCCTGTTTATAACGGTTCCTTTGAAATGGAAAGATATCACAATCGAGACTCTATTCAGCAAAATCTGGCAGGCCCCCAGGAAGCTGGTTCATGAATGGAGGATGACCAAAGGGATACTCCTTAATGGAAAGCAGGCCTCCTGGTCCCTTCCCCTGCAAAAAGGGGACATCCTTCACATTCCTTTGTCTTTCTCGGAGATGGATGGCGATCAAGCAAGATATATGGAGCTTGATATCTTATATGAGGACCATCAGGTTCTAGTCATCAATAAACCGCCCGGCTTGGAAACTCATCCCTCTAGTCCCGGCCAGAATGATACCCTGCTGAACGGGGCTGCCTATCATATGCTGATGAATGGGGAGAATTATACTCCGTTCCATATACACCGGCTAGATAAGGATACCTCAGGAGCCATCCTTTTTGCGAAAGACAGGCTGTCAGCGGCAATTCTGGACAGGCTCCTCTTGGAGAGAAGGATCAAAAGGACCTACCTTGCCCTTGTGCACGGGTTGATCAATAGGAACGGCACAATAAAAGAAAGTATCGGCAGGGACCGCCATCACGGGACACGGAGAAGGGTATCACCGGGCGGCAGACCAGCTGTCACCCACTATGAAGTGATAAAGCAGCTGCAAGGAAAAGGGCAGACATTAATATCCTGCCGCCTCGATACCGGAAGGACTCACCAGATCCGGGTTCATCTGAGCCATATCGGACACCCGCTCGTAGGAGATACCCTATATGGAGGAAGGCCGGAAATTCCAAGACAGGCGCTGCATGCCTCTAAGCTGGTATTCCCGCATCCTATAACGGAGGAATTGATCGAGGTCACTGCTCCATTTTCCGACCCTGAAATATTCCCCAGGATCTGAGTCAGCAGACAAAAATGAAGAAAAGACAGCCCGTCAACTTCCGGCTGTCTTTTCCCCTTTAATTATGCAAAATGGTTTAGGCTTCCTGCCCTGCCCTTTCTTTCAGGAATAAGCTTGCGATGAAAACAAATACCAGGGTTCCGAATAAGGCGGGAATGAGTGCGATGCCGCCTGCCTGCGGTCCAAAGTTTCCAATGATCATGGAACCCACCCATGTGCCTGTGATTCCTGAAAACACGCTGCCAACAATCCCTGTCCGCACTTCTCTTCCAATAGCCAGCTGGGCTATCCAGCCGATAAATCCGCCAATACAGAGAGTCAATAGAAATTCCTGCATTCTGTTTCCTCCTGATTCATGTTGTGGTTACTTCTTTGGTGTAAGCAGCGTGGAGGGAATATATCCTTTCTTTTTGCTGTTTTCATCCACTGCCTCAATTCTGACTGCCTTTCTGTTGAGCACGGTTACCTCACTGCCTTTTTTCAATTCAACTACCTTATTCTTGTTGATTTGATCAGAAATTCCATCATAATCATTGATTTTAATGAACTGATAAAGCTTGTCGTATTCTGCCTCAGATAACGCTAGGAAAGCGTCCTGGTCAACCGTTGCCTTTTCGCCCTTTTGCAATATTTTTTTCTCGGCCTTTTTTTTGGTGTCATTCATTGTCGTTTTGACAGAATCGACTGCCTTCTTGCTTTTCTCGCCCAAATTGGCATTTTCAACTTCTTTTTTCACTTTATCCTGAGCGGGCTGTGTTTTTTTATCAAGTTCATCCACTGCTTTTTTAGATTCTTCCTTCACTTTATTGCCTGCTTCTTCTGCCTTATTCCCGGTCTCTTGTGCACCCTGGCATCCTGTAAGCAGGACGGCTGCGATAACTGCACCATATAAACTTTTCATTGCTGTCCGCTTGCACCTCCCCTTTTTGCCAATGCTGATTAATGAATATATTCCCGGCGTTTTTTAATTCAAACCTGCTGAAGCGGTGCGGCTTCTGCTGACATAAAAAAACCGGACAGGCTGTCAATCAGCCTGTCCGGCCTCACGGAAACCGGAGTATTAAATTAAAGCGCTTTCAGAATTTGACGGAACTTCACTTTGCGACGCCCAGCCGGTCTTCTTTAAGCGCCAGCACTTCTCCAACCTCCTGCATAGGATTGTCGTATACCATGGCTGCCTTATAGGAATGCACTTCTGTGTACACTTCCTGCATCTTGGAGTAAATCCATTGCTCACTCCTGCGTTCAGGCGACCAGAAAAACACATCCATATTATTTAATTCATCAGTTATCACATGCCGGCGCTGATAAAGGATCGAGCCAGCTTTTTTAAAGCCATTTTTTTCGTAGAACTGGACCCTCTTTTTCGAGTCCGGATCAGCTGCAGTTATAGGCTCCACCTCTAAAACGATGGGCTTCTTTTTCTTTTTCAGACGGTTCATGAGTTTGCTGCCGATTCCATTTCCACGGTTGGTGCTGCTTATCAGAACATAATCCACAAAGATAAAATCGTCCTTTTCCAGATAAACGAGTACATATTCAGGTCCCATTTCCCTCTTGTAAGCTTCTTTATCGGAAAATAGCAGCTTCATCTGTTCCTCAGACTTCATCTCTCTCTCCGGGAAGTATTCTCTCAGCTTGGTGTACCATTCGGTCATGATCCGTGGCATCTCCTTTAAAATCGATTTATTCGTCAACTATTATGGTTAATACCAATCCGTTTCGGCGTTTAAACCTTTTTTGCGGCAAATGTTTGAAAACTTTAAAAATAGGAAATGTATATTCTGTTAATATCTATTTCTTATAAAAGGCAGGGAATGAGATGGAAAACCAACAAAAATTAACCGCGCTGCTGGGCTGGAGCCTGCCGGCAATCGAAGCAATTGACAAACTTGACAGACCCTATGTGGTCGTCGGCCCGCCCGACTTCCAGAAATTCGCTTCGGAAAACGGAATACAATTCGTCCCCTGGGATTTTGAACAGCTTAACGAGCGGTCAAATGAGCTGTACAAGAGACTTGCTGACCTGAATGTTAAGGTCGCTGTTCCAATTTATGAAGAAACTGTTGAATGGGCTGGAGCTCTTAATGCACATTTCAATGATGACCCCCGAATTTTCAACCGCTCCCTGCTCCTCCGGGATAAAGGCTTGATGAAAAGGAAGGCTCAAATGGCCGGCATCAGGGTAGGTGTTTTTGAAGAAGCCTATTCCAAGGACGATGTCCACCGTTTCCTTAAGCGTATGAACGAAGCCCTGATTAAGATGGATGGGGATGTTAATGATCCGATCCATGTTAAACCCCTTAACAAGGCCGGTACGGTCGGCCACAGGCTCATTCGTGATGCCCAGGATATCGACTTGATGGGCGAGACAGAATTCCCTTGCTTGATGGAAAGCCATCTGGATGGACAGGAATTTTCATGTGAAGCCTTCATCCATAATGGAAAGATCAGATTCCTGAATATTACGGAATATGTGAAACTCGGACACTCAAACTTCGTCCCTGCATCGCCTGCATTGGAAGAATGGCGCCCAAGGATCCATAAGGAGATTCAGAAGCTGGTCGATTCCTTTGAAATTAAATACGGAGTCATCCATCCCGAATTCTTCATTGCTGCCGACGGCACCCTGAATTTCGGTGAGGTGGCAGCCCGTGTACCAGGCGGCCATATTTTTGAATTGATTGAGCGGGCTTACGGATTCAGCGCTTTTCAAGCCCAGATTATCTGCAGCGACCCGGATACAACAGAAGAGGAGCTTGAAGAGTTCTTCCCTGAGGAAGTCACTTCTGCCAAAGGATATGCCGGCAGCCTGATGGTATATCCGCGCGTGAAGTTCATAGAAAAGCTGACTGTCCCCGAAGAGCTTAAGAGCAACCCTTATTTTGAAAGACATGATATGTTCATCCCTGTTACCTCAAAGGTTGCTGAGCGTGTCGGCTTCGGAAACCACTACGGCACAATCTTCTTCTTCGGCGAAGACAGCGCGAAAATGAGGAGCTTAATGCAGCAATACGAGAAATATGACTTTTATGTATAACGCTTCCTCCTTCTGGAAACGGCTTCAATCCCGCTTCTCCAGGGAATCGGGGACGAGCGGCGGTGCCTCTGCCGAAGAGGCGGCTGCAAATGCGGACAGGCCGTCTGCCATTTCACTGCAGGAGTCTGACAGGCTACCTGAACAACAACCATCTTCAACACAAGTGACTGGGGGAAAAAGAAAAATGAGTGCTGAAACAATGACTCTTAGTAATAAATTTGAGGCTGCCCTCCAAACTCTTCAGCAGGCAAAACCTTTTGCCAAAAGCATGTATCAGACCAATGTTTTTCAATTGGCAATCGAGCTTGCAACTGAAGAAGAAGGATTGCAGGCCTTATACCAGAATGCAGCGGGCTACGATGATGCCGGAGTGTTTCATGCAGGACCATGGGAAGATGCCTCAAAGCTGCAGCCCCCTCTTGTAGGCGGGTCTCTTAAGCTGAGGGGTGTCAATTCCATTATAGAACTGCTGAGTGAAATGAGGATGCTGTCCATTGCGAAGGGTGAATACAAACATCCGAAGATAACAGCTGAGGAAGCAAGATCTTTCCTGAACGAAGTGCTGGCACTTAACCTGGATCTTCTATTCCCTCCAGAGACAGAGGCTGCCCGGGTTGAATCAGGTGAACATCTGGAGCGGGCGGAACGCCTCTTCCAATTCCTCGGCAAGGAACTATCCTTCAATGCGATAGCCGGGAAAATAGTTGGCGAAATTGAACGCCTTACCGTCCAGCGGCCAATCATGACCGGCAGGATAAAAGAAATGATTGAAATGGCCAAAAATATGGTGGAGTCCGATATAGACGAAAACTCCAGGCAGACGCTGATCAAATATGAAAAGGCCATCACTGCTCCCACTGGGCTGAGCAGTGAAGTATCCGGCGTCAGGGAATACCAGAGCAGGCTGAAGCAGGCGGAATCGGCCGACATCGAGGAGGAGGCGCGGACCTTTGCAGAATCAGCCAGGGAAACCGGCCTCATCTCGCCTTATCATGCGACGCTCATCCGTTTCCTGAACAGATCCAATTATGACCTGCTCAGCACCGCCCTTGATCTGAATGAAACCGGCACAGCAAGCCTTAATGCAAATAAAGAATTGATCAGAGATATCATCCTGCTGTCGGTATATCCAGAGACATGCCAGTCCATCTACGGACTCGGCAGGATGCTCGACAGAGGCGTTCTTACCCAGGAGCCTTTGATTCCTGCCATACGCCGCCTCCTCGAACTTGATATCCATCCAGAAGTGAAAAGGTCGCTGCTTTCTCCTGAGTTCAGGCGCAATGGCATCTCAGCCAATGGCGTATTGGTGTCAGGTGTACTCAGTGTACTCGGCCAGCCGCTTGGAGTCGGCCAGGGTCTGAACCCTACCTGCCAGTCAGCAAGGGCCATCAGCCTCTGGGCGCAGCATGGAATCGGGCAGCTTCTCGAGCATATCGCCCGCGCTGCAAGGGATAATGATATTGATATGACGTTTGAAGGCGAAGTGATTAATTCCAGCCAGCTCGAAGGAGGAGTGGCAGGAGGAGACATCCATCTGGAGCTTGATCCGGTCTCAAAGATATTGGTTCCGCATCTGGATAAAATCTATAATGATATGATGAAGAAGACACTGCTGCGGGGAGAAGACGGCCATAAATGGGTGAACCCTGAGTTTTATGGAGAATGGATTCCACGCGGATTTTCCAACCTTATAGATCCCGTGACCGGGTATGTGTCTGACTTTGATGCTTTTGTCCGGTTATTCTACTCCACCCACCATCCGGATTATAATGAGGGCTATGAACTGATATATCCCAACCCGGTCGGAATTTACATTACGAATGTCCATGGTGACCTGCTGGGACTTCATGCAGTATCCATCCAGAGGATCGCCGAAGACGTAAATGGCGAATTTAGAATTTATTTCTATAATCCCAATAATGACAGCGGCCAGAACTGGGGACAGGGTATTCAGCCAAGTGTTACAGGCAATGGCGAGATGGAAGGAGAATGTTCTCTGCCATTTAACGAATTTGTCTCAAGGATGTATGCATTCCATTACAACCCGTATGAACAGGGCGATACCTATATGGTGGATGACAGCATCATCCATGGAATTAAAGAAATTGCATTAGGAAGCTGGGGAAAAACATACACCTGGGCTTAAATAATGGAAGAATTATAATAAGAAGGAGAGCCTTGTGGAGCAGCCGCTTCACTGGGCTCTCCTTTTTTTAGGCTTGGAAAAGCTCCCGCTCGTTTAAGCCCATTCTTCTTTTCTTCAATATTATTTTGTAAATTAATCCCTTCATTTGTCTATACTATAATAAATCCCCGTAAGAGAGGAGTGAAGCCGTGGGCCTGCCTCACCATCGAACAGAAAATGAATTGGCAGAACTTGTGTATCTTTTTCAACAAGAAAAAATGTTAAGAAAAAGCATAATCCGCGAACAGATTATAACTGCCGCCTCCTCCCTGACCCTGTCACATTCCGGACTGGAAATTTTATATCAATACGCCCCTGCACTTGATGAGCATGGGTTTTTCCTTGGAACTCCATGGGAGCATATGTCTGATTTGAAGCCTCCTCTTGTAAGGGGCACCCTCGAATCAGGAAATTATACAGCCATTCTTGAGACAATCAGCAACTTAAGAATTCTTTATGCATCATTAGACAGCCTGCCGCAGAAAAAGATCAATCCCCAGGCTGCCAGGGACTATTTAAATGAAGTGATTGGATTGAACCTGGATGCCCTCTTTGGCCCGGAAACCGAGCAGGCAAGAATCCAAAACATAGACTATCCACAAACAAGGACACTTCTATCCTATATCTTGACCCGATACTCACCTCCAGACGCCCTCGACTATTTATTAAGGGAAGTTGAAAAGCTTTCGGTCCAGAGGCCCATCATCACAGATAAAATAGAACAGCTGATCACCACCGGGATAAGACTCCTGCCAGAGGACAAAGCGGCTTTCGAAAAGTTTTCTTTGTATCAAAAAGCTGTGGAAGGGCCTTCTCCTTCCTTATATGCGTCCAGCCTGTATGTTGCAATTAACGGAAAGGCAGAACCTGAAGCTATTAAGAATGCGGCTGAAGAGATGGCGGCTTCCATGAAAGCCACCGGGCTGGTCAGCAGGGTGCATGCTGAATTTGCAGTACATCTGAACAAAACAGCACCCTCATTGAACCAGTACATTCTCGGTCTGGGAAAGGTGGGAATCAGCCAGCTTGAAGACAACGCCCCCATCATCAGTGCACTGATAAACTCGGCCATCACCCCTGAAACCCGCCAGGCTTTATACGGTCTCTCCCTCCTGCTCGATCGAAACATCCTTAACGGGGTGACCGTATCGAAGCTTGAGAGGCTGCTGAATTCACCGCCGTGTTCTTCATCATCTGATATCATGAAAAAAGTATTTAATGCTGTGAATGAAGAAACAGCCCGATGCCGCCTGTTATCAGGAACACTGAGCACACTGGGACAGCCGCTCGGGATTGCACAGGGACACAATCCTTCATGCCAATCAACAAGGGCCCTGAGCTACTGGTCTCAGACAAATCCTTCCCTTCTCCTTCAATATATCGGGGATGTCTGGACAAAAGGTTATCTGGAAATGGAGTTTGAAGGGCTCTTGATCAGCTCAGAAAACCTGGAGAAAAAGCAGTTGAATTACAGTATAGCGATGGATCCCATTTCAGTCCTGCTCCTTCCGCACCTTGATGCCATTTATAGTGTAATGCTGAAATATGCTGGACTAAGGGCAGAAGATCCGCATAAATGGGTGAACCCTTCCTTTTATCAAGAAGGTATTCTTCCAAATTTTGCTGATAGAAATTCGGCAATACTTTTTACCGAGCTGTTTTATTATTATTACCATCCTGCCAATATTAACCTATTAAGCCCTGTCCTGCCCCAGCCGGCCGGTATTGTCATATATGACAGGAACGATGAGCCGCTCGGCGCCCATGCGGTCCTGATACAGCGGACCGCATTTGACTCTCAGGGTGAAGCCAGGGTTTACTTTTATAATCCAAATAATGACAGCAAGCAGCTTTGGGGCCGGGATATGGATGTCACAGTTTCCGGAAATGGCGAACAGCATGGAGAAGCGTCACTACCCTTTGCCAAGTTTCTAAAATGCTTATATGCATTTCACTATTAAGCCAGCAATTGCATACGCAAATTCGTGTAAATCGGTTTCCAGCTCAAAAAAACAAAAACCAGGCGCCCATCTCCGGCCAGCCTGGTTTTTGATTTAATCCAAATTATGGAGTGCGTCTTCAATACTGGAATCCCCCTGTACAATATCAAAGGCACGATTATATACCTTCTCTTCCTGCAGTGCAGCGAAAATTGCTGCCGCCACATCCTCGCGGGGGATGGACCCTCGCTCAAGATTGCTTGCAGCCTTCACCTTCCCAGTACCCGGTTCATTCAATAAGGCCCCAGGGCGGATTATGGTATACGTTAGGCCGCTTTCCTTCAGCACCCGGTCTGCATAATACTTGGCTGCATAATATGGCATGATTTCTTTATTCCAGTTTTCTCTGTTATCTGCCTGTAGGGCACTGACCATAACAAACCTGTCAATTCCAGCCTTTTTGGCTGCTTCCATGGTTTTGACAGCTCCATCCAGGTCAATCAACAATGTTTTATCATATCCTTTGCCGCCGGCTCCTGCAGAGAATACAATGGCTTCACAGCCTTCGGCAGCCTTGGCGATTGCATCAGGAGTGTCTTCAAGATTAGCAATTACTGTTTCTGCTCCTAATTCCTTAAAATAACCCGCCTGCTCTTCTTTGCGGACCATCGCCCGAGCTTCATGTGTTTGATCTTCGACCAGCATTTTGACAAGCTTCTTACCTACCTGTCCATTTGCACCGACCACTAAAACCTTCATAATCGATCTCCTTTCATGCATATCTGTTAAATTCAAAATAAGTGCCGCACTTCATACTTAACCTATTTTTGTTAAATTCAAACAAAGTCATACATCCAGTCTTTTCTTGGCCGTCACTTTTTTTAATTTTAGCCGGCCCCGCCGATAAGGCAGGTATTTTCATGCCTTCTGTCTAATTATGTATACACTGCCTTATAGGTAAGGGGGAGCATAGATGAACAAGGCACTAGAGAGCCTCGGTAAAAAGATTATTCATACCAGCAGTGTGTTAGCCGAATCAGTTGTTCAGAATCATAAAGCTGACATGGTTTATAGGATCCTTGGCATGGATCTGCAGGATAGCAGCGGCATGCTTCAGCAGTTTTTTAAATGTATCGGTGAATCACTTGCCGAAGGTGACCTTGAGGCCGGCAATAACCTCACCGCACTGGCTGACATATTCGGCCAGCAGGCCATACAGGCTGAAATCTCCCTGGACCTGACCTATAATTTCATCTTCACTCTCCGTTCAGTCATACTGGAATTTCTAAACGAGGGTTATCCCGAAATAGACAGCCGCAAAGAACTCCTCTCCATCATAAAACATCTGGATATCATGTTTAATATGCTGTTCAATGTCATAACCAAGCTCTATATCGACAGCTATTCAACCACCAAGTTTGCCCTCGATGAGTCAGCCGGGAACTTGAGTATCACCCTTAAAGAATTGGCAGATTTAAAGAATGCGCTGAACGAGGCGACGATTTTTGCCATCACTGGAAAGAAAGATGAAATTCTCTATGTAAATAAACACTTTTGCGAAATCACGAAATATACAAGAGACGAACTGATTGGCCAGAACCATGCCATCCTAAACTCCGGCCACCACCCTGTCTCCTTCTTCAGAGAAATATGGGAAGCCATCCAGGAGGGCAGGATATGGAAGGGAGAGATTTTGAATAAGGCAAAAGACGGGACACTTTATTGGGTCGATACCACCATTGTCCCTTTCATGGATGAACAAGGCCGGGCTTATCAGCATATTTCCATCCAATATGATATTACGGAAAAGAAAAAGACAGAAGAAGTCCTTGGAAAAGCCGAGAAGCTTTCCCTTGTCGGAGAACTGGCCGCAGGCATAGCTCATGAAATCCGCAACCCGCTCACTACCATAAAAGGCTTTGTCCAGCTCTTGAAAAACACCCCGGAAGAAAGCAAGCTGCTTTATGCCGACACTATACTTGAGGAGATTGACCGGATCAATTATATCGTGAGCGAATTCATGGTCTTTGCCAAACCGCATGCTGTCTATTTCAGCAGCTGCAATATCTGTGAAATCCTGAAGAGTGTCATCAGCCTGCTTGAGGCCGAGGCTGCACTGAAGGATGTCATCATTTCCTATCAAGGCAGCGGGGATGCGGTTATTTATGGGGAGAGGAATCAATTAAAGCAGGTTTTCCTCAATTTGATAAAGAATTCTATAGAAGCCATGCCTCATGGCGGGGAGGTCAGCCTGACGGCCAGGAATGCCGGCAGCGCCGTAACCGTTACCATTGAGGACACCGGTATCGGTATGTCACAGGAGCAGATCAAGAGACTTGGCGAACCCTTTAACACAACAAAACCGTCAGGCAATGGCCTGGGTCTGATGGTAAGCTATAAAATCATACATAACCATCATGGAACCATACTGGTGGATAGTGAGTCAGGTAAAGGTACGCGCTTTTACATCTCATTCCCTATGAATCATCCAGGCTGATAAAACAGGCTTTTCCAGACAAATCACTTCAGAGGCTGATTTTTTAAAAAAGGGGCACCAACCAAGCTGCACTTGCGGGAGAACCGGCTTTAAGTCCGCTTGCCCTCCCGTAAATTACAGCTAACATGATGCCTCCATCCCTACCCTTTTTTCAATTCATCTATTTTCTCCCGGATCGACTTGATTTGGTCAAGGTCCGCCGTTTCCCCATTTAAAAGAGCACCAAGTTTCATCTCCAGCTGAAGCCTTTGGTTCACGGCAGCCTGGGCGCCGGAATCTCTTGCTTCGTAGCTTTCCCATTCGGGATAGGTTCCTTTAAAATCCAGCATTTTTCCAGGAGTGATGCTGATTACCCTGGTTGAAACCTTTCTCAGCATATATGGATCATGCGAAACAATCACAACAGAGCCGTCGTACGAAAGAAGAGCCGTCTCTATTTGTTCACGGGCGCTTATATCGAGATAATTGGCCGGCTCATCCAGGATCAGCAGATTGGAGTCAGAAAAATAGAGCTTAACAAAAGCGACCCTGCACTTTTCACCCATACTCAAATCCTTGATTTTTTTAAATACATCGTCCCTCCTGAAGAGAAAGCAGGCTAATATTGTCCTTGCATCCTCTTCAGTGATTTCTTTTATTTGAAGGATTTCCTGGAGGATTGTGTTCTCGAGACCAAGTTCTTCGAGCTCCTGCATAAAGTAGCCGGTCTTCAGCTGGGGATTTCTTTTGACAACGCCCCTGTCAGGGGAAAGTTTTCCTGTCAAAAGCTTGAGCAGGGTCGTTTTACCGGAACCATTGGGTCCGATGACCGCGATTCGCTCTCCCCGGCTGATGGATAAATTAACATTTTCATAAAGGGGTGTTTCTTCATTATAGGAAAATGAAACTCCTTCAAGCGCCGCCATCCTTTTACTGTCAATAGCTTCACTGCTGAAAGCAGCTTTGATTCCCTTTGCAGCCTGAGGTTTATCGATGCGTCTTGATTCCAGCCTCTCGAGCTGTTTTTCCTTTGCCTTGACCTGGGCGGCCTGCCTCCCTGCCTGCTTTTGTGCATACGGATTTCGTACAGAAGCTGAATTGGAGGCTTTCTGGTACCACTGTTTATAGTTTTGTATGATTTCAAGCAGTTTTTTCTTTTCCTGTTTCTGCTTTTCATACAGAGCTGCATGGGCCTTTCGCTCTTCATCCTTACGCTCTTTATACAGGGAATATCCCCCAAAATATTTCTTAGCCCCGCTTTTGGTAAGCTCGCAGGTAACCGTTGCTGTCCGGTCTATGAAATCCCGTTCATGGGATATGAATAAAACGGTACCTTTATAGGAAGAAAGCTAGTCGGCCAGCCAATCCACCGACGCAGAATCCAGGTGATTGGCAGGCTCATCCAGGACGAGCAGCTTCGGCTTTTTAACCGCCAGCCCTGCAAGTTTTACCCTTGTTTTTTGACCGCCGCTTAACCGGTTGAAAGCCTCCTTCCAAATTCCTTCCGGAATGCCCACTTCCTTCAGCGTCCGTTCAATATCGAGCTCCCATTCATATCCCCCCATTTCGGTGTAGGACTGCAGCATTTCCGTGTACCTCTCCACAAATTCTTTGGACTGCTGATGCTCCTGCCACACCTTTTGACACTCATCAAGCTTTTCCTTCAGGGAGGATAGACGCGGCTGCCCTTTTTGAATGTATTGAAGCACATTCAAGCTGCCCTCGGCTTCTTCATCCATCATCCAGCCGATTTCTTCCTTTTTCAACCCCCAGCTGATGCTTCCCTCTGTAATCGGGATCTTGCCCTGCAAGGCTTTTAATAAGGTCGTTTTGCCGGCACCATTTTCACCGAGCAGCGCTGTCCGGTCCCCTTCTTCGATTTCAAGGCTGATCTTTTCTAAAATGGTGTTTCCATTTAACTCGACGGTTAATTGATTGGCTGCTAATAAACGCATATATAATCCCTCCATATTTATTGCTTCTAAATATGCAAAAAAGCACAGGCTCTGCCCGTGCTTTTAGATGGACGACTATATAGAAAACAGAACCTCCGGTTAACAACTGGAAGCTTACATATAAAATAAATATGCTGCAATCTAAAAATAGACATACGTATCCTATTCTCTCCCGCGCGGGCAGGTCACTTTTTTGCTATAAAATTAATCAGCGAAAAAGTTATCGGATATCCATAGCGTCTATTTTAGATGCCTCCTTCAATTGTATTCCCACTCATTATACACAATATGGTTTTTCCGGAATAGCGGTTACTTCTTTTTTTCATATTTGTCAGGGTTTGTCCCAAATCTTTCATCTCTGTTCAGCGAGTCGATCTGGTTCATCTCGCCTTCTGTTAGTGTAAAGTCAAAGATATCGATATTTTCCTTGATTCTAGCGGGTGTCACTGATTTCGGGATGGGAACGACTCCATTTTGAAGGTGCCATCTCAGAATGACCTGAGCTGGTGTCTTTTTATATCCTTCTCCAATTTTAACCAGCACGGATTCATCCAGGAGCCTTCCCTTTCCGATGGGTGCCCACGCTTCTACGGCAATACTTTTGTCACGGCAGAAACTTCTTGTTACCTTTTGGGATAACCTTGGATGCAGCTCAATTTGATTGATCATCGGCACGTGCTTTGCTGCCGCTAACAGGTTTTCTAGATGATGGACGTGAAAATTACTAATACCGATAGCCTTGATCCTTCCTTCCTCATATAAGCGCTCCATTGCGCGCCAGGTATCGGCATATTTACCGCTTACCGGCCAATGAATCAGATATAAATCCAAATATTCCAGGCCCAATTTAGAAAGTGATTTATCAAAGGCACTCAGTGTTTGATCATAGCCCTGATCCTCATTCCAGACCTTTGAGGTAATAAACAGCGACTCCCGCGGAATCCCGGAATTCTTGATTGCTTGTCCTACGCCTTCTTCGTTTTGATATATGGCAGCCGTGTCGATCAGCCGGTAACCTGCCCCGAGCGCCTCGGTTACCGATTCCACAGTCTCCGTCCCCGCCTCAACCTTATAAACCCCAAACCCGATTGCCGGCATTTTAACTCCATTATGCAATGTGATGGTGGATTCTTGTGTATAGTCCAAACTTGAACCCCCTCCCGCTAAAAATATGTATATAAACTTTAATAGTTTATCCTTCTTTTATCCTTTTAGCCGGATAAAGGGAAACAGTCCCTATTTCGGGAAATAGGGACTGTCCCCGCTCACATACCAGCGGAGCGCTTCAGCCTTTCAACGATTTTCATGAAATCTTCATCCGATATGCCGGGAGCAAACTCCTCCGGAAGATCTCCGTAATCCGGCACCTCTGCTCCCTTAGGTGTGCCGGCAAACACTTCAAGCGGCAGGCCGTCTGTCGGATGCGTGCCCTTCCAAATCTGGGTGATCTGCTGATAATCCCGGCTGCTGAAAGTATACAGCCTGGTGTGGAGACCAGCCTCCTCAAATTTCCTCGCATGATCAAAAGCCTTGTTATCCAGATTTGGAATGGGAAACATTTTAGTCACATCAACCCCTGTTGCCATTTCAAGACCCTTCGCGTACGCCAGGATGTGTACGCCGCCCCTCACAAGCAGGTAACCGATCATTTCCCTGGCCACCGGATTGTCTGTCATTTCATACACTCTCATTTTATTCGTGCGCGCCCCGCATTCAAGAAAAAAATTGTGAAGAAAATCAAATATCAGATTCCCGCTGTTCACTACATACTCCCCGTTCCACGGTCTTGCCTGCGCATCAATGGGAAGTGCAGACTGTGCACTGTCAATGAAATGCAGCGCTATCCGGTCGGCGTTTCCATTCCGAAGCGGCGCACTGTCCGGGTCACCTGGCTCAGTGGTACCTTCGAGACATAAGTTGATCGCATGGGCAACAAGCTCCATATGCCCGAATTCTTCCGCTGTGATCGACGCAACAAGCTCATAAAAGGGACGCAGTTTTTTCTTTCTCCGGAAGTTAAAGGACTGAAACATATAGTTATTGAAGGTGGACATTTCCCCGAACTTCCCGCCAAGAAGCTGCTGGAGATTGGCTGCAGCGGCCGGATCCGGCCTCGGAGTCCTGGGGAGTTCGATCGCAATTCGATCCATTCTTTTAATCATGGTGAGCACTCCCGTTCATGAAGTATGAATTCTTTGGCCCTTGTGG
The DNA here is from genome assembly GCF_046237625.1 of Paraperibacillus esterisolvens. Taxonomy (GTDB): domain Bacteria; phylum Bacillota; class Bacilli; order Bacillales; family DSM-1321; genus Paraperibacillus; species Paraperibacillus esterisolvens. Next base: position 865,327 of record NZ_CP143545.1, on the reverse strand, counting down.
CTATGTAAACGAAGGTTGGTCCCGGCTCCACTGTGAAAGAGCCATTCTTTTATACTTCTATGAGCAGCATCACCTGATTATTCCGGTTTTCCCCTGCACCAGCAGAACTCAATATTTTGTTTAAGGGAGTTTATCCAGATGCAGAAAGGGAATTCTACTGTAAACGTAAATACGTTGTAAATATTGTATCGGCGAGGTCAATTTTTTAGATTTTTCTGCCTTCTTAATGTTAAGTTTTTGTAAATTTTCTGTCGAAAGCTATCTTTTTTGTCGAAGAATTTTATAGAATTGATTAGCAAATACTATTTCTAATTATTTTGGATGAAAAACGGGGGTACTAAAATATGGTATTTAAGTCAAAACAAGATAAGTTTGCAGCTCTGCTCATCAACATTTCCGAGAACATCAAAGTCAGTGCAGATTATTTTGCCGATTACAAGCTCAATAACATCAGCGATTTAAAGGTATTTGCAGACACAATGAAAGACTATGAGCACAAAGGTGATTCATATGTACATGAGACGATCAAGGAACTGAACAATGCATTCATCACGCCTATCGAACGTGAGGATATCCTGCTCCTGGCCATGACCATGGATGATGTATTGGATGGCCTTGAAAGCACTGCAGCCCTGTTCGAAGTGTATTCTGTCGTCAATGCAGATGACTATATGCTGAAGTTTGTAGATGCTATCCGCGACTGTGCATACGAAATTGAGAAATCAGTGGCCTTGCTTACGAACAAAAAGAAATTCGTTCAAATTCGCGAGCACGCGATAAAAATAAAAGAACTTGAGTCTACATGCGACACAATCCTAAGGCAATCTATCAAAAATCTTTTTGCAACGGAAAAGGATCCTATCCGCATTATTCAACACAAAGAGATTTATGAAAATCTTGAGGAAATTGCAGACAGCTGCCAGTCTGTAGCTAATGCACTTGAAACCATTGTAATGAAAAATGCGTAAGGAGTTTTAGTCCATATGGATACTTTACTGATATTAACAATCCTGATCGTAGTTGGCGCATTAGCCTTTGACTTCATCAACGGATTCCATGATACAGCCAATGCCATTGCAACAGCTGTTTCTACAAAGGCGCTGAAACCACGTCACGCCATCATACTTGCTGCGACCATGAACTTTGTCGGTGCGATGACGTTCACCGGAGTTGCCAAGACCATCACGAAGGACATTGTAGATCCCTTTACACTCCATAATGGATCGGTAGTAATCCTCGCGGCCCTTATTGCTGCGATTGCCTGGAACCTGATTACCTGGTACTACGGAATACCAAGCAGTTCGTCACACGCCATCATCGGCTCAATCGCAGGCGCTGCCATTGCCTCAGCCGGGTTTGACTCCATCAAATGGGGCGGTTTCGGAAAAATTGCTCAGGCGCTCATCATTTCGCCTATCCTTGCCTTTGTTATTGGCTTCATTGTATATAGCATTTTTAAAGTAGTATTCAAAGGTGCCAATCTGCCAAAGACAAACCAAAGATTCCGTTATATCCAAATTGCCACGGCTGCGCTTCAGTCATATACCCATGGTACAAACGATGCGCAAAAGGCAATGGGAATTATCACGATGGCCCTGATTGCCAATCACTATGTAACTTCAACTGACATCCCGCTTTGGGTTCAGATATCCTGTGCGCTCGCAATGGGACTTGGAACATCTGTCGGCGGATGGAAAATCATCAAGACTGTCGGCGGACAGATCATGAAGATCCGCCCCGTCAACGGGGTTGCAGCCGACCTTACAAGTGCTGCCATCATCTTTGGTGCCACTTATGTCCACCTGCCGGTAAGTACCACCCATGTTATTGCTTCATCAATCCTTGGTGTCGGCTCATCCCACCGGGTGAAGGGCGTTAAATGGGGTACAGCGAAGCGGATGATCATCACCTGGTTTATCACCCTGCCGATATCGGCTACACTCGCCGGGCTGATCTACCTGCTGCTTGACCTGATATTCTAAAAGATAAGAATGGCCCGTTATCCGGTGCCATTCTTTTTTTCAGGGAAATAATCCGGGAAATGGGGACAGTGCCTCAAAAGAAATGATACTATTTATGTAAAGTAAAACTAAGGACTTGGAGAATGTCTATGGGTAATTTTTCTGAGCTTCACGGGATTTTTCAGGGCCTGCACGGGGATCTTGAGGCTTTTGCCGACCGTGTCAGCTCTTATCTTGGATGCCCGGTCACAATTGAAGATTCGAATCACCGCCTGCTTGCCTACAGCATGCATGATGACAGGACGGATAAAGCCAGGATATCGACGATTATCGGCCGCAGGGTGCCGGAGAAAGTGATCAGCAGTCTCTGGAAAGAAGGCATAATTCCGCAGCTGCTTAAGGGTCCTGCACCTGTTAAGGTCCCTTCTATCAGCGATGTGGGACTCGGTAACAGGGCAGCTGTTTCGATCTGGAAAAATGACGAAGTCCTCGGCTTCATCTGGGCGCTGGAAGTGGAAAAGCCCTTCAGTGAAGACGATTTGCTCTTCCTGCAATATGCAGCCAAAGAAGCACGGAGTCAGCTGCTGCAAGTTCAATCAAGAAAAAACCGGAAAATAGAAAGTGATCAGGAGCTCCTGTGGCAGCTTCTTACCGGACACTTCCAGGATGAAAAAACAGTGAGGGAGAAATTCAAGGGACATACAGCCTTGATTCCTCACACCTTTTCCATTCTGGTCTTTGAATTCCCAGAAGATATTTCCTATGAACGGGAAAAGCAGATTTCCTATATGCTGACGACCACTCAAAGGATCAAGGCGGAAATTTTCACAGCTGATCAAAACAGGTTGATTATTCTGGCAAGCCTTAAGGAAGAAACGCCGGCCGCAGCCGAACTTTTTCTTTTCATCCAAGGCTTCATCTCACAGATGAATACCAGGTTCAATGCCGGTACCATCGAAGGCGGAGCAGGTTCCATTATCAAAAACCTGACTGACAGCAAACAAAGTTATCAGGAAGCCCTGCAGGTGCTCTCACTGCGGCAGATGTTCCCGCAGGATACAGAGAATGTTTTTCTTTATAGTCAGCTTGGAGTCCTAAGGTTCCTGGAGACTCTCTATATAAACAGGAATAAAAATTATCAGAATCCACAGCTGGCATGCCTGCTTGAATATGACAGCAGGCATCAGACTGAATTATTCGCCACTCTTAAAACGTATCTGGAAAAAGACAGCAATCCTAACGAATCAGCTAAAGCGATGCATATTCATGTCAATACACTCACCTACCGCCTCAAACGAATTACAGAAGTCGGCGGCCTCAATTTAAAAGAACCGCTTCAAAAGGTCGGCCTCTACCTTGACCTGAAGCTCATGCAGTATGACAGCCTTAAAAACAGCAGGAATGGATAGCAGGGAGCCGTTTGTGGAATTTCACAAATGGCTCTTTTTATATTCTTATCTTCACACAAAGAAACTTTTATTGTAAGCGCTTATACTGTTTGTACAAAGGTTAAAATACTGAAAATGGACTAGTAATCCCATTAGGTTAGACAACCTTGATTAGGAGGAATATCACATGCGTATAGGTGTACCCGCTGAAATTAAAAATAACGAGAACCGTGTCGCCCTTACACCTGCTGGTGTATATACACTTACTCAATCCGGCCATGAAGTGCTTGTAGAAAACAATGCCGGCCTTGGCAGCGGCTTCACGAATGAGCAATACAGAGCAGAAGGTGCAACAATCGTTGAATCAGCTGCTGATGTCTGGAAAGAAGCAGAAATGATCATGAAGGTGAAGGAACCCCTTCAAAGTGAATATAAATTTTTCCGAAAAGGTTTAATCCTGTTTACGTACCTTCATCTGGCAGCAGAGCCTGAGCTTGCAAAGGCACTTAAAGAGAATGGTGTGTTTGCCATCGCTTATGAAACAGTGACAGTCAACCGCACCCTTCCGCTTCTGACGCCGATGAGTGAAGTGGCTGGACGGATGGCATCCCAAATCGGCGCACAATTCTTAGAAAAGCCTCATGGCGGCAAAGGCATTCTCCTTGCTGGTGTGCCCGGCGTCAAGCGCGGCAAGGTTACGGTCATTGGCGGCGGTGTAGTTGGTACTAATGCCGCCAAGATTGCAGTTGGTCTTGGTGCTGATGTGACAATGATCGACCTCAGCCCTGAACGTCTCCGCCAGCTGGATGATATCTTTGGCAACTCCATCAAAACCCTGATATCGAATCCCTTTAATATCGCAGAAGCTGTTGCAGAATCAGACCTCGTTGTCGGAGCTGTTCTGATTCCTGGTGCGAAGGCGCCAAAGCTTGTAACAGAAGACATGGTAAAAGCCATGACTCCTGGATCAGTGATTGTGGATGTCGCCATTGATCAGGGCGGTATTTTTGAAACGGTCGACCATATCACCACACATGATGACCCGACTTACGTAAAACACGGCGTGGTTCACTATGCGGTTGCCAATATGCCAGGTGCTGTACCGCGCACCTCCACAATTGCCTTGACTAACGTGACTGTGCCTTATGCCCTGCAGATTGCAAATAAGGGTGCCAAGCAGGCAGTACTTGAGAATCCTGCACTTGCAGCAGGCGTTAATGTAGTGAACGGTGAAGTGACGTATGAAGCAGTTGCCAATGATCTTGGTTTTTCATACGTTGATTTGAAGCTTGCTCTGGACAGGGATTTCGTTCAGGCATAATAAATGCGAAGAGTCCGGCTTTTAGCCGGACTCTTTCTCTCGGTTATCGCAGAATACCTGTTGATTTGATTTCCACCTCGGTATGGACCTCAAACTTTGCCTTATCATAAATCCTGGCCCACTCTTCCTGTTCATCCCTCTTCCAATGCTCAGCCTGGTACCGGAATCCAAAACCGATTGGATCTACCTTATATTTTCTGATTTTCTCCAGAAGTTCCAGGACTCTGGCATTAAAATCTTTTTCAATGATAGAGCTTGCCTCCTTCTGCTTTTTTTCAGTAAAATAGCCTTCCTGCCGGTCTTCCTCAAGCACACCATTGATCTTTATATTGAATTTGATCCTTGGCTGGCTTCCTCCATGAATTTTATACTTGGCCTTGGTCGTTTCTGCATGGATACTGTATTTGGTCTTCCCATTAGTAGTTGCCGTAAAACTCGAAGTAAGATCTTCATTTACCAGCAGATTATAGAGCCTGGTCTCATCAGGAGTAAGCCTGACCCTTACTTTTTCGTCATTCAGGAGAACGGCCCTGTCGATGATCAGAGAATCACTTCCGGCCGCCTTAACGACAGGAAGCACTGGATCCCAGCCATATTCACTTATTTTCCTCTGCATATCAAATAAAAATTCCCGGACCAAAAAAGGAGACTCACTTCCTTCCCTTCCGAGCATATTGATGAGATATCCTGCCGGCACACGTTCGGACTTGGGCTTCACGGCGAGCACCTTTTTGGCACTTGGATCGCCGACGGCTATGTAAGAAATCATCTGGATGTCACGGCGTCTCTGGGCCCAAAAAAGAATGGGCTTCACATCCTCAGTCAGCAGGCCTTTCCCAAGGATGATAACCTTGGTATGGCCGAAATCCAGTTCTTTATCCATCTTGGACTTCGCCAGCCTCACCGCTTCAGCCAGGCTCCCCGCCTTCTCTGACAAAACCGTAAATTCACCCAGACCCGCTTTCGGATCTCCGGTTGGGAGGGCAATCTTAAAGCTCACTTCCACTTTATTCGGTTCGTCCACCTTATCTACACCCAGGGTGACAACAAAGGCCCGTTTCTCTACATCCCGGATGTTGCAGCCGCTGAGCAGGGAAAGAATACATACACCTATCAATAATCTCTTCATGCTTTCTTCACCCTCCAGACAGCAAAGAATAATAACATAAGCAGGAGAACTTCAGAGAAAAACCGGACCCTGATAAACCAATTCCCAATGCTCAGGAAAGAGAATTGATCCATATGAATTAAAAAAAAGGTTCCTATGGTAAAACCGCCAAGAAGAACCAAGTTTTTCCACTTAAACTCCCTGGATTCTTTTTTGAATAACACTCCCTGCATCATCCTCAGCCCCACATGCCAGAAGAGAATAATTGCGGCAAGGGAAACGGTTATATAAAACAGGTAAAAAATGAACATCATGCGCTCCACTATGAAATATTTAATCTGGATTGAGTCGACGGTGGTCATCCATGGGTAGATATGGTGCTTAACCCCGTCAATGCCGTTATAGGCAATAGGAACGAGAAATGACAGCAGCATCAGGAACAGCAGCCCTGTTACAACAAGCCATAAACGTTTGATTTTTACACTTTCAAAGAGTCTGTTAAAGACAACTAAATTGATATACCCGCTGAAAATAAAGGTTCCGGCAGCTACTGACTGATACGGGGGAATATCAAGTGAATCGGTGATCACCTCCCTGACCGTGTCCCAGCTGAAATAATCGTTAAACAGTACTTTAAATAAAAAATATATGACCAGCGGGATATTAATAACAATAACGGTTTCAATCACGCTCAGGATGGAATAGGACTCTACCTGGCAGGCAAAGAGGACCAGCAGTAAAAAACCGGCTGTCAGAACATACGGATTTACATCGGGAGTTATATATCGGTGCGTTATATCCACCAGGGAAGCCAGTGTGATCGCCCCAAATACATACCAATGCAGGGAGAAGAAAATAATCATTCCTCCCCTGATAAATTTTGGCAGAACAGGCTCCAGAATTTCAGAAAAGTCCTTTCCTGGAAATTTGCTGATTGCCTTAGTGAACAGAAAAATCAATAGAGCCCCAATGATGGCAGAAACAAAAATGGCAATCAGACTTCCGTCACTATCAATCAGCATCCTCGGCACAAAGTTGATGGAATTCACAAAAGCATTGACGACAATTAAATAGTAAATATAACGATTATTAACCATATGTCTTGCCCTTTCTGCTGTTATCATCAGCCAGCACATTGAAATATGGTCTGTTGAAGCTCCGCATCTGCGATAAATACACCACGACCGCTAAAAAACCCAGAACGATCCCTACTAGGCCAAAGATGGAAGCAAGCGCCAAAAACCCATATCTTAAAACCCGGACTGTAAAATTCATCATATTGATCGGAATTACAAAATTAGTTATCGCCACTGCTGATACAAGGATAATCATGACACTGCCGACAAGCCCCGCTTCAGTTGCAGCTGTCCCCAGTATCAAGCCCCCGACTGTCGTTGCAGTCGGTCCTATCGTTTTTGGCAGACGGATACTCGCTTCAATCAGAAATTCCACCATGATCAGCATCAATAGGACCTCAATGATTGCTGGATAAGGGACATTTGCCCTCGTCCCGGCAATCATCAAAGTAATTTGTAACCGGAGGATTTCAGGATTGTAGGAGGCAAAGGCCACATAAAAGGCAGGCAGCGTCAAAGTTGCAAGCAGGCCGGCATAGCGGAGTGCCTTCAGAAACCAGCCAACCAGCGGCAGCTGTATGCGGTCATCCATCGCCGCAAAAAAATCATGGAAAATGGAAGGAGCAATCAGGGAAAATTTCGTCTTGTCTATAACAATGCCGATCTTACCCACAGACAGCCCCTTCACCATCCTGTCCGGCCTCTCGGTCACCAGGGTGGTCGGGAATATATCAAACTTCCTGCCGGAAATCTCCTGCTCCAATTCCCCAGCCGAGATCAGCATTTCGACATCAACCTCCGAAAGCCTTTTCTTCACCTCATCTAGCACTTCCTTGTCAACCTTCGTGGTATCATACACAATGCCGACCGACGTCTGTGAAATAGAACCGAGGGTCTTCATTTCAACCTTTAAGTTGGCTGACTGATATCGATGCCTGATCAGATTGAGGTTTACTTCAAGGTTTTCAGTGAAAGCATCAGTCGATCCCTGCACATTCACCTCAGCAGTCGCTTCAGAAACCGTGCTTCCTGCCACCTTCTTCATCTGAACAATATAAATCCGGTCGTTCGTGAAAATGGCCACATAGCCCTTTAATATCTGATTAAGCATGTCTTCTTGATCCTTTGGCTCCGTAGCTGCAGGAAAGGATGTAACAAAATCCTCAAAGTCCTGAATGGAGTCTGTCTCAAAAAAAGGCGTGATCAAAAATCTGTAGATGACGTTTGAATCGGTTACACTTTTAAGGTATATAAGGGTTGCCCCTTTATCCTTTAAGCTGAGTTCCCTGTCTTCAAGGTCAATGCAGTCGGTCATTTTTTCCCTGAGCCATTTTTTTATCTGTTCTACTTCTTGTTTTGATCTTGCTGCCATGCGGGCACCTCCAGTGCAAAAGCGAATCATAGAGACAGCCATGACTCCCCATATCCGTTTTATCGATAAAACTAGCCTTCCTCAAAGCGGGAAGGATTATGAAAATAAAATGCAGAGGAAGCACTGTTTCATTTATTAGGATTAGTGGAATCATGATAGAAAGAATTTTATTGTAGACAGCGGAAAACCGGGGTGATGATGTGGATGATTTGGAAGGAATACAAGAGCCGTTAAGCGCGGATTTTTTTCAGCTCCCAACCCTGGAGCTTGCCAAAGCATTGCTTGGCTGCATGCTTGTGAAAGAGACACCAGCAGGCACCGCCTCTGGGATTATTGTTGAGACGGAGGCTTATATGGGGCCGATGGACAGGGCTGCACACAGCTATCAAAACCGGCGCACCAAAAGGACAGAGATCATGTTCGGGGAATCCGGCTCCATTTATACTTATGTGATGCACACACACTGCCTCGTCAATGTGGTGAGCGGCGCCGCCGGCAATCCGGAAGCAGTCCTGATCCGTGCCGTTGAGCCTTTGTCGGGTATAGACCTGATGAAGGAACGCAGAGGGATGCAGGACCCGGTAAACCTCACCAACGGTCCTGGCAAGCTGACTAAAGCGCTTGGTATAACGATGGAAGACTATGGAGGACACTTCACCCGGCCTCCCCTGTACATAGCAGGAGGTATGCCCCCTGAGGCCGTCTCAACAGGAAAGCGGGTTGGCATTGCTAATTCAGGTGAGGCCGTCCACTACCCCTGGAGGTTTTGGATTACAGGCAGCCGGTACGTATCGCGCAATTCAGGTGTCAGGGGATATTGATTTTTTTGTCTCCATCAAAACAGGCCGGGTGTCCCCGGCCTGTTAATCATGCATATTTTTTGTTTTCTTCTTTGGAGAAAAAACTCTTCATCGAGTGGAAGACATCGGCTTTTTGTTTTAGGATATAATAGCGGAATTTTTCATTATTGATGTTTTTATAAGCGCTCATGAGCGTCGAGTGGCGGTTATATTGATTCACTTCACCATAGCCGAACATATTCGAAACCTTCATCAGCTCGTTAACCAGCTTAACGCAGCGGGCGTTGTCAGAGGTCAGGTTATCACCATCGGAAAAATGGAACGGATATATATTATATTTGGATGGACTGTACTTGGTCTCGATCAGCTCCAGTGATTTCCGGTATGCTGAAGAGCATATCGTACCTCCGCTTTCTCCCTTCGAGAAGAAATCCTCCTCTGAAACGACCTTTGCTTCTGTATGATGGGCAATAAATTCAATTTCCACCGTTTCATACTTGGTCCTGAGGAAACGGGTCATCCAGAAAAAGAAGCTTCTGGCCATATACTTTTCCCAAAGTCCCATCGAGCCTGACGTGTCCATCATGGCGAGAACCACGGCCTTCGAATCAGGCTTCACCACTTCATTCCATGTCTTGAACTTCAAATCATCCTTTGTGATCGGATGGAAGCCCGGCTTGCCGCGCATCGCATTCCGCTTAAAGGCCGAAATCATGGTTTTCTTTTTATCGATATTGCCCATGAGCCCCGTTTTTCTTATATCATTGAATTCTATATGTTCAATCGTATGCTCAGCAGTTTCCTTGCGCTGCAGGTTAGGAAGCTCGAGCTCCTTGAATAGGGCTTCCTCAATCTCCATAAGGGAAACCTCAGCCTCATAATAATCCTCACCTGACTGATCCCCTGGTCCCTGGCCCTTCCCCGGACCTTTTTGCTGCTGTGAACCGTCCCTTGCGACAACGTCTCCAATCTGGCTGTCTCCGTCGCCCTGGCCGACATGCTTATTTTTGTCATAATTATAGCGGATCTTATATTCATCTAGTGAACGGATTGGAATTTTGACTACATCTTTACCATTAGACATAACGATGCTTTCCTCCGAAATTAAATCGGGCAGATTATTGCGGATTGCATCCTGCACTCTTTCCTGATGCCGCTGCTGATCATCATATCCTTTGCGGTGGAGGGACCAATCTTCTTTAGAAATCACAAACTGGCGATTAGGGTCATCTATCATATTATCTTACCCCTCCTAACTATTTCATTTCCCCCTGCTTCCATGCAGGCTCTTCTTATAAGGTAAAAAATAAGCCCTGTAACAGGCTCCCAAAAGGCACTAAACTCCCCCAAAAACAAATGGACTGGATTACTCTATCCTATGCAGCTCAACATAAAAATTTACAAACTTTTTCGACAATTAAGGCGAGTCTCCCTGGGAAAAGGGGGACTGTCCACCGGGAAATAATCCGGCCTGTACTCCGGGACCAAGCGGGTACTGGAAACCGCATCCGGGAAATGGGGCCAGGCACCCGGGGAATAAAAAGAAGCAGCAGCTGCTGCTTCCTCAGTATGGTCATGGCTGCTTCAGTTCTTCTTCGTGCTGTACGGGGTCCGGGTGCCGCCCCCGCCTGCCGAGCTCTTCGTTGGTACGCATGTTGTCCATCTGGCTGCCCAGAATCTTCATTTCGTCCATATTTCTGGCCATGGAGCTGTTTTCAGGAATATGATCAGGCTTTTGGTCTTTCCCCAATGTCCTCACTCCTTTGATGAATAAATACCCGGCTGTGCGGTCCGCAAAACGGTTCCTTAAAAATATAAAAGATAGAAAGAAACACCTGCTAATCTGCAGGTGCTCCTACTGTTACCGGTTTAGCAGGCTGCCTACATAGCGCAGCAGTTCATTGGCGGAAGTGGTATTATAGCCATGTTCATCCACAAGCCGGGCCACCACTTCATTGACCTTCTTCAGCTGCATTTCATCCGGTGTCTTGGAGGATGTGGTGATTTTGACAACATCCTTCAGATCGGCAAACAGCTTCTTCTGGATTGCCTCGCGGAGCCTGTCATGGGAGTTATAATCAAACCGTTTCCCTTTCCTTGCATAAGCAGAAATCCTGATCAATATCTCTTCACGGAAGGACTTCTTGGCATTCTCCGAAATCCCGATCTGCTCCTCTATTGAGCGCATCAGTTTTTCATCCGGGTTGATTTCCTCCCCTGTCAGAGGGTCCCTTAGTTTCTGCTTATTGCAGTAAGCCTCCACATTATCAAGATAATTATCCATCAGCGTCTTGGCACTTTCCTCATAAGAATAGACGAATGCTTTTTGCACTTCTTTTTTGGCAATCGTATCATATTCCTTCCGGGCAACTGATATATAATTCATGTATCGTTCCCGCAGCTCAGTCGTGATGGATGGATGCTGATCCAGTCCTTCCTTCAAGGATCTAAGCACATCGAGCGCATTGATCGACGGCACTTCCTTGCGGATGATCGTTGATGAAATCCGGTTTATAACATAACGGGGATCGATGCCGCTCATCCCTTCATCCTGATATTCCTTTTTCAGTTCCTCAAGATCGGCTGAATTGAATCCTTCCACATTCTCGCCGTCATACAGCCTCATCTTTTTAACAAGGTCAATATCACCCTTCTTTGGATCTTTCAGTCTGGTGAGAATGGAGAACATGGCTGCAACCCTCAAGGTATGCGGAGCCACATGCACATTGTTTACATCGCTCTCATTAATCATCTTTTCATAAATCTTCTCTTCCTCAGACACCTTCAGATTATAAGGGACAGGCATCACGATGATACGGGAATGAAGGGCCTCATTCTTTTTATTGGATATGAAGGTCCTGTATTCTGTCTCGTTCGTATGAGCGACAATCAGCTCATCTGCGCTGATCAGGGCAAACCGGCCAGCCTTGAAATTGCCTTCCTGAGTCAGTGAAAGCAAATGCCAAAGAAACTTCTCATCGCACTTCAGCATCTCCTGGAACTCCATCATACCCCGGTTCGCTTTATTTAGCTCCCCATCAAAACGATAGGCCCGCGGATCGGATTCGGAGCCGAACTCGGCGATTGTGGAAAAGTCAATGCTTCCCGTCAGATCAGCGATATCCTGGGATTTCGGGTCTGAAGGGCTGAATGTCCCAATTCCCACCCGTTTATCTTCCGACAGGAATATACGTTCAACCAGCACATCCTCAATCCGGCCATGATATTCCTGTTCGAGCTTCATCATATTGAGCGGTGACAGGTTTCCTTCGATCCGGATGCCATATTCATCATAAAAATCATTGCGGAGATACTGCGGAATTAGGTGCAGCGGATCCTCATGCATCGGGCAGCCTTTGATGGCAAAAATTGATCCAGTGTCTGTATGGGAATAGTTTTCTAGACCACGCTTCAGCATGGCAACAAGTGTTGACTTCCCGCCGCTCACCGGCCCCATCAAAAGCAGGATCCTTTTCCTGACGTCAAGCCTTTTGGCGGCCGGGTGGAAATATTCTTCTACCAGCCTTTCCAATGCCTCTTCGAGGCCAAACAGCTGACCGCTGAAAAAATTATATTTCCTCTGTCCTTCTACTTCTTCAATTCCAGCATCCTTGATCATGTTATATACGCGCGAATGTGCGGACTGTGCAACCCATGGCTTTTCTTTAAGCAGTTCCAGGTAATCGGCGAAGGTGCCTTCCCATTTTAATTTCTGTTCATCTTCTCGGTATCTTTCAATTTTTTTTAATATATCCATTATGGCTCCTCCTCTGTCCTCTTTCAGAGACGATTAATACACTTTATGCACAGATGCCCAATTACATGAGCCCAAAATGAAAGGCGCCAGTTTTTCATTCACAGCCATAATATATTAGGTTATAATAGGCATAGTGAATGCGCATCCAATACTGGGGTATTTTGTAAGTCCCGGTTTTTGGCCATACAAAGGAGGACTTCCCAATGAACTTCATATTAATCCTTGGTGTAACCGTGACTTTCCTTTTTGCCATCTTTACAGCCGGCTATGATGACAAGCCAGGCACAAAGTAAGTCCATGAAAAAAAGCTGCTTTTGGCAGCCGTCAGACTGCAGGCAGCTTCGATGTAAGTCGATTTTGCCTGCAGTCTTTTCATTTGACTGGAATGTGAAATGAGGCTGTTGATTTCCGTTCCAGGCGCTTCGCTTTCCGCGGGGCTGGCGGTGAGCCTCCTCGTCGCGATGCTCCTGCGGGGTCTCACCTGTCCAGCATATCCCGCAGGAGTCTTCGCGCCTTCCACTCCAATCAACAGGCTTTCTGTATACTGTTTAGCTTAGAATGAATCTGACACCTTGCCTATTCTAAGAGATTAGTTAGAAAGGGCTGCGCCAAGCAGTACTGAATGTCACTGCCTTTAGGGCCGGCTATTGGCAAAAAAGAGTACGCAAAAAGGTGTTCGGATGAAGCATCCCGAACACCTTTTTGATAAGCCTAATCTGCAAAAGGCTTTTTCTACTTTTTATTCAATCCCTTTTGCTCCACAAAATCCTTCATATACATCCTCCGGCCGGTACCGAGCATGGCTGCCATCTGCCCGGTCCACGTATCCGACCGCTGTCCCCCGGTACGGTCCTGATAATATTCAGTGATCAGGGCGTTGTATTCCTCCAGCCCGGATTGGTATGCCTTTTCATCCTGCTGATACTCCTCTTCCATATAAACGTGCTGAAGCGGGAGCCGCGGTTTTTTATCATTTACATGCAGGGGATGCCCGATTACCATGCCGAATAATGGGATGACCCGCTCCGGTGTTTTAAGCAGTTTGCTCACTTCGGGAAGATTATTCCGGATTCCGCCGATATAGCAGATTCCCAGTCCCATGGACTCAGCGGCAATGGCCGCATTCTGGGCGGCCAGGGCTGCGTCTATGCAGGCAACCATGAACTTTTCAGTGCTGAGGAGGGATTCCTCCAGGTCTTTGTTTTCCATCCGGCCAATCAGCGTATGACGGTACAAGTCTGCACAGAATATAAGCAGATGGCCATTCTTTTCAACATAAGGCTGGTTTCCCGCCAGTTCTGCAAGTGCCCTTTTTTTCTCCGGGTCGGTAACTCCTATGATGGAGTAGGCCTGGATATAGCTGGATGTGGATGCAGCCTGAGCACTCTCAATAATTGCCCGGATCTGTTCCGGCTGGAGCGGCTTGTCCTCAAATGCCCTCTGTGATCTATGATTTAAAATGGTCTCGATTACCTGATTCATTCAATCTCTCCTCTTCTGTATGCCATCTCCGTAAGGTCATGGTAAGCTTAACTCTCATCAAGTAAGATGCGCGAACCCCTGCTGCCGCAGCGCTTCATATACCAGGATAGCAGCAGTGTTCGAAAGGTTCAGCGATCTTACCTTATCCGTCATCGGGATACGAAGGCACCTCTCCATATTTTCCTCGATCAAATCTTTTGGCAGGCCTGTCGTTTCCCGTCCAAAAACAAAATAATATTCTTCCTCCGGCTGGCTGTAATCAAAGGAAGTAAAAGTCTTTTCACCGAATTTCGTGATAAAGAAAAGATTCCCCCGTGCATGAGTTTCAAGGAAGTCTTCGAGCGAGTCATGATAATGAATTTCCACATGCTCCCAGTAGTCAAGGCCCGCACGCTTCAGCATCTTATCGTCGGTAGAAAAGCCAAGCGGGTGTATCAAATGAAGCACGGTGCCTGTTGCGGCACAGGTCCTTGCAATATTTCCGGTATTTGACGGTATCTGCGGCTGGTATAAAACAATATGTATGGCCAAAAAGGTCACTCCTCATTAATATCTAAGTGTTATTATAAACTTTTTTTCAGTCAGCATAAATCATTATGAATCGGTCACGATCTTAAAGAACGCATATTTTATACGGGGTGTATAGGCGGTTGAGTCTTCATATTTCCAGTACCTCATGCGGCTGTTGGTAGTATGGGCGTTCACGAGCGGCATGCCATATGCATCCCTGCCGGTCACGATTGTATTATGATTATAGCGTCCGTCCCCTTCAAAATCATAGCAGATGATATCCCCGTATGTCAGGTCCTCTGGCTTTGACACCACCCTCGTCTTCAAACCCTTTGACCTGCCGAGATATAATTTAAGAGAATGAGCCACCGCCCAGCTGTAGCTCCAGGTCTTTCCTGTATACCACCAGCCGCGCTGGCGCTGGGGCTGGCCCCATACCGGTGCTCCGCCAGCTCTTAAGCATTGGGAAATAAAGTTTGTACAATCATCCTGAAATTTTTTATAACCTGGATTAAACTCATTCCACCATCGTTCTGCATATTGTACAGCTTTGAGCCGATTATATGTATATACCGCCCGCACATCCTCAACCTCAAGCCCCTGGGCTTCCTCGCTGCTGAACAATACAGGCTGTATATCATCCACAACCATCCGCTCCCCTTCAAAGACTGCCTGTCTGTGTTCAATCTCTTCCTCCAGATACAGCAGCTCCTTTTGCTTAATGAGGTACTTATAGTGAACATCATAATCGATTGTTATATTCCGCTGTTCCTGACGGACGGATTTTACCATGCCGCCTGCCTTCACATTTACAATTTCTGCCGAACGCTCCCTGAGTGATTCCAGTTTGCGGCTTGCCTTTGTACACACAGCGCGTTCCGCTGAACCGGAGATATAGACGTCAACTCTTTCCTGCAGCAGCTGCTCTAACTGTTCTTTCATGCTTATTCCCGCCCTTCGGTGCATCCTTGCTTAAATGTATGTGAGTGGGCTTGGGATATTAACTCAAAAAAATAACCGGGGTTTCCCGGTTACGGCCTTGTCAAGAGCTCCATGCCTTTATCAATCTCGGCAAGGACCTCTGGGTCTTTATCTGTTCTTTTCGCCCGTTCCAGCGCATCCCTGGAATCCTCTCCGCCAATTTTGCCGAGTGCCCAGGCAGCCGTCCCTCTAATTACAGGGCGCGGATCATTTTCCATGACCTGTATCAGCTCAGGAACTGCGGTTTCTTCCTTATAATGTGCCAGGGCAATGATTGCATTCCGCTGCAGCGGTT
Source organism: Paraperibacillus esterisolvens (assembly GCF_046237625.1). Taxonomy (GTDB): domain Bacteria; phylum Bacillota; class Bacilli; order Bacillales; family DSM-1321; genus Paraperibacillus; species Paraperibacillus esterisolvens. The sequence goes on along the minus strand of NZ_CP143545.1, from coordinate 849,276 downwards.
TCTTTCCTCTCCATGAACCGGATATACGGCCGAACTTTTCTTTAAACTCCCGGTTGCTCATCTGGAGCATAGGAGTCAGAAGCGGCTTGGCAACTTCGGGATCTGCCTCCAGCTCAGGATGGAAATGAAAATCCTTGCCTTTGTTTTCCGGACAGACCGTCTGGCAGGTATCACAGCCATAAATCCTGTTCCCAATCTTGGTCCGGAACTCGTCAGGCAGAAATCCTTTTGTCTGGGTCAAGAAGGCAATGCAGCGCTGTGCATCCAGCTGGCCGCCGCCAACAAGCGCCCCGGTCGGGCAGACATCAATACACTTATTGCAGCTTCCGCACCGGTCTTCCATAGGCTGATCGGCCTCAAAAGGAAGATTGGTGATCATTTCACCTAAGTACACATAGGAACCGAACTCGGGAGTGATAATCGAACAGTTCTTTCCGCTCCACCCGATTCCTGCACGCTGTGCCACTGCCCGATCGACAAGTTCTCCGGTATCGACCATTGACTGACAGCGGGCCTCTGGGACTCTCTCATATATATAAGCTTCCAGCCTGCTGAGCCGGTCACGGAGCACAGCATGATAATCCTCGCCCCAGGATGCCCTGCAGAAGATGCCGCGCCTCTCTCCTCTCTTGCTTTGCTTGGCATTCTTCAATTTTGAAGGATACGCAAGGGCGATAGAGATGATGGAGCGGGGTTCATCAAAAATAATGCCGGGATTGGTACGCTTTTCGATATCCGGTTCTTCAAAGCCTGATTGATAGCCAAGCTCCTGCTGACGAATCAGCTTATTCTTCATATCGTCAAAAGTACTTGCTGTGGTAAAACCGATTTTGTCTATCCCGATTGTTTTGCTGTATTCAATGATATCTTGTTTTAACAGCCTATAGTCCATAGTGGAAAACCTCCCTTCTGCCAAAAAAATGATTATGGTACACTATTTATAAAAAAACTTGGAGGAATGACAGTGAATATACAAATCAGCAAAAACCTTTCCGAAAAAATCCCATGCATTAAGGCAGCCTGCATTCACTATCATAATATCACGGTCGGCCCCTCCCCCAAAATGATTCAGGGACGCATCCAGCTGTTCCAGGAAAGTTTGTTCCTGGATCTGCAGGAAAAGGAACTCACTGAATATGAAGGCATTAAAGAGTGGAGAGCTGTCTTTAAAAAGGCTGGCACTGATCCATCCAGATACCGTCCCTCAGCAGAAGCACTGTTTCGGAGAGTCAAGAAACAGCAATTCCTGCAGCCTACTCACTCAGCCATCGATATTAATAACTTCTTTTCATTGAAATATGAAATTCCTCTTGGCATCTACGATCGGGATCTTATCTCCGGCAATGTCACCATAGCAGCGGGCGGCCCGGACGATGCCTATCAAGGGCTTAATGGCCGTATGAATATGCTTTCTGGCATGATCCTTTCCAAAGACGAGAAGGGGCCGTTCGGTACGCCATATGTGGATTCAGAGCGGACAAAGGTGACCGAAAACACCGTCAATGCCCTTCAAATCGTTTATTTAAAGCCTTCCATGTCTAAAGAAGAAGGCTTAGAGCTAGCCGGGTCCATCAGTTCTATGTTCACACAGGTCCATGGCGGGCAAGCAGAAGTTGAGGTTGTAACAGCCTGAGAGAGGTTGTTTCGGCTTCTTTCTGCTAGTCCATAAATTAAAAAACGCAATGCTTCGTATGTTAAATACAAAACACTGCGTTGTGACCTATGTATGGAGCGGGTGATGAGAATCGAACTCACGACATCAGCTTGGAAGGCTGAGGTTTTACCATTAAACTACACCCGCATATATTGTCGAAGATTGTTATATCATCTGACAAAAATAATTATAACGCCATTTCGTGAAATAATCAACCCCTATTGATGAATTTGTTCCCTTATAGTATATGCAGATTCTTAGCAATTTATTCCCTTTATAGATATTTGAAGAAACTGCACCATAAAGACTCGGCATGGATTAATCATAAATTATAAATTTTCCATCTTCACGCAGCTTTTTTATAGAATTAACCATATGGCTGATTTGTTCATCTGTGTGTCTTTCCCATGAGCCTACCTCTGCTATGATCTTCAATGGTGATTTGGATCTGTATGAACGTGTTGGGTTCCCGGGAAACTTTTTGTCCGTTACGTTCGGGTCATTTTCAAACTCTCCCAAAGGTTCTACAATATAAATTCTTTCCTTTGAATTAGATGCCGCTAACTCTGCACCCCATTTAGCAGCCTCTAATGTACCGGTAAAGTAAATATGGTTAGATATTTTATCCTGGTAATTTGATAAATAGTTCGGTTCCAGTAAATCTCCAATCTGTAATTGAGCTTTCGTACCATGAAAGAATGGACCCCTATCCAAGACATCCTTTTTGCTCTCCATATTGATACACCTCTAACTTTAGATTTGTGTATACCATTATAGTTTCCAAATTACTTAATTAGAACTGAATGCGATGACAGAATTACAGCATGAAATGTAGTTTTTTGAAGAAATGGCACCATTGGTCCAATCCACAGGGCCAATTGGCGTCGTGTATGATTCAAAGTAAATGAACAGTTTGGAAATACATACCGGCCGTCTTGCCTATGACGCTTTCTTTTACGTTATCTCAATCAATGCCCTTACCCCATTGGAAGTTGAAAGAATTTTTCTTTAATCTCCCCATTTCTTAAGTCTGAGAAAACCGGAATAATAACACCAGGAGTGATAATTATGGTTTTATATAAACATTAATTGTTAATTAATGGTGAACGCCCTGTCCAATACTGTTAAGGCAGAATATATTAAATTATATCATGATAAAGGAGGAAATTGGATGGGAGGGAGTAATGAAAAACGCCACTCGAAATATGGTCCTAAAAGACCAGGTCCCAAACCTATTAAGAAACTTATCAAAAAAAATAAATTCAGTAAAAAACGGGATAAATGTACTGGAAATGTAAAACACAAATGTTCTAGCTGCAGACACAACGAACACGAAAGCTCTTGTTTCGACCACAACCACGACGAACATGAAAGCTCTTGTTTCAACCACAACCACAACGAACACGAAAGCTGTTGTTTCAACCACAACCACAACGAACACGAAAGCTGTTGTTTCAACCACAACCACAACGAACACAAAAGCTCTTGTTTCGATCACAATCATTGCCCGTGCTGCTGCGGAAAACACAAATTTGATTGCTCATGTTCAGAACACCATCACAAAAAAGAGGATTGCGAAAACGACTGTCTATGCAAACTGCTAGATGAATTCAAGCATAAAGAGATAACCATTACAACTAAATCCTGTTGTGATGCTAAGTCCTGTTGTGATGACATTACCGGTGTACTTCTAAAAGTAAAAGAATGTTGTGTCACAATTGTGGAACCAGGCAGTATTTCTCCTTGTATTCCAAAAAGGATTACTGTCATTCGATGCAAGGATATTGCGAGGTTTTCTGTAGATTTAAATCATAATTGTTAAACATATAAAGAAAGGAAGTGAAATCAAAATCACTTCCTTTCCCTTTTTTCCATGAAATCTGCGATGGAATAAGTATTTGCCACAAACTTACTTCGCCTTCTTAAAATCGAATCTCTTACATCAGATGTATGGTGCTGAGAAGTATCGTAGCGAATATAGACATAAGACTCGTTTGAAAGAGAATATACCTTTAAATGATGTTCAGCACATAACTTTTGGAAAAAAGTATCTTCACCCAGATTAACCGAAGGAAAGGAGATTCTTTTAAAAATCTCCTTATTAAAAACTAGAGATGCTCCGCATAAAAAATGAATCTTCTGCCCATGATCATGTTCCGTGATCCAACAGTTTGCATAAGCAGGATTATAAAGCCGTAATTCATACAACTTTTTAAAAAAAATATAAAAACTGCTTTTACCAACCATATCTGCACCTGTTTTCTTCAAAGCGTCATATGACTCCTGCAAATAACCAGGTCCATAATAATCATCGTCATCCATTTTTGCAATAACATCGTAACTTGCAGCTTCCACTCCTTTATTTAAACACTCTCCTAAAGTAGTTTCATCGGAAAATTGCAGAATCTTCGCCTTAATTCCTGTTAAAATATCTTGATCCAAAGTGAAACTCGAAGAATTAAGGACTAGAATAAGTTCCTTTTCCTTAATCGTCTGTTTACGGAAATTGAAGATGATATTATCTAAAAAATCCTTCCGATAGGTACAAGCAACAACGGAAATCAAGGTCTCACCTTCCCATTCTATACATGCTTTTCAAAAGAATCTGCTTACTAAATTGGTTCCGCTCCCGAGCAATTCAAACATCCTTCTGGAGAACATAGCGGGACTATCCGTAATGGATTTTACATTTTAAAAGGCCTTAAATAAATTATATGCCTTAACCATTTTTAAATAATAAAGTCCTCCTATAATATTTTGACTATATTTTTCAGGATACTTCATGGAACTTGTTGAACTTCCGAAGTTCCGATAAAAAATTTGTAATCTCAGGTCCTCTGCTATTTAAAACATAATTTCCATTTACCTACAACGTTCTGGCTATTTTCGGGAATACCAGGTGCCCGCGACAACATTTTTTTATTCCACAAAGTTGAATCAACCGGATTGTGGATCATTGGCTGGGCCGTAAAAGGAAGAACACATACATTTTCATTGCTTCCGGCTTTCCTATACTTTAAGGAAAATTATGTTTTTTCACTTTTTCACAAAAAAAGCTGCCATCCGCAGCTTCGAATTGTTGAGAAAAGGGGTTTTTCTCGGCATTTTTATTTTGTCCGCTTACAATTTCAAATCTTTTTTTTCAGATTTTAGAGTAACTCAAAGAAAAAGATGTTTTTGGGGATTCTGGAGTAACCGTTATTATAAGGGGCTATATCTGTAATAACAGACTTTTTTCCGATGAGCTTGCTCCAATTCATCCCTGCCTTTAATTCTCCCAATTTATTTTGTTTTGCATCATTAATAGTAAAAAACCCCACTACTCAACGGTTACCGATTTTGCTAGGTTCCGCGGTTTATCGACATCGCATCCACGATGTAAGGCTGCATAATATGAAAGAAGTTGTAATGGTAAAACACTGATTAATGGGGTTAAATCACTATGAACGGAAGCAATTACATATCTATCCCCTTCTTCCTCCAACCCTTTCATTGATATAATACAAGGATTGGCACCGCGGGCAGCAACCTCTTTCACATTTGCACGGATACTTAGTTTTACTGTTTCTTGCGTTATTATTGCAACTACAGGAGTTCCATCTTCAATAAGCGCAATCGATCCATGTTTTAATTCTCCACCAGCAAAACCTTCTGCTTGAATATAAGAAATCTCTTTTAATTTGAGTGCTGCTTCCAAACAAACGTGATAATCATTTGCACGACCAATGAAGAAAGCGTTTTTTGTAAAAGCTAAGAATTCTTTTGCCATATTTTCAAAAGCATCTTTATCTTGAGTCAATGTCTCCATGGCACTAGCGATAACTGCTAACTCTTTTAATAAATTCAATTCTAATTGAAGTCCTTTACAGGTTGCAGTCGCAACCGACAAAATAGCTAATACTGCAATTTGAGCTGTATAGGCTTTTGTTGAACCAACTGCAATTTCAGCTCCAGCATATAACAATAAATTGTGGTCTGCTTCACGAAACAATGTTGAACCTGGTACATTTGTAATTGTTAAAGCTTTGTAACCAAGCTTTTTCACTTTAACTAAAGCAGCGAGACTATCAGCTGTTTCTCCACTTTGAGAGATAAAAATGAATAATGGTCTTTCTGATAATAAAGGTGTATTGTAAACAAACTCCGAAGCAATATGGACCTCTGTTGGAATCCCGGCAAATTTTTCAAGATATTGTTTTCCTACAAGACCTGCGTGGTAACTGGACCCACATGCGATAATATAAATTCGGTCTGCTTCTTTCATCGTCCCTAAAGTGGAGGAATCAATAGTTATATTATTATTTTCGTCTCTGTACCTTTGGATGATATTCCGGATAACAAATGGCTGTTCATCTATCTCTTTTAGCATATAATGAGGATAAGTGCCTTTTTCGATATCGCTAGCATCCAACTCTACAATATAGGACCCTCTCTCAACAATATTCCCCGCAAAGTCTTTAATTGTAACCAAATTCCTTTTTACAATTACCATTTCCTTGTCCATTAATTCAACAAATTGATTTGTAACCCCGAGCATCGCTATAGCGTCAGAAGTAATAACATTAAATTCTTCGCCAAGTCCAACTAACAATGGGCTCTTATTTTTTGCAACATATATAGTATCCTTATCTTCGTTATCGATTAAACCGATAGCGTAAGATCCTTTAAGCAGTTTTAAAGTTATTTGGAAGGCGTTTTCCGTTGACATTCCTTCTTTGGTGAAACTTTCAATCAATTGTACAATTACTTCTGTATCTGTATCACTTACAAACGTAACTTCTGACAAAAAGACTTTCTTCAATTGTTCATAGTTTTCAATAACACCATTATGAACGATAGTGAAGCGTGATGAAGTGCTTGAGTGAGGGTGTGCATTTCGCTTACTTGGAGCACCATGTGTTGCCCAGCGTGTGTGACCAATGCCAGTATTAGCTATTATCTTTTCATCTACAATACTTCGAAGACTTTTAATTCTTCCTTTTTCCTTAAAAACCGTAATACCCGACTCGTTAATAACAGCAATTCCGGCAGAGTCATATCCTCTGTATTCAAGCTTTTCCAAGCCTTTTAATAAGTACTCCTTAGAATCCCGATTTCCAATATACCCAACAATTCCGCACATGTTTTTCCCTCCCTGGCAAAGGGGGCAAGAAAGCAAGGGGCGATTCTCGCCCTTCCTGTACTCTAGTTTTTGTTTTTGTACCCATTATCCTCTCTTTGTGCATCAAGTTGCCTAATGTTATAAAGCAGGATTTTTAAATGTGCGTTATTCCAACTAAAGGTATATGCCGAACCTTTCGACCTCTACCCCTCATCAACTATCCCTTGTACTTTATCTATTATAGTAAATGGAAAGCGGTGAAAATTTGATTGGACAAATAGCGGGGGAATTAACATCATTTTAATTAAGAAAAAGAAGTCCTTTGTGGAGGGTACTTCAAAAAGGCGATAAATTAAGCTGATGACAATACTACAGCATCGAAACTACTTTTATAATAATTTCATGGCTGTTTTTTTCGGTTAAGTTTATAAAATGTTCCTTTCACTTGCCGGGTAAGGGTTTGTTGCAATTTTATTATCCTCTTTAATCTAATTTAGATTAGTATCTTCTTCACCTTTGAACTTTTAAGAGCTTACAATCTCCAGTAGCTATACCCCATTTCTTCAATTAACTCTTTGTTTAAAATGCTCTTAATATCTATTATTACTCTTTCCTCGTTAGGTAGGTTTTTAAAAAACCTCTCGATTTCATCAATCTGTAAGTTTTTGAATTCTTCATGTGCTACCGCAAAAATAAGACAATCTGCATTATTAATTGAAACTAGAGGAACCAAATCCACGCCGTATTCATGCTTAGCAACTACAGGATCTGCCCATGGATCAACAACTGTTGGTTTAACTCCATATTCATTAAGTCCTTTTATGATATCTGCTACCTTAGAATTCCTTGAATCTGGACAATTTTCCTTAAAAGTAATTCCTAAGATAACAACGTTAGCTTGTCTTACTATCTTATTAGCAAGGGTTAATCTTTTAATGATTGCATCAGTCACAAATTCACCCATACCGTCGTTTATTTTTCTGCCTGATAAGACAATTTGTGAATGGTATCCAAGTTTCTGAGCTTCATAGATAAAGTAATATGGATCAACACTAATACAGTGCCCCCCTACTAATCCTGGGTAAAACTTAAGTGCATTCCACTTTGTATTCATTGCTTCTACAACTTCCTGTGTATCAATACCCATCCGATCAAAAACCATTGCAAGCTCATTCATAAATGCAATATTAATATCACGTTGGCTATTCTCAACCACTTTAGCAGCTTCAGCCACCTTAATAGAATTAGCTTTATGAACTCCAACTTCAACCACTAGTTCATAAACCTTTGCTATTTCTTCCAATGACTCTTTGTCCATACCAGAAACTATCTTAGTAATGTTCTCTAATCTATGAATCTTGTCACCAGGATTTATGCGTTCAGGTGAGTAACCCACTTTAAAGTCCACACCACATTTTAATCCTGATTCTCTTTCTAGAATTGGAATACATATATCCTCAGTAACCCCCGGATATACTGTAGACTCATATACTACAATTGAACCTCTAGTGAGATTTCTTCCAATAGTAATGCTTGCTCCTTCCACTGGGCCTAAATCAGGAGTTTTATCAGAATTAATTGGTGTAGGAACAGCAACGATATGAAAACATGCCTCTTTAAGTTTAGTTTCATCAGAAGTAAATTCAACTGTAGTATTTTTCATGGCTTCATCGCCAATTTCATTAGTTGGATCTATACCATTTTTATACTGTTCTATTTTGTGAGTATTTAAGTCAAACCCTATTACATTAACCTTCTTAGCAAATGCTACTGCTATTGGCATACCAACATAGCCTAAACCAACTACAGCTAAATTCTCTTCTTTGTTAATTAATTTACCATATATGTTCATTTGGCAGTTCCTCCGCTTTTATCTAAACTTTCAATTACTTGAAATAGTTTGGTTGTTAATCTTTTAAAATCAAATTCATAGGCAGCGTTTCGGGCGTTTTTCCCATTACTAGACTTTTTCCTGGTTACTTAATACACCACTGAATAGATGCGGGTGTGAAGGTATGTGAGTGTACGCTTTTATCACATTCAAACGAGGAACCAATGGAAATTTGTAAGGTTCCTATTTTTGCCTCACCTATAAAAACGGCTACCTTTCCCCTGGACAGTCTAGGAAAAGATAGCCTAAAATGGGCTGCGGGCTAAAGTGCTAGAGGAACAACATATTATGTGCACCATTTTTTCATAAACATAAACCTTTACAACAGAAATTAGTAACTTATATTCTATTCGCCTATAAATCGGGACACCAATTCGGATGAGTCACGATAAGTTAAACAGTAGGGTTCGCCCAAAAAAACTGAAAAGTTGACAAAGATAATTTACACTGTTGAATCAAAATTTAAAAAACTCAATTTTGAAATTCATTAGGTCTTTGACCTTTTCCAAAGTAATATACTATGGCTTCGACAATCCGTTTTGATGCTTGACCGTCACCATATGGGTTTACTGCTGTAGACATTAGTTGATATGCTTCGGGACTTGTTAATAAATTCTCGATGTTTTGATAAATAGTATGCTGGTCAGTACCAATTAACTTTAAGGTGCCAGCCTCAATTCCTTCTGGCCGTTCGGTCGTATCTCGAAGTACGAGTACTGGAACACCAAAAGAAGGAGCTTCTTCTTGGATCCCGCCAGAATCCGTTAATACTAGGTTTGATCTGGAAATTATGTTATGTGTATCAATCACATCTAAGGGAGGAGTGAGATGTATACGAGGATGTTCACCTAAAAATTGTTTTGCGGCATGTTGGATGATTGGATTTAGATGTACAGGAAAGACTAGTTCAATATCTTTATGATCTTCTACACTTCGACGAATTGCTCGAAAAATGTTTTCCATTTTATCGCCATGATTTTCACGTCTATGAACAGTCATGAACACCAAGCGAGCATTCGGTTGTAAACGTTCCAGAATCGCATTTTGATAATCTGCTTTGACAGTACTCTTCATGGCATCAATTACTGTATTTCCTGTAGTAAAAATATATTGTGGACTTACAAATTCTTGTTTTAATTGGTCAGCAGCAGTTCTTGTTGGCGCAAAATGCAGAGTAGCCAGTCTATCAGTAAATTGTCTGTTTATTTCTTCCGGAAAAGGAGAGTATTTATTATAAGTTCTTAAACCTGCCTCCACATGGCCAATTGGAATATGATGATAAAAAGCACTTAACGATGCTGCAAACGTGGTTGTGGTATCCCCATGAACAAGTATTATATCCGGCTGGCTTTTCCCAATCACTTCGGACATACCATTTAAAACTTTAGTTGTAATTCCAGTTAATGTCTGAACTGCCTCCATTATATCTAGATCATAATCAGGCTTGATTTGAAAGAATTCTAATACCTGGTCTAACATTTCTCTATGTTGAGCGGTCACACATACTTTCGAAACAATTTGATCGCATTTTTCCAATTCCTTGATTAACGGGGCCATCTTGATAGCTTCTGGCCTCGTTCCGAATACAGATAAGACAACAATTTTCTTCACTAAACCACTCCTTCAAACTTAATCAAATTACACAAAATGTCCCACTAAATATTTTTAGATTAAAGTGGATAAAAATAAACATCAAATTTCTTGGAGTAAATTAATGGAGAAACCATTGCAGAAAAATAGCTTGGAAAAATGACTCACAAAAAGAGGTTTGTTTCTATATGGTTACTTGTGTTTTATAATCTTCCGTATAAGCAACAATTGAACATTTACGCAAAAAGTCCATATCCTTTATTTTCCATGTGTGTTCCTCTACATTCGAACTTCTGAGACAAACATAGTTATATTTATCGCTAGAATAAATTTTGTAGTTTTTGGAAATGCAGTCTTTAAGGAAAATGGTGTCGGAGCCTCTTTTTACATCCTCGGAGAAACGAACACTATTAAAAATGCTCTTTTTGACAATCATAGTGGCACCAGATATAAAATTAACAAACTGATTCTCAGGCTTCGGAGATCGAAGGGCCAGCACTTTCATCCCTTCCAAATATGAGTAATACGTTCCTTTCCCAACAATGTCAGCATCCGTATACTCAAATGCATGCATGAGATCTGTGAGAAAGTTTGGTGCATAATAATCATCATCATCAAATTTGGAGACAAAGGGGTATCGCGCATTATCTACAGCAAAATTTAAACACTTTCCCAAGTTATAATGTTCGGATTGCCGAAAAACTGAAACATTTTCATACATCTTTGCCTTATTTCTCCATTCTTTTAAGTTCATATCATCTTTATTCAAAATAATAATAAGTTCCTTATTTGGCCACACTTGATTCTCATAATTTTGAAAGACCAAATCCATGGAATGAGATCTATTTGTGCAGGTAATGATTGATACACCACGCATCGGTTCCTCATTTATCCCGCTTAATCCTATTTTTCGCAAAATTTCACTAAATCTATGCCGATAAAGATGGTTTGAAAATACAGAGCGTATTCCTAAGAGTGACAATCGTTCTCGATATTGGTCATGCTTGAGAAGCATCTGAAGTTGTTGTTCCACCTCTTCTTCCGTTTGGCAAATTGGTACAATACCACTAAACAGATCAGCTATTCCTTTTGAATAGGTGCTAACTACATTTGTTCCACACGCAAGCAATTCAAACACCCTTCTGGAGAACATAGTGGGACTATCCGTAATGGAGTTTACATTTAAAAAGACCTTATATAATTTATATGCCTTAACCATATCCGGATAATCTAGTCCACCTACAATGTAAGGACTATATTTATCAGGATACTTGATAGATTTTAATGATTGTTCGAAATGCCGATCAAAAATATCTAAACCCATTTCCTTAGCCGCTTTAAATAACATTTCCATTTGCTTACTGCGTTCAGGGTATTTTTGGGAATGCCAGGAGCCCGCGAAAGCAATATTTTTTTTATTCCAAGAAGTTGAATGAACCGGATTGTGGATCATTGGCTGCGCCGCAAAAGGCAGTACAAAAACATTGTCAGTGCTTCCGGCTTTCTTATACTTTTCTATACATTGTGCATCTGTTGTAAAAATATAATCAAATAATTTGGCTGTTTCGATAAAATGATCAAAGTTTGATGGGTCCTCTTTACACCAAAAAACGGTTTTTATGTTGTTTTTTTTGCAGTAGCCGATAACGTCCCTTATGGCCGCTCGCGGTTTTAATTCCAGATTCGTCAATTGGGTTTGCCAAGAATCTTTTTCCCCTTTCCAGGCTGATTCCACAAACAGAAAATGGGGTTTAAATTGATCAATTTGATCCTTCCAAGTAAATCGATGTAATTGTTCAAGGGTACACTCATATTTAAAACATTCATAACTGAACGTATCTAAAATACATGCAACCCGGATGTCTGGTCTATTCCATTTTGAAAACCGATATTGAGGGAGTTTATTAATCTCATTCAATACTTTGGCCCTGTTAATGGATTCGATTGGTTTATTACTCATGAATAACACACCTTTCTTATGGGTCGTTAACATTGATGATGTTTCTTTCAAGATTCTTTTTTGTACAGCTTTATTTTTATTTTTATAGCTTTTTTATTGATAATCTGATTACCTCCATATTCAATATCCCATGAAAATGTTTTGATTCCTTGCGTATCTGATTGGGGTGGGCTGCAAATTGATTTGAGCTGCAAACTTCGAGATAATTCCCTTGGTTTTAAAAAAACGATTTAATAATTAAATTCAATAACTAGGAGAATGTTCATAATAACCTCCATCATCTCCAAACAAATTTTTAAGTTGTTTTTTATTCGGTAAATTAAACTGCACGCTTTAAATTTAGCTTTTGACGGCCCAATAGACCCCAATCCCAAAACACATAATTTCATTGCTTAATCCAATGGTGTATGTTATTGTATGAAATCCTTCAATTAAGGTATGGACAAACATACAGTTTTGAAGAAAAACGCTTTTTCACACGGAGCGAGGAAATGAATTTAAAACTAGACAATTGTTGAAGCATTAGAAATATGAGAAATGAAATGGTCTTTGAGCATCTGTGCAGCCTATCCAATAATGGCTGAATGCTGATTACGCTTTTCCGTTATGCGTCCCACGATAGATCCCATTTCCCTCATGTCTACATTTTATTGAAGATGATAGATTAAATATTTGTTCAAATGTATGGTCTTTATTTCCGCGATGACCATCAAAGATAAAAACTTAATCCACTTTATTTAAAAAGACGATGCATCTTTTATGGGCCACACCCGGAATATAAATAGTGCACGCCGCATACAAACGAGACTTCTTCGGAGATAAAATAATCAGTGATGCCTGATTTCTCAATATTCATTCATCATCCCAGATTTTAGTCCATATTTTCCTCAACCAGGAATTATTTTTTTTTTTTATCTCAAAAGTTGGATTCGACCACTCCAAACCATCTTCAGAGAAGTCGAGATGATTAATGAACTGTTTAACTTTCTCCTTATTAAATCGGCACGGTATCTTAATTTCTTGGTTGTAATCAAATGCTATCCTTACGTTTCCCCATATTAGATAAGGAGGCAATTCATCAACAATCGGGCAATATAAAGAGACAATATTCTTAATTTTTTCGGAATCAGGAAGTGATACATGCTTAAATGCAGGTTCGATAAGACATTCTTGGATAGGGTAGGATTTATTGCCATATCTTTTCTTGAGAATGAGGAAATTATTATAGCCTTCTAGGCTGACATATGTCTTTACGATATCCGGATCTACTGAAGCAAAAGCATGACAAAACGTTTGAAAATGGCCTAAAATACAAGATACCCAAGGATAATTTCCGTTTTCCCGGGACATTGGTCTTAATCCGGTTGTATCCTTAATGATTCGTTGAATGTATTTACCGGTAAATAGACGGTCCATGTCGAACCCTTTTGGAGGATGACCGACGGCCATGCTGAATAGGGCGAATTCCATACATTTCGGGCAATTGTAGCACCACTTCGTTTGGGGGTTAGAGGTGTGTTCGCACATTAGAAGACTGTCAAGCATATCCGGGTATCTTTTTGCTAGTATTAAGAAGCTCGCGAAATCGGAAAGATAATAGTTGAAATTTTTGATTTGAAGGTCCGTATGGAAGAATGCATTGTATTTTTGAGCTGTAAAATCGTCATACTCCGGTCTTGAACGAAGGAAACGGAAATTAGGTTTAATACCTTCACCCTTGACAAACCTGCCTGTCCAATATTGTATAAATTCATTGCTGTGTGTAAGTAGTCTGACGTTTTGTTTAAGAAGCACAGGTAAGACAGGGCCAGTATAAAGTGCAGAATGGGGCATACGGGAGCCAACTTTACTTACAGATGTTCGAAAATCAGTAATAATCGTTTGGGTATTGATATCGAATTTTTTTCTCATTGGTTCCAAAATGTATTTGTCTCGCCTTATTTCTGCATTATCGATCTTTTTCTTATGAATGGGATGAACATATGAGATCAACAACAGATTCCCAAATCCATACAATTCACCAAGTACCGACAATGCAAAGGCTGAATCTTTCCCTCCGCCATACAATAATCCTGTTTTCTGTTCGCTCTTAACGTTTTCGGGTAAGTAGTCCGAACTCAGCTGATCTTTCATAGGGTAGACATACACTCTGCCTGCGTTATGAAAGTTGATCCACTGTTCCACAATAGGAGTTGGCACAGCTTCAGGAAAATGGAAAACAACATCTTCTTCTTTTTTGCGAAAAATCGACACCATTAATGATAAAAATAGATTCCAAAATACTTCGATGGGCAAGTCGTCGATTGACATTCCAGGATATTTAAAATAAAAATGGTTTTTTCGTATCTCTGCTATTTGTTCGCTGATATGATATTGAAATTTCACAGTATCTTTTTCAACAATGGGATATTCCACCCGTATCGTAATCACTTAATTATCACCTCATATAAAATTTTTTTCTATTAGTTCTCGCGTATAATAGGATTTCCGATTTGAATATATTGGAATCCGTTTGCCTCTAATCCGTTTTTATCAAAAATATTTCTGGTATCAAAAACGATTTTTGTCCTAACCAGACCTTTTAACATTTGGAAATCGAAGTTCTTAAATTCTTCATGTCCTGTGAGAAGAACGAGACAATCGGAATTCCGGACTGCTTCTTCGAGTGTGTCAATTTTTCCACCGACATGTTGTTTTACAAGAGGATCATATATTTTAAGCTGATATCCTTTCTTGTGTAATGCATGCATGATTTCCAATGATGGGCTTTCTCGCAAATCATCGGTATTTTCTTTGAAAGCCAAACCAAGCAGGGTTATGACAGGCTGCTTGAGATCCTGTACCGTATTTTCAATCATTTCGACTATACGACGCGGAGTGTGGTCATTGATTTGTCGTGCCGTCCCAATGAGTTTAGCTTCCTCAGGAGCTTGTTCTACAATAAACCATGGGTCAACGGCGATACAGTGCCCTCCTACCCCAGGACCGGGCCGGAGAATATTCACTCTGGGATGGGAATTGGCCAGCCGGATTGCTTCCCAGACATTGAACCCTATTTTTTCCGCAATACGCGCCAGTTCATTTGCGTAGGCTATATTCACATCGCGGTACGTATTCTCTACTAATTTCACCATTTCCGCCGTAGTCGCATCCGTTGCATGAATGCTACCCTTTACAAAACGTTTGTATAAATTTGCTGTCAGCTCACTCGACTTCTGGTTAATTCCTCCAATAATGCGGTCATTCCACACTAATTCCTTAAGCAAATTACCTGGAATGATTCTTTCGGGTGAGTGGGAGACAAGTATCTCTTCCCCGATTTTGAGAGAGGTTTGTTGAAGAATCGGGACCAAAACTTCTTCCACTGTTTTTGGCGGGACTGTTGATTCTAAAACAACTAGATTTCCTTTCCTCAGATAAGGAAGAATCATTTTCGAGGCATGTCTCACGTAGTCTAAATTTGCCCTTTTTTCCTCGGTAATCGGTGTTGGTACGGCAAGGATAAAAGCATCCGCTGGTTCCGGTTGGGTAGAGAAACTTAGATTTCCATCTTTGATCGCTTTAATAAGCAACTCTTTTAAACCAGGCTCCTCAATATGAAGTTCTTGTTTATTCAAGGTATCAACCACTTGTTGATTAATATCAACTCCATGCACTTTTATGCCGTGTGTTGCAAACATGACAGCTGTTGGCAGTCCAATATACCCTAGTCCCATTACACATAATTTCATAACTTTCACCCTTTTGTAATTTCTTATCAAGCTTCATGTCTTTGTTATGTTATGATATGGCTCAATTAAGGGTATGGACAATTATACAGTTACCAAGAAAAACGTTAAAAAGGGCCAGTTCGTGATGCCACGTGCCACTGGCAATAGCATTAAGAACAATAGATTGTTACAGGCAAAATACGCAATTAATAAGTTTAGATCATGCTTTTTGGGTATAAAAAAAACGTCTTCCTATTATGTAGGAAGACGTCCAAAATAATAATTATACTGTTATAAAAAGTGATACCGGTGGTCGGGGTCGAAAAAGACCTGAAATAATTGATATTATTAGCTTTCTGGAATGATGTGTAAAATTTGTGTAAAATGATTCGCATGTGTCTTGCAGGTTAATAATCCATCAACAATTTTGTTCCTACACTCCAAATGTTGGTATGCTCTTTGTTCCAAATGCAGCAGTTTACATCTTTTCCTTTATTACATCATGCCGCCCCTAAGATGATAGACTGTAACATTGTTAATGAGAGGTGCAAAAAGTGCGGTAAATCAACGTTTTGGATATTGCTTACTGTAACATCTTTAACGGTGATTTACCGGTTGTTATAGGATTGCGTTAGCAAAATGTTAGCAAATTTAGTGATGTGACTATTACTAAACCTTAGATATAAAAATAAAATTATACTTGGAGGCTTTGAAAGTGGCTTCAGTAAAAAAGCACTCGGCTAAAATGCCAAGTGCTTGTTTATTTGTCCTTATCAAGAAAGCATTAAAATTTGGGTTCTTCTATTAAAGAGGCTCCTGTCATTAAGGACTGTATCTCGGATTATATTCGGAGAATTAACTTGAAGAAGCTCTAGTTCTTCCTGAAATAAAAAAACTTCACACATCAGTGCAAAGTCTTTCTATGTCTTGAAATCATATAGCATTAGTTTCTTCTAAATCTCTATGTGCTTTCAGCATTTTATTAATCAATAAGACAAACTGCTTTTGTTCTTTAAAAGGAGTAGCATCAAGGTCTTGTTTAATTTTGTTGCTTGCTTCCAACAATTCATTTACTTTTTGTTTAATATCTTCCATACTTTGCTCCCAAATTAAATATCATAATGCAATCTTATGATATTTAAGTCCTAGAATCTAAGAATAGATATAGGTAATTATAACTATAAAGCTACTCTTGATTTTTGTATTGTTCATTTACCTATGCTGATACGTTACCTGCACCAGCAGATGAAGCAACAACATAATGTCTATGATTCACAACAGTCAAATTGCTTTCATATTGTAGCTGCTTGGCCAATACATCGTTAATCTCCACAAGAACACTGTTTTCCCTTACCTGAGTGACTATACCTTCACAATGTATATCCTTTCTTTTAAAAGAAATGGGGTCACCCTTTTTTGCTTTTTTCTGTATTTTTGTAACCAAGTTTCCCTTTACCATTTTCATCTCACTCCGTTTGCAAAAGAATATTTTAACTCCATATTCGATTAACCCGGCCGTTGAATTTTTGTTTCCAATAACCACTTGTCAGATATGCAACAGCAACACCGGTAGAACTCTGGGCTCCAATGAACTTTCCGTTCCCTATATAGATTCCTACATGGCCATCACTTTTATACGTGATATATAAAGAGGTGGATTTTATGTTATTAACTATGTCTGTTAATGTTAAATGGAGGAAAAATACTGAACGTTATTATAAAAATAAGGGCTATAAATTTACTTTTTATGGTGATGAATTCACTGTTCCTGTTACAGATCTTCAAGATTCTTCAAATACTAAAATTCAAGTGATTTGTGATTATGGAGGGAGTCCAATAAATAAACAATACAGACATTTCAAACGATCTAGAATCAATGCAGTTTTAAGAAAAATAAACATAAAAATTTTAATACTCCTTGGCCTTTGTTACACGAATAAACAATTCTCCGTTTTTACAATTTGTATGAAACAATTTTAAAATTTGCTAATCTAACCCCTGAAGAAAAGAAAAAGAATATTAAAGAGTTTGTAGGTTCATTTCTTTTTGAGGGTTATCGTGTGGTCACTTAAAATTGGGTCGTGCTGGATTTCTTAAAAGACATTCTCTATCTTAAACGGCAATGTGAATATTCTGAGGGATAACGGTTCACTAAGCAGCTAGCAACTTTTGGAATTCAGGACGATTCGTTTTGTGCCAAACTTTTTTGCGTACTATTCTTTAATGCTCAAATGTATTACGTCTTCATCCTAAAACTAGGAGAAATATCCATCATTTCTCCCTTCTCTATTAAGTTTCTATATAGTAAAATACATTCATATTCGCCTAAGGAATAGGAGACATTATGAATAAATACGAAGCAGAATTCAGCAATCTAGTCCGTCATTTTAGAAAAAAACATATGGGAAAAGGACCAAGTAAAATAACGACAACCTTCTGTAAAAACTGGGCTATAAGTGAAATGGAAGGCAACCTTTCTCCAGTAGAGAAATTTATTGCTACTGCTTATGAAGGAAAGCAGGCTTTAAGGGCAGCAAGAACCGAAATGGTAAAAGAGATTTACCAAAATAATCCCCCAGTAGAAATGGAAGAATTCTTAGGATGCAACTTTAAGGATCTCTTTGTGGATATAGATCTTGATAGAGATTTGAGTATGTCTATTTTTGTTTTTGATGAAGATATAGAATCCAAATTTTCTAAATGAAGGATAGATATAGTTGCAATTTTTGGGTTGTGAATCTTTCAGAAGAAAGCACCCTACTAAGTAATATCTTTATACTAAAGTCATTAGGGTGCTGTTTTAAAAACTGATATTCTTCAACTTACTTTTAAATTTTTTACTTTTAAACTAGATTCGAAACTTACTTACAGTATCCTGTAAATCCTCTGCCATTTTAGCTAAATTGTATGCGGAAGCTGAAATCTCTTCCATTGATGCTAGTTGTTCTTCAGCTGAAGCAGCTACATTTTGACTATGCATAGAAGACTCTTTAGAAATAAAGGTCACTCCTGCAACAGTTGCTGATACCTCTTGGGTACTTGCTGACATTTGTTGAGAGGTTGAAGCCATTCCGTCTATTTGCCCTTCCATTTCATTCATAGATTTTAAGATTTCTTCTAAGCTATCTTGTGTTTTAGAAACAATTCCCAATCCATTCTGAACCTCTTTTTTCACCATATCCATTGAGTCATTTGAACGGTCCATATCATTTTGTATATGCTTTATTAACTCAGAAATTTGTGAGGATGAATTTTGTGATTGTTCGGCAAGTTTTCTTACCTCGTCTGCTACTACAGCAAATCCTTTACCGTGTTCTCCTGCCCTTGCAGCTTCGATTGCTGCGTTTAAAGCTAATAAATTGGTCTGATTTGCGATATTGGTAATCAATTTTGAAATATCACCAATTTGTTTAGATCTTTCATTTAGCAGCTTTATGATATTCCCGGTATCATTTACAGTTGAGTGGATCATATTCATCTGTTCAGCTGTTTCTTGAACAAACTTTCCACCTTGTTTAGCACGCTGACTGGTTTCTGTTCCATTTTCAGCTATGGTTGCAGAGGATTCAGCGATATTAGCTATACCCAATGTTAATTCCTCCAGAGCTTTTGAACTCTCTTCAATACTTAGTGTTTGAGTATCTGAACCGCTAGCTATTTGTTGGATTGCTTCTGTAATATGTTCAGTAGCTTTGCTCGTTTGTTCAGCTCCTGCGGTTAACTCTTCTGACGATGCAGCTACCTGCTCAGAGGTCTCTAGTATAATTGTAATCATATTACTTAAATTATCCCTCATATTGTTATAGCTTTTTGAGAGGTCACTTAACTCATCCCCTGCATCGTCCATAACGACTGTCGTAAAATCACCTTTTCCTGCATTCTCTAATGCACTAGAAATGGCTGCCAGTCTTTTCTTTAATCGGCTAGTGAACCACAGAATAATAAGAGCAGACATTATAATTACGAAAATCACTAGAATGATAAATTTGGTTAAAAACGATGATAAAATTTCATCAATTTTTGTTTGAGGAGCTCCCACATAAAGGATACCCAATGTTTCTCCACTGTAATTCTTTAAAGGCATATAAGCAGTTTGATAAATTTTACCGGAAACTGAAGCTTCACCGTAATAGTTTTCCCCCTCTTTTATCACTAGATCGCCAACTTCCTGAGAAATTTGAGTTCCGATATTCCTCTTTCCATTTACAATGACGTTTGTTGCTATACGTGTTTCTCCCTGAAAGATTGTTACTGTATCACCCGTATCTTTAGCTATTTTGTCTACTATGTCAAAGCTATTATTAAAAGAATGATCTCCTTTGTATAACTTTCCATTTTTGATTTCCCAATCACCAGGAAACTTGTTTTGGATATACCGGTAACTTAAGCTTAAGTCCCCTTTTGCTTTCTCTACCGCAAATGACTTAATCCCCTTTGTCACTTCTATGACTACCACAATTCCTATAATTATGGATAATAATAATACAATACTTAAAACAATCAAATTAATTTTTGTACCTAACTTTAACCTTTTATTAATTTTTTTCTTTATCATTAGTTGTTAGTCCTCCTGCTAAATAAAGGTCATAATTCAAATTCTCTTCGGTTTCATAATGATGTATGCATTCTCCCTGGGAATCCACATCCTAAATTAGACTGTATTTCCTCAATATTTAATATTGTTATCATACGTTCTCCTTGCAGGGTGATCCCCTCAAATTCCTCTTAGCTAAAATATTCATAAGAAACTTACGCATTCACTAACCTTTGAGGCTTCGAAATATAGTAACCTTGTACTGCTAATACACCTAAGTTACACGCAGTGACATAATCCTCTTTATTTTCAATGCCTTCAAGCACCACAACCGAAAGGTTATCTGAAATAGCCAGAAAAGATTCAATGTCTGTTTGTTTCTCAAGCGACTTTGCTAGATTTTCTGAACAAGTTCGATCTAACTTCGCAAAATGAGGTTTGATCTGGATGATTTTCTCAAGAGCATTTGAGCTGAAAGATAAATCATCTAGAGCAATCATTAACTTCATGCTCTTTAAAAAAAGTAAACCGTTAATAAAACCTTCTTCATTCCATAGTTTCGATTCTATTGGGTCCTCATTAATTTCGAATATCACTCTTCCCTTTATAATAGGATATTCGCTAACTAAACCCTTGATAAATTCAGTAAATTTAGGATGAATAATAGTCGAAGGGAATATGTTAACAAAAAGGAAAAACTTATCCCAATACGAATCAGGATATTTCTTAATAGATTTCGAAATAGAAGCAGTATCAAAATCATATAAAGCCCCTATTTCCCTCCCCTGTTTAAAAATAAAGACTGGATTAATTCTCGGATCAGTGCGTAATAATGCCTCATAAGCAAAGACTTTTTTGAATTTAGTATTCCATAAAGGCTGATATTCATGGAAAAATGATTGTTCTCTTACCAGAATAGAAATATTTTGTGTAGCACTGCTCATTAATTTTTCTCCTCATTTATTTGTCCTAACAAACAATTTAACTCCTACAAAAGCACTAATTAACTGTACCGTTTAAAATCATCAAAATAAAAAAACACTTCTTTTCGAGAATTCACATTCAAGAAAAAAGGAAGTGTTTTAGCTTTTTGGCAGGTACGCTACCAAAAATCCTAATATCCTTACAAAACGAATTAGGCAATGTTAATAAGCAACAGGTTCGCTGTTCTCCATCCCACATTTACCCTCTCTAGTACTTTTGAACCAACATTACCAAAGTATAACAGGAATACATAAAATTACAATACCCTTTTTCGGAAAAATAAAAAAATTGATTTTTACACATTAAAATTTATTATTCCAATAATAGATAAAGGATAGTTTACTTAACTATATTCCTTCTTTACCGATATAAAATTTGTAATAAAACAAGGGAGATGGCTGTTTTGATTTTGGAAGACCTAGCAGTAAAGATTAACAAATCTGTGGAAGATTTGGAGCTGGCAACAGCAAGATTATTCATGGAAGAGAACATCGATATATTAACAGACCACAAAAATATGTTAAACAAAAATGCGAGGGAATTACTCAACTTTCTCGTAGAACAGCGAGAAAGTGGATACAAGCCTTTGACCAGAAAAGATTTTGCGATAATAAATGCGATTAACACCTATGCTTCTAAGTTTGACTTGCAGGGTTTAAAAATTATTATAAGAGAAAATACTAACTTGCTTTTAGGTAAAGAAGTAACGGCCCATCTAAACTCCGATGCAAAAATCATCTTAGAAGGAATGGCTGCAATTAACAAAATTAATAAAATGTAGAAGATAAATCTGTTAACATCTTTTCGTTTAAATTTATACGCAATAATAGAAGGGAGGATAATAATTAAATATGAGCATTAATAAAGAAGAACTTATGAAGAGGGCCAGTGCCATTCTGGGCCGAGATGTCACAAATGAAATGATTATAGAAACTGTTGAATCCTTAGTGGAGAAGTTAGAAAAGGAGAAGGCGGCCTACATAGGGACAGCTAACCACAATCAAGCCTAAGCAAGCCTATAAATTAAGAAATTTTGATATAAGTCTAATTTGTCAAATATAAAAGTAATATTCCCCTTTTGACCCTCGTGAATTTGAGGGTCTGCACTGGTAAACGTTATTCCTCCCATCCTTATCTTCAGTTTTAAGAAAGTTGTATGGTTTCATTTTCTTATGGTAATTTGACCTAATGTTCTCCCGATGATCGTATCTTTAATCGATAATAATCGCACTTACCATTTTAGAAACTCTTTTAAAACTTAGTTGGAATTAACTGAATTATAGATAAGGAGGAATTAATGCTAAAGAATTCAGCGGCATCTCTAAAGTTATAGTATTGGTGCATAGACGCTCAGCTCTTCGTCTTCAAGAAGGATGCTGCGAATATTGTGTTTTGATTCAGAGGACAATATGTCTTTAAAATGCGTTGCGTATAAAGCTCCGATTTCCCTTAGATTTTCATCCCGGTCCGAACGCCATTGACAAGGCCACTGCACGATTCAGTTCCACTACCGGTGACGGGGATATTTGTCCAAGAGCATCATACAATGCGGCGATGCGCACCCAGTCGGTCTCCCAGGCCGTTTTCGCCTTCGCATGACAAGCCGCAATGCCGTCTGGATCCTGTATGGGCCGAACACTCCACCAAGTCTCTCCGCGCGTTCAATTGCTGCCAGTCCTCGTCTAATAAGAAGTTGAAAAAAAGTATCCATATATTACGTAAGCGAACGACTAGGTCGATATCGAAACTACACTAAAAGACTATACCCATGTTATTAAAGAATTAAGAAAAGAGGATGAGAAAGGAACAATATCTACTTTTGGAGGATATGTTCTAATTTATTCTTTACTATACCCTAATTATCTTGTGTAAAATTCGTGTAAATGAATTTAAATTCTATCCTATTTGATAAAATTTAGAATATAATAAAAACCATCTTAATTAAACCTAGGGATACCGGTGGCCGGGTTCGAACCGACACTCCAGAAGGAACACGATTTTGAGTCGTGCGCGTCTTCTTTTTTCTTTAAAATCCATACTGAACATATGAGCTTACGGTGTTACGGACACCAAAAAAATCTTCCTGCTTTATCTCATTAATTTGCTGAATTAATTTTACTGCCTCAACTATATGCGGACCCTTATTCAGCATAATACAATCTGCTCTAAGACCCATAAACACATCTGTCAGCTCCGACTTCACAGGTACACCTTTTTTTGCCATAGTTTCTAATACACCAGTAGCCCAAATGACTGGAATATGCCCAGCTTCACATATATCTAATATACCCTCCTGTGTAACTGCCAGCTTATCATGGCCAATTTCCACAGCTAGATCCCCACGTGCAATCATAATCCCAAAACCCTCATAATTCAGTCCTTCTAATACGATCTTGGTTAAATGATTTATAGCATCCCTTGTTTCTATTTTTGCAACTATCCCGATTTCCCTGTTTGTCAGCACATTTAGATAGCTCTTTAATTTTTTTAAGTCATTGGGATGGTGAACAAAAGAAAGCCCTATAATATCCGCAAGTTCACAGATCTGAGGCAAAGTCTTTAAATCATATTCAGTTAATGCAGGTGTATTTAAGTATACGAGGGAATCCGGAAGGTTTATGCCTTTTCCTGATTTAAGTTTTACATATTCATTTTGAGTAAACGTAATTTTTATAGCAATATAATCGCCGTTAATTTGAATGACAATGGCACCTATTCTTCCATCATCAAAAAAAACTCTGTCTCCTATCTTTACATTATGAAGAGCCTTGGGCAATGTAATTCCTAGGGACGCAGGTCCGGATGCGCTTTTAGGTCTTCCAAGGTACTCGCTGGTTCTATATAATCGTAAGATGTCTCCTTGCTTTACCTCAATAGTGACTGGTCTTTGTTCGAAATTACTTAGATACATGTATTCGTTTTTCCATCTTAAAACAGTTTGTCTTCCAATTAATGATGTTTTATTTAGTTTCACCTGCAAGCAGGTGTTGTTCACAACTTGCACTACAGTGAATTTTCTTTGTTTCCCTCTTAAATCTGTGAATATTACCGAATCATTCTGACGAATGCCGATAAAACTCTTCCGATCGGCAACATGAAGTGTAAATCCGCTTAATTCAGAAATCGGCTGGCTGCCAGTTACACAATATCCAATTGCTGAATTGTCTTCACCTTTCTTTACATTTATAAGAAGCGGGACAGACTCATTTTTGTAAGCGGCGATACGTATTTTTGGGCCTGCAAGATCCATGTAGATTTTACAGCGTTTTTTAGGGAGATCCATATCGGTATAGACCTCATTTTCCGCTGCTTTAATTTGCTCGGCCAATTGCTTCCAAACTTCTATATTGTCATGTGCACAATTTATTCTGGCAACTTTCATCCCCGCCCGTATTAATTCTGGAAATATTCCTGGGATTTCTAACATGTACCTATCAAGTGTAACCATAATCGCAGGAGAATCCTCATAATTAGCTTCTGCAATCAGCTTTTTACTTCTCTTATGTTTGATTGCCTTCGCCGCTTCTGCATGAATACACCCTTCAATTGCTGGCTTAGGCGTATCCGATAAATGATGCAGCATTCGTTTTAGTGAAAATAAAACATGGGGATTAATATCTTTTAACGAAGATAAACCTTCCCGGATTAATGAAGCGTTCAGCTCAGGGTATAAAAATTTTTGCAACGCTAAAAAGGCAAGAACGTTACTTTTGCTTTCTTTGGATAAACCAAAATCATGATCATCGGCGGCTGCTGATACAAATTGCTCGATTTTGCTGCAAAGATCACTAAGGTGCTTAACTAAATTTTCTCTAACCTGTTTATTTGAATTTAATTCATAATCCATGCAAAGATTCACCTCATCTTGTTGCCTAGAAAATAGTTTATGTAGAAACCAGCGGATGGTGAATTTAGAAGATCGGCTGCATTGGTATTAAAGCGGCTGCCCGCATTAAAAATGGCTGGCATAATCTACACAACACACCTGATTTATATCATTTTGCTCAAAATAAAAAGGCTCCGCACATTATTGTACGAAGCCTTGATATAATAGCGTATAGCTACTTATGATACCGGTGGTCGGGGTCGAACCGACACTCCAGAAGGAACACGATTTTGAGTCGTGCGCGTCTGCCAATTCCGCCACACCGGCTTGATTGGAGGCGGCAACCGGATTCGAACCGGTGGTAAAGGTTTTGCAGACCTCTGCCTTACCACTTGGCTATGCCGCCAGATAAGTTTTTTAAAGCGGAAGACGGGATTCGAACCCGCGACCCCAACCTTGGCAAGGTTGTATTCTACCACTGAACTACTTCCGCAAAAATGGCTGGGCTAGCTGGATTCGAACCAACGCATGACGGAGTCAAAGTCCGTTGCCTTACCGCTTGGCTATAGCCCAATAAATCACTGATATATAATATAAAAATGGGGCGACTGATGGGAATCGAACCCACGAATGTCGGAACCACAATCCGATGCGTTAACCACTTCGCCACAATCGCCACAGCTGCTATTAAATTAAATTGGCAGGGGTAGTAGGAATCGAACCCACACTGGAGGTTTTGGAGACCTCTGTTCTACCTTTAAACTATACCCCTGTAATAATTAAGATAAATGGTGGAGGGGGACGGATTCGAACCGCCGAACCCGGAGGGAGCGGATTTACAGTCCGCCGCGTTTAGCCACTTCGCTACCCCTCCACAATTTAAATGCCGGCAAGAGGACTTGAACCCCCAACCTACTGATTACAAGTCAGTTGCTCTACCAATTGAGCTACACCGGCCAATGGTGGCTCAGGACGGAATCGAACCGCCGACACAAGGATTTTCAGTCCTTTGCTCTACCGACTGAGCTACTGAGCCAAATCAAGTTATTATTTCCTTTAGTATAAGAAGGAAATAACCTTGTCACAACCCTTAGATAAGTTGTGTTATAAAGTTAAAAAATGGCGGTCCCGACGGGAATCGAACCCGCGATCTCCTGCGTGACAGGCAGGCATGTTAACCGCTACACCACGGGACCAAAATTGCGGGGACAGGATTTGAACCTGCGACCTTCGGGTTATGAGCCCGACGAGCTACCAGACTGCTCCACCCCGCGACAATTATATGGTGGAGGATGACGGGATCGAACCGCCGACCCTCTGCTTGTAAGGCAGATGCTCTCCCAGCTGAGCTAATCCTCCAATATGAATGGTGACCCCTACGGGATTCGAACCCGTGTTACCGCCGTGAAAGGGCGGTGTCTTAACCGCTTGACCAAGGGGCCTTTGTAGATTTTTTTAAGAATATAATGGCGGAGAGCAAGGGATTCGAACCCTTGAGACAGCGGTAACCGTCTACACGATTTCCA